>PSPG01000007.1 GCA_003193925.1 Candidatus Thalassarchaeum betae
ACTCCGTCGTTCGCTAGTCCCTTAGTGTAGTGGTCCATCATACGAGACTCTGGATCTCGTGACCCTGGTTCGAATCCGGGAGGGACTACCATTAGCGCGTCACAGTGAGCGGTAGAGCAACTGAGAGACCCAGCTCACCATGATGATGACCATGAACCAGCCCAAGGCTGCCTTCGCCCATCCAGTCGGCTCCTTCTTAGGCGGGAACGGGTCAATCCCGGCATCGATGGCCTCCGCTATGATCGCGAGTTCCTCCTCGATGGACTCGGGGGCCTTCATGTCTACCTCACGGCTCCGAAGTCGGGTCCCATCCAGAGATGTACGACTCCTCGAGCGCGGCGAAGGCCTGCTCGGTCCCTGTCAAGTCCACCTCGAGCGCGGCGAGGTTCTCCGAGATCCTTACCGGGTTGCTGGACTTCGGTATGGTGATGGCGCCCGCGTCCAAGCACCACTTGATTGCAGCTTGGGCAGGTGTGCAGCCGAGCGAGGCGGCGATATCCGTGATTCCCGCCTCGGAGATCTTGTGGGCGCGGGCCAGCGGTGAGTAGGCCATGGCCACCGCTCCGACGCCTTCTGTGGCCGCTCGGAGAGCGGGGCGCTGGAGCCACGGGTTGACCTCGATCTGATTAACCGAGGGCATCACGCTGGCGTGGGACAGCATGGCGTCGAGATGGTGTGCGCCGTAGTTGCTCACCCCGATGGAACGGGTCCAACCATTGGACAGGCACTCCTCCATGCCGCGCCAGACCGGGGCCCTCGCATCGATGTCCCCGGGTGGCGCGTGAATCAAGTACAGGTCCACGTGGTCCAGACCGAGGTTCGCAAGGCTCTGCTGGCACCTCTGGACGGTCTCCTCGTGACTGTTAGCATGAGGTTGTCGTAACTTTGTTACGACAAAAATCTCATCTCGGGGAATTCCTGATTCCCTGACGGCCTCGCCGACCTCGTGCTCGTTGCCGTATGCCATCGCGGTGTCGATCAGCCTGTAACCCTGCTCGAGCGCGTACAGCACGGAGGCCTTGCACTCTCCGGGCTCGCCCATCAGGTAGACGCCGAGCCCGAACATCGGCATCTCAACCTGATGGAGCCTATCCCCGGTCTCGGTGCTGGTGTTCGCAATAGTGACCGAGCCCATGGCCGGCGAAGGTTCGCTTCCGTATTCAATCGTTATTGTAGCGAGATTGAAGCGATGCACCCCGTCGAAGGCCCGTGGGCGAGTTGCCAGACGGCGTGGAGTTGCCTCGGTCGGAAGAAGGGGCACCTCGCCCGTCGGCTTCGGTGATGCTCAGCAGGGAGCGCTTGGGCGGCCATGAGATTCTCCTCGGGCACCGTGTGTCCGAGTTGCCGACGTTCCCCGACCTCTGGTCATTCCCGGGGGGCGGAATCAGCAGAGCCGACAGGCACGCCGCCCCAGCCCACCCCGAGTGGCTTTCGGAACGCGGCGGAGACCGCCTCGCCGCCTTCGCGCTGCTGAGAGAGATGGTCGAGGAGGTCGGCATCGCCCCTGATGGCAGCGGCGGCTTCATCGAGGTATCCGCGGACGTGAGGAAGCTAGTCTGCAACGATAAGTCAGGATGGCTCGAGGCAATGGAGTCGGGCAGGCTCTCAGTCGAGGGTTTCCACTGCGAGGTGATCACAGAGCGAATCACGCCTCCTCAGGCCCCGACCCGCTTCCATAACCTGTTCTTCCACGTGCCGATAGGCAGCTCCGACGCCCAGCCCAGCTTCCCGCCTGGACGCAGCGAGTTCGACGAGTTCCGCTGGTGGCGGCCCTCAGACCTGCTTTCCTCTTGGGAGGGCAACGAGCTCCGCCTTCCCCCTCCCATAGTCACCCTCGCGCGCGACCTGGTCGAGGCCATCGGGCGCGAGGGTGATTTGCGGTCGGCTTGCGACTCGCTCGCAGCAGACCCGCCCTCGGGACGGCACAGGTTCGAGTTCGCGCCCGGGGTCGAGTGCGTCCTGATTCCGACAGCCACCCTGCCGCCTGCGACCCACACCAACTGCTACGTGCTCGGGGAGAGGGGCGGTCAGAGAGTCGTCGTCGACGCGGCAGCGAAAACCGATGAGGCGATGGAGGAACTCGCCCTGAAGATCGATGAGATTCGCTCCGACGGTAGTTCGATCATCGCCACCATATTCACCCACAGGCACCCTGACCACATCGGCGACTTGAACCGGATCTCAGAGCTCTACACAGCACCCATCTGGGCCAGCGAGCAGACCCACGAAGTGATTCCGGAGTGCGATTCCGACAGGGTGCTGAGAGAAGGTGACTCATTCACTCTCGAGGGGGCTAGCGGCGAGGTGCGCTGGGAGGTGATCGAAAGCCCGGGCCACTGTCCCGGGCAGATCTGCCTGGTCGGTCATGCGGGTATCGTCTGCGGCGACAACTGCTCGGTCGTCGGAACCATCCTGGTCCCCTCGGGCGAGGGCGACATGGGGGCCTACATCTCCGGGCTCGAGAGGCTGCGGGCGCTGAAGCCGAAGATGCTCTTCCCAGGCCATGGGCCTCCGGTTGCTAACCCCGAGAAGCTGCTGACCCACTACATCGAGCACCGGAAGGCCCGACAACAGAGGGTTCTGGAGGCGGTCAGGGAAGGCAACTCGAACCTCGCCGACATAGCCAGTGCGGCCTACTCGGACACCCCTGATGCGCACCCCCTGCTGGCGCAGGACCAAGCGCTCTCTCACCTGAAGGAGCTGCAGAGGGCCGGTCAGGTCGAACACGATAGCGGAGGCTACTCAGCGCTCTGAATCCAGGTCAAGATTGAAAACACTGGTAGCACGTGTCTAGCACTGACAGGTGGGCTTCCCTTGACTGAGGACGACCGGTGGTGGAAAGATGACGAGGATGCCGGTACCTCCAAGGAAGACGTCGAGAAGATGCTGAATGAGGCCGAGGCCAAGCGCCTCAAGCGCGAGGAGGAGCTCGCGCAGGCCGAGCACGAGGCCAAGATAGCCGAGCTGGAGAGGGCCGAGGCGGACGCAAGGAGCGGGGTGCCGGATGAGGAACCAGTCGCAGCTCCGGGTACGGCTCGGGGCGAGGCCCGATCACGTGAAGAAGCGTGGATGAGGGACGGGTTCGATTCGATTGAGGACTGGATGTTGTACGAGGCCACGAAAGACGGAGAGCTCACACCAGAAGAACAGCAGGATTTCATTGAACGAGCACACGGAGGTTTCCTCGGTATGTGGTGGCTGTCCCCTGGAGAGGGTCTTTTCGTCATCATTGTAGCTTTAGTTACCCTTGTTGCTGGTGTATCCGGAATAATTTCATATACCAACTTTGAGCCATGGGAAGAGACCACTGGGACCATCCTTGGAGATGGGGACGAAACCGGGACCGCTTGGTATTGGGATGGACCGTATGAAGTCGAATACTGCGATGATTACG
Organism: Candidatus Thalassarchaeum betae; assembly: GCA_003193925.1. Taxonomy (GTDB): domain Archaea; phylum Thermoplasmatota; class Poseidoniia; order Poseidoniales; family Thalassarchaeaceae; genus Thalassarchaeum; species Thalassarchaeum betae. The sequence continues at coordinate 3,395 of PSPG01000007.1, forward strand.
GATGCAACTATTGGGAGGAGTGGGAGTGCAGTGCAGACATCAATTACGGATACTCGGTAAACGGAGCCGACTACAACGCTTGGGAGTTAACGGATTGGGAGACCTTCGACTATCCGTGCATCGACGAGTACGTGAATGTGACTTACCCGATTGGGGCTGAACTCTCAGTATACTACAACCCCGATGGCCCTAGTGAATCTTCCCTGAGCGAGCCCACGCAATTCGCGGCGGCTCTTTTCTGCCTGCCTATCCTCATAATTATTCTGATCGTCGCCTTGGTCTACTCTCGCTACTCTAACACTCCGAGCAACTCGATGGGTTACACCGGCAATGGCTTCAGTGGCCAGCAGCAAACTGTGATCATCAACAACTCCGGATGGAGGCGCTGGTCCGGATGGGGGCGCTGGCGCGGGCATCATCATCCAAGGCATCATCATTCCAGTAGAAGAAGAATCGGTGGCGGTGGGTCGCGCGGTGGCGGCAGGTCCGGCGGTGGCGGTGGGTCGCGCGGTGGCGGCAGGTCCGGCGGTGGCGGTGGGTCGCGCGGTGGCGGCCGTCGTGGCAGATGATCGCTCGACCGAAGGCTGAAATCCACTTCTCCTTAGGCTCGTTTAATGGAAGAACTGTGGAGCGGCGCGCCCGAGCTTCCGCTGGCCAGCGCCGAGGAACTCTGGATCGAGGTCGCAAAAGGTGTCTCCGTACGAGTCCTCAGATGGACTCCGGATGAGTCGTCTGCAGCTTCTTTGAGCCCGGTTGTGGTCGTACCCGGCTGGGGCTCGGTCTTCGAGGGCTGGCGCCCGCTGCTGACCGAATGGGCCACGCGCCGTCCGATTGTCTACATCGAGACGCGCGAGAAGAAGAGTGCTCGCATTACTAGGAAGGTGCGGCGAGAGGACTTCGAGATGCGTCATCACGGTCATGATGTCGCTGCTGTGCTAGCCGAGCTGGAGATAGATTCGGGGGAGGTCGACTGGTTCTCATCCTCTCTGGGCTCAACCCTGCTCATCGATGCGTACCAGAGCGGTGTACTGGCTGGTCGCTCGTCGATACTGCTCGCACCGAACCCCGACTTCCCGTTCCCCCTGTGGGCCAGGGTACTGCTCAACGTGCCGCTACCGAAGTTCATCCATCCAGCGCTTGTGCGATTCGCGGTCTGGATCGTCGAGAGGAGGACCAAGGAGGAGGGGCAGCGGATACGCTATCGGAGGACCCTGATGTCCCAAGACCTCGAGAGGCTGCTGCTGAGTTCGAGGGTGAACATCAGGTACAGCCTGCCTCAGGACCTCTCCGGAGCCACTGTGCCGTGCGCGGTGATGACCGCGACATCCGACACCCTGCACGACATGGACAAGGTCCTCGACATCGTCGAGAGGTTGCCGAACGCCGTCCTGATCGAGGTCCCTAGCAACCAGTACGCGCACGAGGCTGATGTGTTGGTTGAAATCGAAGAATTTCAGGCCTCGGTGAAGAATTGGTGAGTTTTCGCGAAGCGATTGCCTGATGAAGGGCAGTTGAGCCGGCCGGGTTGAGCAGTATGCGTGAGCAGTCCTCCTCGTTCGATGTCGCACGCGTCGTGCGTGAGCTTTCCGAGCTTATTGGTGCCCGTGCACGCAAGGCGTACCAACCGCACTACGAACAAGTGGTCTTGAGGCTGAATCGGAAGGGAAAGCCATCAACTGATTTGGTCATCGTAAGAGGGAGGAGGGTATACACCTCGAATCGAGACAGGCCGATGCCATCGAAACCGTCCCAGTTCGCCATGGTCCTGCGCAAACACCTCAACAACTCGAGATTTGTCGCTGTCAGACAATATGGTTTCGATCGAGTCATCGAACTGACCTTCGAGCACGGAGGCGGGCAACTCAAACTCATCATCGAACTGTTCCGTGATGGAAATGTGCTGCTACTCGATGATGAGGGAGTAATCATCCAACCACTGACGCATGCCAAGTACGCTAGTCGAACGCTCAAGAGAGGGGTCCCCTACTCTCCCCCTCCAGAGGCCGTGGACCCGCGCCAGATGGACCGTGCAGCCCTCGACGAACTGCTTGATGGCAGTGAGCACAATCTGATTCGTACCCTCGCCGCCCGCGCCAACTTCGGGCGTGTATACGGCAGCACAGTATGCTCCATCGCCGGGCTGGAAGAGAAGATGGATGCCAACTCTCTCGACTCCGAGCAGCGCGATGCGCTGGAGCAGGCCATCCAATCGATGTTGGATGAGCTCTCCGCAGGCGCCGGCGCGATGATGTGGATGGTCGACTCGGAGGCTATGGCGGCGTGGAACGAGGCCGACAACGAGGCCGACAGGGACACCGCTTCAGCCGGGATCTCCGAAATCGCCCCAATCGACCTCTCGTACATGGATGCCGGGATGATGGTCGAGGTCGGCTCGCTCTCGCTGGCCTACGACGCTGTCTTCGGATCCTATGACGCTGCTGCATTCATCCGCCGTGAGGAGGAGCGTTTGGTCGATTCCGGTGAGGACGAGGGCGAGAGGCAGGCCAAGCTGGATCGCAGGGCGACACAGCAGAGGGCGGCCATCGACCGGTTCCACGAGCGTGCGGCCATCACGCAGGAGCTGGGCAAGTCCATCCAGGATAACTGGGAGCATGTCGAATCCATCCTGACTCAATTCAACGCCGCTGTCGAGTCCGAGAACTGGCAGAGCGTCGAAGACAAACTAGTGGATGTGCCGTGGATCGGCAGCGTCGACCCCGTCAAGGGCACCATCGTCGCCTTCCTCCCCGACGAGGACGGCGAGCCCGGTGCCAGCATCACGCTCGAAGTGGCGCACACCGTGCACCAGAACGCACAGCGCTACTTCGAGGAGGCTCGCTCGCAGAAGAGCAAGTCCAAGGGTGCTCAAGCTGCTCTGGCTGGTACCGAAGAGGCTCGCGAGAAGGCTGAGAAGCGCGCCGCCAAGGACGCTGCCGCGGGAAGGCTGCGCGGTAGGCAGAGAAGCAAGCGCTTCTGGTTCGAGAAGCATCGCTGGGCCATGCTCTCGGGCGGGCATCTGCTCATAGGCGGAAGGGATGCGAAGGGCAACGACACCGTCGTCCGCAAGCACCTGACATCCAACGACCTGTACTTCCACGCCGACCTGCACGGCGCTCCCTCGTGCTCGCTCAAGCTCAAGGACGGACTGGCGCACAACCAGAACCCGTCCGAGGCCGTCCCCGAGGGCGTCGCCTCGCTTCAGATAGTTCAGAACCTCGGAGAGGGGCTGGAGGACGCTCGCGAACTACCAGAATCGATGCACTCAGAGGCTGCGCAAGTAGCGGTATGCTGGTCGAGGGCCTGGGGCGGCGGAGGGGCGGCGGCCACCGCTTTCCACGTTAGGCGGAGCCAAGTGTCGAAGACCACTGAGACCGGCGAGTCGCTCGCCCGGGGATCGTTCGTGGTACGCGGGCAGAGGAACTGGCACCGCGAGCTGTCGCTGGAGCTCGCTATCGGGATGGCGGTCGTGAACGGTGTTCCAATACCCGTCTCAGGCACGCCTGTCACGATCTCGGAGAACTTCGAGCGCTGGGCCAAGGTCTTGCCGGGGCGCGAGAAGAAGGAGAGTGTCGCCAATCGGATTTCGAAGGCGACGGGGCTCGCTCAGGACGACTTGCTATCCTGCCTGCCGCCCGGAAACTGCTCGGTCGAGGATCACGGCCTGATTCAGCCTTGATTGCGCTGGCGCCACTCTGGCGCGGTTATCGCGTACAGTGCCGCATCGACATAGTGGTCGTACAGCCACTCCCTGTCCTTGGTGATCCCTTCGAGGCGCATGCCCAGACGCTCTGCCACCGCCCTGCTGGCGGTGTTGTCGGTCGCCGCCTCGAGCACGAAACGATGGAATTCAAGGTCGTCGAAGCAGTGGTCCATCAGCCTAGCGCAGCATCGCGTCACGATACCCTGTCCCGTGAACTTCTCGGAGAGCCAGAAACCTATCCCGCATGCTCGGTTGCCGCGGTCGATCCAATTCAGCCCCATCCCTCCGATGTAACGGCCAACGAGCCTGATTCCGTAACTGGCCCCGTCCCCTTTCTCGTACTCCCTCAGAGTCCCTCTCAGGAACGTCATCTCGTTTTCGGGGCTAGTGATGTCATCGAGCCAAGGCAGCCACTCCCGCAGGTACTCTCTGTTGCCCTCGATCTCGACGAACATCTCCTCTGCGTCATCCGGCATTGCCTGACGCAACTCCAAGCCCTCGTCGACCATCAGGACGGGGGCTGGGAGAGATCTGTCGCCAGAAGGCAACCTAGGTCCTCCGCACCTCCCAGACATGGTATTTCGCATCGGTGCGGGCATTTAGGGGGTTCGCGTTTGGCGACAATGCTTCAAGCGTGGTCCATCAGGGGGGCGCATGGGGAGCGGTGGCATCGGTAACTGGACCTATTCGGATTACCTGCAGTTGCACGAGCTGCTGGGGCTGCAGGGCGAGGAGCGGGGCATCAATTCGGACGAGATGCACTTCATCATCGTCCACCAGACTTTCGAATTGTGGTTCAAGCAGGTGATTCGCGAGTTGTCCGAGGCTCGCGACATACTAGGTCGGGTCCCGGTGCCTGAGGACGAGATACCCCGAGCCGTCGACCACCTCGGTCGAACAACCGAGATCTTTCGCCTCATGGCCAGTCAGTGGACGGTTCTCGAGACCCTCACGCCGCAGGGCTTCCTCACCTTCAGGGACGGGCTCGGCACGGCCTCGGGCTTCGAGTCCTTCCAGATGCGCGAGTTCGAGATACTGCTCGGCCTCGAGAACGAAGACCGGATCGGCGGGATGGACCCAATCTCGAGCTTCAGGCGCATGGCCGAGGGGGACGAGCGGGCGACTGCTAGGCTAGCCCGCCTCGAGGAGGCGATGTCGCGACCCTCTCTCTACGAGTCTCTGATGAACTGGGTCGAGCGCACCCCCATCATGGGCTCCGCATACGGCAGCGGTGGCGATGGCGAGGTCGTTCGGGCCTACGTGGAGTCTCATCTGGAGTCTCACAGAGCCCTGAGCGAGGCAGCATCCGAGAGGGCATCCGGATGGGGTGCTGGCGATCCGGGGAAGATGGCGGCGAGGATGGCTGCGGCCCACGATGGAGCCGTGTCGTTCCTGATGCCGAGCGGCGAGGTCAGCCGAGCTAGAGCTGGGCTGCTGTTCATCGAGTCCTATCGCGAGTTGCCGCTGCTGACATGGCCGCGCAAGCTGATTGACGCGATTGTCGAATTGGAGGAGTCGATGGTCAAGTGGAGGCACGCTCACGCCCGCATGGTCGAGAGGATCATGGGCAGGCGCATCGGAACAGGCGGAACGAACGGGGTCGACTATCTCGATTCGACTTCGAGGTATCGCATTTTCAAGGACCTCTGGGCGGTTCGGACCATCCTGATCAAGCCGCAGGAGCGCCCGCCGCTGCAGAACGCTGAGTTCTACGGCTACAGCGCCGATTCGTGATTGCGAAGCGACGCTTCAATCGGACCTTTGAAGGGCGCCTCGCCTCTCGAGCAGGTCATGCCGCAAGCGGTCATATGCGCCTACGCGCGAACCCCCTTTGGCAAGCACCGCGGGGCGCTTTCCGGATACAGCGCGACCGAGCTCGGCGCGATGGCTGTGAAGGAACTCCTCGAGCGCGCTGGGATCGACCCGGCCAGCGGCGTCATCGACCAGGTCTACATGGGTCACGTCTTGCAGACAGGGTCCGGTCAGGCGCCGGCCCGACAGGCCGCGATGAACGCCGGCCTGCCCGTTACGACTCCATGCACCAGCGTCAACAAGGTCTGCGGCTCTAGCCTCAAGGCTGCCATGATCGCCGCGACCGAGATTCGCGCCGGCGTCTCGCGCATGGTAATCGCCGGCGGCATGGAATCTATGAGCAACGCACCTCACTTCGTCAGGCGGGCGCGGCGCGGTGAGGAGGTATCCTACGCGGCGCTGGAGTCCGTCCTAGTCCACGACGGCCTCAAGGACGCTTACACCGGCGAGGCGATGGGGAACGCAGGGGAGACCATCGCGGGCGAGCACAGCATCAGCCGCGAGCAGTCAGACGCTTTCGCAATCCGCTCCCACGCCCTCGCCAACAAGGCCTGGGACGAGGGCTGGCTCGACAAGGAGTCGTTTCCCGTCGGCGGACTCGAGCGAGACGAGGGGATTCGCCCGGACTCTAGCATGGACTCACTCTCCGGCCTGCGTACAGTATTCAGTGACGGTGGGCAGATCACTGCTGGCAATTCCAGCCAAGTCTCGGACGGCGCCTCGGCGGTGCTGGTCGCGTCCGAGGAGGCAGCCGAGGAGCACGGCCTGCCCGTGCTCGCCCGGATAATCGACTACGCCACCTCTGGCGTCGAGTCGCACAGGGTCATGTCGGCTCCCATCCCGACGGTGCGCAACCTCCTCAAGAGGAACGGCATGAGCATGGACGACATCGACATCCTCGAGCACAACGAGGCCTTCGCCGCCGCATCGTGCGCCATCCAGATGGTACTAGGCGTGTCCGAGGACCGATTCAACCCCCACGGAGGGGCAGTTGCGATAGGGCATCCGCTCGGAGCCACCGGGACGCGTTGCCTGATGACCCTGGTCAACGCGCTCGAGAGAATCGGGGGGCACCGTGGAATAGTGACGATATGCCTCGGCGGGGGCAATGCCGTGGCTATGCTGGTAGAGAGAGATTGAGTCGGAAACACGCCCCCTCTGGGGGCGATTCGCGGTCATAGCCCTTATTTGGGAGTCTCCGGTCGCCCGGCCGATGGTCAAGCCCGCAAGACCCCACACGCGCTTCGAGAAGGCGCGAATCATCGGCGCCAGAGCCCTGCAAATCAGCATGGGTGCGCCGCTGTTCGTCTCTGAGGACGAACTGCGCGAGCACTTCAGCGACGAATTGATCCAACTCTATGGCGTCGAGGAGGCCAAGTGGAGGGTCGTCCTCGATCCGAACAAGATAGCGATGCTCGAGTACGAGGAGGACAGAATACCCATCGACGTCGACCCGCACACCGGCGGCGTTTGAAGCCCCGAATCGGTTCGGGCAAGTCTATTTATCGAGTCGCCGGGGCCGTCTCAGGAGTGATTCTGCCTGCTCGACGGGATGCAAGTCAAGCACTTGACGGGTGCCCTGATAGTGATCACCTTCCTAGTCATCGCGCTGGGTGGAGTCGTCCGAATATACGACGCAGGCGAGTCCTGCCCGGACTGGCCGACGTGCTTCGGAACCTGGGGCTTCGATGTCTCGGAAGCCGAGCAGGCGGTTTGGTACGAGGCCCATCCGGACGAAGTCGACTCGCGAGGCGCCGATCACAGGTACACGACCTTCCAATTATTCACCGAGTGGGCGCACAGGCTGCTGGCAGGGGTCGTGCTGGGCCCACTGGTACTGCTCAACTGGCTCCTGGTCAGGCGCGACGAGGAACTCGGCTCGGAAGCCAAGCTCGCCTCAAGCGTCGTGGTGGCTCTGATCGTCTGGCAGGGCGCAGTGGGCTGGTTGACTGTGAGGATGGACAACGAGCACTGGAGCGTGGCGTTGCATCTGGGCTCGGCCCTCGCTTTCATGCTCAGCCTGATATGGCTTTGGCTCGCGGCTGTCAGGGACAGATTCGAGCAGCCCGAATGGGCTACCTTCGACCCAGTGCTGGCACTCAAATGGAGGAGTCGGCTGGCTTGGCTCTCTGCGGCCACGCTGTTCACGCTGTTCTCCGGGGCCTTCGTCTCGACCACCGCCGGTGCGAACACCGGCTGCGGGGTGAACGGCCTGTATGACTCCTGGCCTCTGTGCAACGGGGAGCTCCTGCCGTCCATCGATGACTGGGTCCTGCAGTCGCAGGTGATTCACCGGTGGCTGGTCCTGGCCGTCGGGGTCGCTCTGCTGGTAGCGTCTTACCTGATCTGGAGGGAGGGAGAAGGCGGGCAGTGCGGCAGTACATTATGCAAGTGGATCTGGGGGTCCACCGGGCTGTATCTGGTCAACATAGTTATCGGGGCCTCCTACATCCTGTCATGGGACATGGTAGACGGCTATCTCGAGTACCTCTCGCTGGTTCACCTGGTGCTGGCCTCACTGGTGTTTCTCGTGCTTGCCACAGCCTGGCTAGGCTCGACAGTCGCAGCCCTCCAAGAGAGGAGATTGTGATGGGTGGTCTGGGTCCGTACTTCGAGCTGACCAAGCCACGTGTAGTGGTGCTGCTTCAGATCACTGCACTCTGTGCCGTATTGGTCCACGACATGCTCGATTCGGGTTCTCTAAGTATGGCTTCTGCTGAGACGATGCTGATCGTCTTCGTCGGGGGCTACCTGAGCGCCGGAGGCGCCAACGCGGTCAACATGTGGTACGACCGGGACATCGATCCGAAGATGTCGCGAACCGCCGATAGGCCGGTCCCCACGGGGGCGGTCTCTCCTAACGCGGCGCTGGGGTTCGGAGTCGCCCTGTCGATGCTTGGGATAGCGTGGTTCGTTCTTCTTGCTAACCAAGTTGCCGCCTTCTGGTCGGCCTTCAGCATCCTGTTCTACGTCTTCGTCTACAGCATCTGGCTCAAGCGGACGACACCGCAGAACATCGTCATCGGCGGCATAGCCGGCTCGACACCGCCCGTCATCGGCTGGGCCGCCGCGGAGGGCGACCTGTCGCTTGCGACTAACTCACTGGATTCGCTGATCGATTCCGTCTTTGACCTCGGCAGCCTGATGCCGTGGTTCATGTTCCTGCTGATCTTCCTGTGGACCCCTCCGCACTTCTGGGCCCTCGCCCTGTATCGCTCCGGGGAGTACGAAGAAGCAGGGATTCCAATGATGCCCAACGTGAAGGGGGGTAAGAGGACGTTGCGAGAGATGAAGGTCTACACTCTCCTTCTGATAGCCCTGTCTGTCGCTGCCCCAATGAGCTACGGCGGCTTGGATGAGGGGGACGTCATCTACCACGTCCTCGGATGGACCGTGGTCGGACTCAGCATATGGTACGCCTCCACCGTCTGGAGGATAGACCTAGACGAGCACCCCGACCCCAGTGGGAGGATTCCGAGCGCTGCTCGCTCGTTCTTCGTCTCGATTCTGTACCTCGCGATGATGTTCGTGGTGCTCGTCACCGCGAGTTTCGGTCTAGGAGGGGCGTTGGTGGGCGCAGTCCTGGTACTGGTGGCCATCCTTCGCAGCGAGACTCGGGCGAGGGCTTGAGTTCCCCGATGGTTTCAAACACCTAGCGTGCCATGGGCGTTGCGTCGTAAAGCGAGATGAGGCAATGGATGAGCAGGACCTGATTTACGATTGGAACAAGATAGACTACGAAATCGAACGTGACGCGTCGAGGCACCCGCACGAACTGTGGTTCGACGACGAGACCCTGCGCGACGGTCTGCAGAGCCCCAGTGCGCGCAATCCGACGATAGAGCAGAAGATCGAGCTCGTCGACTTCATGGAGACTCTGGGCATTCAGAAGGTGGACCTTGGACTGCCCGGCGCCGGCCCGTTTCACATCGACCACATCGACGCCATGCTCTCGCACATGGGCGAGAACGGATACGCGCTACGCCCGGGCTGCGCCGTGCGCACTGTAGTCAGTGACATCGAGCCGCTCGTCGAGCTCCAAGCCAAGCACGAGCGGCGAATACAGGCCAGCGCCTTCCTCGGAACCAGCCCGATCCGCCAGTATGCGGAGGGCTGGACGATGGATAAGATCCTCTCGACCGCGGAGAAGGCGGTCTCTTTCGCAGTCGACAACGACATTCCGGTGATGTTCGTCACCGAGGACACCACTCGCAGCAAGCCCGAGGAGATCAAGGCGGTCTACACCAGAGCGATGGAGCTCGGCGCTGACCGCATATGCGTGTGTGACACATGTGGGCACGTCACCCCTAACGGCGTGCGCAAGCTGCTCGCTTTCATACAGGACGAAGTCATACCCGATGCGGGTGTGAAGCGCCGTGACATCGAGGTCAACTGGCACGGGCACCAGGACCGTGGCCTCGGAGTCGCCAACAACCTAGCAGCTTACGAGGCCGGCGCTGATGTCATCCACGGTACTGCCCTGGGTGTCGGCGAGAGGGCTGGGAACGCACCTCTTGACCAGACTCTGGTCAACCTGAGCCTGATGGGCGTCATCAGCAACGACCTGACGGCCCTCAACGAGTACATGCGCAAGGCGCACGAGTACATCGAGGTAGCCCTGCCGAGGAACTACCCGGTGTTCGGCGAGGATGCCTTCGAGACCGGCACCGGAGTCCACGCATCGGCGGTGATTAAGGCGATGAAGAAGGGTGACCACTGGCTAGCAGACCGTGTTTACTCCGGGGTCCCGGCGGCCGACTACGGACTCCAGCAGGTGATCCGCATCGGGCACATGAGCGGGCGCTCGAACATCATCTGGTGGCTGCAACAGAACGGCTACGAAGTGACGGACGACCTGATATCGCACATGCTCGAGGTCGCCAAGGGCCAACGCAGGCTGATGACCGACGGAGAGGTCCGCGCTGCCATCTCAGAGTTTCATGCCTCGTGAAGCAGCGGCTTCACGCTTCAGACGAATGGCTAAATGGTGAATGCAGTCGGGGTCGACCATGCGTACGGCACTTGCCGTCCTCCTCGTCCTACTAATCGCTCCCTTGGGGGGAGTTGCGTCGGGATCTCCGGGTGCTCCGGTCGATCTCGAGATCGAAGGCGACGAGATCATGCCGACCTACTCGAGGTCGGTCCAATTGGGCTTCAACCGTGTGGAGGATCTAAACCAGTACACCGAGGAGCAGTTGTCTGAAACCAATGAGTGGCTCGTAGTCACTCGAGTGCCAATCCACAGGCACTTGTGGACCAAGGCGGCACCTGAGCTCAGTGAGCCCGCCCCCATCCTGCGTGGTGCATACATCTGGCACTTCGAGGAGCCACTGAAGGCGCTCCCGCAGTTACAGAAATCGCTGGAGGCAGGAGAGATTGAGTCGTTCTCGCCACTCGTGCTGAAGAAGCAGAATCCGAGGACCATCCCCAACGACACCGACTTCGACGACCAGTGGCACCTCGAGAACACCGGCCAGACCAACGGCGTCTCCGGCGAGGACGCCAATGTGACCGGTGCCTGGGACACCTACACGGGCACGGGCGTGGTCATCAGCGTGGTCGACGACGGGCTTGACCACGCTCATGCAGACCTCAGCCCGAACTACTCCCCCCTACTGTCGTACGACTGGTGCAACGATGACGAAGACCCGAGCCCCTCCAGCTGGAACGGTCACGGGACAGCTGTCGCCGGCGTCGCCGCTGCGGTTGGCAACAACTCCCTCGACGTCACCGGCATCGCCTTCGACGCCACCATCGCGGGCTCGACGCTCATCGCCTGCTGGGCCGGGGACTCGCTCGAGGCGGATGCGCTTAGCTACGAGAACGACGACATCGACATCTACACCAACTCATGGGGACCGGTCGACGACGGTCAGACCCTCGAGGCCCCCGGGCCGCTGACGCTCGCGGCCTTCGAGTACGACGCCTACCAGGGGCGTGAGGGCCTAGGCAACGTGATCACCTGGGCCGCCGGCAACGGGCTGGGCTCCAATGACAACTCGAACTACGACGGCTACGCCAACAGCCGCTACACCATCGCCGTGACAGCGATCAACCACAACGGCGAGCAATCTTACTACGCCGAGCCCGGTGCCAACATCCTGGTCGCCGCTTACTCGAACGGAGACGGCGAGGGGATTACCACCACTGACATCACGGGCTCGGGCGGCTACAGCAACGGCAACGTGACGCATGACTTCGGCGGCACTTCGAGCGCCACGCCCCTAGCCGCCGGCATCATTGCGCTAATCCTCGACGCCAACGGGAACCTGACTTGGAGGGACGTACAGCACGTCCTCGTCAACAGCGCGCGCATGAACGATGCTAGCGACTCGTCATGGGAGCTCAATGGGGGCGGGCACGACGTCTCCCACAAGTACGGCTTCGGAGTGGTCGATGGCGGCGCAGCGGTATCCGTCGCAGAGAACTGGCAGAACGTGGGAGAGGAGCTCAACGCCACCTACGGCCCGTACACGCCGTCCATCGACATCCCGGACGATTCGACCGGCTGGACCGAGGTGACGACCGTCGTGACCCAGGAGTACTCACTCGAGAGCGTCGACGTGGCCGTCGACATCTCACACACTGCCCGGGGCGATCTCGACATCGTGCTGGTCTCGCCCTCGGGAACGGAGTCGTGGCTGGCCGAGTCGCGCAACGACAACGGCAACCACTACTCCGACTGGATGTTCAGCACCGTCAGGCACTGGGACGAGTCATCGCTCGGGACCTGGACGCTGAAGGTCCGGGACACCGATTCGGGCACTAACGGCACCCTGAACTCGTGGGAGCTCATCCTGCACGGTGTCGACGTGGACTACGACCACGATGACGACGGGCTGTCCGACGAGAACGAGACGCTGGTCTACGGAACCGATCCCTACAACCCAGACACCGACGGTGACGGTCTGAACGACTACGACGAGGTCATGGTCTACGGAACCAACCCGCTGCTCACCGACACTGACCTCGACGGGCTTACCGACGCAGCCGAGGTGTTCAGCACCGGCACGGACCCGCTCGATTCGGACACCGACGACGACGGTCTCAGCGACGGTGCCGAGGTGAACTACTGGCTGAGCGACCCGCTGGTCTACGACCCGGACGCGGACTCGGACCTGTTCTACCACTTCAACGACTGCAACGACACTAATCCCGACGTCAACCCGGGCAAACCCGAACTGCTGAACGGGATCGACGACGACTGCGACGACTATATCGACGAGGGTTACAACTTCACCGACAGGGACAATGACGGCCTTATGGACTGGGACGAGTACCACGTCCACGGAACCGACTACATGGACGAAGACACCGACGACGACGGTCTTTATGACGGCGAGGAGGTCAACATTTTCGCCTCTATGGGGGCGGACCCGCTGGTTTACGACCCGGATGACGACAATGACAGCTGGTACTGGTTCCAAGACTGCGACGACGAAGACGGAGAGCGCTCGCCGGGACATCCCGAGTTACTCGACGGCTTAGACAATGACTGCGACTTCCTGATCGACGAGGACTACTGGACACTGGACACGGACAACGACGGACTCTACGACTACGACGAGTTCCACAACATCACCACCGACCCGCTCGACGGCGACAGCGACGGTGACGGCCTTCCTGACGGTTTGGAGTACAACGAATACGCCTCGCTGGGAGCCGATCCGCTGGTCTACGACCCAGACGCGGACAGCGACGGCTGGTACTGGTTCCAAGACTGCGACGACAACGACTCCGACCGCTCTCCGTCCAAGCCGGAGGTGCTCGACGCCAAGGACAACGACTGCGACGGGGTCGTCGACGAGGACTTCTTTGAGCTCGACAGCGACGGTGACGGTCTGACAGACTATGAGGAGTACCACAACGTCACCAGCAACCCAGGGCTCGCCGACAGTGACGGCGACGGTCTGTCTGACGGTTACGAGGTCAAGGTGACCGGCTCCGACCCGGTGAAATTCAACTTCGACAGGGATGAAGACGGGTTCTACGACTTCGAGGACTGCGAGGACCTGGTGGACACGATCAACCCCGACGGCATCGAGGCGTGGAACGGCTGGGACGACGACTGCAACGATGCAGTGGATGACGGACTGGACCGACGCACTCTGGTGACTACCGAGCCGGACTTCAAGCGCGTTTACGCCTGGGACGCCGTCAATGACACTCTAGTGCTGACGATGAGCGCCATCCCACCTCAGGTCGAGGCAAGTATCTCCTGGCAGTTCGGGGACTTCACCCTGACCGACAATGTGAGTTCTGACGGCAAGACGGTGGTCATACGGCCGATTGACTGCGAGGTGCGCAACGGCACCCTGACGATCTACCTGTGCGACCAAGGGAGCGGTCCCCAGCAGGTCACTGCGACCATGGTGGACTCCGGGATCACCACCGTATTCGTCTGGGACCTCGACATGGAGGTCTGGATCCCTCCACCGACCCTGCTCGAGAGACTGTTCTCTTTCATCGTCAGCCCCATTGGCATCGTTGTCACCCTCGTGCTGCTGCTGACCGTCCTAGTCGGTGGTGTTTACGCTGGAATGAGGTTCTCGCACAACCGCAAACTCAAGGACGCCTACCAGGCATACGACCTGAAGTCCGAGAAGTTCGCCCTCTCGCCCGAGCTCGGGCAGTACGAGCTGCCATCAGCGCCGGACCTAGGCTCGCTGATAGGGCAACAGAACACCCCCGTCGAGCTCCCTCCATTGCCTGCTCGCCCGGTCGAGGAGAGCGAAGACGGCATACCGAGAGCGCCGGACTTGGACTGATTAGGACCATCTGGGGTCAGCCTCGCCCGCTTCGTCGTCCGCGATGTCATCATCGTTACGCCCCCACTCGGCGTCTGGCGAGCCGCCGGACCACTCTCCCAAGACTGAGATGTCCTCGACATCCTCGTCTTCGCGCCACGGCGGGTCGCCGTCGGAGCCACTGGTGACGAGACAGCCCTCGGGATCGAGTCTCTTCCTCAGCGTCTTAACACCGCGAGTCACCGGCAGGAGGTGTCCTATCGGGGTACCAGCGTTGACGAAAGGATGGGTGGCCGTGGAGATCAAGAGTCCCCTTGTCGGAGCGAGGACGTCGTAACCATCGCCCGGCCTCTCCGGATCGGTCACGGTAGCCACCGTCTCGCCCTTCTCGACGAAGCTGCCAGCCGGGGTCAGCACGTCCAGCAGGCCGCCTTGGTCGGAGCGGATCCAGACCGAGCCTGAGGCCAGAATCCTGAATCTGGGACGGCTGGGGTATCCTGGTAGCACCTTGAGGCTGCGAAGCACGTTCAACACGCCGTAAATCGCCACTTGCACGGACTCGGGGTCGGCCTCGTTCGGGCCACCGCCCTCGTAGGTGATGGCGCCGATACCGGAGTCGTTGGCCATTCTACGTAGAGAGCCCTTCGGGCCTTCGTTGTCGAGTATCGCCTCGATGCCGAAGGCCCTAGCGATTCTATTGCTGGCACGGTGGGCGAGGTTAGCGCGTATTTGCGGCATGTTGGTGCGACCCACGGCGGCGGTGTGCAGGTCGATCACGTGGTCGCTGCCTGAGATGACCTTGTTCCACAGGCGGTGAGCCACCCTGGAGGTTGTGTTGCTGTCGGGCTTGCCGGGGAAACTGCGATTCAGATCCCTGCCGTCGGCCATGTACCTGCTCTGACGCCGATAGCCCGGGAGATTCACCACAGGGACGATCCGCAACGTGCCGGCCATGGCTGCAGGGTCGATCGCCTTGTCCTCGCCGAGGATGTTGGGGCCGCAGAGGTAAGTCAGGGCCAGCGGCCCGACGAGCTCGTTGCCGTGAAGAGCCCCTAGGATGGTGACCACTGGCCCGGGCCTGGCACCGTGGACCACGGTGATAGGAATGGGCCATGACTCCCCGATGTCGACTTCCAGCAAGTCGAACTCGATCTGCCGGACGGTGCCGGGGTTGATTCTCTTCCTGAGGAACCTGTGATACTTCGGGCCGTCCTTCCTGGACCACCTCTTCGGTGTCCCGGAGCTGTCCTCGAGGGCCTTCTCGATCTCCTTCCTGCGGCTCTGGGGAATCTGATTGGCGACCTTCAGGGGCTGCGAGCGCCTGCGCTTGGCCCTCGGCGCCGCGGCCTCGGCGGGCTTGGCGGACTCCTTGTCATCTACATCTGAACGCTTGGCTGGCAACAACCCACGGAGCAGGTCCTTCGATTAAGAGCATGCGTTCTCAGAACTCTAGGAATTTTCATTTCCCAGTGGCCCTCCCCGGAGTCATGGCAGGGGAGCGCGGCCCATCGGTGCAGGAGGAGCACGCACCGAACAGTATCTGCTTCGGTTGCGGTCCCGCTAACGAGAAGGGGCTCAGAATCCGCTCTTTCCGCTCCGAGGGAGGCTTGCAGATGGAATTCGCCCCCTGCGAGGAGCATCAGGCGTTCCCGGGCATGGTCAACGGTGGCATAATCGGCACTCTGCTAGACTGCCACGGTAACTGGACGGCAGCGATTGCACTGATGGATCAGGCAGGCGACTCAGAGGCGCCATGCACTGTCACGGCCTCCTACAGCATCCGGCTGAGAAGGCCTACTCCCTATGGCGTCATACTGCACGTCAGCTCCGAGGTCGAGGAGATAGGGGATGACAGGGCCAAGGTGCGATTGGCACTCACTGCAAATGGCGACCTGTGCGCCACCGGAGAGGGACTCTTCGTGGCGGTAAAGGAGGGGCATCCGGCCTTTCACCGTTGGAATTAGCGCTAACTCCTCGGCATCCTTTAGAACGGCCGAATCGAAGACCGTACGTGGCGCAGTCATCAGACCAGCCCTCGCGCAGGCTCGAGGACTTGAATCTCGACGACAGGATCGTGGAAATGCTGCGTGACCAGTGGGGCATCGAGGAGCTCTTTCCGCCTCAGGCCGAGGCCTTGCCCCCCGCCCTCTCTGGACGCAACGTGATGCTGACGATCCCCACTGCCAGCGGCAAGTCGCTGGTCGCGCACCTGACCATTGTGCACCGACTCACTACCGACTTGGAGGGAGCGCGGGCGCTGTACATAGTACCGTTGAAGGCGCTCGCCACAGAGAAGGTCAAGGAACTCAGGGCAATCGCAGGAAGCGTTGGACTGCGAGTTGGCCTAGCGATTGGCGACAGAGATGGTGAGACCG
The DNA here is from genome assembly GCA_003193925.1 of Candidatus Thalassarchaeum betae. Lineage (GTDB taxonomy): Archaea > Thermoplasmatota > Poseidoniia > Poseidoniales > Thalassarchaeaceae > Thalassarchaeum > Thalassarchaeum betae. The sequence continues at coordinate 20,029 of PSPG01000007.1, forward strand.
GGCTGATCGAGGATTCGGACATTCTCGTCTGCACCAGCGAGAAGCTGGACTCGCTGCTCCGGACCCGCTCGGAGCTGATGGACAAGGTCGGGATAGTGGTCAGCGACGAGTTCCACCTCCTGCACGACCCGGGCAGGGGTCCGACCCTCGAGATCCTGCTCTCCCGCATCAGGCACCAGCGACCGGAGGCTCAGATCATCGCCCTCTCAGCCACTGTCGGCAACTCCGAGGAGATGGCCGAATGGCTGGATGCCGAGTTGATCGTCTCCGACTGGCGCCCGGTCACGCTCCGCTACGGCACGCTCACCGGCCTGGATGTGAGCGTCCACCGGGTCGACGGCAGGGGTGACGAGGAGTTGCCTGAGCCGCGTTCGATAGAAGGCAAGTCGACTCATCCCCTGCAGGCCGTCCTCGAAGACACGGTGCGAGACGGGGGTCAGCTCCTCGTCTTCGTCTCGTCGCGAGCCTCCGCCCAGAAGGAGGCGCGCGAACTCGCCAGGCACACTCGCAGGAGACTGGTCGAAGGCAGTGACGCGTTCAATCCCGGCTTGACGGAGCATTGGGATCGGATTGCCGACAGACTGGCTAGGCGGAATGACGACTCTGCGATGGTCAAGGCCCTGGTCACCTCCGTCAGAGGAGGTGTTGCCTTCCACCATGCCGGGCTCACGAGCGGGCAGCGCTGTCTGATCGAGGAGGCGTTTCGCGAAGGCTGGCTCCTCTGCGTTGTCGCGACTCCGACCCTCGCGCAGGGCGTCAACCTCCCTGCCCGGCGCGTCGTGGTAAGAGACCTGAGGCGCTGGAGCACGGTGGCGGGCAGGACCATGCCACTGCCGGTGATGGAGGTCAGGCAGATGATGGGCAGGGCTGGCAGGCCGAAGTACGACGATGTCGGAGATGCCTGGCTGCTCGCCAAGAGTCGCGAGGAGGAGGCCGACCTCGTCGACCTCTACCTCCTCGGGGCTCCCGAGGAGGTGACTTCGAAACTGGCCAATCCAACAGCTCTGCGCGCCGAAGAGGACCCAGCGCTACTGACTCACGTGCTCTCCATGGTTGCGACCGGTGGCACCGATGACCGAGACGCCTTGGGACGTTTCTTCTCGAAGACATTCCTCGCCACCCAAATCGACTCTGAGTCGCTGGCCGCGAGGATCGACGATGTCGTCAGCTGGCTCGCTGCCAATGGGATGGTCGACAGGCTAGGCGAGTCTGACGAGGTCAAGGCGAGGATGCTGGAGGAGGAGCCAGTCCAGGAGCCGGAGGAATGGGAGGACGAGGTGCCCTCGTGGGTCGGCTCGGCCTCCGAAGTCACCGGCCTCGACGTCGCTTCTGGACCAATCAGGAGATACGGCGAGAAGCCTCGCAGGGGCCCGCCGATCTTCGGCTTCCGCAAAGCCAGCATACATGATTCGTACGAGCCTGACCCGCCCGAATCGCCTTCGATGACTTACAAGGCGACCGCTCTCGGAGAGAGGGTCGCTCAACTCTACCTCAATCCGATATCAGGGCGCATCATCCGTGACGGCTTGGGGCGGGCCATGGCCATCCTGACGGGAGAGGACAAGCACGGGCAGGTCTCGCCACTCAGCCTCTTGCATCTGGTCTCCTGCACGCCCGACTTCATGCCGCTCTGGCCTCGCAAGGACGACTACGACGCCATCCAGGCCGCTTTGCACGGGCACGAGCGCGAGTTCCTAGCCGAGCCCATCGACTTGGACGAGGAGCGGCGGATGAAGGGTGTGCTCGTCCTGCAGTCGTGGAGCGACGAGTCGCGCGTAGATCACATTGAGCAGGAGTGGAACGTCCAGCCGGGGGACCTGCACGGGCGGGTCGAACAGGCCGAGTGGCTGCTGTACGCCACTCGGCGTATCCTCGCGGAGGACAAGGAACTGGCCTCTCTCGACAAGGGTGCACACCGCACTCTCGTCGAAGCGGTCGACGAGATGCACAGGAGGGTGCGATACGGCTGCAGGGCCGACCTGCTGGGCCTCGTCGCCCTGCGGGGGGTCGGCCGAGCCAGAGCAAGGCAGATGGCCGACCTGCTGGGAGTCTCGAACGCCGCGGACGTCGCTGCGCTAACCGAGAGGGACCGCGAGAGGCTGTCCGACCTGCGGGGATGGAGCCCTCAGCTGGTTGAGAACCTGGTCGCGGGGGCCGGGCGGTCCATCAGACGCCGCTCCCGCTAGAGACCCTTCTTCAACCGGAGGCTATCGCGTGCCATGGCGGATGCTCACTTGGTGCCTTGGTTCCCCGCATGGGGCGTCAGCATGCCCGAGCCGATTGGCGAACCGGCTGATGTCGTCGCGTTGTTCAACGAGTGGAGACCGAGCGAGCGATGGCTGCTGCTGGCCTACGAGGCCGCCTGCAGCGAGATTCGGCTCTGGACTGCCTGGTCGGCGCTGAGGCGCCGTGAGAAGGAGGGCAGGATGGTCGCTAGGACCTGCGATGCCGAGTTCCTCAGACTGATCTCCGGCACGCACCAACTGAGCACCGCCTTCGAACGCGCCGGGATTAACAGCGGTGACGAATTCGCTTGGATCGTCTACCTGCCTGAGTTCGGGGAGGGTGAGGGGTTCGGCGAAATCAAGATCCCCCGCTCGACGTATCTCAACAACGACTTGGGGGCTACGAGACTGATCGAGCACCTCGGGGGTACGCTTCTGGCCCGAAGGCCGGTACCCTCAGAGGAGGGTCTGCTCAGGCTGGGTGCTATCGAGCCTGGAGATTCGATACAGGTAACCAAACAAGAGGACGCTTACCTGCTCCACACCGCACTCGCAGACATGTGATGGTGCATTGACCCCTTCGGGGTCAAACTCATAGGTGAGCACCCTGAGGGCGGTGCGGCGATACGATGGGGAAATTCTACGGTTTCCGGCACTGCGTGACCTGCAAGGTCGACTGCACAGCGGGTAACTTCATCGACTTCGAGAGCAAGAGATACTGCACGGCGTGCTGGATACAGAGTAACAATCCCGACCACCCTGAACTCGAACAGATCAGGGAGCAAGTGAAGGATGCTGCTGAGCAGTGGAAGTGCCTCAGGTGGAGTCGCGAGGAAGGCCCTCTTCCCGATGGCCCAAAGCCGGTACGCCGATGAGGTGAGAGATTGACCTCGAGTTTCGTAACCGAGGACTTCGATGCGTCAAAATGGGAGAACATCGAGCCCTACGCCAACGACCTGCTGACTAGGGAGCTGACCTGCTCAGGATGCCTCGAGAGGCTGATAAAGGACAGTTCGACGCTCGCTGAGCACGTCTCGGAAGCAGGCACCCTGCTCAGCATCGCGATGACCTGCGACACCGAGAATTCCAGCAAACTGCAGTCCTACCTCGACTTCGTCGAGAACGTCCAGCCGAAGCTGTCCGAGTTCGCTGACGCGCTCAACAGGAGGATGGCAGGGCATCCCGCTGTCGAGGAGTTACCCTCCCGCTACGACCTGATGATCAAGTGCATCCGCACCGACATTGGAATCTTCAGGGAGGAGAACATCCCGCTTCAGGTCGAGGAGGCCAAACTCGAGACCGAGCATAGTACCATCACCGGGGCAATGATGGTCGAATACGACGGCGAGGAGAAGACCCTGCCACAGATGGCGATCTACCTCGAGGACACCGACCGCAGCGTCCGCGAGTCGGCTTGGCGGGCAATCACAGCCAGGATGGAGCAAGATGCAGAGCGGCTCTCGGAGATTTACGATGAACTGATTCGAATCCGCCATCAGATCGCCACCAATGCCGGATTCGACGACTACCGTTTCTACATCTTCGAAGCCAAGCATCGCTACGACTACTCTCTAGATGACTGTCTGCAGTTCCACGACTCGATCGAGAGCGTGTGCGTGCCTCTGATGCACCAGATACACGGGGAGAGGCGCACTGCCTTGGACGTCGAGGCCCTGCGCCCGTGGGATGTCGGTGAGAAGTCTGGCGGCGGGGTCGATATCCACGGCAGGTCGCCCCTGCAGCCTTTCGATACCGTGGATGAGCTGATCTCCGGCTGCTCGAACATCTTCCACAGCATGTCGCCCGAGCTCGGAGGGATGTTCGACATGCTGAAGGAGAGGGACTCACTGGACCTCGAGAGCAGGAAGGGAAAGGCTCCGGGCGGGTACCAGGCTAATCTCGAGAAGACCCGAATCCCGTTCATCTTCATGAACGCAGCAGGAACCCAAGGCGACCTGATGACGATGGTACACGAGGCGGGGCACGCCTTCCACTCGTGCTACAGCTCGGAGTTGGACCTCATCGACGAGCGCAACCCGCCACTGGAGTTCGCTGAGGTCGCTTCGATGTCGATGGAGTTGATGAGCCATCCTGAGTGGGGCGAGTTCTACAGCGAGGAGGAGGCTCGCAGGGCCAAGGCGGACCACTTGGAGAAGATCGTCTGTTTCATGCCGTGGATGGCGACTATCGACGCCTTCCAGCACTGGGTGTACGCGAATCCGGAGCACTCCCGCGAGGAGCGCGCGGAGCACTGGCTGGAACTGAGGCGGAGGTTCGGGCCCAAGACCGACTGGAGCGGCTTCGAGGACCTGAAGGAGACTTCGTGGCAGGGCCAGCTGCACCTGTTCCAGGTGCCATTCTACTATGTGGAGTACGGAATAGCGCAACTCGGGGCGCTGCAACTGTGGCAGTACCACAGGAGGGACGCCTCGGACGCGCTCTCGCGCTACGCTCGGGCGATGAGCCTAGGCAACACTAAGCCCCTGCCAGAATTGTTCGGAGCAGCCGGCCTGAACCTCGGTTTCGGCGAGGAGCACGTAGGCTCCCTAATCGGTGAGTTGAACGAGGCCCTGACAGAGATCCAGGCCTGAACCGGCAGTATATTGCCACCAACGACCTAGCGGCGCAGAGGTGAGAGGTTGGAGAGCGTGGCTGAAGTCAGTTACTTCGGACGGCTGAGGCAGTTCAGCCGCAATGCGAGGCTGTACCTGCTCCACATCATCGGGATGGACCTCATCCACGGGGCGTGGGAGGTCCTGTTCAACCTCTACCTGCTAGCAGTGGGGTTCGATGTCAGGTTCGTCGGAATCAGGATAGCGGTACTCGGGATCGCCGGCGCTCTGGCTTCGGTTCCCGCGGGCCGTCTCGCAGACCGCATTGACCGCAAATGGGGATTCATCATCGGCGATGGCGGCGGGGCGGTTTGCGCCTTGGTCCTCATCATGTCAACTGACGCGACAATGATCCTTGCCTTCTCGGCCGTCTCGGCCTGCTTCAGCGCTCTGCATCGCGTGACCGAGTCGCCGTTCATGGCCGAGAACTCGGAGCCCGAGGAGAGGATACACTTGTTCAGCGTGGAGCAGGGACTGTCCACCCTTGCTGCTATGGCCGGGGCCCTGATCGCAGGGTTCCTTCCAAGGTACCTGATGAGCTCGGAGGGCATGACTCTGATCGAGGCATATCGCTGGGCTGTCCATATCGGAATCGCCTGGTGGTTCCTTTCGCTGATACCGGCTATCATGCTCAGGAGGTACGTCTCGGAGGAGGTGGCCCGAGCCAGAGCCGAGGTCGAGCAGGAGAAGCGCGGCGGTTGGCTGTCTGCGATACGGACCCCGAAGACGGTGTACCACTTCGTCGTGATCGGCACCCTGCTCTCCCTAGGAGGGGGCTTCGTGCTCCGTTTGGCGAACATCTTCTTCCACTACGACCTGCATGCGCAAGAGCACCAAATCGGCATGGTGTTCGCAGCGGGCTCGTTCTTCTTAGCCATCGGTGCCTTCGCCGTGCCTCTTGTCGTAGAGAGGCTGGGGGAGGTGGCCACGATCGTGTGGACGAGGTTCGCGGCAGTCCCGTTCATCCTTCTGATCGGGTACGCACCGGAACTCGCCACGCCAGAGACAGTGGTCTCGCTGGCTGGTCTGGCTTGGGTTCTGAGAACCACGCTGTTCAATATGTCAGGCCCGGCGTTCGAAGCCTTCAGCATGGGTCAACTGCATCCCACTGAGAGAGCGACCTACATCGGCATCTCGCACCTGTTCGGAAGCGCTATGGTTGCTGTCGGAGGCTATCTGGGGGCCGTCCTGATGGACAGCGGGGACTTCCGCACGCCATTCCTCGTGATGGCGGTGCTGTACGCCATCTCGACTGCGTTGTTCATGCGCTGGTTCAAGGGCGCTCCGGGCCTTTCGGACCCGAGCAGCCTACGGGAATCAGTCCGTTAGGCCCTCGGATGTCACGGTGAAGACCGCCTCGCCATCAGGCAGGTTGGGGCTGTCGACAAGGCGGGCTATGCGTCGGCCCCCCTTCGACTTCCTGAGGTACAAGCGGAATGTGCTGGCGTGTGCGACGATGTGGCCGCCAATCGCCCTAGTGGGGTCCCCCCACATGGAATCGGGCTTCGACATGACCTGGTTGGTAACCAGAATCAGAGCGTTCTGGACGTCTGCCAGCTGCTTGAGTTCCTTCATGTGGCGGTTGAGTTTCTGCTGCCTCGGAGCGAGCATGCCGCGGCCGATGTACTCGGCCCGGAAGTGACTCGTCAGCGAGTCGACGATGACCAGCTTGACGTCTATGTTCTTCGACATCCTCTTGATCTCGTCAACGAGAAGGGTCTGGTGCGCTGAATTGTACGCGCGGGCAACGTGGATCCTGTCAAGCGCGTCCTGCGGGTCGATGCCGACCCCTTCGGCCATCTGCGCTATGCGCTCGGGCCTGAACGTGTCCTCGGTGTCGATGTAGAACACCTCGCCATCGAGGCCTCCCTGGTCGAGAGGCAGGATCGTGTTGACGGCGAGCTGGAGCGCAATCTGGGTCTTTCCGCTGCCGAACTCACCGTACACCTCGACGATGGCCTGAGTCTCGAATCCCCCCCCCAGCAACTCGTCCAGGGAGGAGGAGCCGGAAGTCAGTTTCTTCACCCGTCGGCGACGATCCAGCAGGGCTTTGCCGCTGATGAAACCGCCGATGTTGGCTATCTTCTTGGCGCCCGCGATGATCTTGGCGGCGACGGCCTCGCCCAACTCGGCCTGCTCAGCCAGCTCCACCGGGCTCATCACCGCTATCGCGAGCAACTCCTCGAATCCGGCCTCACGCAGTTTCTCCGCGGTCGCGGGACCCACTCCTGGGAGATCCTCTATCGTGTTCTCCGGCTCATCCACGTCAATCACTACCTCCTCTTCCTTTACACTCTCACTTGCAGTCTTCTTGGTCACTTCTCTCACCTGTATGGCCGATATCGGGCTTCGATAGTATTTGAACAAACGATGGACCCCCTAGGGCGGTTGAAAGTGCTTCACACTGCGTACTTCCTAGGAGTGCGGCATTTTTCACTTTCAGTTCAGATTCGTTCGTGGTAGCGGATGGTGGATTTGAACCACCGGTCTCCGGGTTATGAGCCCGACGAGATAACCTGGCTACTCCAACCCGCTTCGGACCCGCCGTAAACGGTTGGTTATATGAACAGCACCTTAGACGGAGGGAAGGCATGAGCGCGCATACGAACAGTCATGGGACTTCTCGCGCCGCAGCCTTTCAGGTGAGAGCGTGGCCGGGGACCTGCTGATTCGCAATTCTGTGATGATAGTGGGTGGGCGTGCCGTTGACGGCGATATGCGGGTGGTCGACGGGCTCATCGGCAGCATCGCTCCTGGAGGCGGTCTCGAGCCCCGCGACGGCGAGTTGGTCATCGATGGCGATGGCTTGCACCTGCTACCCGGCGCCATCGACCCGCAAGTGCATTTCCGCGAGCCCGGGCAGCCGGAGAAGGAGGATATCGAAAGCGGCAGCAGGGCCGCTGCTGCTGGGGGGGTCACTGCCTTCCTCGACATGCCGAACAATGTCCCCATCGCGACCAGCATGGCTGCGATGCGGGACAAGCTAGACTCGGCCGCGCGCACCGCGGTGACTCATCACGGGTTCTTCATCGGGGCCACGCCAAACAACGTCAGCGAACTACAGGCAGCGGTAGGGTCCCCCGATGCGCCCTCGCCGAGCGCCGGCATCTGCGGAATAAAGGTCTTCATGGGGAGCAGCACGGGCGACCTGCTGGTCCACGAGCAGCAGCACCTGGAGGGCATCTTCGCTGGCACGGCGGGCATCATCGCGGTGCACGCCGAGGACGAGGACAGGCTCAACACGCGCAAGCCGGACTACGAGGACAGGACCGACGTCGCCGCGCATGCCGAGTGGCGGGACAGCGAGACCGCGTTCATCGCGACCCAGCGCGCCGCTGGGCTCGCCAATGACCATGGGCACAAGCTGCATGTCCTTCACCTGACCAGTGCACTGGAGGCAGACTGGCTGGCGAGCAACAAGGGCAGCCTGATTACCACTGAGGTCTGCCCCCAGCACCTCACTTTCGACGACAGCGACGTGGCCGAGCGTGGCACCCGCCTGGTGATGAACCCGCCAATCAGGTACGCGGGGGACCGTGAGACGCTATGGCGCCGGCTCAAGGACGGCACCATCGACTGCATCGCCACCGATCACGCACCCCACACCCTCGACAACAAGGCCCTCGGCTTCCCCCACGCCCACGCCGGGATGCCCGGGGTGGAGAGCTCGTTGCCGCTGATGCTGACTCACGCGGCCGACGGGAGGTGCAGCGTCGCTGATGTGGCCCGCTGGATGTGCGAGGGACCCGCACGCGTGTACGGGATGAGGGGCAAGGGCCGGCTCGAGGAGGGCATGGACGCCGATCTCGTGCTCGTCGACATGGAGACCCGCAGGTCCTTCTGCGACGCAGACACCTGGACGCGGGTCGGCTGGACAGCTCTCGACGGGATGTCGTTGATAGGCTGGCCGATGTTCACCATCGTGGACGGCGAGGTCGTCCATTCGCGTGATGCGGGCGGGCCTCTGCGCGGAAACGCGGTCGCTTCACCCGGCTCAGTCGGGCGGGCTCTGGAATTCTCCTAATCAGCCTTCTACGGTTGCCGAGTCCTGGTCTTCCTCACCGGGATCTTCCTCGCCGTCATCGACTTTGGCTTCCTCGTCGTCATCCTCGTAGTAGTAGGTCTCGGGAGTCTCGTAGCCGGGAAGTTCGAGCTCGACCATGAGCTCGAGGTTGTCGGTCCTGTGGACCGAGGCGCCGGCGGTGGAGAAGGCGTAGACGTAGTCGCCCATGAAGATGGAGCGTCGGATGCTGGTGGAGCCGCCCCACCAGCCCGAGAGGCCGTCCTCGTTGTAGAAGTCGGAGTGGTTGACCATGCCGTGGATGCCGAGGGTGCCGTTCTCGGCGTCGACGTCGATCAATTGCAGGGTGGAGGCGAACTCGTAGCCCGAGTAGGTGTAGACGCGGCCGTCGATCTCTACTTGGTCGTACGTGTATCGATAGGTGGAGAGCGGTACAGCGAGCAGTTGCTCGGGCGCCCAGTAGGTGAACGCCTTGTGCTCGTAGGTGGCCTCGGAGTAGGACCACGACCAGCCGCAGCTCCACTCGTCGCAGTTCTCGTCCTCGTAGCCAGGCGAGAGCGGCAGGGCGTCAGCGAGGACCGGGTTGGTCGGGTCGCTGACGTCGAAGAGCGAGATCTGGGTCACGGACCAGTCGAGCCCGAGTCCGTCCGGGCCTGGCCCGATGCCAATGGTCAGGAGCGTGTCGGCGTCGATCGGGTGGATGTAGGTGGAGACGCCGGGGATCTCGAGCTCGCCGAGGATCTCGGGGTCGGTTGGGTCAGAGAGGTCGATGACCCACAGCGGGTCCATGTTGCGGAAGGTCACGAGGTAGGCGCGGTCGCCCACGAAGCGGGCGCTCCAGATGCGCTCTCCGGCGGCGATGTCGCCGACGTGGCCAATCTCCACAAGCTCCGAGGTCTCGTCCTCGCAGCCCTCGGGAATCATGCACTCGGTGGCTGCGAGCGTGAACACGTTGTTCGTCGGCCCGGTCCACTCCTCGGTCTCGAGCCACCAGCGGCCCCAGGCGTCCTGGGTGGTAGCCACGCGGATGATGCCGTTGAGCTCAGAGAGCGAGAACTGGTCCTGCACCGTACCGTCGACCCTGCCAGATGCGACGTAGGTGGTCTCAGACGGGTCACTGATGTCGAAGATGTGAATGTTGGTCGCGTCGTCCCAGCCGGAATTGCGCCAGAACCACCACCAGTCGTTGGCGGGCTCGGCCAGAACCATGACGTCCTGAGAGGCGTAGACGTGGGCCCAAGACGAGGTGATGTGGTCGACTTCCAAGTCGACGTCGTCGCTGAACATCTGAATCGTCATAATCGTGGTGAAGCCGCGGCCGGCGCTGTCGGCGCTGGCGGCGAATTCGCTGCAGTCGCCAGAGCTGGTCGGGTGCTGGAACAGGCCCTGCGAGCCGATCTCGTAGATGTGTGGGGCGAAGTCATCCAGAGTTAGGTCATAGATGATCGCCGTGTTGGATGCTATGGTCTCCTCCATGCTCTCGTTCCAGATTTCCATCCTCTCCTCGTCGCTCTCGACGTTCCAGTAGTCCTCGGGCAAGTAGACCCAGGTACGCAGTCCCTCGATGTAAGTCCACAGGTGAGTCACCGAGCGGACGGTGCCGTCAACTAGTCGGGCGGTGTGGTAGTTGCCCTCGACGTAGATCTCGCGCTCCACCAAGGGAGCGGTTCGGTCGCTGACGTCGATGACGGTGTACTTGACTAGGTTCTGCACGCGCGTGTAGGTGTAGGAGTACTCTTCCTGACCGGGATAACTGACCGTCACCTCCTCGGACATGAACTCCCTGAGGGGGTCGTCCTGGTCGAGGCTCCAGTAGTAGATAGCCGATGCGACCACGAGCCGGTCTCCGTCGAGCATCATCTGCATCGGATAGCCCTGGATGCTCATGTTCGACTCGAGCGTGAGCTCGCCGAACTCTGGCACTCCCATAATCACCAACAGGTTTCCGTTGAGCATGTAGATGTGGTAGCCGTCGGTCTTGAGGAAGTCAGCCTCATCGACGCCCTCCTCCTGGTTGTTGGTCTCGGAGTACTCGCCCTCGCGACTCGTATCGGCGCTGTTGGATGAGCCGGCGTCGCCGTCTGCGCTGGCCACGGGAGCGCCTTCCATCATCACGTCGTCCTCCATCCAGACGCCGCCGCCGCGCCAGACCGGGCCCGCCCAGTGCCAGTAGGACTCCTGGTCGAGCGCGACCAGCATCTCGTTGTTCACGGAGCCCTGTAGGTCAGCGAGGAGGAGTTCGCACTCGTCGTAGTTGTCGAGGACCGGCGAGGTGCGCTCGCGGGTCGGCAGATCCAGTCCGGGGTACTCCCCCTCGAGCCAGTCGAGAACGGGGTCGATCACTACGTCGTCGATATCGTCGACAACGTCGTCCATCAGGCCTAGGCAGCCTGAGCTGAGCATCATCACAAGCACCAGCATCGTAGCCGTGGGGCTTCTGTTCATGCGGTGGGCGAATCGCTGGACGGATATCAAGCGGTTGGTGAGATGATTGGACAATTGTCCGGCCTCAGGCCTCGAATTCAAACCATGGGCTCGCGTGGGAAGAACGGGAGAACCAGCGCATTGCGCAGCATTGGGGCAGGGATCGGATCCTCAGTATCCTCCTCCTTCCGGGTCATGGCGTTCGTCGTTCCAACGTCTCCCTCTTCGGTACCGGAGACGAGGCCTTGCGTGCCGCTCAGGAAAATCAGCGCGGCGATGTGTAGGTCCAGGTTTCGGTCCATGAACAGCAATCATCTGCATACCCGACATAAGCGGCTTGGGTCCATGAGTCACTCTTGCATCAACTCCCGACCAAAGGCACGAAGCGGACGCCGCATACGTCGCTTCGGTGCAGTGCGCCGTCCTTCTCCTGCCACTTCGCCAGACGCTGCCTCCTCCACCTGCCTATAGGTGCCACTATGGTGCCGCCAGGGGTTATCTGCTCGGGCCACGCCGCGGGCAGTCTCTTGGCGCAGGCGGCTGCGATGATCGCTTCGTACGGAGCGTGCTCGATCAGGCCCGTCTGCCCGTTGGCTGCTCTCAGCGAAGCAGGGGTGAGATCCAGTTCCTCCAGAGTCGTCCTCGAGGCCTCGGCGAGCTTCGGCAGAATCTCGATCGCGTGCACCTCTAGGCCCATGTGGACGAGAATGGCGGTCTGGTAGCCGGAGCCCGAGCCGATCTCGAGCACCTTGGCCCCCTCTTCGAGTTCGCTCAGGAGGCTGCTCATCATCGCGACGATATACGGCTGGCTGATGGTCTGGCCGCTACCGATGGGAACGGGGCGGTCGCCGTAAGCCAGCCCGAGCTTGCTCGAAGGCACGAAGCGGTGACGGGGAATCTCCCTCATTGCAGCTAGGACGCGCTCGTCGCTGATTCCCCGCGCCACCAGCTGCTTGTCCACCATCGCCTCCCTCTGGGAGCGTATGGCGGCGTCGCCCATCGGAGCACCTCTGGGGCGAGTTCCGCGCCTCCGGACTTGACCTTGACGGTGCGAAGTAGAAAGAAAGAAGGGGTCCGGCGATGCACGCAAGCGCATGGAAGCGCCGCCGAGCCTCGCGGACGGCAGGGTAGGCAAGATCGAATACCCATCGGCCAACCCTTTCGAGATTCATCACATCCTGCGCAAGATGGACTCGGTGCCGCCCCACCCCGTATTCGGCTCCCTGCTGGTGCCCGAGCACCCGGTCAGCGAGCCAATGCCGTGCGTGGTCGCCATGCACGGGAGCCTGAACTGGTGCGGCCACCACCACGAGCACATCGTGGGCTGGCTCGAAGCCGGCTTCGCCGTCTTTAGGGTGCACAGCTTCGACTCGCGCCGCATCTGGTCCACGGTCGAGCGCCAGATGAAAGTGACATACGCCATGATGCTGACGGACGTCTTCCAGGCCCTCAGGATGTTATCCACCCACCCAGCGGTAGATCCCACCCGCATCGGGATCGCCGGGTGGAGCCTCGGCGGCACGGTCGCCCTGTACTCGGCCTGGGAGCCCATCGCCGAGGCGCTGGCACCCGGCGGCGAGCGCTTTGCAGCGCATCTCTCCTTCTATCCCGCAGCGCACCTGCGGATGGATGAGCAACGCTGGTCGCAGAGCCCCATCCTGGTACTGCACGGCTCCGAGGACGACTGGGTTCCGCTGAGCCTGGTCGAGGGGCTGGTCGAGGACATCAGACCGCACGGCGCGAACATCGAGGTTCACGTCTACGAGGGCGCGCAGCACTCGTTCGACTCGGTCGAGCCGCTGACCTTCGAACCCAAGGCCATCAGGCTGGACGGCCACATGACCGTCCGCATCGACGTGGAGGGCGACATGTCGTCGGAGATCATGCCGGGCGTGGTTATTCCGCTCAACGAACCCGAAGAGCGGTTGGCGGCCTTCGCGACCGCCCCCAACCTCGGAATCCACAAGGGGGGGCAGTGGACGGCGCGAAGGCACGCGCTTGGTTACAGCACTGAGTTCTTCCAGAGGAATCTCAGCGTCTAGTGGTGGCTCGTCCCGCCTCAGCAGCGCTCGCACTGAGCGCCCCAGAGGTGGTTGGCGAGAAGCACCAGGTCGAGCACGTTGACCGCGTGGTCACCGTTGATGTCGGCCCCTGCCATCGAAGCAGGTGCGTCCCCGTAGCCGAGGATATACTGCACCATGACGATGAAATCGCCGAGGTCGACGCTGCCGTCGCCGTTCGCGTCACCGCGAAGCGTGCGCACGGGCTGCAGCTCGGAGATCGCTACCACAGGCTTGTCGGCCTTGCTAGCGCTGGTCTTGGCCCGGCTGTCCAGCGACTGCGCGCCGGAGTCGGACTCGTCCTCCCCCCAGAGATAGTCAGCCAGCAGCACCAGGTCGGCAACGTCGACCGAGCGGTCGCCGTTGATATCGGCCTGTGCCATCGAAGCAGGTGCGTCCCCGTAGCCGAGGATATACTGCACCATCACGATGAAGTCGCCGATGTCGACGCTTCCGTCGTCGTTCGCGTCACCGCGGAGGTAACGCACGTCGAAGGGAGCAGCCTCAGCTGACTCGCCATCCATGTCTTTCGTCGTTTCAACGTCCCCGATGTATTCACCAGAGACGAGGCCTGCCGTGCCGGCCAAAAAGATCAGCGCGGCGATTGTTAGGTCCACTGTTCGGTCCATGAAACAACCCCATCGGTGTACTAGACATAAGTAACTTGGTTCAATGATTGGACATTCTTCAACGCCGAGAAGGTGAATCAGAGGGTAGGGAATCCACTACCGAGCAGTCACTCGGTGGGTATGCAGCAGAATTGGTTGGTTGGGCTTACCGAGGCACCCATGAAACTAGCAACCAATGGATAGGGTTCACCTAGGAACCCACGCGACCACTAGTGGTTAGTTGGGTTCCCTACCTACTACCCGTGGTTGATAGGGCCCCCCCATACCCCATTCAACCACCCGTGATGGATAGGGGGCCCCTTGCAACCTACCATTCAAGCAGGGCACCCCCTTCTGCAATCGTGGCCAAGGACGACACTAGCACGATGTTCAAGCTCGGGACATTCGACGGTTTGAGCCCACGATCTCTCGTGCTGCAAGGCTTGGGCTTGGGCGTAGTGGCTGCCGTATTGTGGTGGTATCCCGGTCCATGATCCGTGAATGCCTCGAAGACGATTTTGAAGCGATCTACGAGATCATCAACGACGCCGCACAAGCTTATCGGGGAATCATCCCACCCGACCGTTGGCACGACCCGTACATGCCTCGAGGAGAACTTCGGGAGGAGATATCGGCCGGGGTCGCTTTCCTGGGTTATGAAAAAGAGGGGGAGTTGGCCGGGGTGATGGGGACACAAGACGTTCAGGACGTGACGCTGATCCGTCACGCCTACGTGCGCACCGCGCATCGCAACCAGGGCATCGGCGGGGAGCTCTTGGGCCAGATTATGGACGGGGCAACCCGTCCGGTCTTGATAGGCACCTGGGCCGATGCGTTCTGGGCGATCCATTTCTACGAACGCCACGGTTTCACAGTGGTCTCACCGGGGGAGAAGGAACGGCTGCTGCGGAAGTATTGGAGCGTGCCAGACCGTCAGATTGTGACGTCCGTGGTGCTGGCCGCCTAGTGATTCAGGCTGCAGCCTCGACCCGGGCGACCTCTCTGGAGGAGATCAGCACGTTCTTCCCGGTATCGGAGAGTCGCCACTTGGGGCGTCTGGCCTCCGTGGCTGGCTCGACCATCCTGCCGTTGCGCAGCTCGCTCAGGTGGTGGCTCAGCAGCTGCCGCGAGATGGCCAGCTTAACGCGGATCTCGGTGCCCGAGAGCCCGATGTTGCCCGACTCCGCCAGCACTTCGAGGATCGCCAGGCGGGTGCCGGCGATCGGGTTGCGAATCCGGCTGACCGCCTCCTTGGTCAGGCTGGCGATGGCGTAACGGCGCAGCTTGCCGTCCCTCCACGAGATGATTTGGCCTTGTGACTCGAGGGTGTGGAGGTGGTATGCGGTGACTCCGTTGGCAAGGCCCAGGGCGTCACGCAGGGCGGAGAAGTGGATTCCCGCGTTCGCCTCGAGGTAACCGAGCAGCCTACCGCGGGTGAGCATGTCATCGCGGTTGCTCTTCATCCTAGCGAGCATCGGGGAGACCAGTGCGACGAGCACGGTGACCCGCATCACCTCGAACAGGATCGAGCCGAGTGCAAGCGAGCCGAGAGCGCCCACCCCGCCGGCGAGAAGTCGGGCGGGCAGGTCGGAGGCGGAGTCGTCGTCCTTCTCCCCGCGCTTCAGTACGGGCCCCCCGTCCGAGCTCTCCGAGTCCCCCGAAGAGTCCTCTTCGGCAAACGTGGGGGCCGTGCCCCTATCGTCATCGACGGTGTCGACGATGTCGTCGACGGGGGCGTTCATCATCCAGCCCCCGGCGAGCATCGCAGCCACCGCCAGAGCGGTCACGAAACGCACCGTCCGGACGCCTTCCATCACTCTGCGCAACCCTCCTTCACCTATGACTGCCGTGGTGAATTGGTTTGACAAATCAGAGTGGTGTTGAATAGTGGAACTCCCATCACGGGCCGAGCAGCGATGGCCGAGGAGTCAGATGTTACCATTGGTGACGACGACGAGCGAGCGGAGGCCATGCTTACCGCAGCCCGCTCTGTAGTGAGGACCTGTATGCAGGTCCGGCCTCACGAGCACGTGCTGGTGGTCACCGACCCGTCGACTTCCAAGGTCGGGCGCTCCTTGTACGAGGCAGCGGCTGAGGTCACCGATAGGATACTCATGATGATGATGCCGCGCAGCCACAGGCAGGGCAACGAGCCACCTTCATCCGTCGGCGACCTGATGCGTCGCCAGAACGTGGTACTGCTCGCCACTCGCAATTCCCTGACCCACACCCGTGCGAGAATCACCGCCTCACGAGAGGGAGCTAGGATAGCCTCGATGCCCGGCATCGATGAGGAGATGCTGGCAATCGGCGGGATGACCGCTGACTACAACGCCCTGCAGCGTGAGATATCGGGCCTCAACCCAATACTTCGCAGGCGTCGCGACGTCCGTGTCACGAGTCCGGCCGGGACCGACGTCAAATTCCGCACCGGCGCCAGATGGGTCTTGGAGGACAACGGCATCTGCAACCGGCCGGGACAGATCGCCAACCTGCCTGCAGGGAAGGTGTTCGTCCTCCCGAAAGAGGGGTCGATGAACGGCAAGGTCGTAATAGACGGCTCGTGGGAAGGGGAACTGCTCGATGAGCCGTTGATTTTCCTCGTAGAGGACGGTCTGGTCGTAGGCATCACAGGCGGCGAGCTCGCTGAGAGCGTCCAATCTGTCCTGGACGAGGCCAAGGTCGGGCTGCGCCAGTCCAAGGCCGGCCTGGTCAACACGGTCGCCGAGTTCGGCTTCGGGATGAACTCACGAGCCAGACTGACCGGAAACAGGCTCGAGGATCAGGTGGTTCGCGGCTCCGCTTACTTCGGATTCGGCGACAACACCGCCCTCGGTGGGAGTGCGAATGTCGGAGTGCACATGCGCGGTGTCATGCTCAAACCGAGCATCGAGCTCAATGACGTCGATCTCGTGCTCAAGGGCAAGGTCACTGCCCGCAAGAGGTGATGCCAGTGCGAGCTCTCCTCTGGTGCAACGGCCAGCAGCCATCCTCGCATGTCGCAGAGGCCCTGCTGCAGGCCGGCTCGACGCCCTTCGGGGTCGATGGTGGTGCTGACAAGGCCGCTAGGGCGGGAATCGTGGTCGAGGAGGTCCTCGGTGATCTCGATTCGGTGGAGCTCGGCCAATGGGAGGGCAGGACCCACGAACTGCCCGACGACTCCAGCAGCGACTTGGCCAAGTCGATTGCGCTGCTCATCGAGCGGGGCTACAGCGAGATTGACGTGGTGGGCTCCGACGGAGGCTCGACGGACCACGTCTTGGGAAACTGGGCTGCGCTCTGCGAGGCCCCGGGAGGGGCTCGCATCCGCCTTCATCACGAGGATGCCGTCACCCACCGGCTCCACCCACAGGATGGTGGCTTGGAGCTTGAGATCAGAGAGGGCAATGAGTTCTCAGTGTTCGCTCTGAGCCCCTGCAGCAGCGTCCATCTGCAAGGAGCCGAGTGGAATCTGGACGGAGAGGCTCTGAGCCTCTCCACCAGAGGGTTGCACAACCGAGGCACTGGAGACGTCGTTCGGATTCAGGCCGACGGGATTCTCGCCGTAATCGTCCCGAGATGGGAATGATCACTCCTCTTCGGCTACCTTCGGGTCGCGTGAGAGCATCATCGCGATCGGCCGGGTCCTCGGGTCGGACTCCAGCGCGATTTTCATGATGACTGCTAGAGGCACACCGAGTACCATTCCCATGATGCCCCACGCCCAACCCCAGAAGGCCACTAGCAAGAGCAGTACGATCGGTGACATGTCGAGCCTCTGTCCGGCTAGCTGGGGCTCGACCAAGGCGCCCCATACCTGCTGGTTGGTCACGAGTACCACGATGAGTATGATGGCCCATGTCGGTGAGAGGATGATGAGGCCCAGTAAGATCGGTGGAATCAGGGATATCAGCGCCCCGACGTAGGGGATGAAATCCATCATGAAGGTGATAGAGGCCCACATGAACCAGCCGGGGACATCGAGATACCAGAGCATTATCCCGGCGATCACGGCCTGCCCGAAGGCTACGGTGGCCCTCGTCACGACGTAGGTGTTGATCCCCTCCCCGGCGTTGCTCGTGATGTCCTCGATGCGCTCGGCGTCACTCGGGTATGCCGCCTTGACCCTGCGTGGGAGGGTCTCGGCCTCGAGTATGATGAAGAGCAGGAAGATGAAGACGGTGGCCACGTTTACGGTGAAACTCGCGAGAGAGCCTACGAACGAGGCGATGTACTGGTCGATGGTCTCCACAGAGAAGAGTTCCGTCAGCCCGCTGATGTCGAAACTGTAGCCCATTATCGAGATTCCCTCGAGCCACGTGACCTTGTCGTTGAGTTGTTGGGTCAACATAGGGACCTCATCGGTGAAGGCCGTGAGGTTGGCGTACAGGAGCTGCGAGGCCATCCACAGCACGAGGAAGAGCATGGCCACCAAAACGCCGTAGGGCATCAATGGATGGGCGTACTTCCCCTGCATCAGCGGCCGCTCCTCCAGCCATTGCGCAGCAGGCCGTATCAGTAGGAAGAGCAGCACAGCGATCACCAGTGGCTGTATGACCACTTGGAGGCGGGTAATGGCCAAGACCGAGACCAGCAGGATGATCGCTATGTTCGCCACTGTGGCAGACTGCAAATCACTCAGGCTCTGTCCCTTTCCCATGCTCTCCCCCGTCTGCGCTAATGCGTACTACGCATCAATAATTCCCCGGCCCCTTCAGCTCCCGGATGCCCTTTCGTATATCCCGATGAAGCGCTCTGCATCGTAATCGTAGGTGAATCGATCTAGAACTCTGCGACGCCCGGCTTCGCCCTTCTCCAGCATAGTCGCCCTATCTGACATCTCTGTTAGGATGGCATCGGCCATCGAGTCCGCATCTCCCATGGTGAACAGTCCGCCGACGCTGTCGTCGACCATCTCGGGCAGCGGTCCGTGATCCACTGTCACTACCGGCGTGCCAGATGCCATCGCCTCCAGCGGGATGAGGCCCTGGCCTTCGTAGTACGAGGGGTAGACGACCAGGTCGGCCGAGCGGAACAGCGCGGCGAGCTCCTCGAACGGCATCCCGGACTCTATGGTCACCGCGTCGCCGATCCCGAGTTTTCTCGCCTGGCTCTCCAGACGCGAGCGCAGATGTCCCCTGCCGACGATCACCAAGCGGGCGGCCGGGGCAGAGACGCGGACCTTGGCGAAGGCCTTCAGGAGCGAGCCGTGGCCCTTCCTAGCAGCTAGTCTACCGACTGCGAGAAGGAGGGTGGAATCGCTTGACTGAGCGCCAAATCTCTGGCGAATTGCTGCGTGTCTCGACATCGCGTCCTCGTCATCGCGGTGCAGCGGGAAGAACATGCTGGTGTCGACACCCCAGTGAACCACCTCGCAGTCCCAGTCAGGTGGTGGCGAGTACCGGGACTCGAAGTCGCGCTTGGTGGCGAGCGAGTTCGAAACGCAGACATTCGAGCCGTTGATGGCGGCTCGCTCGTAGCCGGCGTAGTGCTTGGCGGTGAGGAGTATCGCGAGGTCGTTTGGATTGGCCCACACCGCCGCTTCTCTCTGCTCTGAGGCGGCAACGAGGCCATCGCGCTCGCCCAGCCACGAGCCGTGCAGCGAGGATACGACCGGGGCGACGTTGTCGCGGCAGCGGGCGAACTGCCCCGCGCTCCAGGATATCATCGGGCAGTGGAGGTGGACGATGTCGACAGGTGCCCTGGCATGCAGGCGCTTCAGTGCACGCATCGCGCTGCGGCCGTACGAGCGGGTGAAGGCCATGGGAATCGGGACCCAGCCCACGGTCAGCACCTCGACCCCCTCGATTCGGGGCGGCTGGCCGCCTCCGCCGGAGCGCGTGATCACCGTGACTCGGTGCCCCTTCGCAGCGAGCGCTGTCGACAGATGGTACACAGTGGAGCCCATTCCGCCCCAACGGGGCGGATATTCGGCTGACAGCATGGCAATGTGCATCGCTACCCTCCGCTTTGCGCTCAGACCCCCGCCTTTCAAGCGAACGGACTCAGGGCAGGTATTCGCATCATTCAAAGCAGGACCTCCGGTGGCCCGCCCTGATAGCATGGCCGAGATCCTGCCCGTCCATGTCACCGTGGTCATCCCCACTCGCAACGAGGAGGCCGCCATCGTGGACACCATCCGATCGGTGCCGAATGACGGCTGGTGCGAGAAGCTGGACTTCCTCATCATTGACGGCAACTCGACTGATCGCACCCGAGAGCTGGCAGAGGGCGAGGGGGCGGCGGTTTACCTAGAGTCTCGCAAGGGCTACGGTAGGGCCTACAAGACAGGCTTCGCGGTGGCCCCCGGCGAGATCATCGTGACCATGGACGCCGACTGCACCTACCCGGGTGAGGAGGTTCCCGGACTCGTACGCAAGCTGCTCGACGAGGGTCTGCAGTGGATCACCTGCGACCGTCTCCGACGCGCAGAGGAGGGGGCGATGCCCGGGGTGCACGGCTTCGGCAACTGGGTCCTCTCGACAACTGCCACTGTGCTGTACTGGTACGGCATCCACGACTCCCAGAGTGGGATGTGGGTGTTTCGCAAGTCAATTTTCGAGGACGAGCACGTACGCCCCAAGCACGACGGCATGCCGCTCTCTCAGGAGTTCAAGATTCGAGCTCGCCGTTATCTAGGCAAGCAGATGACCACCGAGGTCAGCGTCCCATACCGCCCGCGTGTCGGGGAGGCTGAGATCAACACCTGGGGGGACGGTCTTCTCAATCTGAGATTCCTGTTTACACACAGGCTAGGTCTGACCCGACAAGTCACGCCTTGGGGCCCTGAATGACGGAACATAGGGTACCCTATGGAACAGTTTGCCGATCCAGCCGCGCTCCATCGATCTGCGGCGCATGCCGCTTGACGTCGACCCACCGGGCCAGCGGCCCATCGACTGAATCGATCACCATGGCGACGAACATCCAGAAGAAGGCCAGCCGGTAGTTCTCGACGAAGATCGCTTCCAACGACAGCAGCGCCCAGAGCGCACCGGACGCCGTGCCCAGGTGCACAGACATGGCGAGTGCTCGCCATTGCGGGCTGGTGCCGTTGTCTTGGCTCACGGGCTTCTGCTGCTGCTCCGACCCCTTGAATCCTCGTCAATCGTCGAACTCCTCGTCTAACTCGCGCGGGTCGAAACCGGACCACGACTCGATCATCTCGAGGTCCTTCGATATCTGCCTCCTGCGGGTCCCCGCATAGGCGATTCCCACCATGATGATGATTGTGAGTGCCACAATCAGGAAAGGCAGGCCACTGCCCAGCAGCCAGTCGAACAGGCCGGTGTCCTCAGGCGACTCTATCGGGATGATCTCGATCAGACCGGGGCTGACCATGTCGCCGTCCAGCGCCCACACCTCGATCCTCGCGCTGCTCCCGGTGAGCGTCCAGACCGACCTGTACGTCCAGATGCCGTCACCGGCGAACAGGTCTCCCTCCATGCCGTCGTCGCGGAACTCCAGCGCTTGCGACACGCCGCCGGCGCGCAATTCACCTTGGACCATGTCGGTCGTGCCGTCGGGGTCGAGGAGCCTGACGGTGAGGAAGACAGAGGTCGGCTCCTCGAGATCGATGCTGGATGGGGAGACCGAGAACTCGTACAGTTGCGGCGAGCTGGAGCCGATGGTGAGGTTGATCGAGACTGACGAAGCGGCCCCACGGGAGTCCTTGACCAGGAGGTCGATCTGGACGGGGCCCGGCGGGAAGCTGGCGGAGTGGACCATCTTGTCACTCAGGAGAGTGCCGTCGCGCAGGCTCCACTGGTAGAGCACGATGTCGTCGTCGTAGTCGTACGAGCCCGAGGCGTTGAGCACCACTGGCTCGCCCGGTGGGATGTACTGCCCCTCAGACAGTCCGGTGATGACCGCCACTGGGCCTGTCTCGAGCACTGTGAGGGTCTGCGAGTGGGTCCGCTGCATCCCGTTGGAGTCGATGAGCTCGAAGCGCAGCGTGTGGACCCCGGCGGGCAGGTAGTCGTTGTACCAGTACTCGGTCGTCTTGTCCTCGAGTATCGGCTCAGCGAGCAGGTCGGAGTACACGCTGACGGTGAAGTCGTCGCCGTCCGGGTCGAACGAACGCCGGAAGTCGAACAGGACGGGGAGGTTGGAATAGACCTCGATGTCGGGTATCGGGGAATCCAATATCAGCACCGGAGCCGACTCGTCGACCCTGACCATGATCTCGGCGACGTCCGAAGCGCCCGAGCCGTCCTCGACGGTGAGGGTGACTTGGTGCACGCCCTCGGGCAGCCTCGTCTCGAGCACCCAGCCGCTTCCCATCGGCTCGCTCAGAATATCACTCTCCCAGAGCACGCTGACGAGGTCGGTGCTGGTGTCTGTCAGCGGGTTGCACACGAGCCCGCTGCCGTTGCTGGGCAGGTCGGAGCAGGCTGTGTCCCAATCGCCCGAGCCGGTCGCGTCGAAGACCAGCAACTCGCCGGAGTCGGTCAGTATGCCGTCTGTGGGGCTGGCGATCAGAGCCACCGGTGGAGAATTAGCAACACTCAACTCCACTGAGGCCGAATTCCACATCCCAGCGTGGTTCGGGCGGTTGTCGCTGGCGTACATCGTGATGATGTGGTCGCCCTTTGACAGCGTGCCTATCCACTCGACTGCCGAGTCTGGGGTGACTCCGGATGCCAGCAGGCCGTCGCGGTCGCTCCAGAACTCGAACTTCACCTCGTCACCCTCTGGGTCGAAGGTGTTGGTGCCATCGAGGTGCACGGTGGCTGAGGAGGCCTCACCGGTGCGGGAGACCTCCATGACGGCGAGCGGAATCTCGTTGTACAGCTCGACGTTGAACGTCCATGAGACAGGCACGTTGACCCCGTCAGAGGCGTAGACAGTGACAGAGAACTGGTTCGGAGCGCCCGGGAAGGTGCGGATGATGGTGTCTGGGCACTCCGGGTCCCCCGCTGGAGGTTGGCCGGAGCCCGACTCGTAGGAGGTCTCGACCCAGCAGTTCAGTTCGTCGCCTTCCGGGTCGTAGGTGCCTCCGAGGTGGATGGTGGCGTTTGCCGTGATACCGAGGTACAGCGTGCCCCAAGCCGAGATGGCAGGTGTCGTGCCCACCGAGAGCACGGGGGGCAGGTTCACCAGCTCAATCTCCCTGTTCTCCCAAACGCAATGGCCCTCCGTGTCGCACACCTCGAGCGTAATCTGGTGGGTCCCGTCGGAAAGACAGGTGGCCTGGCCGACGGCGTTGGCGAGCAGGTAGGAGCCGTTGCCCGAGCCTGTCGCAGTGCAGGCGGAGAGCAGCTCGCCGTCGATGCTACTGGTCCAGCTGTAGGTCAGCTCGTCATAGTCGAGGTCCCACGATTCATTCGCATCGAAAACCACCTCGCCACCGCTGGCGTAGACGCCCTCGTCCTCGGGCGAGTCCCACAGGATGAATGGCGGCTGGTTGGATAGCTCGAGCAGGCAGGTGACAGAGACGTCGGCATCCAGCGAGACCGCGGCGGAGTCGTTGTGGACCCCGTCGTAGTCGCACCCGGTGTGGACGGTGTTCACGTCCGACCATCCCTGCATAGGCGTCCAGCGCTCGCCGATGAAGGGGCCGAACGAGTCCTGTCCGGAGTAAGGCAGGGTGTCGTTGTAATCCGCTCCGTGCAAGTCGAAAGTCAGGTTGATGTCGGCGTAGGGGATGTGACGGAGGTGCTGGTTGATCGCATGCACCTCCACGAACCACATCACGTCGAGGATGTTGTCCTGACTTGCGTACGTCGGCGTGTCGAGCGGAGCGGAGGAGATCCAGCGCAAGTGGCTGTCGCCAAGCATCTCGAATCTGTCTGCGTAGCCGCTGGTGAACCAAGAGCCAGTGAAGTTGGTGAAACTCGACGAGATGCTGGCGGGAGCGCTGGGGTCGCAGCCCAAACCGACGTTATAGACGAGCAACTCGGTCTGGTCGACCATGTCGAAGCAGGAGTTCTCGTTGCCCCAGATGACGCTGTTCTCGAGGTATGACGGCTCCTCGCCGTTGGCATCCCAGAGCATGCCCCCGTTGTCGCCGTTGAGGTCCAGTCCGCGGACCAGCCCGTCGACCTCGACCAGCTCGACGGCGCGACCGGTCGAATTGAGATCGATCTTCATGTCATCGATGATGATGGTGCCGTCATGCGTCATCCCGGTGTTGTCGATGTCGAGCGCGGGCGCGTTGACCGAGTCCCTGATCTCGGTGGCGATCAGTTGCAGGTCAATGCTGTCGCGCACCACGATCCCGTGCTGGTCCTCGATCGATGTGCACTCGATGCAACTCGCGTTCTTGCCGCCGCTCATGACGTCGTTCGTCTCGTCGAAGTAGATGCCTGCACCCAATTCGGGCAAGGCAGCGCCGATGCCGTTGCGGTAGGTCGTCACATACGAGAGTTCGACGTTGCTTGAGTCACGCACCGAGACACCGTGCCCGCCGTTGTCCATGCTGAGTATGACTGAGAAATCAGGGTGGAACTCGCGCAGGTCGACCCCGGTGGCCCCGTTGTCGGCTATCACCCAGTTCGAGCCCTGCGCGCCGCCCTTCCAGAGGAGGACTCCGGGACCAGAGGAGTTCCGAACTTCGAGGTCATTGATCGTCGGTGCCCAGTTGGCGCTGCGCATGAACATGCCAGCCCTGTCGTTGAGTGGCGCTGTGGCGCTGGTCCTGCCGTTGCGCAGTAGAGTGACGTCGTTGAGGATTGTGGAAGGGCCGATCATGTAGGCCTTGAAGCCGACCACTGGATTGTCCTCGATCAGGGCCCCGTCGATGTGGACGCCGCTGGTGTTGACCTCGAAGGCGGCATATCCAAGACCCGGGGTCTTGGCGCCCGGGCCGCCCGTCCCGCGTAGCTCTAGGTCGTCGAAGACGGCGTTGTAAGGTGCGTTGGTATACAGGCTGCGGTTGTACTGCTCGACCATGATGCCGCGGTACTGGCTGTCCTCGACGGTAGCTCTCACGAAGGTCGGGCGGGTGGTCCATCCCTGCGTGATGTGCCGGACGAAGATGCCGTTGTCGCAGCGGGTGATGTCGGAGTCGGAGATTAATGGGCGTGAGTCCTCGACCCATATGCCAGCTGCGACGGCCAAGGTGGCGCCGCTGATGTTGGAAATCTGCAGATTCGAGATCAGGCCGCCGGAGTTGCCCCAGTAGTTGAGGCCGCGTGTGATCAGTCCGTCCATCGTCACGCCGTTGACTATCGGCGCGGAGTAAGCGCCCACTGATAGGCCGATTCCGTACCTCCATGTCGTCGAGAACGCGTGCACGTCCTGACCGCCGCCGTCTATCACGAGGTCGTTGATCCTCGGTGATGCGCTGCTGAACAGGTCGACTGCGACATTGTCTGCGTTTATCACCGTCAGATCGTTGAGGATGGGGTCGCTACCGTAGACGGTCACACCGTACTCGGCGTCGGTGATTGTGAGGTTCTCCAACTTGGAGCCGAGGCCGTCACTGGTCGAGTTGAACACAATGCCGTCGTGGTTTCCCATGATCGATTCCAGCAGTACCGGCGATGTCGTCGTTCCCTGAATGGTGAGTCTGCCATCGACGGTGATGGTCTCGTCATCGCCGAGTTGGATGGTGGTGCCCGATTGCACGACGAGCACGTCGCCGCTCTCGACGGTGTAGCCGTCCTGCAGGACGACGGTGTCTGACCAAATGGTGGTCGTGCGCGCCCCGGCTCCAGCCGCAGCGGGGACGAGCGGTGCGGCGGAAACCAGCAGCAGCAGGACCAGTGCGACAGCAAGCCTGTGGGCTGCTGAAACGGGAGCGTGCATGGCTTCTCCGCTCTCCCTCTGCCTGTTATCCCTTGCGTACACATGGGCGCGCGCAAACCTACCAACAGCAGAGGTCATAAACGACAACCAAGCGCGAGGCTCGTCAAGAGGCCTGAGAATGAGTACCGCCTTCGTTCTAATCGAGGTCGAACCGGGCTGCGAGCGCGACGTCTACCTTTCTCTCCTGGACATAGACAGCGTCAGCGAGACGCACGTCGCATACGGCGAGTACGACCTCGTAGCGCGCATCGACTTCGATGACGAGAGGGAGATGGCTCGAACGCTCATAGGGAGCATGCGCTCCATCTCCGGGGTCATCAAGACAGAGACCTTGATTGCTGTGGAGGTGTGATGATGCCTGTCGGATTCGTGCTCATCACCACTGAGACCGGGGCTGAGGTCCGCGTTCACGAGGCGGTCAGCAAGATCACCGGAGTCGTCGGGCAGTGGATGATCTTCGGCTCGCACGACTTGTTCGTCAAGGTCGAGGCAGAGGACGAGGGCGAGTTGACCAAGTGCATCGTACAGGGAGTGCGTGGCGTCCCCGGAATCATCGAGACTCGTACCCTTATCGGCGCTGAGATCTAAATCAAGCGCGTCATCCTCTGCAGCAGCTCGGAGGCAGCCGAGTTGCATTCCGCAGTCCTGAAGCGGCTTATCGCCTCGCGCCAGTGAGAGAGTCTGCGCTCGGGCTCCAGCACCCCTCTCCAGTACCAGCGCTGGGCGCACAGCCGCCGTTGCATCGCCTGGTCCTCTCGCAGAGGCTCGGTGGCAATCGAAGCGTGAGCCTCGACCAGCCATTCGGGAGGGCTTCCGGCGGACTCGAGCGTGGCGTGGATGATTCGTATCCTCTCAGGCAGTTCGTCGCAGGAATCAATGTGAAATCTAGCCGAGGCTACCGCCTCGTCGGACGCCCTGCCGTCGATGCGCGCTGCCAGTCGGGCGCGTAGGTCCAGCACCTCCACGTTGGGGTGGTTCGGGCCCAATGCGGATTCAAGGGCACTGCGCGCCCTCGCGGCAGTCGGCACATCGCCGGTGTCGAGGGCGAGTCCGTGTCGGAGCAGCTCGAGAGCGAGACTGGCAGCGCTGCGATCGCCCTCGGGCAGGGTGGAGAGGTCGACTGCTTCGATGGCCCGAGCCAGTTCGTCTGCGAGGCTGGCTCTGATCGGCCCAGGCAGCCGGTCGTCATAGCGCCGCACAAGGGACGAGATGGTCCGTCTGGCGCGCTCGGCGGGCGGCAGTTCGGCGAGTGCTCTGGCCTCCATCTCGCCAGCGGCTCTTGAATCCCCGCGCAGGCGTGCGAGCCGCGCGGAGCGCAGCTTCCTACTCGCTCCGACCGTTAGATTCTCGATGTGCGACTCGGCGATCGCTGCCTCGCCGCGCTCTAAAGCCAAGTCGGCAGCAGCCTCGCGCAGCGATTCCTCGTCGCTGAGCCCGACCGCCTGCTCAATCAGTACCGCTGCGGCCGCGCTGTCCTGCTCGGCGATGCTCGGCAGGTGCTCCGCCAGCCACTCGGGGTCGGGCTCGCCCGAGTTCAGGAGGTGGTGGCCCTCCATCCTGCGCGCCCTCGCGCCTTCTCGGACAGCCCACTTGCGCGCCGCTTCGGAGTGAAGAGTCGATGCCTCCTCCTCGGACCACGAGCCACGCCTGACGTTCCGGATCAGGTGATGCGGCTCTACCATGACCCCGCTCCATCTGAGAATGGCTGAGTCTTCCAGCTCGTCGGTTCCATCTCCGTCGAAGAGTTCGCCCGTCTCGAGGGCGACTGGTGCGAGGCACAGTTCGTCCAAGGTGCCGACGCCGCGCTCGCTGAGACGTCGGATGACCGTTGCCTCAACGTACTCCTGAACGGCCTTGCCCTTCTCCGGGATGTCCTCCTCGGGCGACCACAGGTGAAGAGCCAACGGGTGACCTCCGAGCGCCTCGGCCACCTCCCTCGCCGTACCTCGATCGGTGTCCTCCGGGAGCAGCGATGTCGCGTGCTCCGGTGAGAGGCCCTCCAGCCTGACCTCCTCGAAGCCGTCGGGGATTCCGAATGGGCTGGGCGCCCTGACGACTGCCAGAACCGAGCCGTCACCCGAGCAAGTCTCGCCTAGAAGTTTCGCCACGCCTCTGGCGTGGCGTGAATGCAGCTCCTGGGCCTCATCCACCACCAACAGCGTCCGGGCGGCGTCTGCCGCGGCGGCGATGGCGGAAGCCGAGGACGGCGAGCCACCCCCGAGCCACATCTCACCGATTGCGGCAGCGTCGGTGTCAGCGTTGCACGACGCCCATCGCACGGTCCAGCCCTTGGCGAAGGCTTCCTCGGCCGCGGCGCGAGCGAGGCACGACTTGCCGATTCCCGGGAGGCCGCTGAGGATGATGCTGGAGCCCCCGAGCAGAGAGGAGGAGAGCGCGCGGGTGTCATCATCCCTGCCGTGGAGAGCGATCGCATCGGGGAGGGGCCCGAAGCGGCGCCCGCGACGCGCTGTGGGAGGGGCCTCGTATCCCGAGAGGGCCTCGCGACCGGATCCTGTGATGTGAACGACGGTGCGGCGGCGCGAGCCGCCGCCGATGACGTGCGTGCTACGTGTAGTCACGTGTCCCTCGGCCTCGAGAGCGGACAGCGGCGTGTGGAGGGCCGAGCGAACCACTCCAAGGGACTCGGCTAGGCCCGGCAGGGAGAGCGCCCGGGGGACGTCCCACGCGCCCTCCAACTCGGTCCCGAACTCGGCCAGGCGGGCTAGGATGCGCAGTTGCGCCTCGGAGAGCATGGCGCGCGAGCGAAGGCACGGGTTCATGGGCGTTCACCTGCAGCGCATCAACCGACATGGCCGTTGACCCGACGAATCTGGACTTACCCAGCAAGCCCGGAGTCTACCTTTTTCGAAGGGCGGACGACCGAGTTACTTACGTCGGGAAGGCCACTGACCTGCGTTCGCGCGTGAGGTCCTACTTCGCGCCCAACCCCGACCGCGAGATGGTCCCTCGGCTGGTAGGTGACTCGGACCGCATCGACTTCATCGTGACCAAGAACCCGAGCGAGGCCCTGATTCTCGAGCGGCAGCTGATCCGCGAGCACAAGCCGCGCTACAACTCGATGCTCAAGGACGACAAGTCATACCCTTTCATCGCCCTGACCTCGCACGAGCACCCTCGCATCATCTACACCCGGCATCCACCCGAGGACGCACTTCGCTGGGGACCGTTCGCGGACGCCGGCGCGGCCAAGCGAGTCATCCAGCTGCTAAGACGCCAGTTCGGCATCCGCGACTGTCCTGAGCTGCTGCCTCAGGGATGCCTCGCGATGCACATAGGGCTATGCCACGCGCCGTGCATCGACCCCTCCGGCTACGACACCCAGGTGAAGGCTGCCGTGAGTGTGCTGGACGGGAATGCCGGAGTTCTCGTCGAGGCCCTGCAGGGAGAAATGGACCAGGCCTCGGATGGCCTCGACTACGAGGACGCTGCCAAGACGAGAGACCTGATAGGCGCGGTCCAGAGGACCGTCTCGCAGCAGGTCGTCCACAGCCGGTTCTACCAAGACTGCGATGCTATCGGCTTCGCCTCCCGCGGCGACACCGGCGTCGTGGTAGTATTGAATGCCAAAGACGGGGTCGTACAAGGCCAGTTGGAGTACCCGCTAATCCACCGTGGCGACATCGCCGAATCGGTGGCTTGCGTACTGGCCGAGCACTACGCGGGCACCCGCCCACCGCACATCGTGCTGGTCCCGGCCCCCATCGGCGAGTCGATGGGTGACTGGCTCGCAGAGCGGCGCGGCGGCGCGGTCGAGGTCAGAGTGCCGCAGCGCGGCGAGTTGGCGCGGCTGCGCAGGATGGCTGACCAGAACGCCGACATCCAGGTCGTGCGCCACCAGAAAGGGCGCTCCGGCAGCCTCGAGCAGGCTGCCGCTGACGACGGAGCCGGGATGCTCGGATTGGACTCCCTCGACCACATCGTCTGCTTTGACATGGCTCAGTTGCAGGGCGAAGAGCGGGTCGGCGCCTCGGTGGTGCTGCGCAAGGGCCGCCCTGCCAAGAAGGAGTACAGGACCTATCGAGTCAAGACCGACGCACCCGACGACCTGCGAATGATGGTCGAAGTCGTCGAGCGCTGGCTCAAGCGCCAGGACGGCTGGCCAGACATGCTGCTGCTCGACGGCGGCCAGACCCACCTCTCGGCCATCCAGAGGATGCTCGACGGCCACGGTCTGACAGGACGCTTCCCTGTGGCCGCCCTGGCCAAGCGCGAGGAGACCCTTCACATGGAAGAGCGCGAGCCTCTC
Source organism: Candidatus Thalassarchaeum betae (assembly GCA_003193925.1). Taxonomy (GTDB): domain Archaea; phylum Thermoplasmatota; class Poseidoniia; order Poseidoniales; family Thalassarchaeaceae; genus Thalassarchaeum; species Thalassarchaeum betae. The sequence goes on from PSPG01000007.1 coordinate 49,976, forward strand.
GTCCTAGGCAGGCACGGCAGGGTACTCGTGCACGCTCGCGACGAAGCACATCGCTTCGTCAACCGCTACCACAGGAAGCGGCGCGGCAAGGGCGCCATGGACGACCCGCTAGAGGAGATCGAGGGCTTGGGCGCGAAGAAGATCCAAGCGCTGCTGCGCCACTTCGGGGGCAGGAGGGGGATCGATCACGCGAGCGTGAGGGAGTTGCGCGAGGTCCCGGGCATAGGCAAGGCGATGGCGGAGCGGATCCACGGTCATCACAACGGCTAGTCTTCCCGCCAGTCGGGCGGTTTCTCGGATTCCTCTTCCTCGAAGTAAGCCTCGTCCACAACCACGACCTTGTCGTCGAACTTACCGAACTCGGCCTCCATGGCCAGTTCGGCCAGCCTCTGCTCCTCGGCGGCGGTCGTCTCCTTCCGCTCCTCCTTGCGCTCCTTCCTGAGCCTCCTGCGTCTGCTGATGAGCATCCCGATTGCGAAGAGTAGGACGAAGATGTAGGGAGCGAGCTCGCCGAGCACGAACATCCAGCTGACCTCGACTGTGTAGGTCACCGTGTCCGTGTTCTTGCTGCACTGCGCCCAAGTCGTCGCATCGGGGCATACGGGGGTCCTGTAGATCACCACCTGCCTTCCGTCGACCTCGGTCAGCTCTCCGAGCCCCATCTGGCTCTCGAAGGTGAGCAGCCTGATCGAGCTCGGCAGGTGAATCTCAATCCTAGCCGAGGAGCGGATAGTGCCGAAGACCATGTCCTCCATGATCGGTGGAATCTCGATGTAGCCCACCGCGTCCTCGACCTGGATTCCCGAGTCGGTGAATACCGGCGATCCGAAGGCCATCGACAACCTGTTGGCAATCGCGAGACCGATTGCGGCCGGCTGCACTCTGACGTCGATCCCATCACCGTGCAAGGAGGCTCTTACTAAGGCGTCGTCAATCTTCGAGCCGAGGCGTAGTGGCACGCTGTCACCGACCTCGGCGTTGCTGGGCATGGTGATGGTGTCGAACGAGGCGACGAACGGAGTCGCGGTGAAATCACCCTCGAAGGTGTACTCTCCGAAACCGAAGTCCATCGGCACCGTCGTGATTGGCCCGTAGGACGCGATGAGGTCGCTTGACATCGAGGTTATCGTCTCGGCGAGCTGCTGCATCCCCTCGTTGGAGATCTCGACATCGATGATGTCGCCCACGCCGAGGTCGAGGGGTGCCTCGAGGTCGGAGCCCGCGAGCAGCCCACCGATGCGACGGTCTCCGATCACCATCATCCTCCTCAGTAGGTCTGAAGGCACCGGATGGAGTTGTATCCCCTCTTCGTCGAAGTCGATCCCGAGCCTGTAGATTTCGAGCACGACCTCGGCTGAGAACTCGACCTCCACTGCGAATCCGGTCTCTCGTATCGCGAACTTCTCGATGTCGACCCTGATGTCAAATGAGACACAGGTCTTCTGATTCGATCCGCAAATCAGGTCGGAGCTATCGTCCTCGCAGGGGTCTGACTCGATGCAGATGGGGTGCCTCCAGTCGAACAGCCTGGTCCCGGTGAAGCCGAATTCCTGCTCACCGCCACCGCTCATGGGGGCGTGGATGACCACGGTTGACGAATCGCCGATGGTGGATTCTATCCACTCGGGCAGATGCAGGGTGAGCCTGAACTCGGTGCTGGGCATGTCGTCTGGTAGCAGGTCCTGTAGCCAGCCCGTGTCGGATGAGAGTTCGACCTCGACCACGTTCATCATCGAGGCCATGTCCTCGTCGGTCACAACCGAGAGGTCGATGCTGGTGATGTCGCCGCCGCTGTTCTCCAGCATGTTCTGGATCACCGTGGTAACGCGCATCGGGGTGGATTGGGAGGTGGTCTGCAGCACCACGGGCCAAGTCCCGTCCATGGCATGCCGCCCGTCGATGCAGTACCTGACTTCGAGGGACTCGTCGCAAGTCTCGCCCGGGGTGTGATGGAAGCCGAGGCCCCCCTCGTCGTCTGCTTCGGCGAATTGCGGGGTGCCGAACCAGATGTCGGCACCGAGGGCGTTGGAGAAGGCCGTCGACATCTCCTCGATGGGGATTCCCTCGAGGATGGCAGTGAGGTCCTCGTCGACCTCCTGATCGAGCATCCTGATGCCATCGGAGGTCACCCAGGGGAATTCGATGGAGCCATCGTGGAGTTCCGCGCCCCACTCGTCGAGCGTCTGCGAGCCCAGATGGTGGATGGCTATCTCTAGGTCGAAGCGCGAGTTCTGAGTGTCGGTGGCATCAACGATCAGGTCGATGACGAGCGAGGGCTCGGTCGGGTCGATGCTGGCCGTCGGGGTGTCGAGCTCGCGGTGGACGAGCCTCGAGACCAGTTCCACCGCGTTGGTGTTGGCCTCTGTGACGGCCTGGGTGTTGTCGATATGCAGTATCGAGTACATCTGGGGGTGGCCGTCGAGCATCCTCGCCCTCCTAGCACCGGGAGGCTCGACGCTCTGCACGTTGGCGTAGGGAGGGGGGAAGACCGAGAGTTCGATGGAGTGGCCCATCGGGGAGCTAGCGGAGAAATCGGAGTTCAGGGTCGCCCCCATGGTTAGCAGCCCCTGCATCATGCGGTTGATGTCAGAGGTCTCGGGCTTGAGCCCGAAGGAGTTGGAGTCGACTTCCATCTGCAGTACGGCCTCGAAGCAAAGGGGCGGGTGGAACGGGTCGTTGTCGAAGCCGTTGACCTCGTCGATAGAGTCGGAGTCAGGATTGTAGACGCAGGTGGCGTCCGGCTGCGACTTGAAATCGATCTCTGACACCGTCGTGATGGTGGTCGTGTTGACGTTCGGGAAGTTGATGTCGATGAACTCCTCCATTATCTCCTCGACCCTCTCCAGCATCAGCTCGGAGACCGTGTCGCCGCCGCGGTCCAGGCTCTGGTAGTTCCGGATGTAATCAGCGGGTATGCCGTCCCAGGGCTTGCTATCCCCCCCGAGGTCGAGGTCATCCAGCCCGAGGTCTTCCCTCGACATCTCGTGGACCACCAGACCCACGCTCATCTCGACCATCTCCGCGTCCTCGATGTCGATCTCCACAGAGCTCCTCATCCACTCGTCACCCGGAGTGTGGTCAAGCGCCGAGTCGTAGTCGTCGCAGACGCCGCTCGCGCTGTTCCAAGTCGAGCAGATGTCGTTCTCCACATCGGGCTGTCCGGGTGGCGGGTCAGCCACGGCCAGAGGTGCTAGGAACAGCAGAACCAACAGCACGGCGGCGCGCTTCATACTGTTAGACACGCACTTCTGACCATAAGTCTGAATCCAAAATGCTTCAGCCTCAGGTCAGATGCGCAGGGAGGACCCGCACCGCCGTCTGGCCGAAGCGGTGGGCGGGCTGCTCGCGGAGCAAGGGGCTTCGGATGAGGAGTGCATAGCACTCCTCGAACTGCTTCCGAGCAAGTGGGAGAGGTTCTCCGACGTCGTCCTGCTGCCGAGTTCGGCGTTCCGCGAGGAGTGGGATGAATACACCTCGGACGGCCTCTGGAGGGCTGTGGCTGGGGCAATCGGGGCCGACAGGGTCGGCAGGGTGGGCGAAATCTCGGGCGAGATGCGCGAGAGCTCGGCGGAGATGCTGCTGGGTGATGACGACTGGGTGATGCGCCGCGAGAGCGGGGTCGAGTACGGCTACAACCTCACCCGGTGCATGTTCTCTGCTGGCAACATCAACGAGCGTCGCAGGATGGGCGAGGCGGCCCTCGCCGGTGAGGTCGTCGTCGACCTCTACTCGGGCATCGGCTACTACACGCTGCCGATGCTCGTCCACTCGCAAGTCGAGCACGTCCACTGCTGCGAGTGGAACCCAAATGCGGTGCGGGCGCTCGGTTCGAACCTCGAGAGCAACGGAGTGGCCGAGCGCTGCACCATCCACGTCGGTGACAATCGGATCACTGCGGCAAACCTCATCGGGATAGCTGACCGCGTCGTGCTGGGACTGCTGCCGACGTCGGAGGATGGTTACGAGGTCGCCATGGCTGCCCTCGGGCCATCCGGTGGGACCCTGCACGTCCACGGCGTGGCAGCAGCGGACGATCACGCCTCCTGGGCCCGGGGAGTCAGGCGGAGCCTGCAGGAAATCGAGCCCGGCTGCTCGCTCGAGGCTGGGCGGCCGATCAGGGTGAAGAGCTATGCTCCGCACTGGGACCATATGGTGCTTGACGTGGCGGTGTCCCGTCTCTAGCCGTCGAACTCAAGGCGAGCGACCCTAGCCCGCAGCCATGGTCGCAGACTGGTTGCTCGAGGCTGCAGCGCAGTACAACGAGCAGTCGCTCGAAGGCAGGGACGCCTACCCCGCGCACATACTGATGCCGGTCGAGGCACTCGCGCAGATACTCGACTGGACCTTCCAGTCCCTGCCCGACGAGATACTCGTGGGAATGGACGTGAATGCCGAGATGCCGCACAGGAGGGAGGTCGAAGACGCGTACTGCGGCGTCGACTTCGAGAGTGGGCTGTTCTCGGGGCAGGGATTCGTGCTCGGCGAACCGCATCTGGTCAACCGCGGCGACTCGTACTCGGTCCACCACGTCCCCGAGGAGTGGATGGATGGCCTGTTCTCCGAGGACCGGGGCGTGCGCGGCGGTCGCTTCTCGCACTGGCTGCACACCCACCCCAACGCCCCGGCGATACCCAGCGAGGCGGACGCCGAGGCCGCGCAGTGGACCGAAGGAAGTGACATGATCCTTGGCGTTCGCTACTCCCCCGAGGGGATGCTGCCGTGGTTCGACGACATCGAGGGCGAGCGCAGAGAGCTGTCACCCGAGGAGGACGGTCGTCCCGTCATCGGCAGGGCGATCACCGGTCACCTGATCCACGGACTGGAGCTGATCTCCTTCCACAGGAGGGGTTTCGCGGTGAACGTGGTGCTGACCGATACTGAGGGCTTGCCAATCGGTTGGTAGACTCTCGTGAGTTCGGACTCACGAGGATTGGTCTCTGAAGACGTGCTCGCGGTAATGCTCCAATTCGGCTATGCTGCCTCTGATGTCGTCGAGTGCGCGGTGCCCTGCTGGCTTGGTCGCCCGGGGGAGGTCGGGGTACCACCTGTCGACCAGTTGCTTGATCGAGGTCACATCGACGCTGCGGTAGTGGAAGAAGGCGTGCAGCTCGGGCATGTACCGGCGCAGGAAGCGCCTGTCATGGCTGATGGTGTTGCCACATAGAGGGGGGACCCCCGCTATGCAGTGATCATGCAGGAACTCGAGGGTCAGAGCCTCGGCCTCGGCCATCGGCATCCCATCGTTCCTGACCCTGTCGAGCAGCCCGTTCTCGGTATGGTGGGTGAGGTTCCACTCGTCCATCTTGGCCAGCTCCTCCTCGGGCTGGGCTATCGCGATGGCAGGCCCCTCGGCGACCACGGTGAGGTCGCCCTCGGTGACTATGGTAGCGATTTCGATGATCGTGTTCTCCTCCGGCTCCAGCCCGGTCATCTCGAGATCGATCCAGACCAGTCGCTCGTCGACCATGCGACTGGCGCTGGCGGGACGGTCTTAGGGGTTCTCATCCCAGGGCGAGTATCATAGCGCCCGGACCGTGCGCATGGGCGATGAGCGGCATAGGTTACATCGAACTGCTCAGGAGGAACGCCCCCTTCCGCCGTCTCTTCGCCTTCAACGAGATCTCGTTCATCGGCGACTGGTTCACCGTCATCGCCCTGTTCATAATGGCTGGGCAGGCCACCGACAACTCGCCTTTGGCAATCGCGGGCGTGCTGGCCGCGAGGAGTTTCTCGCTGGCGCTGGCCACGCCGTTCACAGGCATGCTCGCTGACCGGTACTCACGCAAGGGGCTCATGGTGGGTGCCAATGTCGCTTCCTTCGTCGTGCTGGTCGTAGTGCTGGGATTCGACCTGCTGGAGAGCCTGACATCGGTGTACGCCCTCGCTGTGGTGATGGTGGCTGCGAGGGCGATGTTCGACCCTGCTGAGTACGCCTACCTGCCGAACATCTGCGACGAGCAGGAGCTCCTGACGGCCAACGCCCTGACCTCGGGGGGCTGGTCGGTCGCCTTGGGCGTGGGTTCCGCAATCGGCGGCCTGACCATCTCGCTCTACGGCATCGAGACCGCCTTGTGGATCGACACGGCGACCTTCGCTGTGGCCGCTCTGGGAATCATGACCCTGCCTTCTGGCGGGCCGGACACCTCGGAGCGCAAGGCGGCGAGACTAGGGGTTGTGCTCGGGGAGATGACGGCGGGATGGAGGCACATCCTCGAGAGCCCGCCGCTTCGCAGGGTGGTCTTCGCCAAGGGGCTGTGGGCATCCGGTGGCGGGGCACAGGTGTTCCTCCTCATCATCATCGGCATGGAGGCCGGCTTTGGGGATATGGCGGCCGGCATAGGCATCCTGTTCATGGTTAGGGGCTTCGGTTCCGGGTTCGGGCCCGTGGCGGGCCGGCCGCTGATGGAGAGCCCGAGGCTGAGGCCCTACCTCATCGGGCTGTCCGTCGGCGTCAGTGGCCTCTTCTACATCGCCGTCTCTGCCGTGGAGTGGACCGATTTCATCCTCGTTCTGGTGTTCCTCGCCCACGCCGCCAGCGGCTTGAACTGGGTGCTGTCAACCACTTTCCTGCAAGAGCGGACGGCGGACGAGTGGCGGGGCAGGGTCGCGGGCACCGACCATTTCGGGATCACCCTGATGATGGGCGTCTCCGCGTTGGCGGCGGGGCTCATCATGCAGTACGAGCTGCTCGGTCTCAGGGAAGTCATCGCCCTGACCGGTATGGTGCAGATCACCCTCGGGCTGGTTTGGATCGCACTGGCATCTCCCCATGAGAGGAAGATGCTAGACCAGCCTCTGCAGTCCGGCTAGGACTAGCAGAGGCGCGATCGAGAAGGCGATGTCGCGTATGAGCGAGCGAGTGGACGCGCGGGCGCGGGCTGTGATTCGCGCCTGGATGTCCTTGTCCAGCCTGTCCATGGCCACCGAGGCGGGGCCCCTGACCTTTTCCAGCACTGACTCGATAGCGTCCGCGCCCATGTCGAGCAGGTTGGAGACCAAGTCGGTGACAAGGTTCTGTCGAGGGGCCGGAGTGAGCTCGCCATCGACCATGTGCTCGACGTCGATGATGTTCCTCCACGGGCGCGGTATCTCGATCTCCTTGACTCCCTTGAGTATCTCGCGCCCGACCACCGCCGTCTGTACGACCAACTTGGCGGTGCTGAGGTTGTACTTCGCGAGCGTCTGAATGTCCCGGCGCGAACGTGTGACCTTGTTGAAGTCGGTGATCAGCCAAGCGGCCCCAGCTACGAGCAGTAGGATGACGCCGATCTGCGGCGTGTTCTCCCAACTCGGCCATCCGATGGGGCCGAACCAGACGCGGGCGCCGACGGCGACTATCGCAGGGAGCATGAAGGCGAGGACCTCGTTGGTGACGATCAGCCAGAAGCCCTCGATCGGCAGTTGCTTCAGCCTTGCGAAGAACCACTTGACGTGCTTGGTCCTCTCACCGGGTGGGGCATAGGTGTTGACCAGGTCGACGAGCGGAGGAGCGACGAAGACTATCCTCATGATGAACGGAATGGCGAGCATCAGCAGGTAGGCATCCCAAGGCGAAGCCGGGGGCAGGCTGGGAAAGGCGATGGCCTCTGCCATGGACTGCAATGGCAACTGACTGCCATCAACCTCACTACGGCTTCACATCGATGATTCGCGCAAGGTCGCTGCTTGGGTCATAGCCGACCTGACCAGCACGAAGGCGATTATCGCGCCGCCGCCGAAGGCCAAGCCGATGTACCGGTGTGTGTCGAAGAACAGCAGTGCGATCCCGACCAGAGACAGGTACGAGACCATCTGGCAGATGAGGGAGAGCCTCAGGAGCATGATGTACTCGATGTCGTGGGCGTTCTCGAACTCGTGGATGTAGGAGTTGATGAGGAAGAAGATGGCTTGGAACGGGAGGGCAGCGGCCAGAATGGCCAGACCGACAACAGTGAGCATGTCGGGATTGTCCTTGCTCAGTTCCAAGCCCCGGAACAGCAGGTAACCCGTGTTCAGTCCTATGATGGCGGCGTGGATGGCCCACGCCTTGTCCGAAGTAGGGCTCTCGGCTCGGGCGCTTTCGGGAACCACGAGCGCTCTCGGCTTCGTGGCACAGTTGAATATTACTCTCGATGAGTCGGCCTCTAGTGGTGTTATCGGGGAGGTGCTTGCTCATCCAGCACTTCCAGACAGGTGGAATCCTTCAGGGAATATCCCCCACATGACCATCCGCTTCCAGCAGCGCCGCCGTCCAGTCATTTTGAAAGACGCCTTGCGGATCAAGCGTATTGCAGACGGTGCGGAAATCATCGAACCGGGGGTAGAGAGAGGTCAGCTCGTCGGCCTCCAGTGGGCAGACTTTGCCCCAGTGCGGGCGCGCATGGAACAGTCGTGACATGCTTCGGGCCATGAAGCTCGCGAACAGGGAAAAACCAGCACGCCGTGCTGGCCTCGCGTAGCTGATGAAACTCAGCGCGTACCAGTCCTGCTCCCCGCCGCTGGCCATCGAGATCAAGGTGTCATCGGGAAGCACCCGCCGCACGCAGATGGGGTAGTGGTGGCAGTACTTGTCGTGAAGCTCGGCCAGAGCCTCTTGCATGCCGAGCTCCTCGATTCGCTGCTGGTTGTCTGCGGACAACGCTGACTCCCTCCCGCCAGCAACCTTGATGACTTCTTGGGCAAACCCGAGCGCGTCCACCAACTGGTCTCTGAGCACGAACAACTCGATCTCAATGTGCCGAAAGGCCTCGTGCCTCATCACCAGCATGGACGAGGAGCGGTCCGTGACCTTCCAGTTGCGAATCAGGAATACCGGGACGAGGCGCCGAAAGTAAAACCGGACCAAACGCCGACTTCGCAGCACGCGTTCCAGGAACAAGATCGGAAGGTGCAAGCCATAGTCCATCACCCCCAGCCAGTAGAGCCGGTACAGCCTGGCGAGGCGGGAACGCGGCCGGTCATGCTCACGCCGGTGTTGGCTGAAGTAGGACCAGTGCCAGGGGACGAGGTAGAACTGCTGGAGCGGAAATGACGCTTCGGCATCCAGGACGTCCGACAGCCGACGGGACTCGGTGAAATGCTCCTGTACGTTGTACTGTGCGCGGCAGCGGAGCTTCACGGCCAGGATGATTCCGAGCGAACCCAGTGAACAGCGAGCTGCCTGCAGCGGTTCTCCGGCGCTCAACTCCTCGATGATCGCCTGGCCGGTGGAAGCGTCATAGCGCGCCAGCCGCACCCCCACCACATAGTGCGACATGCTCTGGCGTCCCGAACCGTGAGTGCCGGTGGAGATCGCCCCGGCGATCGTCTGGGCCGTGATCAGACCCAGCGAATGCAGGGTGGCGCCGTCGCGATCGAGCTCTTTGAGAAGGCGCTTGATCTGGCATCCGGCCCCAACCGTGGCAACGAACTGGTCGCCGTCGGGCTCGAGCAGGACGTCGTTCAACCGTCGCAGGTCCAGCAGCACGCCGTCGCCGAGGACCGCATCGCTCCAGCTATGCAATCTGCCGACGGCGCGGATGCTCTGGCCGCGGTGCCTGTCGAGGATCTGCAGGACTTCCTGCTCGTCGGCTGGGGTGTAGGCCGCCGAAGGCTTCAGCACCTGGTTGCGGCCGAAGTTCTTGCGATGCACGCCCTGAACCACGCACCTGCGAAGGACGGATCAGTATTGAAATCCTCGACTTACCCATAGAGGTGCGAGAACTTGGCACGCACCTTCGCCAACTTCGGAGACACCACCATCTGACAGTACGGGTTCATGGGATTATTTGAGAAATAATCGACGTGATAAGTTTCTGCCGGCCAGAACCTCTCCAGCGGCACTACCTCGGTGACGATGGGGTCGGTGTAGTGGTCCGAGTAATCCTCGATAACGGCTAATGCCTCCTCGCGTTGTTCTTGGTCGAAGTAGAGTATGATGCTCCTGTATTGGGGACCCACGTCATTCCCCTGTCTATTGAGTTGTGTACTATCATGGATGCAGAAGAACACATCGAATAATTGTCTGCGGGAGATCACCCCGGGGTCGTACGTGATCATCACGACCTCGGCGTGCCCGGTGCGCTTGTCGCAGACCTGCTCGTAAGTCGGGTTGTCGACGTGCCCACCGGAGTATCCCGGCACCGCCTCGCTGACTCCGCGGAGTCCCTTCAGCGCTCCCTCGACGCACCAGAAGCAGCCGCCGCCGAGAACGATGCTCTCCATCGCCTCACCTGCGGTAATTGGGCGCCTCGCGGGTGATCTCAATGTCGTGGACATGGCTCTCGGAGAGGCCCGCGTTGGTGATTCGGACGAAGTTGCAGTTGACCTTCATCTCGGCGATGGAGCCGTTGCCGGTGTAGCCCATTGACGAGCGCAGCCCACCGATCATCTGGTAGAGGGCGTTCTCAACTGGCCCCCTCGCAGGCACCCTGCCCTCGATGCCCTCGGGGACGTACTTACGGGTGTCGTCCTGTTCGGACTGGAAGTATCTCTCGTGCGCTCCCTCGCTCATCGCACCCAGCGAGCCCATTCCCCGATAGACCTTGTACGAACGGCCCTGGTAGAGGATTATCTCGCCGGGCGACTCGTCGGTGCCTGCCAGCAGCGAGCCGGCCATCACTGAGTCGGCGCCAGCGGCGATTGCCTTGGCGATGTCGCCGCTGTACTTGATGCCGCCATCGGCGATGACGGGGATGCCGTGCCGGCTGCAGACCTCCACGACGCTCTGGACGGCGGTCAACTGCGGCACGCCGACCCCGGAGACTATCCTGGTCGTACAGATAGAGCCCGGCCCTATGCCGACCTTCACCGCGTCTGCACCGGCCTCGATGAGCATCTCGGCGGCCTCCCCGGTGGCGATGTTGCCGGCGATGATCTGAGCGTCCTCGGGAGCCTGCTCTCGAATCGCCCTGACCGCGTCGATGACGCCGTGCGAGTGGCCGTGGGCGGTGTCGATTACCACGGCGTCAGCGTCGGCCTCGTACAGCGCCAGCGCACGCGCCACGCCCTTGTCGCCGGTGCCGGTGGCGGCTGCGACCCGCAATCGGCCCCGAGAGTCCTTGCAGGACTTCGGATTATCGCGACTGCGCTGGATGTCCAGAACCGTCATCATCCCGGCGCAGCCACCGTCATCGTCCACGACGATGAGCCTCTCGATGCGGTGCTGGTGCAGGAGCTTCTTGGCGAGTTCCGGGTCGACGTGCTCGGGGACGGTGACAACCTCAGTGGTCATCATCGTGGAGACCTTGACCGAGTCGTCGGAGACGAACCTGATGTCGCGGTTGGTGATGATGCCGGCCAGAGTGCCTGAGTCGTCCACCACCGGGAAGCCGGAGAAGCCGTGCTGGGACTTGACAGCCCTGAGCTCACCGATGGTGCTGTCGGGTGAGATGCTGACCGGGTCTAGGACGAGCCCGGATTCGAATCTCTTGACGCGGTAGACCTCGGCGGCCTGCGCCTCCGCGCTCATGTTGCGGTGGATCACGCCGATGCCGCCGGCCTGTGCCATGGCGATGGCCATGCCGCTCTCTGTGACGGTGTCCATCGCCGCTGAGACCAACGGGATGTTGAGCGAGATGGAATTGGTCAGGCGCGTGCCGGTGTCTACCTCTGCGGGGAGGACCGCCGATTCGGCTGGGAGCAGGAGGACGTCGTCAAAGGTCAGTGCCTCGGGTATGCCGTCTTGCGCCATTAGGTATGGCCTATGGCAACTCTACTTGAACGATTCTGCCACAGTGCCTGAATGTGCTGTTCGAGAGCTCGGATTGGTCGGAATCGCTGCGGAAATATCGCTTCGCAGGAGCGCCCCTCCACGAGCAATTTCCCGTAGTCCCGCCGTCGACTTCAAGAACCCCTTATGGCCGCGCCCGGCCAAGAGAGATTGTCATGTACGAGCTCGCAATGATAGGCTGGCGCGAGTGGGTCGGGATACCCGAGCTCGAGGACGAGCCGCTGCTCGCCAAGATGGACACCGGAGCGTGGTCGAACACCCTCCACGCGAGTGACATCGAGGTCGTCGAGTCGGACATCGAGACCCGTGTCAGGTTCCGCCTCTCGAAGGACGGCGATTGGGTCGAGCGGCCGCTCGCCGACTGGCGTCGCGTGCGCGATACCGGGGGCCACGACACCATGCGCCCGGTCATCCGCACCACCCTCGAGATCGCAGGCATGGACTACGACATCGAGCTCTGCCTGAAGGATCGCTCGCTGATGCGCCACAGGTTCATCCTTGGCAGGAAGTTCCTGCGCCACGGCTTCTGCGTCCACCCGGGGCGGCAGTGCATCCACTCTAGCGCGCGCTCGTTGCCCAGGATAGTCATGCAACTCTGAGCCCCGCTGGCGAGTGCTGAAATGCTCTTGCGAGTACGGCTGAGCGTGACGATGGATGGCAGGGAGTCTGCTTACAGCCTGGTCAGCGAGCCTTCGCCGTGGTGGCTGCGTGGCCTTGCCATCATCATGGCTCTCCTAGTCATAATGATGGCGTTGGGGGCTCTCTCAGGCATCCTCACTCCCATGCTCATCGATAGGTATCTTCCCGATGACTGGGAGGAGATCGAGCCCTACCCCGAGGACGGGACGGAGGAGGATATCGCCAACTGGACTGAGGACAAGAAATTCTGGGACGAGTTGGTTGATTACATGGACGGCATGATGGGGGTGTTGGAGTTCTCCGCCTTGTACAGCGGGTTGCTCGTGATTCTGGGGCTGTTCTGCATCCCTGTTCTGTGGAAGGGCGATCGCGAGCTCGGAATCAAGCTGGTTGGAGCCTGGATAGGAATCAACCTGCTAGGAGGAGTAGTGATGATGTGGATGGTGTCTAAGGTCGGCTTCTACCCGCAGCTCGACTTCGGACCGGAGGCTGGTGGAACTGAGATTCCTGAGGCCATCAACACGCTCAGCGCGATTGCGAGCGGCGCTCAGATTGTCATCTGCAACGGAATCCTGCTCGCTATCCTCGTCCTCGTCGCGAGTAAGTCCAAGCCCGAGACATCCTTCGACATTCCCTCTGGATTCCGTCCGAGCGAGCCTCCCCAATCTTGAAGCATCTATCACTGCGTGGTAGGAGCATGGAACCGATGGTACAAGGCATACTAGTGGTGAATACGGAAACGATACCGGGCATGATGATCACCGAGACTCTCGGCGTGGTCAGCGGCTCGACGGTGAGAGCGAAGAACGTCTTTAGAGACTTCACACAGGGACTCAGGAACGTCGTGGGCGGCGAGCTCGTGAAGTACACCGAGTTGCTCGAGGAGTCGCGCAATGAGGCAATCGGTCGGATGGTGTCAGATGCGACGTCCAGAGGTGCGACAGCGATAGTCAACGTCAGGTTCGCGACCTCCGCTGTAACGGCGGGTGCTGCTGAGCTATTCGCCTACGGAACCGCCGTGAAGGCAGAGTGAGAGCCGAGGTGATTCAGGTGATCGATAGCGACGCTCCCAGACGGAGGGTGCTGGCCATCACAGCGCTGCTCTTGGTGGTAGGCTTCGCTGGCGTGGTCTCCGCCGCAGAACATGGGGGCGGTGGTGAAAGTGGATTGGAATGGCTTCTTTGGGGCCCCTTGATTCTGTTTGGTATTATTATCACGATTATTGGCATCGTCTGGGTGGTCGGCTACCCGATTTTGCTCGCCTGGGCAGTTCTGTTCAGCGGCAAGAAGCTGGATGACCAGATTGCCGACACTGTGCAGAGGGAGGGGCAGACGCTCGCTACTCTGGGAAGAGACCCTCTGACAACCATAGACGGCGGCTATCGCACGGACATCACATCGTGCGGCATCGTCTGGGCGGGTGTGGTCTACGGGCCCAGTCACTGGTTCCTATTGCGCGGGTTTCTGAACAATCTGATCGGCGGCTCGATAGACGTCTTCCAGAAGGTCGTCTCAGCCGGTAGAGCCGAGGCCATGCAGCGGCTGCGCGAGCAGGCGGTCACCCACGGCTATGACGATGTGATCAACGTACGCATAGACACTTCTAACATGGCGCCACAGGGAGCCAAGAGCTTGGTCAAGGCCGTCGAGATCTTCGCCTACGGCACCGGCGTCAAGTACGGCTAGGACTCGTCGTAGATCGGCGTCTCGTCGAGGTACATCGCCAGATCGAACAGCCACCAAGTGATCAGATCGAAGGATTCCACAAGGTTCTGCACCCCTGTGGCGTTGTCGGTCACCATCATGTCGATCATCGTGTCGAGCGTGTCGCAGGGTGCGTGGTAGCAGTCAGAGCCTCCTGTCAGGGAGCCGAAGTCCATCGATACCACACCGAGCTGGTCAGCTACCCTCTCGTAATCGCTCCTGCCCCTTTGCGACTCGTGCACCGATATCGAGAGCCTCTTCTGGTCGCTGGAGTCCACGTCCTTCATCGAGGCGTAGCCCTCGGTGTTGTAGATCTCCCTGCCTAGGCGCAGAGCCTCGGCGATGTCATTGTTGTTCGAGCCGACCCACTCGGTCAGCCTGATCATGGGCCACTGCTCGTTGATCTGGTTGTCAGTCTCAGGTATGATATCGACTACGAGGGTGTAGTAACCCGGCCAGTTGGTACCGACTGCGTCCGCGTTGAGGTAGTTCGACAGGGTGACTCCCGACGGGATGTTCTCTATCCATCTGTCGACGCCGTCGTAGCCGTTCTCCTCGTTGGACCAGAAGCACACGACGAGGGTCCTGCGGTGGTCGAACTGCGCGAGGCCCCTGGCTGCCTCGAGTACCAGAGCCACGCCAGCGCCGTTGTCGTGCGCTCCGATGTGGGTTCCGCCGCCCGGCGGGCTTCCCGCCTCGGCGATGTCGAGGTGCGCGCCGAGGACTAGCCACTCGTCGGGGACCATTGTTCCCTCCTTGTAGCCGCAGACATTGACCGCGTAGGAGAAGTCGGAGATCCAGTAACGGTGGATTTGCGTGTCGTAGCCCATCCCCTGCAGCTCGCCCTGCATGAAATTCACGGCCCTGATGTACGTCGGATCGTACAGCGTGAACGGGCCCCAGCGCTCGTTGTACCCCGAGTCGAGATCGGTGAAGACCTCCATCCACTCGTAGATGCTCAGCCCGTCGATGATGCCGGTGCTGTGCAGAGCCCCCTCCTCAACCGTGTAGCCCGACTCGTTCTCCCTCAGCACCGGGTGCTCGAGGTAGGGGTACGCCGAGTCATCGAACTCGCTCGAGTTGAACCACTCGGACCAACTCTGGTTGGTCGCTCGCAGCGGCCAGCCATCGCGGCCGAGCTCGCCGAGCAGGAAGTGTGCCGAAGCCAGATTCGACGGCGCCAGCATCTCGATGGTGGTCGTTCCCGCCCCATCGAAGTCGAGCGTCGTCCCGTTGACGACGTATCCCGATTCGGCGTCGATGACGAGGTAGGGGACATGGACGCTCATAGAGCTGGAAGAGCTGAACTCGACTGACTGGAAGTGCGCGCCCAGCAGCACCTCGGGAGATATGCTGAGGTCCTCGGAGCGTATCGAGGATTCCTCCTCGAAGGAGTAGCATCCGGAAAGGGAAGTGGCTAGGATGACGAGGGCGATGCAGAGCGCTGCGATACGAGGCATCGTCTGCGGATTGGCGCTGGCTGTATATCAGTTGAGTCGGACAGGGCAGTTTCAAGACCGAATGTCCCTACGCGAGCCTGCCCTGACACCGCCCCTCTGGGGGGTGCGGAGTCGGAGGTGAGGACATGCAGAGCCCGATAACGCGCATAGAGCCGAAGATAGCGGCGCGTCTGTCCAAGCAGAAGTACCAGCTCGTCGGTGAGCACGGTGGCGTCAAGGTCTGCCACTGGACCAAGCAGAGCCTGATCAACGACCGCTCGTGCTACAAGGGCACCTTCTACGGCATCGAGAGCCATGGCTGCATGCAGATGGCTCCCAACGTGGATACCTGCAACCTCGCCTGCACATACTGCTGGAGGGAGCCTCACTCGGACACGCTGCACAAGATCGACGACGACCCGTACGAGCTGTTCCTCGAATCGGTCCGCGGCCACCGTCGCCTCCTAACTGGATACGGAGGCAATCCGAAGGCCGACCCCGAGAAGTTTCGCGAGGCGCAGAACCCCAAGCACGTGGCCATCTCACTCAACGGCGAACCGACGCTCTACTCTCGTCTCGGGGAGTTCCTCGATATCTGCCACCAGCACGGAGTCTCGACCTTCCTCGTCACCAACGGCAGCCTGCCCAAGGTCATCGAGAGACTCGACCCTCTGCCCACTCAACTCTACGTCAGCGTGGATGCGCCCAACAAGGAGATCTTCGACCGGCTTTGCAAACCGAAGTTCGACAAGGCCGCGTTCCACAAACTGGAGCAGACTCTGGAACTGCTACCGAGCCTCGACACCCGCACCGTGTGCCGCCACACACTGATCAAGGGTGAATCGCTGGGCCACCACGAGGACTACGCGCGCCTCGACAACATCGCCGACCCGGATTTCATCGAGGCCAAGGGGTACGTGTACGTCGGCAACAGCCGCAACAACCTGGTCATCGAGAACATGCCCAGCCATCAGGATGTTCTCGACTTCTCGCACCGCCTAGCGCCACTCATCGGCCGAGAGGTGCTCTCTGACCGCAGGGAGAGTCGAGTTGCACTGATTGGTAAGGAGATGATCCCGATTACCCTGCCAGAGAAGGTGCGCGAGCTGCCGAGGGACCTCGGCATCGCCAAGCCGCAGCGATATGTGCTGCCTCAGGCCTGATCATTGCTTGGGCCGCGACGAGCCGCAATCCGGACAGCGGTTCGAATCATCATCGGCGTACTCGTGACCGCAGGCCGGGCAATTCTCCACGTAGGCCCGGTCTGAACCAGCTGCTGCTGTGGCTGCCGCGTCCTCTGATTGCAGAACTATCCGACCCGGCTCCAATTCGCCCACCGTGTAGCGCCCGGGCCCGCCGAGCTCTAGGAGGATGTCTGGCGGGAAGCTGACTGTCCCGAGTTCGTCTACCAACAATTCACGGCTCTGGCTGAGGGCATCAAACTCCACTCCCTCGCCATGCTGAGCGACGAAGCGGCCGTCGCGCAATTCGAGTGAGCGATCAGCGAAATCACCTACATCTCGACTGTGTGTGACCATCAGGAAGGCTACATCCTCCTCCTCGTGCAACTCGCGGAACAACTCGAGCACGCTTTGTGAAGTGAACGGATCCAGAGATCCGGTGGGCTCGTCAGCGAGTATCAGGCGTGGCTTCGTTATCAGCGCCCTCGCGATAGCGACACGTTGCTGCTCACCACCCGACAAGTGTTCGGGCAGCGCCTTCATTCGCGGAACCATCCCGAGCCTGTCGAGAACAGCGATGGCTCGCCTCTTCGCCTCGGGAGCAGGCACACCGGCATGACGCAGTGGATGCATCACATTGTCCAAGCCTGAGAGGTGTGGCAGTAGGTTTCCCTCTTGGAAGATGAACGAGACTGTCGAGCGACGATGCTCGACCAAATCGCTGCCTTCCAACTTCGTCAGATCGGTTCCACCGAGGAACACCCGCCCGGCGGTGGGAGTCATGAGCCCACCGAGGGATTTGAGCAGGGTCGACTTGCCTGAACCGGAAGGTCCGACGACTGCCACGGCCTCACCTTGGCCAACCTCGATGGATAGTCCGCGCAGAGCCACGACATTGCCTTCCTCCGACTTCGATTCATAGACGTGGTACAGCGAATTGGCTTCGAGAATCGGAGTCGGGTTGACCATCTTCACTCCCCCTTCAGGACCGTTGCCAGATCCGCGCCTATCGCCTTACGAGTAGTTATCACGAGAGCCACCAGAACCGCCAGCAGCAGGATTCCCCCGACTTGCAGCAATTCTGCGAACGGCCAGACCAGATCCCGATTGATCAGGCTGGTCGAGCCTCCAAAGACTTGGAAGATGAGCCCGAAGAGATTGAACAAGCCATTGAACGAGTATGAGATTCCGATACCGAGAAGCCCTCCGAGAGCCATGCTGACGATTGTAATCGATAGAATCTCGAAGAGCACTAGCCGCATCACCTGAGATGGGCTCGCGCCAATGGCCTGCAGGATGCTGAGCTCCTTGCGGCGCTGGCTGAGAACCAGACTCAGGAAGACGAATGACGAAGCGACTGCAGCCAGCGCTGAGACGACGAATTGCAGGCTCAGCAGGCCGGGTGTTCCATAGATTAGCCCACCATTCTTCTCGACGTCTCGGTGGGCTGAGGACCAATCCTGAACGCTGGCCACCGAACTATCGGTCGAAAGTTGGACAGAGAGGTCGCGCAGGTGCTCGCCATCGTCGTCGTAAGCGTTCTGTCCGAGGTCGAAGAACCAGATTGTCGAGAGAATCTGATTGTCCGCAGGGACGAGCGGTCCCGCCCATGCTCGAGCGGTCTCTTCGCCGATCAGAATCGCATTTTCCGCTCCGGACAGATCCATTCCGGGAACCCAATTGTGGTTGCCGACGTCCTCGAGGGTCATATTGGTGGTCTCACCGGAGAAGAAATTTTCCAAAGCAAATGAGTATGAGTTTCCGGTGCTGACATCGAGTGACCATCTAGCTTCATCGCCATGGGTGAATGTGCCGATCCTCCTCAGATCCGCCTTGGCCGCGTTCAGGTCATCACCCGGCAGAGCCTGTGCTGTCCAATACAGCATGTCCAGTGCTTCATCTGTAACAATCCAGACAGGGGCGCCTACGAATTCATCGTCTGTCAAAGTGGCATAGTATTGCAGGACCGTTGCTGCACTGACCGTTGCTGAATGAGAACTGTCTCCGGAATCCCATGCGGTTGTCACCATCGAGATGGCTTGGGATTCGAACACCGGTGATGCGAACACGACCTTGAGGTCGGCTCCGACTGCTTGGTCAGCCGTCTTCTCATCGACCGCCGTGCCAGTGTACCCCTGGACGGCTGCCATAGTCACGATGGAAAGAGTCAGTACGATAATGAGCGCCAATCGCCCGACTCCTTCGGCCGAGCCCGAACCCGAAAGGCCGCGTTTGACGTCCTTCAGAAGCGGAGTCTGGCCGAGTAAGTACTGCATCAGTTCAGGACCGCGCGAACCTAGACGGGAGAGCACGAGCGCCCCGCCGATCCACAAGAGGAATGGTCCGAATACTGCAAGCAGACCGTCGGCGAATGCATTGATGATGATGCCTCCGCCGCTGTTGTAATCAGCGAACATCCTCCATTCCTCCATCACCGAATCGGTGAGGGCGATCAATCCGAGGCCGAATACAATCCAGTGCAGCCAATATCTCGGCTCCTTCTTCGCCGCGACATTGGCGACGCCCTCGCTGATCTCTGTCTCGAGGAAGGCCTTGGTACGCGCCCGCCCGAACAGCAGGGCGATACCGACCGTAACCACCATGGTGCTGATCATCGCCTTGGTCGACAGCACCGGTGGGGGTCGCATGTCATCGAATCTGAATTCCATGAAGCCCGTCGCCGAGAGGACGAATGGGATCGCTGCGATCGCCAGCAGGTAACCCGCCAACCAGGCTGTCACCGAGAATACACCCATCTCGGCGAGGACCATCTTCGACAATCCGGCCGAAGAAGCTCCCATCACGCGATTGATGGCCACTTCTCGGCGGCGTTGCTCGAGGGAGAGGTGTAAACCGTAGATGAGTACTGCAAGGCTCAGGACGATGATTGGGATCATGATGATGTAATCGAATCCCTGAACGAAGTAGAGTATGATGGTGAAGAAGCTGATGACCGAAGCCACCATGTCAACGGCACGCAGTTTCACGGTTTCCCCCGCGACCTCGTACTCACCTCCAATCTCTGACTGCCAGCCCCTCAGTTGGGACTCGGCCTCGGCGATGCTGCTCGTCGGCAGTGCGGATCTGTCCATAGCGACTGCGAGATACGCGTGATCCCCAGCGATGATCTCCGACTTGTCATCCAGACTTATGAGATCCCAGGGCATGTAGACCGGCTGGTTGGAAATCAGTGGGCTGCTGAATGTCCTATCATCGTAGACAGCAGCCACTGTCAAATTCTCCAGAGTTATTGTGACTCGGCAATATTCGTGATCGTCGTTCTCCCTGTCGTTGAAGAGGTACTCGTAGACACCGATGGGATTGTCACCCTCGCATGGATCCGTTGTGTTCGCAGCATATGTGAAATTCAGTATAGTGAAGGTGTCTCCTACTTGCACCGACCCTGCTGCTGCGAGTGCCACGGGGATCACAACGCTGCGGTTGGTTACCGCCTCGGCGCCGGTCGAAGGCCATTCGCCTGAAATGGTGCGGCTGGAATGTCGAGCATGCAATTCGCCATCGTATCCGCCATCACCGATGAGGCGAATCGGGCGGAAACCATTGGTGGGAGGTCCGTTCTCCCCCGATTCGGGAAACATGATGTCTACGTTTTCCCAATTACTGTCGGTGCCATTGATAGTCGTCAGTTGTAGAGGTTGAGCGTGGAATTGCCGATTTCCGAAGAAGCCAGCTCCGTATGTCGCTTGGCGGCCGGCGGCGATGGTGCAATCGAGTGCATCATCGATTTCCATTATCTGATCGCATAACGATTCCATCGCAATCGGATCGGTGATTCGCAAATTTGACAGCGAATGAAATTCGACGCGGTAATCGTACTCCTCGCCCTTTGTTCCCTCTTCTAGGAATGCGGACATCAGGCCCGAGCCGTATGCCAGCACGGTTGTGATAACTAGGCTTGCGAGAAAGACCCCGGAAAAGACAGCAGCCCCGCGTGCGCGCCCGCGCCAAGCGCTCAGCACAGCGATTCTTGTCGCATCGGGCAAAGAAGCGATTCGGTCCTTGAAATCCATCACGCCTCACTCCACCAGGCTTCCTTGATGTCCGAAGCGGCTACCTTGCCGTCCCTCAGCAGAAGCATACGGTCCGCCTTCGAGGCTAGAACTGGATCGTGTGTGACCATGAGGACAGAAATCGCATCCTCGTGACAGAGTTCCTTGAACAACTCAAGGGTCTCCTTGCCTGACTTGATGTCGAGATTGCCCGTCGGCTCGTCTGCTAGCAGGAGCGGGCGCGAGCCAGCGATGGCTCGTGCGATTGCCACGCGCTGGCGTTGGCCGCCGGACAATTCGTCCGGCTTGAACGTCTCACGATCGCCGAGGCCGACCCTATCGAGGGCGGTGCGTGCTTCCTCCTCGGCTGCACTCGATTCGAGTCCGGAGAGTTCGAGTGCGAGTGCGACATTGTCGAGTGCTGACAAGTGGTCGAGGAGATGGAAATCCTGGAATACCCAGCCGACTCCGTGGCGTCGAAGTTCAACCAGATTACGCGGGTGATCCATGCCAAAATGGAATTCAGCCAAATCAATCGAACCGGCGTCGGCCTCGAGCAAGCCGCCGATGATGTTGAGCAGGGTCGACTTTCCGCAGCCAGACGGACCCATGAGGGCCACTAGCTCACCTGGCTTCACCTCGAGGTCGATGCCTTCGAGAACTTCCAGTCTAGTGGCACCTGAACCGAAGCCCTTTCGCAGGTCCTCGACGCGCAGCATGCTACCTCCCAATACAAACGGATAATTGCTGTTTCCCCAACACTATTCAGCGATTACAAGGAGATTGACAAGAATGCCCCCCCTCCGGATGATGACTGTAGCCAAAGTGAGTCACTTGCATGCCGTATCATAAGCCCTGGAGAGTGCCTCGCCCTGTGCTTTCGGGCTCAGCGACGCCGTGACGTGTTCGATTAGTGATTCGTCTGGGTGTCTCGGTACCCCGCCCGCACGCTTCCATTCAGCGTGTATCCGGACTACCTCATCCACCCAGGCCATCAAGTCGGTGGCAGACAGCAGGCACCTGTCAGGTATGACCTCGTTGTGCGCGGGAAGATTGGCTGCGATGACGGGGCATCCGGCGGCCATAGCCTCTGCCGGAGGGTAGCCGAATCCCTCGGAGATGCTCGGGAACAGCAGCGCTTCGGCGTGCTGTAAGGCAGCGACGAGCTGTTCGTCAGACAACTCCACCTCGCTGCCGATGTGCAGCATGTGAATGTCCTGCGCCACCTCCTCGGGCAGGCTGGTGATGACGTCGCGCACGAAGTCCAGTCGCTTACGTGGCTCGTCGCTTCCGACAGTGATGAGTAGACACTTCGAGTCGTCGTCGTGCTCGGTGAGTAGATCGCGTGAGCGCGGGTTGCCCTCTGGGTCCCAGTAGTCGAGGTCTATCTGGTGTCGGACTAGCGCGGTCGGCTTGCCCGGGAACATGCGCTCGACGTCCCTCTTCGTCATCTCTGAGATGCACATCAGGAGGTCCGCCCGCTCCAGCCCGGCCTTGAGGCGCTTGAGGTCGCGACGACGTAACAGACCTGGCCTCTGATCACCCACCGGGACGCTGATGTCGCCGGCCTTGATCTCGCGGGGCCTGAGGTGGAAGAGGTCGTGGACGGTCACGACCACGGGTAGCTCACAATCCTCCGGGACGAGGTGGGCCTGCTCTTGGTCAGTGATGTGCAGGATGTCGGCATTCGAGCCCTCCATCGAGGTGGAGACGGATGCCGGGTGCTTGCGCCATCTGGTGAGCAGGCGGCTGGGCGCGAAATGCAGGATGGCGTGCTCGAGAGTGATGACCTTGGTCCAGCCTGGCACCAGAGCGCTTTGGAGCAGTGACTCGATTGCGTGGTGGGCGCGTCCCAGACCTGTGCTTGATGGCAGGGCAGCGCCGCGAGCCAGTACAACCCGCTTGACCATGTGGCCACCAAGGCGTATCGGACTTAAACGAGGGCGGGTGATGGGTCAGGTATGAAGAGTAATGGCGAGGGGGGTGCTGCGGTGGGCGAGCTCGTCGTGGCCAAGGGCAGTTTCGCAGCGATGGGCGGGGCTGAGCGCGACCTGATCCGCAACCTGCCGGCGCTCTCTCGGACGTTCTCGGTCAGCGTGGCTACGCTTCACCCGGTCCCCGAGCTGGAGTCCATTTGCTCGGAGCTCGGAGTTCACCTCATCAGCCCCAAGCAACCATGGGAATTGCCCACCGGAGCCTTCGCTACCGTACTGGACACTGGGATGGACAACGCATCCGATGCTTGGGCAGGATGCCCCGGCCTGCTCGACGAGATCGCCGGCTCGGATGCCGTGCACCTCGTGAGCGGTGACGGCAGCCTCGCGCTGCTCGAGCACGTGCCCGAGACGGTGGCTGTCCACCTGCACCTGCTCGAGCCGCATCGCGGACTGCACGAGGATGTGCTGCACCGCGAGGTCGACGGCTCGCCCAAGCGCAGCCTCGGCCTCACCAGCGCCCTGCTTTCGAGGGCGAGGCGGCGTGACATCGACGCCATCCGCGGCCTGAGCGACAGGCCTCGCTCTGCTATCAGCGGCAACTCGAGTTACACGGCCAGCCGCATCGGCGAGGTCTACGGCATCGAGGCGGGAGTGCTTCTGCCGAGCGTGGTCGCAGACGAGTTCCCTGTCAGGGCTTCCTCGGACGAGCCCGCCTCGGTGGGCGATATGTCCGGGCCGTACGTGGTCAGCGTCGGCCGAGCCAGTTGGGTCAAGGGTACTTGGGAATCCATCTCGATGCTTGCCGGCAGTGGCCTGGCGCTGGCTCACGTCGGGGGCGGAGATGACGGTGATCTGACCCGCCTCCGGGATTACGCCGAATCGTGCGACGTCGGACTATGGGTCGCACCGCATCTCAGCTCACTCGAGATGGCTTCGCTGATGCGTGGCGCCAGAGCGGTCGTCAGCATGGCGCACGCCGAGCCCTTCGGACTCACCCCTATCGAGGCGTTCTCCGTCGGTACACCAGCCCTCTTCGTCGATGAGGGTGGCTTCCGCGACACGGTGGTCGACGGTGTCAACGGCCGCCTTCTGGTACGCGACGACCGAGCGGCTTGGCAGGACGCGCTGGAGCAAGCCGCGGATGCGGAAACCCGTGCTCGCTGGGCCAAATGGGGGCGCGCTAGCATAGCGGAGCTTGGCCTCAGCCCGGAGGCGCATTCCAACCGCTTGACGGCGATTCTAGGCGTCCTTTGATGTCCTGACACTGTGTGTCAGGTGTGGCCAGCGTTGATATGGAGTCAGCGGGGCAGCGGTTCCATGCACGGCGAGAGTGATGGAAGAACTCGAGACCGCTCAACCCAGATCGCCCTGACCCTGGGACTGCTGCTCTTCGCGTCGGTCATCCTCGGCTCAGGTGCTCTTGGAGACGCGAATGACCTGATTGCCTCGGATGAGAATTTAGATGCCGACCGCGATGACGCGAATGACCGCGTAGACTTGGAGATGGACCGAGAGCTCGGCCGAGAGAATGACGAGTGGGGCATGGCCAAGAATGACCGCGACTGGGAGGAAAATCGGATTGACCCCAAGGTCCGGCAGGAAATGGCCTACATGAGGTGCCATGACCACGTCTTCGGGACTTTCTGGGAGAACACTGGAGACGTCCTCGAATTGGAGGACGGTTCCGGCTTCGAGATTACCATATACGACGATGAGGGCAACGAGGAGGGCTGGTTCCTCCCCCCCGATGCGATGTGGCAGATAACTTCCGGGCTAGACGCTCTCGTCGACTCCTGTGCTGACATGAAGATGCAGAAGATGGATCGCGGAATGGACAGGGACGACCGCCGAGGCCACGACCGCCACAGGATCGACTGCGACCGGATCGACTGGGACGAGGATGAGCCCCGGGACACCAACGACGAGGAGTCGGATCGAGTGGACGAGGATGACAGGCGAGACCGCATCCACCAGATGATCCGAGAGCGGTGCGCTGACCGCGGCGACTGGGATGGGGACTGGGACCGCGAAGACTGGGTCGACGAGGACGGGGAGACCGATGAGGTTGACTCCGACGAAGACGAGAACGAGAACGAGCCCCGGGACTAGTCGAGCGAGATGCGCTCTGCCTTAGGGCCGAGCCGGAACACCACGACCAGAGCCACTATGCCGATGAGCAGCAGCACGGCTGAGATTATCGGGTTCAGCACTGTCGCCGAGTCGGAAGGCAGCCATATCGGCAGGATGTCGAACAGCGACTCGTCGCGCACCAGCTTGCCGCCTATCGACGAGGCCATCGTGGTCATCAGGAAGGCCATCACGGCCGTGAGTCCCTGCAGCGCGCTGAGAGGGCGCACGTAGGCGGCCCAGAACCCCAGTGCGAGGCCACTGTAGACGAACTTGTTGTACAACAGGGCGTTGGTCACCGCGTTGTCGGCGGCGAACGAGCCGCTCAGCATGGCAATCGGCATGAAAGCGAGGCCGAGCGAGGCGCCGGCGAGGGCGGCCTTGTCCATCGTACTCATCATGCTCTCGGAGGAGAGCCTGCCGGTCATCCCCGGGAACAAGCTCGCCACGGTGCAACCCACTGCGCAGAGAGTTGCCAGCACCATCGTGCCTACGACGATCTCGCCCATCACCGCGTGGAAGGTCGCTGCGCTGATCATCAGTCATCGCCTCCCGGCGGGTTCTCTGGGTCTGCCACCCACTCCTCCTCCACTGGATCCCACAGCCACCCGGGGGCCTCCTCGGATGACACGAGCCTCGACCAGTAGTCGTCTGCCGGCTCCGGCTCTAGACCGGGCGGGGGCGGCGGGACTTCCTCGGCCTGCGCCGCCTCGACCTCCTCGGTGTGGTCTAGCTCGGGCCTTCCCTCCCATGGTGAGAGGCGGGTCTGGAGTGCCACGAGGAAGGCGAGCACAAGGAAGGCGAAGGCGAGGGACTGCAGGCGGGCATCCCATATCCCCCCGTCGAAGGGCGGTGGCTTGGTCCCCACGGTCAGCCACGGCTGCACGATCGAGAACTCCCCGTTCGAGGTCGTCACCTGATACTGCATCCTAGTGTCACCTATGGTCGCAGGGAGCATGACCGCCCAGACGTCGTCCTCGACCATCTGGGCCTCGGCGTCGTGCGGCACCCACTCGCCATCGAGCATCCACTGCACGGAGACCGAAGTCGCGTTCTTGGTGCGAATGACAGTCGGCGAATCGTCGCCGGTCACTCTCATCTCGGGGGTCCAGTCGAAGGAGAAGCCAGGCAGATTCTCCGGCACCGGCTGGACATCGACCGAGTAGCCCATGGTAAGAGCGGAATAGGCCCAATTGTTGGGGTTCGGGTTGACCCCGTGATGAATCGAGGCGAACAGGTTCTGCATCCCTGCATGCTCCGGTGCCAGCATCACCCAAGTGAGGGTTATCGAGCCGCTCGGCGGCACGACGACTAGGACGTAATTGTGCAAGCCGCCGTTGGGGTCCTGCAGGATGTGCCACCCGTGATCCTCGGGTCGGTCGTCGTTGCCATTGGCCGAGCCGAGCAGGAAGACGCCAAGCAACCGGTTGCCGGACAGGCTCATCCCGCTTGCCGTGACATGGATCGCGATCGCGGTGCCGGTGAACGCCATGGAGTCCACGGAGATCGTCACTGTGCCGTCAGAGGGGCTGCTCAGGGCCGGGTCGCCGTGGCACGAACCGCCGCAGGTGTAGTCCCTGCCGGCATCGCTCTCCCCACCGGGGTTGGCGACGCCCGCACTTGTTGCGAGCAACAGTGCGATGACTGCGAGGACCGCGGCGCGCGAGCGCATCATGCACCCCTCCTGCGGCTCTCTGCGAGTGTGAGCCCGATGGCCGCCGCACCGAGCAGGAGCAGCAGCGCGGCTATCGGGATTGCGAGCAGCTTGGGCGAGCCGGTCGGGTCGGTGTCTACCGAGTCAGCCGCAGTGGTGGCATCGACGCTGACCATGTTCACCCCGTCGACGATCCAGACCACCTCGTTCCCGTCGACCACCGTGGTCACCGCGTAGTACAGCACCGAAGCGACTGGGGCCGTCTCGCTCCAGGTGGTGTCGCTCGTCACGCCCGCTGGCTCCATGTCGAGCGGGACGGGCTCGCCCCAGAGGGGGACTTCGTCCATCGAGGTCAGACCGACCACGGTGGTGATCGGGCTGGTTGAGCGGTAGACCCTGTACTCCGACGAGGAGCCGGACCAAGCGAGGTGGACGGTGGAACCGTCGAGGCTGGCGGAGAGCGAGGAGACCATAATCACAGAGCCGAACACGATGTCGTTCTCCAGCGTGTCAGAGCCGCCCATGTCGTCGATGACGGTGAGGGAGACGGTGTGCACGCCTCCCGGGAGCAGGACACCTATCGACTGGCCGGCGAGCTCGACACCGTTGATCGTCCAGAACCAAGTGACTACCTCGCCGTCGGGGTCGGACGAGTTCGAGGCGTCGAAGCTCGCCATCGCACCGGGTACAGGTGGCTCGGGCGAGGTCGACCAGAACGCGGTGGGGGGCAGGTTGGCGATAGTGACGCTCTGCGAGGCCGAGCTCGACAGCCCCCAAGGGTCGTTGGCGAACACCGTCACGCCCCATAGTTGGCCGGGCTCGAGGCGCGAGGCTGGGACGAGCGAGGCGCCATCGAATTCAGGCACGTGGAATCCGTTCCTCGACCACTGGTAGTCGAACAGCACTATCTCCTCATCGGGGTCCTCTGAGTATGCCTCGGCCGCGAGGTCGTGTAGCGAGTCCGGAATGCCGATGCTGCCGGAGAAGTCCCCGCCGAGGGTGATCTCTGGCGCGCTCGGGGGGGCGTTCTGGATGGCGCGCGCGTTGGTCTTCATCGAGGAGCCGAGGTCCTCGCCGTCGCCGGGAACCACCTGCACGGACCAATGCTGGTCTCTGACCGTCTCAGAGGCGGGGATGGTGGTCATCCCGTCGTAATCCCGCTCCCACTCGCCGTTGACCCACCAGCGGATCTCGCTGTTGGACTCGGCGTCGCCGTCTATGTCCGTCTGCTCCCACACCACTGAGAGGTTCGTCGT
>PSPG01000023.1 GCA_003193925.1 Candidatus Thalassarchaeum betae
TTCAGCCCAACGTGCGCGGTGTAATTATTGATTGAAGCACCCGATTTAACGCTTACAATCTTTAAAAATATCGTATTCAGCCCAACGGTGCTACAATAATGAACTAGGAAAATCGCAACACTAACCTATTCCTCAATCATCTTAAACAATTAATTGAAAAAAAACGAATAATGGAAATTATTGTTATCAGGAGATCCGATGCATTCGTCTGAGAGAGTCCGCCAACTCGAGCAATTCATTGGGAATATCCACTCGTTCGATAGGGGAATTCAGCGAAATTCCGGCATCCTTCTTCATTTTCCAGATGCTTGAATTGAATTCCATGATCAAATCTGTCCGGGAACACCAAATTACCGCCTTTTGACCCTCACCCAGACCATCTGGAAGGGTTGGGAAGGAATCTGAGTCGGTCGCCGAACGGCCGTAAATAGCGGTGGAAAGATGATGAGTGAAAAATGGGCATATCGGTGTGAATGCATCGAGAATGTCGCGAACTATGCGGTGCAAAGTCCAGTTCGCTGCCTCATCATCATCATACAAGCGAGATTTCGACATTTCCAACCAATGGCTTGGAAATACGCCGGTTGAGAAATTCTTGATTGACTGAGCCGCGGTATAGATGTCGATCTTTTCCCAAGAAGAATGTACTTGATTCATCATTTCTCTGAATTCTGCGAGAATCCAATAATCTTCAGCCGCTAAATTGTCTGGTGCGGAATCTAGGTCTTGAGGGACTTCAAATTGACTCGCAAAGCGGCAGACGTTGAACATCTTAGTCAAAACACCGAAGTACTTCTTCTCTATTTCTTCGGGGTTGATATGAAAATCGTCGCCTACCTGAGCATCACAGGCTTTCCAGAGGCGGAAACATTCAGAACCAATCTTATTCGCTTTGAGATTCACAGATTTGTCTGGTCCGCGGATCTTCCAAGATCCTGTACGACCACCTGCACCACATTCCAAAACTGAATCCGCATCAATGCCATTCCCTAGGGATTTGGACATTTTTCGGCCCCAAGGATCCATGCCAAGACCATCAATCCAGATATGCTTGAATGCTGGTTTGTCGAAGAGAAGAGCACTCTTCAACAGAGTGTAGTAAAGCCATGTCCGAACGATTTCCTTCCCTTGAGGACGGATACCGGTTGGGAAGGCATTCTTGAATGTCGAAGGGTCATTGAGATAACCAGATACGAATAGATTAGAATTGGATGAATCCATCCAAGTCTCGAAGACCTTCTCCTCACCAATCACCTTTCCAAGGTCCGATTCCATTTCCCGCCAGCCGCCTAGATCCTCTCTTGTTTCACGGTCCAGAACCCTGCTTCCTTCAGGAGGTGATTCATGCCAAGGTTGGACATAGGTCCCAGATGGCGGTACAACGATCTTCAAGCCATCGTCAGAATACCATATTGGGACTTCTGTGTGATACCATCTACGTCGGCTGATAGGCCAATCTATGGTGATATTGTCCATCCAATCAAGAAGAAATTGTCGGTTTCTCGGAGGATGGAATTCAATCTCATCGATCAACTCCCTCATCCGCCCTTGGATGTGTGTTTGTCTGACGTACCATTCCTTCAGTAGAATAATCTCGACCGGGTTCTTCCCTCTCTCACTGACAGGCACTTCTTGTTCCTTGTCGACGATTTGGAGAATTCGATTCTCACGAGCTTCAGAAACGGAAAGGCCCGCATATGGTCCCGCTATGGAAGTCATGTTACCATCTAGATCGATCACTTGGAAAGGCTTCAGTCCCAGTTCTCGGAATACCGTGACATCATTCTGATCTCCGAATGAACAAACCATCAGAATCCCTGAACCGAAATCAGATTTCACAGAAGAATGGGTTGTAATCACGACTGATTCGCTCCTACCATTGATTTGAACCGGTAGAAGGACCCGCTGGCCGACCAGATGGCTGTATCTCTCATCATCGGGATGAACGATGATGATTCCACAAGCGCAGATCAGTTCTGGTCGAGTTGTGGATATCGTGATTTCCTCGCCATCCTCAGTCGTCCATCGAACATCAATCAATCTCGTCATGCGTTGGAGTCGCTGAACTTCCGCGTCAGCAATCGTCGTACCTTCGACTGGATCGTAAATATTCGGCCGCATATCTTCAATTATATCGCCTCGTTTGAAGAGGTCGACGAAAATTGATTGTGAAATGGCTCGAAACTCGGGTGAATCTGTGAAATATTCTCTAACAAAATCACAGGAAAGGCCCACTCGTGCTGCCGTTTCTCGCATTGCTCGAGTATATTCATCGATGGTTTCCTTGCATAGAATGAGGAACTCTGCTCGATCGTACGTCTTCATCTTCCGACCAGTGATTTTTTCGACCGTGAATTCGATATTGATGCCATTGCGGTCGACTCCCCAAGGAAAATACACTTCTTTGCCGAGAAGTCGCTGACTTCTCGCTATGACATCAATCATGGAATACTGGGCGACTGCACCGATGTGCCAGGTTCCGCTGGGGTATGGGGGAGGTGTGTCGACGACGAATATCTCTTTGCCAGAATCTGGATTAAATCCATACCGTTTTGAATATTCATCGGAATCGCTGTAATGCTCCTGCTGAATCTTCTTCTCGAGGTCGATCGTCCACCTCTTGTTCTCGATGATCGGCTTACCCATCGACCTCATCACCCTAATTGCGAGCGGTGCTGCTGACACCTGTTCTTGACCGTTCCCGCTGTAGAGGAGTTACATCCAATGTAATACCATAACGGAACTAAGTTCCGTCGAGTTCAAGTCCCTCCCGAGTAGACATCACCACTAAGTGATGTCATGAGTGGTCGGGGTGCCGAAAGAAAGCCTGCGGATAAAGTCCGTGGAGTCGTGCGCAAAGCCAACACTAGAGCTTCAGAAATCATCGATTCAGTCAGCCGACGAGAAAAAGATACGACAAGTGGAGTGATTCGTAGGTCTCGCAATCAATTCCGTCGAACAATGGGAGAAATGAATTTCACTGGCGTACTTACGAAAGCTCCTGTCGTGACAATCGTTGCTTGTCTCTTGGTCACTCTCTTCTTCCTCGGTGAATCAGGCGTCAACGACTGTCGTTCCAATTACGATTATGATTGGTGTAGTGAAGAATCTTCTATGAATGTGAATGGAGATCTCGAAGTTTATCTTCCTCAAGGATCGGATGTTTCGATATTATTAGCCAAAGTTCAAGAAGATTGGACAACAAATGTAATGGTCATTTATGTCGAATCCGAGGATTATAATGTGACGACTATTCCGATTCTTGAAGAAATCGACAAAGTCGAACGGGCTTTGAACCCCATGAGGAATGATGATGGAGAAGATTCAGTCATCTATGTTCTTTCCATATCCACTGTGATAAAAGAAGTGAATTCCAGTGCGGGTAGGGTAGTGAAATCATTCTTCTCTGGAGTTGCTGAAGCGATTGGAAGCGATGAATTGTCAGACCAGGTCAACGATACCATAGATGCGAATCAGGATATTCTAGGAAATTACGCCATACCCGACCAACAAGAAAGAGTCGATCAGATTCTACAGGAAATGCCACCAAACGCCCTTGCCAAATTAGTTCGAGACGTTGGTCGAGATGCCGATGGCGACGGAATCAAAGAGGCGGAATTAGCGGGCTACTGGAATAGGGCCGTCATAATCATCGGCATATCAGACGATCTTGGAAACACGACAATCTCACAGTTGATCGAAGATACTCAAAACAAGATCAATGCTATCCCAGAAATCGATGAGAATGGAGTCAGTAGCTGGGAGAGGATCAATCTCACGATGACATTGACCGGTCCGGTACCTATCACAAATGCTGTGACTGAGAAATCCTTCGAAATGTTCTGGGATGTCTTCCCATATGGAATCCTATTTGTGGCTCTCGGGCTATTCCTCTTCCACTGCGATTTACTGCAGACGGGCAGAATCCGATTCGTTCAAGGAGTCAAAGTGGTGATTATCGCAGGCCTGCCGACATTGTGTTCCGTCTGGATAACCATGGGAATCATCGGTTTCACAAATTATGAAGTAACGATGACTGTAATCATTGTAGGACCAATCATTCTCGCCCTCGGCGTTTCATATGGACTTCATATCACAAACAGATATGCAGAATCAAAGGGAACGCCCCAGGAGAAGATGGCAGAGGCAATGAATTCGACAGGTAAAGCGGTATTACTCTCGGCATTGACCACAATCATTGGTTTCATCTCATTGACTTTCACACCGATGAAACCCATTCAAACAGTTGGTTGGTCGTTAGCCGGCGGAATAGTGGTCGTCTACATAATGACG
>PSPG01000015.1 GCA_003193925.1 Candidatus Thalassarchaeum betae
TCCTCTTTGATGAGCAGGAATTCCACACCCATCCACTCGAGTTCCATCCCACCGTACTTGCGGTAGATGACTCGATCGCCTTCGGCGACGTTCTCGACTTCCGGACCGACCGCGACGACGGTTCCGACCGTCATCTTCTCGCGTGCCTCCTCTGGCAGCAGCAGGCCGCTCGTGGTCTGCTCTGCAGCTTGCTCAATCTCGACCAGTACCATGCTCGCCAACGGTTCGATTCCAACACTCATGTCCGCTCTCTCCTGACATCCACAGCGCACAATACGCAGCGGACGGGACCTCGGAGAAAAAGAGGCTACTTAAAGCCGACGAGATTGACTCTCACAGCATTCGTCCGAGATATCTCCCTGTGTAGGAGGTAGGATGCTCAGCGACCAGTTCCGGTGACCCTTCGGCGACTACAAATCCACCACCCTCGCCCCCTTCAGGGCCGAGGTCGATGACCCAGCAAGTCATCGATGTGGGTGAGGGGCTCACTCGTCATCGAAGACCTCGATCTCGACGCTTCGCCTGACCAGGTCGGTGAACTTGGAGTTGAACCTCGTGGCCCTGACGATGTGATTGTCGATCCAGTGGTAGTTGCCCCCCCTGGGCTTGCCCATCAGCAGATGGTGGTAGGCGAAGCCGTGCCTGCCCAACCAGCGCTCGGTGAGCTCGCGGTGCTCCTCCGTGCGCGCGGAGAAGAAAGTGATGATGTGGCCCTCGTCGTACCATCGGTTGATCGTGGCCAAGGAGTCCGGGTAGACCTCTGCAGCCTCCATCCTCTCAGGGGACTCGTTCGGGATGTCCTCGCCCACCGTCCCGTCGATGTCGATGAGGTAGTTCTTCATCCCCTCTGGCAGGATCGGGCTGAGCCGCTTGCCCGACTCGTCAATCGTCTCAACGAGGTCCACCATGCCTCTCAACGGCGCGATTCCGTCCATAATGCCTCGTTCCTGCATTCCTGAATTCGGAATGGGATTCCCGTTTTCCGAACCGTTAAGAATGGATGGGCGGACGGCCGCCCGTGTCGGGAGCCTACGACAGAAGCAGGAAGGAGGCCGTCGTCCGGCTCGTCTCACCGAACTTCGACAGAGCCTTGTCGAAGTACTTCGGCACCCGCACGCCAAACCCAATAGCCGCTCAGGGCACGCATGACGCCTACGTGACTGCGCTCTCCGCACACGGCAGTGAGGTCACAATCCTGCCCTCGCTGGATGAGCACCCGGACTGCTGCTTCGTCGAGGACACAGCGGTGATGATCGACGGCACGGCGCTCATCCCCAACATGGGACACCCCTCTCGCGAGGGCGAGCAGAAGGCTGTTGCGGAGCACCTGTCGGCCGATGCCGATATCATCAGGATGCCCGAGGGTGCGACCCTGGATGGCGGCGACGTGCTGTTCTACGACGACCGCTACCTCATCGGGCTCTCGACCCGGACCAACCGCGTCGGCGCCGAGTTCCTCGCCGAGCAGGTCAGGGCCGAGGACTTCTCGGTCGAACTCGTCGACATACCGCTGTCGGCGCTCCACCTCTCGACCGTCTGCTCCTCGCCGCGCCCGGACACCCTGCTCGTGGCCGAGGGCCACCTCACAGCGCAGCAGGTGGGGCACCTAGCCGAAGAGATCCTCTGGGTGCCCAACAAGGAGACCTATGCGGCGAACAGCATCGGCTACAGCGGCGACCGGGTCATCGTGGCGAGCGGCTATCCCGTGACCAGACGGGTCCTGTTAGACGCCGGGTTCTCGATCACATCGGTCGACATGGACGACATCCGGCAGGCCGACGGGTCGCTGACCTGCCTGTCCGTGTTCAACCGGTAATCGGCCCCATTAATTGAAAAGTAATATTCCGTAGCACCGCCCATGCACACGGCCGGCAAGGTGTTCCTCGGTATCGGGGCAGTGGTACTGCTCCTCGGAGCAGTGATGACATGGGCTGGTGGAAGCTCCCTAGAAGAAGCGGGAGAAGTCGATGTTGAGGGTAAGAGCCTCTGGAATGGTGATAGTGGGACCTTCTACTACGATGAGTCGGATCAGATCATGGTGTTTGTGAGGGACACTGTGAGGTGTGACGAGTTCTCGGCGACATTTTCTAACGCGTCCGGGGACGCTGGTTATGCGAACGATGAATGTACAGATGACGGTTCCAAACCTCGGGGCCATGGTGACGACCCAGCTGGTTGGTACCACATGGGGTCATTCGGCTGGGATCAGTCCAAAGGCGACTACGATATCGTAGCAAGCCACGAGATTTACCTGTTGCCGATGTGGGAAGTTGTCGGCGAGGAAATCGAAGAGGCTATTGGCGGTATTATGGGCATCCTGGGTGGGGTGGGTTTGCTAGGCTGCGGAGCCTGCTTCCTTCTTCTAGGCGGCATACTGGCCTTAGTGCTCAACGATCCTAAGGACGCGATGCAGATCCAGCAGCCCCCGTCAGTCTGACCGAGGCATTGAACACGGTCTCGACTATCGCATGGTCGTGCGCTCGCGCGGCAGCATCGCCCTGCTACTGGTCGTGCTGATGGTCTCAGCACCGCTCAGCGGCTGCTTCGGAGAGGAGGAAACCGAGGCTAGCGCCAGCAGCCTCAGCATCACCCCCAAGGTGCTCGAGGCGGGCGTCTTCCAGCAAGTCGAGCTGAGCGCCAAGGCGGGGATGTCCGTCTTCGTGCCCTACCTCGTCATCGACCCGGCCACCGGATTCGTGCAGAACTCGACCGTGGTCGACCTGCCTTCGGGCTCCAGCATCACCCTGGAGGTCCTCGCGCCGCCGCGGGCCGATGCGATGGTCCTCATGGTCGGTGCCAAGGGGCGCGAGCACTGGCCGATCCGTGATTCGAACGAGTCGTGGATGACTTGGATGATGCACGATGGCGACAAGGGCGATGCGGGCAACGGCATCGTGCGCGTGGCGCATGGCGAGAACTCCACTCTGGATACCGTGAACCACAGCATCCAGCGTGGCGGGCGCGTCTCGGTCAAGACAGTGCTGTCCCTGCGCCCCTCGCTGATCGGGCTTGATCAGGGTGGGGCGCACTCGAGCGGCCTGCTGCACGGCAGGACGGTCTACGAACGGCTCTTCGAGATCACCGACCCAGCGATATCGATCTTTGACGTCGACGGACGCGAGGGTTACTACGACCGTTGGGCGGGACAGGGCAACCCAGCCTACGAGGACGCGGCGATGTATCTGATCGACGAGATGGAGTCGTTCGGCCTGGAGGTCATGGCGCACCGCTTCGAGTTCACCGACATATTCGCCCACCAGAACCCCGAGGCCTACAACATCTGTGGCTACAAATGGGGCAGTGAGTTTGTGAATGAATGGCTGGTTTTCGGCGCACACTTCGACGTAGCACCCCCCGCGAACGCTGTCATACTCGACCCCCACACCACCGGTTCACGCACCTACGGCACTCGCGTCGGCGCGTACGACAACAGCGCTGGCACCTCGATGGTGCTCGAGACCGCCCGCGTGCTTGCCCAGATCGAGAGCCGCCGGACGATGGTGTTCTGCCTATGGTCCGGCGAGGAGGGTGGCACGCGAGGCAGCGACTACTGGACCGACGAGTACGTCCGACAGGACCACCCCGAGGTCACGGTCACGAACTACATCAATCTCGACATGGCCGGGGTCAACTGGCCGGGCGGAGGTGGTGCCCCGCACGGCGACCCGGACCCGCAGATCGACGAGAACGGCTACCCCAAGGACTCCGAGGTCTGGCCGATGCGAGTCTACATCGGGCCGAGCGTCGAGCACGACCAGATCAACCAGCCCGGCATGGTGGGAATCTCGAATTGGATCGGTGCCGACGCGCTCGGGCTGGAGCAGCAGATGGGCACGCTGGTCGGGGTGAACCAATCGGCAGACACCTGGAAGACCGACACGTGGCTGGACATGGACCGTCCTGAGATCATCGTCTACGAGGACACCACCGCGAGGAGCGACCACGCCAGCTTCCAGGAAAACCTCGGCACCGTGACCGTTGGCTTCGGCGGCCTTGTCGACGGCTACTGGTGCTACCACCAGACCTGCGACACGCTCGAGGAGATGGAGGACTGGATGGGCACCACCGGCAAGGACTACGGCGAGGAGAACACCGGGGTCGCCAATCTGGTCAACAGCCTAGACTTGATCACGTGGTGGGCGCTGATGATCTTCTTCCACTGTGACGAGACCCCTATAATCAACGAATACCTCTGAAGTTCCTATCAATGATAGGCATATTCTATAAAATGGACGTTTTCGCGGCGCCGTGGAACCGAAGAAGATCGCGACCATCGTCAAAATGCGCGCACTGGGCTGGAGTCAGCGTGAAATCGGCGATGAAATCGGCGTGAGCCAGCCCTCAATCGCATACCAATTGCGCAAGCTCAAGCAGGAGTCCGAGGGGGGCTCGAAGGACGAGATCCTCTCGAAGGTCCTGCTGGGTGGTTTCCTCGACTCCCTGTCTGGCTCGGCGCTCGCGAGGTTCCTGCAGTTCTCAGGAGCCAAGGAAGAGGACGAGGTCCCCCTCAGACCCGATACTTTCGATGACGCGATCTAGTCGCTAGCCGATGGGGCGGCCCGAATCGGTGCGTCGGTGAATCATGACGCGTGAAGTTTGATAGTCCTAGTCGCCTAACTCGA
The DNA here is from genome assembly GCA_003193925.1 of Candidatus Thalassarchaeum betae. Taxonomy (GTDB): domain Archaea; phylum Thermoplasmatota; class Poseidoniia; order Poseidoniales; family Thalassarchaeaceae; genus Thalassarchaeum; species Thalassarchaeum betae. Next base: position 4,623 of record PSPG01000015.1, read on the forward strand.
GACGCATCGTAGCGATGTCACGCCTCTCTCACCGGTCTCATTCATTCTCTTTCCCACGCTACGATGCAACTCAACCGAGCAAGGCGCCGAGCTGGGTGAAGTTGAACCACACCATGCTGACGGCGATGATGAGCCACAGCCAGAACATGCTCTCTGACCAGATCTTGATCTTCTTGCCGTCCAAAGGTCCGAATGGCAGCATGTTGAGAGCACCAAGAATGCCATTGGCCCACATCCAGTAGAATACCACGCGGCCTACCCAGTAACTCTCGCCTGCAATACCCCCCGGGCCACCTGTTGCGATGGCGACCAGCAGCCCTATGCACCAGAGCACCACATTGCTGACCGGGCCTGCCAGTGCTATTTTCCCGAACTGCTCCTTGGTAGTGTTGCCAGCGACCATGACTGCCCCCGGCGCCATGAAGACCACGCCGAGGAGCGCCGCTAGGATGACTCCGAAGCGCAAGCCGCGGGGCGAGGCGCGAAACTCGGCCCAGCAACCGTACTTGCGCGCCTGGACCTTGTGAGCGATCTCGTGTATGAGGAAGCCCGGAGTGAAGGTGACTAGAGATAACAAGCCATAGACGAGGAAGACGTCCAGGTTGATGAGGGCGCCGTAGATGCCACCGCTGAACATGAAGGCTAGGGCTAGGGTGAACGCGAGGGTTGCTTGGCTGAGATGGTTGATCTCGGTCTCGGAGAAGTGCCAGATGGAGCCTGTGTGGACCGGGATTGGGCGGGCCTGCTCCTCGACGCCGAAGATGCGCACGAACGGCGCCCCTGAGCCCGATTCGTGGACCACGCGGATGTGCGGCTGGCGCCAGTTGCCGTCGTCCCTCGCTGCGCTGTGACTTCCCGGGGAGCCGATCTTATCGAACGGGTCGTCGTCGAGCCAGTGGGCCCGTGGGTCCCTCTCTCCGGTCATGCGTCTTCCCCCAAGTGGATGTACACGCGCCTGTTGCGCGCTCCCTTGTTGTCGACTTTGCCTATGCGCAGTCGGCCGATCTCCCCGGTGCTGGCGACGTGCGTGCCGCCGCATGACTGCAAATCCACGTCATCGCCGATCTTGACGAGACGGATGCGCTCCGCATCCGCGGGCGGCTTGACGGTCATGGTGCGAGCCAGATCGGGCTGCGCGTCGAACTCCTCTCGCGTTATCCAGACCGTCTCGACCTTGTGGTCGTCCTCGACCAGCCGATTGAGCTCGGCGCTCAGGAACTCCTTGTCGATCTTGTATTCGCCGGTGTCGAAGTCGATGCGGCTCTTGTCCGTGCCCACGGAGCCGCCGGTCACGCCACAGGGAATCGCCGAGCACAGCAAATGGGTCGCCGTGTGCATCCGCATCAGCCTGTGGCGTCGCTCCCAGTCGAGTGCTGCGGTGACCCCTGTGCCGGGGCCAGGCAGGTCCTGGTCCCCATACGGCACGTGGATGATGTCGCCTTCGGCCCGAATGGTGGTCCCGATGCTTATCGAGTCGCCATCGAAGTCGAGTGTGCCGACATCGCCTGGCTGGCCGCCACCTGTGGCGTAGAATACCGTCTGGTCCAGCACGATGCCACCGCGCTCGTTGACATCGAGCACGTTGGCCTCGCAAGCCCTGATGTAAGCGTCATCCCTGAAGACCTCCGCAGTGCGATGGGTCATGCACGTTCACTTCCAGCGCCGTCTCATTTCAAGGCTCTCAGAACTCACTCCCCATCGAGCAGCTCGGCCACCTCTGCCAGCAGCTCGTCCCATGTCGGTACGTGCTTGGGCCTCTCTCCGGTGAGCTTGGCCAGCATCTCCTCCCTCTGCTCCTCGGAGAGCTCTACGTCGTTCCACTCGTTCATATTGGCGACGTCGCGAATCAGAGAGCGCTTCCTCTTCTTCCGCTGCTCCTCGAACCTAGCCACCACCTCCTCTATCGTGGTGGCCGGAGTCTCACCGTGATGGGCGTCGATCAGCGCTGTGTAGTGCGTCATCAACTCACCGTGCGTCGAGTCGTCGGCGTAGTTCGAGGGATTGGCGAGCATTGTCACGAACTCCCTGGACAGTCGGTCCGCCTTGGTTGAAGCCTTGCCCGAAAGCCTCTCCCTGGTGCGGGCATGCGAGGAGATGCACGAGCGGCACCTCTCGGAACCAGCCACATCGGGCTCGTCGCAGCGCAAGCAGCACACTGCGAAGCCCATCATGTTCATCGAGGACCTAGGCAGACTCACGGGCGGTGCTGCGGCCCGCCTGACATCAACCCTACCCGTGTGTGATGCTCAGGCGCCGGAGTCATTTCTTGCGGCCGGTGTAGACCAACAGACCGAGCAGGGCGGCCGCTACTGCGGTCAGTACGAAGAGCACGATATCGATCCCCCCCTCCTCCCACTTGGTGGGGTCATCCGGGTAGAAATCCGCGTTGTCGCCCACCCTATCGCCGTCGGTGTCCTCTGTCTCGGCGGGATCCAGAGGGAAAGCATCGCTGTTGTCGCCGATGCCATCCCCGTCGGTGTCTATCCACTCGAGCGGGTCGGCAGGGAACGCGTCCATGTTGTCCCCAAAGCCGTCCCCGTCGGTGTCTACCGTTTCGCTGGCGTCCCCGGGGAAGGCGTCTTGGTTGTCGCCTACCCCGTCCCCGTCGGTGTCGGCCCACTCTGAGGGGTCGTCTGGGAAGGCGTCTTGGTTGTCGCCTACCCCGTCCCCGTCGGTATCGGCCCACTCTGAGGGGTCCTCTGGGAAGACATCGGCGTTGTCACCCACCCCGTCCCCGTCGGAATCGGCCCACTCTGAGGAATCATCGGGGAACGAATCGGCGTTGTCACCCACCCCGTCCCCGTCGGAATCGGCCCACTCCGAGGGATCCTGAGGAAATTCGTCTCGGTTGTCGCCGACCCCGTCAGCATCACTGTCGAGGGTCTCCGCAGCATCCTCCGGGAACGCATCGGCGTTGTCACCCACCCCATCACCATCGCTGTCGTCCCATTCGGTGGAGTCGAGCGGGAACTGATCGTCGCCGTCGGGGTCGCCGTCCCCATCGTCATCGTCGTCGAGCAGGTCGCACTCCCAGTCGCTGTCGGTGTCCGTCGGGACATCTGCGCGGTCCATCGGGTCGGTCTGGCAACTCAGCTCGTCCGCATCGGACCAGCCATCCCCGTCGTCATCCGCATCCGCGTTGTCGCCTACCCCGTCACCGTCGATGTCGGAGTGCTCGTCCGGATCGAGGGGGAAGGCGTCCTGTGCGTCATCCCAACCGTCGTTATCGTCGTCGGTGTCGGCGTTGTCCCCAACCCCGTCCCCATCCGTGTCGACGGTCTCGTTAGCATCGAGCGGGAAGGCGTCGTAGAAGTCCGCTACGCCGTCGTTGTCGTCGTCAGCGTCCGAATTGTCCCCTGTCCCGTCGCCGTCAGCATCGGACCACTCGTACGGATTATTGGGGAAGGCATCGCTAGGGACACAGACCCCGTCACCATCGCTGTCGATCCAGCCGGTCGGGTCGTCATCGCATTGGTCCGTATTGTCCCCGACCTTGTCCCCGTCCGCATCCGCCCACTCGTTGGGGTTGTAGATGAAGGCGTCCACATCGTCGCGGTAGCCGTCGCCGTCGGAGTCACGTGAGAAGTCCTCGAGCGCCCAACTAAGACTCTCATCCGCCCATCCCGGGTCGTTCAGTGGGGGGGCGTGAGTCCCGTCGTTGATTCTCCAGTGCGCCACCCGGTTGCCATCGGCGCAGTTCAGGTGCTCGAGATTGTCCGTCTCGGGGGCTCCGTCCGAGCCGGTCAGGTCGATGCTGCCGAGGTCTGTCCAGCTCGCATCACAGCCTGACCTGTCGGCCCAGAAGGCGGTCGACTGTGGGGCAGAAGGATACGTATTGCCTCCGGTCATCGACCCACCGGCGTACTGTATGACGCTGTCAAGGGAGCCGTGGACATGCAGGATGTTCGGCCTTCCAGTATCGGGGCAGTCGTTGGCGAAATCATCCCACGTCGCCCCGTTCAGCGACACAATAGACTCGATTATCCCGCCTTGGTCGCACGCCATTCTGTGGCTCATGAACGCGCCGTTAGAGTGTCCTATCAACACAACTCCCTCTGGGTCCGCCCCGTAGTTCTGGATGGCCTGGTCGATCAGGCCCGCGAGGAAAGCGACATCGTCCACCTCGGTGCCGAACAGGTTGCAGCAGGCCTCGGTGGCGTTCCAGAACCTCATGCCTATGATATTCATAGTGCCGTCTGGGGTGAGCAGCAGGTGCTCGTTCTGGTGGACACTGTCATACAGGCTCATCCACCAAGCGTTGAAAAAACCGGAACTGGAGTACCCATGCAGACCGACGACCAGTGGGAGGGGGCGATCGTAGACGTGCCCGCCCGGCATGGTAAGCGTCGCGGACCTCCCCTCGGAGGTGAATGTGGCAGTGGTGTGCTCGTTGGTGTAGTTGATTGGGCCGTAGCCATCGTTTGAGTCGGTCCAGAGCCTGTCCTCGATTTCCTCGACCTGCGCCTGCTCACCGCCCGGCAGTCCGAATGCCATTATCATCAGGCAGACAAGAATAGGTGCGTAGGGGCGATTGCTCACGCGCCCTTCCTCACGCAGGCCACTAAGAATCTGCCTCAGCCGCGCTGATTGCAGTCGGGTGGTGCAGAGGCCAGGGTTCGAACCTGCGGATTCAAGTCGTTGCGCTCTGTGCGAAACCCATGGCCGCTGCGATAGTTGTCGATGGATTGTATCGGGGCTACGGATCGGGGCGCAGCAGGGTCGATGTCCTGCAGAGCCTGGGCATGAACGTAGAGGATGGTTCGATCTACGGGCTGCTAGGTCCCTCTGGATGCGGCAAGACCACTCTGCTCAAGGTGGTACTGGGCCGATTGGTGCCCGAATCTGGCAGTGTCGACGTGCTCGGCTCAAGACCGGGGGAGCCCGGCTCGCCTGTGCCCGGAAGTGCTGTGGGCTACTCGCCGCAGGAGATCGCCCTGTATGAGGACCTCTCGATCGCCGAGACGTTCCTCTTCCACGGCCGCCTGCATGGGATGAGCCGAGACAGGATATCCGCTCGACAGACCTGGCTGATTGGCTTTCTCGACCTGCCCGACCCGGGCTGGCAGGTCGGCAAGCTGTCCGGCGGGCAGAAGCGCAGGGTCAGTCTCGCCGTGGCACTGCTGCACGAGCCACGGTTGCTGCTGCTGGACGAGCCGACAGTCGGCGTCGACCCGGAGCTGCGCGCCCGCATCTGGGACCACCTGCGCGAAATCGCTGACGGCGGCACGACGGTGGTCCTCACCACCCACTACATCGACGAGGCGGGGCAAGCCGACCGCGTCGGCCTGATGCGCAACGGCGGGCTACTCGCAGAGGATGCACCAGGCTCGCTGATGGAGCCTCACGGACACAGCTCGCTCGAGCAGACCTTCCTGATGCTGTGCCGCCGGGACGGGGGTGCTGCGGCGTGAAGATGGAACGGGTTCACGCCATAGGGGCGCGCAAATTCGCGTCCCTGCGCCGCGACAAGCAGATGTTCGGCTTCATCGTGCTGATGCCTGCCATCCAGATCATCCTGTTCGGGATCGCCATCGGCCAGACACCCTACGACCTGGACTTCGGAGTCATCGACGAGAGCGACGGGGCTCTGCAGGGGGTCGAGACGGGGCTGGCCGCGTCTCATGCGCTGATCATCCACGAGTACGACACCGTCGCCGATGCTAGGGCGGACATCGAGGAGGGTGCCATCTGGGGGGCTCTGCTGCTGACTGAGGAAGGTCAGTTGGAGTTGCACCTAGACAACTCGAACCAGCAAGTTAGCAATACCATCCTCATAGAGGTCCGCAACGCAATGGAGGCCGCGCTCGCAGAGCAAGGAGCCTCACTCCCGATGGAGATAGCTGACCCCGTCTTCGGCGAGCGCGATCCTTCTTTCATCGACTTCCTAGCGCCTGGCATCATCACCCTCGTCTGCTTCATGTTCAGCACCATCCTGACCACAATCGCGTTCGTCGGCGAGCGTTACGACGGTACCCTCGACCGCGTCTTCGCTGCTGGGACCAAGCCCTCGGAGGTTCTGCTGGGTCACATGGGCGCGTTCTCGACCATCCTGATCGGTCAGGTACTGGTCGTCATCGGAATCGCGGTCTTCGCCTTCGATACCCCCGTCAACGGAAACCCGATCATCCTCTTCCTGCTCGCCCTGATGCTCGGATGGGCCGCCATGTGCCTTGGTCTGCTGATTTCAAGCAAGGCCAAGTCCGAGTTTCAGGGGGTGCAACTCAACATGCCCATCCTATTCACCGTGCTCCTGCTCTCGGGCATCCTCTGGCCGGTCGAAGCGTTGCCTGAGTGGATACAGCCCGTCTCCTACGCCCTGCCGACGACTTGGACCGCCGAGGCCTTCCGCTCGATCATGATACGGGGGTGGGGCCTCGAGAGCACGGTGGTCCTCACCGCATTCGCCTTCGATGCGGTGTTCGCTGTGGTGATGCTCGGAATAGCAAGTCGGACGCTGCGAGTCCAAGAGTGAGGAGGGGAGGGGCTTGACCCGAGACGCCGAGTGGCTGGTCTCGATGCTCACAGCGGAGCTCGACTTGCGGCCACCGCGCTCAATCGAGGCCGAGCGTGTCCGTCTAGAGTCGGGGAAGCCGATCCTGTTGCGCGACGAGGCCGGTCGGTTGGTCGCCCACGGAAGCCTGAGGAGGCTCGGGCGCGGCTGGGAGCTCGTTACCCTCGTGGTCGAGCCAAGCAGGCGGGGCGAGGGGCTGTCGCACCGTCTGGTGGAGGCCGCGGTCGAGCGAGTCGGAAGCACGGCGACGCTGCACAGCTGGACCAAGTCCCCAGCATTGGCGAAGAGTCTGCTCGATGGCGGCTTCCGCAGGACGCGGTGGCTCGGTCTGGCAGTGGGGGCTCATCTCAGCCTCCTCTCAGCAACGCGAGTGGTCGAGCAGCTGCTCCGTCTGGAATGGAGGCGAACGGCTCATCAGATAATCAATCTAGGCCGATACAAACTCTACGTCCTAGATTCGAAGAAGCGGTAGTCGGATTGACGGGCTTCGGCCCCTTGACAACTCTGCTCGCTCTCATCGGTGCTGCCGGGGCTCGGACGCTGGGCGACCGGGAATAATCAGTCCCACCAGTTGAGGCGGTCGGTAATCAGCTCCCCTGACTTGGCGCCGCGGAGGACGATGGTGGCTGGGGTGTCCGGCTTGGTCGGGGAGAACGAGTCGCATGGGACGATCTCGTAGGTTCCGTCCGGCCTGGTCCAGCGTAGCTTGGCCTTGGCCTGCCCGCCGTTCTCATAGTACTCCATCCTGAAGTCGTAGACCTCCCCGGCCTCGAATTCGACCGGCGTGGGGTGGATGGTGGCCTGGTCGTACCACTCGTCCACAAGCAACTGCCCGTCCACCCAGAGCCTAACGCCGTCGTCGGTGGAGGTCTCGAGGGTGTACGTGCCAGTCTCCTTCGGGATGATGAACCCCGACCAGCGTATGCTGAACTGGTCGCCGCCCACACCAGGGGGCCCGCCGCTGCCCCAGTTGATGTCGATGTTGGGGTCGACGCCGGCGACCTTCGGCTCGCCGGACAGGTCCTTGTTGTCCCAGACCTCCGAGTTCAGCCCGCCGCACAGGTTGTTGATCAGGACCACGTTGCCCGTTTGGGTGAGAGCCTGGGCGGGAAGCGGGTTCCTCGCTGCCCCAGAGCCGTGGAAGATGAGGAAAAGGCCCCAGAACGGCCCTTGGAAGCCGATTCCCGTCACTATCAAGGCCGGGACGAAGAGGGCCCAAGCCCAGCCCTCCGGCTCCATGCCGATGCCGAACATCATGCCCCACCAGGTGTAGCAGGTGGTGAAGACGAACAAGAGCCAGAACCAGATCATCCCGAAGTGCAGGAGGTGGATGCCGCCGATCTGCTCCCCGGCTCTCTTCTCGCTGGGCTTGCCGAAGAAGGCCCAGGTGAAGAAGAGTGTCGAGTAGGCCCACGGATAGAGTGCGAAGCCGGACAGGAGGATGGCGAGGAAGCCCCATGCGGTCGACTCGTTGAATGTAACATCCCAAAACCAGGGCAGCTGCCAAACGGATATCGCGAATGCCATCCACGGGAAGCCGACTACCATTGCAGCCACAGCGTATCCGAACAGCCCGCTGTCGAATTTGGGGAGGTCCTTCGGCTTGTGCCAATTCTCATAGGAAGTCCGGCCTTCGGTCTCGTCCTTCGAATAGGAGGTCACGACCATACGCGGGCGGCGCCGGATATGGGGCTTGCCGTCACAGTTCTGACATCACATAGTCCACCGCATTGCGGAAGATCGCCATGCCCTCGCCCTCACCGTGCTCCAGATTCTCGCGCGTCCAGGTGGCACCGAGCCAGGTCGAGTGGTTGGCCTCCGGATGGGGCATCAGGCCGAAGACGAGGCCCGAGGGATCGCAAACTCCGGCGATGTTACGCCAGCTCTGGTTGGGCGAGGTCGGGTAGGGTAGAATCTCGTCTGATGTCGAGGGGAACTGCGATTCTGGGTCGACGTAGCGCACCGCCAGCTGGCCCGAGTCTGCCCACTTGTCGAGCAGAGGCGCGTCGTCGGTGACGAACTTGCCCTCGCCGTGGCGCACAGGCACTCGGATGCGCTGCATCCCCTTGGTCCAGATGCAAGGGCTGTCGGCATCGAACTCGAGGGTGACCCATCGGTCCTCGTAGTGGCCGCTGTCGTTGAGAGCGAGGGATGCGGTCTGGGTCAGGCTGACCTCGTCGTCGCCCGGCAGCAGACCCATCTTGACAAGGGCCTGGAAGCCGTTGCAGATCCCGATGATCGGTTTGCCGTCCTTGACGAAGTCTCGCACTTGCTCGCGCAGACCGAAGCGCAGGCGGTTGCCCAACAGTCGGCCGCTGCCGAGGTGGTCGCCGAAGGAGAAGCCTCCCGGGACGGCCATGATGTGGTAGTCTTCCAGGCTGGCCTCGCCGCTGACCAGCCGGTTGACGTGAATTCTGTCCGCAGAGGCGCCGGCCATCTCGAAGACCGCCATGGTCTCCAACTCACAATTGATCCCGAAGCCGGATATGACTGCCACGCGCGGCTTGCCTCCCATCACGCATCACCCCCCAAAGCGCCCTGCCACGAGGTCTTGAGTTCCGCCATAGAGGCTCTCAGTACCTCGGTATCACGGTAGTTGACTGTGATGTCGTCGCTTTCCTCGACCACGCCGAGGAGGGTGCATGAGTTGCCCTCCATCGCTTTGGCGAAGTCCTCGGAGACGCCGGGGGCAACGCTGACGAGGATGCGGCCGAGGCTCTCGCCGAACAGCGCGCCCCACTCATCGAGGTGGCTGCAGTCGCTCTCGAGCCCGGCGATGTCCGCGGAAGCTCCTGCGTCGGCGCCGAAGCAGCACTCTGTCAGTGCCACCGCGAGGCCGCCATCGCTGCAGTCGTGGGCGCTCGCTACCAAGCCGTCTGACATCGCCGATGTCAGTGCGCGGTACATCGCTAGATTGCGCTCGGGGTTGATGCGCGGAATTTCGCCGCCAATACCCCCCGAGCACTCGTCTCGGA
>PSPG01000008.1 GCA_003193925.1 Candidatus Thalassarchaeum betae
TGCCTGACGAGCCGACCGCTGCCAGTTGGACCCAAGAGGCGAACTTCTCGATGACGAGGTTCCTGATGGTCACGTCATTGGCGGAATCGACAAAGGCGAAGTAGGTCACACTGGTCTCGATTGAGTGGCCCTGCGGGTCGTCGGCGAACCAGATGGTGTCGTTGTCGTAATCGAAGAACCAACTGCCGGATGCGACTTCTTCGATGCTTCCCACGTGCAGCAGCGGCTCGTCGTTGAAGTAGAGGTCCTCAGGGCGGTCGCAGCGCGGATACTCGTCGGGGCAGACCCAGCCTTTCTCAGGGTCCACCTGGTCGCCATGGCGCAGTCCTTCCTGTGTTTGGTTCGCCGAATACCAGAGGTCGTTGGAGCGAGAGAACTCCGGGAGCACCCGCGCTCCGCTGAGTATTGTTCCGTTCTCGCCCTCGAAGGTGTCGCCGGCGCGCGGCCAAAGCTCCTGCATGCGATGGATGCCTGATTTGAGCAGGAATGTCGAGGCAGCGGGGCTGTTATCGACGATGTACTGGATGTCCTGACCGGGGAATATCTCAATCGGCTCCACTTCTTGCGTGTCAGCAAGCGCGTCGTCCCCGGTGCCTGCAGGCGCGTCGTCCCCCGTGTCGTTACCGGCACACCCGGACAAGGAGGCAGCCGTCAGGACGACAACCACGCAGAGGGCTTCGGCTCGCACGGGAGGGAGGGGACGTGGGATGTGATAATCACTCCGGGTTGGTGGACCCATGAACCTCAGAAGGTGACGTTGAACGCCGACTCGCAGGCCGGGCACTTGAGCTCGCGGGTCCCGGGCCTCGGCCTGATTCTCAGAGTCCTCTCGCAGCCCGGGCAATCGATCTCGACCTTGACGATCTTGGCGGTGAGGGTGAAACTTCCCATGCAGGCGCCGCAGGTCATCTCGACCGGCCTCTCGTCGGTGCCGGCGACGATCACGGTGTTGCAGTGGGGGCAAGGCAGGGCCTCGTCGGTCAGTGAGTCGATGGTCGGCTGGTGGCTGACGCGACATACCGCACCGCAAACCTTGCACTCCTTCTCGCCGAGACCCTGGGGCAGCATGTGGTCGCAATGGGCGCATTCTGCCAGTGGTGGGGCGTACTTCGACTCGATCTCGACCGAATCCGCCATGGGCCCCCGATTCCGGGACGGGTTAATCAAGCGGTCGCAGAGGAGTCGTCGCCTGAGCTACCTATCGCAACCCTCAGCGCCTCAGCCAAGTCGCTTCCTAGGTCGCGCCCGAGGTCAATCAGCGTCGTCACTCTCTGGGGTCCGGTCCCGGAGACCCACATGCCGTTGAGTATGACAATCAGCGCGCTGGCCTCGTGCAGGGCGACTCCTGCGAAAATACTGGATAGCTCACCCAGCAGGACTGTCGTCACTAGGAACAGCGTGACTCCTACTGAAATCACTATGTTGGCGTATACCGCGCCGCGTGTCCTCTTGGCGAGGGTGATGAGTTGCGACAGCGCCCTCGGGTCCTCTCCTGGTATCAGCACGTCAGCAGCGTCGAGGTTGACCTGCTCACCGCTGCCCACCGCCACACCCACATCGGCTGCTGCCAGCGCGCCGGCGTCGTTGAAGCCATCACCCGCCATCAGAGTGTGGCGCGCCTTCGAGCGCTCGGAGACCCACTGGGCCTTGCCCTCGGGATCGACGCCGCCTCGGCATGAGCCAGATGCGATCCCAAGGCGTTTTCCGAACGCTTCGACGCTCGCCTGCTCGTCGCCGCTCAGGATCTCGACAGTGATGCCGTTCTCCCTCAAAGCAGCGATGAGTTCCTCCACGCCCTCGCGAGCGTCGTCGTGGGCGAAGCCGAACGCGGCGACGGCCTTGCCGTCGATCGCGAGCACGCTGGCACCATGGCCGGCCTTCTTGGATTCAGCGAGCGCCGAGTCTATGTCGAGGGGGATGCTGACGCCATTCTCGAGCAGCCAGTCAGTGCGTCCGAGCAAGACCTCCTGCCCGCGCAGTTTGCCTCGCACGCCAGCATCTCCATCGGCGATTTCCGTGACGTTGCTCGCCTTGAGCTGGCGCTGCTCGGCTAGGTCGAGGATGCTCTTGGCGTAGGGGTGGTTCGAGCGCTGCTCGAGACCTGCAGCGATTTGCAGCACCCGGTACTCGTTCTCATGCTCGGAGACTGTGATGCCCGTCATCCTAGGACGGCCGCTGGTCAGGGTGCCGGTCTTGTCGAGCAACGCCAGCTCCACGCCCGCAGCCGCCTCGAGGACATCGCCGCCGCGTGCGACCAAACCAAAGGCGGAAGCGGCGGAGAGGGCGGCTGCGTGTGGTACGGGAGCAGCGAGGAGCAGTGAGCAGGGGCACGATACGACCCACAGCAGGAGTGTGATGAGGACGGCCTCCGATGTGGCGCCCGCCACGAGGTATCCCATCACCGGAGCGCCCAGCATGACCAGAGGGACCCATACGGCGGTGAACTTCTCAATCGCGCTCTGCGTCCTCGTCGGCTGGTCTCGGTAGCGCCTGACGAGGTCGATCAGGCTCGAGAGCCGCGTGTCATCGCCGCTGGCCTCGGCGCGGATGAGCAATGGGCCTCGCACTAGAACCAGCCCGGCCTCAACCGAGTCGCCGAACTTGACGGGGATTGGGATGGGCTCGCCGGTGAGCGGAGCGCGGTCGATGGACCCGACGCCCTCGACGACGGTGCCGTCTACAGGAACGACCTCGCCCGAGCGAACCTCGACGATATCACCGGGCTCGAGGGCTTCCACCGGAGTGAGTTCATCGTCCTGGTCGTGGCCTCCCGTCATCGGTCCGGCCGAGGGTTGGAAGACCATCAGCGAGCGGGAGCCTGCCTCTTGCTCGCTCGGTTTCGGCTCGTGCAGCCGTGCCCTGCGCGGCAGCCTGTCCAAGCCTCCCTGCATAGACTCCCGGGCTTTGATCAGCGCGCTGTTCTCGAGGTACGTGGCGAATCCGACGAGGCCGACCACCATCAGCGCCTCTACCCATTGTTGTAGGTACATGGCACCGATGACGGCGAGCGAGGTCAGGACCTGGAAGCCGAGGATCCTGTTCTGGATGCTGGCGAAGGCCTCCTGGAACATCTGATAGCCGGCGAAGATGACACCGAAGAAAGCCACCCCCATCGCCAACGAGTCTGGAATCGCGTGAATCTGCTGTATGGCGATGACGCCGCCGATGAGCGGGACGGTCATCGCCGCCCCCAGAATCTGAATCTGGTCGGATCTAAGTTTAACGCTCTTGGAGCGCGCCAGCCTGAATTCCGGCCCCAGTATCTTGCGCATCCTCATCTCGGAGACCTCCCTGAGACTTAGGTCGTCGAGCCAAAGGCGCTGAATCTCTATCTTGCCGTCGTCCAGACGCACGTTGAGCACACCGGGGACGTCCATGAGGGTGGACCTCAAAGCCCGGCGTTCGATGCCTATCCTAGCTGCTACCTCCCTCGGGGTCTGCCCCACTACGGCCAGCCACTCCACAACCGGGCTGTGGCCGAGGTTCTCCAGCACGGAGGAGGCTCTTGAGATTCGGCCCTTGCTGACGTCCATATGGAGCCTGACCGTGCCGTCGGTGGCCGAGACCCGGCACTCCTCTATCCCCGGCAGGCGCTGAACGGCCCTTGTCGCCTTCATCGCGCAGTCGGGGCAGTCCATGCCCCGGATGTCCCATTCGAATTCGTGCACGCCATCTGCTGCGAGGTCGGCGTCGAGCACGTCACCGGCTGATTCGGCCACCGCCTCGATGGCGGGCTCGGGCTTCGGCTCGGGCTTCTTCTTGGGCTTCGGACGCAAGAAGCCCGGGAGTTTGAGCGAGGGCATCTTGAGCATCGAAGGAAGAACCGGAGACTCTTCCGGTTTCTGGGAAACCGGGGTTTCCTCGTCCTCATCGTCCAGAACTAGGAACTCCTCATGCTCCTCGTCCATAGACAGGGCATCTATGGGTCCCGCTTGAACGTGATGACAGGGCAGGAGCGGTGGGGTCATCAGCCCAATGCCGCCCCGGTCAATCATGGTGGAGCTCCCAGAGGGCCGTACCTGGGACATGATTGTGTTCGATGTGGACGGTACTCTGATGGATGCCGAGGGGTATCATCCCGACCTGATTCCGCTGATTCGCGAGGTCGAGGCGCGCGGCCTGCCGATCTCACTCGCATCCGGTCGCACGCTTCCCAACGTCACTCCGATCAAGCAGTCACTCGGAGTAACCGGATTCATCGTAGCCGAGAACGGTGGCATGGTCTGGGACAGCAATGAGGGGCACGAGATCATGGCGCTAGCCGACGGCTCTCGCGCCAAGGCAGCCGCGCAGTGGCTGGCCACCCAGATTGACGGCTTCGACCCAGCCGGCATAGAGTCGAACCGCTGGCGCGAGACCGAGTGGTGCCTGTTCGAGAAGGAGGACGAGGACCTGATGCGCGAGCTTCTCGCGGACACTGAGTGGTCCGACCTCATCGTCGTCCCGACGGGCTTCGCGATTCACATCTGCGCACCGGGAATCGACAAGGCCGGGGGTCTGCGCCTGGCGCTTGAGCAGCGCGGCGTCAAGCCCGAGAGGGTAATCGTGTGCGGCGATGCGCCGAACGATGTCTCGATGTTCGATCTCTGCGGCTTCTCCGTGGCAGTCAACGACGCGAGATCGAGCGTGGTGGAGAGAGCAGACTGCCTGACCGAGGCACGCGGCACCGAGGGTTCCCTCGAGTTACTCAGGGCCGTGATTGCCATCCTGTGAACGCCATTGGTGCAGGCGGCAGGATTTGAACCTGCGAAGCACTACGCATCGGATCTTGAGCCCGACCCCTTTGACCACTCGGGTACGCCTGCACGGTAGCGAGGGAAGTCGCACACTTGATACTCGCGCCTCACGGGCTGCGGCGGGACGCTCCGAGGAATTGTTCAATAATCTCCTCGCACCCACCGGTGGCGGGTTGCTCAATGGACGGAGAAGGCGGTGCGCCTAGACTCAACAGGTACCAACTGCAATCCATCGAGAAGTCGCTGTTCGAACTCACTCGCAAGCAGAAGTCGCAAGCGGTTCCCGTCGATCTCCCCGTCCCAGCATTCTGGTCCTCAGTGGGCCAGTTGCTGCACCATCTGGAGATGGAGCTGGCCGAGACCATTAGAGACGAGGGGATGTCCGCAAAGGCGCAGCTCAAGTCGCGCAGGCTGGGCATCATCCGGACCTGCGTCAGCGACCTGACTCGATTGCGGCTGAACGCGTTCACGCAGCACGCAGTGCTCTCGAATCTGCTGAAGTCCCCACAGGGTGATGCGATGAGCGTCTCTGCGAGTTTTCAGAGCATGGACTGGGAGAGGCACGACCCCTCCGAGAGAGCCTACCACTCCGGGGTCGGACACCTCGTTGAGAAGTACAAGCACGAGGTCTCTTGGAACGCTCTGCTACGCGGCTCCACCATCGAGATCCCCGGCGCCCCGGAAATCAGCGGACACGCCCCACTGACCGAATTCACCGAGCAGGACGAGAAGGTGTCGACCCCAACACCCGCTGCAGTTCGAACACCGCAGAGCGGTAACTGGGAGGACCCCGAGTTCGACGAGGAGGATCGGATTCGTCAGATGGACGGATTCCCGGACCGCGCCACCGGCGCAGCCCCGGCCGCTCCTGTCGGGGAGGCCCCCGCTGAGGAGGAGAGCGGACTGTGCCGCATTCTCATCCTGCAGGACCTCTCCGAACCCATAATCACCGAAGACGGCTCGGAAATCACCCTGACCGCGGGCGACGTCGAATCGTGTCCGACCCCGATTGCGGACAACCTAATCGCCGCCGGCTTGGCCGAGCCGGCGCCGCTGTGATCCTCGCAATGACTTAGGGGCGTCATTTCGCGAAGTGGCTCACCAGAGGTGAGCCAATGGGCAAGACAGTTACTAGAAAGCAGGTTGTAGAGTTGAGGAAGGAATTCGCAGCGGACCCGTCTAACAGGGTCGCTCAGAACGCCGTGACGAACGTCCAGCTGCCGGACCTGACGCTGAACAGGGACCTCGTCCAGGACATCGACGACTCGTTCAGCACCAAGCTGGACGAATGGAAGGTCACTGCTCAGATGAAGAGCGGCAGATGCTGGCTGTTTGCGACGCTGAACCTGTTCAGGGTCGGGGCGATGAAGAAGATGAACCTCAAGAACTTCGAGTTCAGCCAGGCCCACACCCACTTCTGGGACAAGTTCGAGCGCTCGAACCACTTGCTGGAGGCCATCATCGATACAGCGGGCCGCTCTGTGAACGACCGTACCATCCACTTCCTGCTGTCCGATCCCATCGGCGACGGCGGCCAGTGGAACATGGCGATGAACCTGATTCGCAAGCACGGCCTCGTCCCCATGTCAGCCTACCCCGAGTCTAACTCCAGCAGCGCGACTCGCTGGATGAACGCCGAACTGAGGAACATGCTGCGGAGCTCGGCGTGCGAAATCAGAGCGATAATTGACGGAGGGGGCAGCGTAGAGGAGGCTCGGGCGCACAAGGAGAAGCGCATGGCGGATATCTGGAATATGCTGTGCATCCATCTCGGAACTCCTCCGAAGACCTTCAACTGGCAGTGGCGCGACAAGGACGGCGAGTTCCACCGCAAGGGCAGGATGACCCCGCAGCAGTTCGCCGCTGAGTACGTCGACATCGACTGGGAGGACTACGTCTGCATCGTCAACGACCCGCGCAACGAGTACTACCGGACCTACACCGTCGACTTCCTGCAGAACGTCGCCGGCGGCCCTCCAGTGGTCTACCTCAACGTGCCGAGCAAGGAGATGAAGGCGATCACCCAGAAGCTGCTCGAGGACGGCATGCCGGTCTGGATGGGGTGCGACGTCGGCAAGGAGATGGATCGCAAGAGGGGGCTCTGGGACGCCGAGCTGTTCGACGTCAAGGGGCTCTACGGGGTCGAGTACGGCATGGACAAGGCCGACAGGCTGCGCCACAACCAGACGATGATGACGCACGCGATGCTGTTCACCGGAGTCGATGTGGTCAACGGCAGGCCCCGACGCTGGCGCGTCGAGAACTCTTGGGGCGACAAGACCGGCCAGAAGGGCTACTACACGATGAACGACAGTTGGTACGACGAGTACATGTTCGAGATCGCCGCTCCGACCTCGTACCTGTCTGAGAAGATGCTCGCCGGGCTTGAGACCGAGCCCGTGGTGCTTCCAGCCTGGGACCCGATGGGCAGCCTAGCCTAGGTTCCGCAGCGAGAGTTCGATCGTCACAGAGTCGGGAATCGGAATCCTGAGGACCTTCCTCAGCGCCTTCTCGTCCTTGGCGGTGTTAGTCACCAACTCGAGCAATCGCTTGTGGACTCGCATCTCCCAGTGGTCCCAAGTCTCCGAGCCCTCTCCGTCGGGGCTCTTGCGACACGGCACGACGAGTCGGCGCGTAGGCAAGGGAATCGGGCCACGCAGGTTGACGCCGGTCTCCTCTGAGATCATCTTGATCTGCTCGCAGACCGTGTCCACGTCAGTGTGATTCTCGCCGGTCAACTTGATGGTGGTGACGACAGCCATCCCACTCACCAGGTCCCAGTTCTGCGAATCACTTCTTCTCGACCTTCATGCAGACGCCGGCGGCGACTGTCTTGCCCATGTCGCGAATCGCGAAGCGGGCGAGTTCGGGGAACATATCCATCTGCTCGATCGCCATTGGCTTGGTCGGCTGGAAGCGGACGAGGGCGGCGTCACCGGTCTTGAGGAAAGGAGGATTGGCCTCCTTGGTCTTCGAGTTCTCGAGGAGATCGACGAAGCGAACTGCTACCTGCGACGTGTGGGCGTGGAACACCGGGGTGTAACCAGCCCCGACGGCCTTCGGGATCTCCATGAGCTGGATCTGTCCGACGAAGGTCTCGTCGTGGCGCACGAACATCGGGGGGTTGTCAGTGTATCCTGCTACGTCGCCTCGGCGGATGTCAGTGGCTGCAAGCCCGCGCACGTTGAAGCCAACGTTGTCGCCGGGCTCGGCCCTGTCGACGTTGGTGTGGTGCATCTCGATGCTTTTGACTTCGGCCGACTTCTGGCTCGGGTTGAACACTACGGTTTTGCCGGCGGTCAGAACGCCAGTCTCGATTTTGCCGACTGGGACAGTGCCGATTCCGCTGATCTTGTAGACATCTTGGATGGGCAAGCGCAGGGGCCTGTTGGTTGGCTTCGGGGGCATCTCGATCGCGTCGATGGCCTCGAACAGCGTGGGTCCCTTGTACCAAGGCATGTTGTCGCTCTTGTTGTACACGTTGTCACCCTTTATGGCCGAGCAGGGGATGAACGGCACGTCAGCGGGATTGAATCCAGCGACCTTCAGCAGTTCAGAGACCTCCTCGACGACCGCGTTGAACCTGTCTTCGGAGTGGTTGACGGTATTCATGTCCATCTTGTTGATGTTGACGATCAGTTGCTTGACGCCGAGAACTCGGGCCAGGAAGGTGTGCTCCTTGGTCTGAAGGTTAACGCCGTCGTCGGCGGCGACGCACAGAACTGCAGCTTCGGCCTGGCTGGTACCGGTGATCATGTTCTTCACGAAGTCACGGTGACCGGGTGCGTCGATGACGGTGAAGTAGTAGCGGGGAGTGAAGAACTCCTTGTGAGCGACGTCGATCGTGATGCCACGCTCGCGCTCCTCCTTCAGTCCATCCATGACGTAGGCGAAGCCGAATCCGGGCTTGCCACGCTCTTGTGCTTCCTGCTCGAACTTCTCGACCACGTGCGCCTCGATGTGACCTGTGTCAAGCAGTAGTCTGCCGACTGTCGTAGACTTTCCGTGGTCGACGTGACCCACGAATACGATATTCAAATGCGGCTTGCTCTTGTCTTCCCACTGCGAACTCATGATGCACACCTTTGGAGTGGCCCGCCGACCGATGGGGTGTATTTGAATCGTTCCCCCCTAGCGTAGGGGGGATGCTTCCGAGCAGCCAGTGTAAAGGATACCGGATGCCTAGCGGTACTGTAACTCGACGATCATCTGCTTGATCTCGGTGTTGTGGGTCTTCTCGTTGACTAGGTCGACTGTCCAGCCTCCGGGCAGGAATCCTCGGACCGTCGAGCCGCCCACCACCATCCAGATACAGCGGTCGCTGTCTTGGCAGTCGCCAGCATTCCTGCTGTCGTCGTCGATGGCTGAGGTGTTGGCGACCTCCTCGTCAGTGCTGTTGTACAGATAGAGGTCGAGCTTGTTCTCTGTGTCTATTCCTCCAAAGGGCTGGTCATCGTCCTCTGCCGGGTAGGTCAGCTTGACCCTGAGGTAGCGAATCCTGTCCTTGGTGTCCTCGTCGTAGGTGACCGGGAACTCCCAAGTCATGATCACAGGGTCTTGGTAGCGACGGTCGATGACGAAGTCCTTCCAGACCCCACGGTAGTTGACGTAGACCGTCGAGTCGGTGTGGTCGACGAAGCCACTGTCGTCGGTGACCGAGAGGCGTATGTCCCACGCCCCGGCAGGCAGGTCTTCCCACTCGTAGGTCTCGCCGGTGGCGTCGACGTCGTTCTCCGGGTTCCCGTCGTCGTCTGTGTCGGTGTGGGTGTCGAGGTCCCAGTTCCACTCGACTAGGTACTCCTCGGCATAGCACTCGGCTTGGTCGGGATCGCATCCCGCCCAGGAGTCGGAGCCGTCTAGGAAGACCGAGGTCGAGACGCTTACCTCCCTGTCTCCGATGTCCTTGTCATCCTCGCAGACCCAGACCATGACGAAGTCGCCGTTGGGCGGCTCCTCGCCCTCGCAGTCGTCGTCCCTGTCAGCGGTGATCTCGGCATGAGGCTCGCGGGCCGAGGCGTCGACCACTGTGATCGTCATGCTGGCCGTCGCCTCGTGAGAGCCGTCGCCGACTGCCAGACGAGCGATGTATTCGCCGGGCTGGGCGTAGGAGTGGCTGATCGTCAGCCCGGTGCCGGTGTTACCGTCGCCGAAGGTCCAGGTGAAAGTCATCGAGTCGCCGTCGGGGTCAGAGGAGCCGACGGCGCTGAAGGTCAGCGAGTCGCCGGCCTTGACGGTGCCCTGCGGGTCTACCGACATCGCCGCGGTAGGCGGGTCGTTGCCGGTGAGCGCATCCAGGCACCCGGCTAGAGCCGAGCAGAGCAGGATTGCGGTCAGCATCGGAGCTAGAGCCCTCACGCGTGCCATCAGTCCGGTCTGAAGGACCGGCTGAAATCAACCCTGCGCTGTCCGGTCTACCGGAACGGGTCCTTGAACAGGCTTCCAGTTGGGCGGTTAGAAGTCGAAGAGGGTCTGCTGGCGAGAGCCTGACATAAGTTCGGTCTCACCCCATCCGAAGGCCTCTGTTATCCTACCCAGAGCGGTCGCGAGGCGCCTCGCGTAATACTGGGGGTCGTACACTGGCGGGTCCTCGCCGATCTCGTCCACCAGCCAAGGCTCCACATTCATGGGGCTGGACCTAGCGCTGGTGACGATGTAGCCCACCTTCATCCCGGGGGTGAAAGGGAGATCTCGCTCGATTCTCTTCTTCGCCGCGCGCACGTAGGGCAGCCCATCCGGGTTATCGTAGACCTTGGAGAAGTCGACTGTGCCGTCGCGCCTCAGTGTACCCTTGCAGGAACGGCTGATGACCAAATCGGCCGCGTCGACACGCCTAGCCTTCACATCGTCGATGACTGACTTGGTCATCTCGACTGAGGCCCATTCCTCACCGTCCAGAATCATTTCAAACATCTTCGTCATCGTGCGAGTCAGAAGTGCGAAGGAGTCGGTCCTGCGAACCTCGTATCCTCGAATCAGCATCTCTTCGCGCGGCCATACGACGCGGCCGACGTAGCGCTTCTTGGCGCCGTGGCTGAAGAACGATGAAAGAGTAGTCTCAAACTCCAATTCTGCGCCTTCCTTACTGTATTGTTCAGCTAAATCTTGCCCGAAGCGGAATGCCGTTTCCCTAGCTTCGTTCCAGTCACCGAAAATTGTATCTTCTCGATGGGGGCGTCTGGTAGGTGCCCCCTTGTCGACTGGAGCTTGGACAAAGATTGAATCAGTGTCGGAGTACACAACAGAGTAGCCATTTTCCTCAAGGTTGGAAATGATTGTACGAATGTTGTGCCGGGCCCACTCGGTGATGCTGGCACCGAGATGGGGGTGTGTGAAACGGTAGAAGCTCGAGGCGAATACCCCGTAGAACGAGTTCATCAGTATCTTGACCGCGTACTGCAACTGATCCTGCAGGAAGGCCTCGGCATCGTCGCCCGCCTCCCTAGCCGCAACCAAGGCGGCCTTGTGGACCTCCCTGCTCTGCATCAGCCGCTCGAGCAAGTGCGGGACCAGCCCGACCCGTTCGTCCTTGGACAGGTAGCGAGTCTCGGTAGAGGGTGAGACACTGTACGATTCGTCGGTGGAATCGTCCCTGACCAGCGTGGTAGAGCAGATGTTGTTGGCTATCATGATTGATGGGTACATCGACTTGAAGTCGAGAACGACCACCCAGGGCTTCATCCCCGCCTCGACCTCGTGGACGTAGCCACCGGCTATCTGGTCCCTTCTGCGTGGACCCGAGTTGGTCATCGGCACCGCGACGTTGCTGCGGTCGGCCAGCCGGATGACCAATGAGTCAAGCCACTGGCTGGTGGTGCCTGCCGAGGCAGTCTCGACAGCAGTCAGTGAGACTGAGGCCAGCGCCTCCTTGCGCGCCACCGACTGCAGGCGCTCAAGGATATCAAGCGGCAGAATGGTGTCGCGCACGCAGTACTCGAGGACCTCATCGGGGCGCTCGGCCCACTCCCGGTCCATCTGGCTGGCGTCGATGTCAAGCTTGTGCTTGTCCTCGTCTTCCGGCCAAAGCAGCTTGGAGACGTAGCTTAGAGACTCGCGCTGAGGCCTCAGGGTCTGGCGGGCCTGCCACCAGGCGTCCAGCGGTATCCTGCCAGCGATGTTCCAAACGCGGTTCTGCTGGCGACTTGGGAACAGCCTTCTTGGTTTGGCCTCGCTCTGCAGCATCGGAACCCTACCCCAGCCGTACAGCGCGGCGGCCTCCATCCTTGAGCGGCCTGCCAGGACGTTCGCCCTCTCCTCCATCCGAGGCAGGTCGAAGTTGTCGATGTTGTAGCCGGTGATGATGTCGGGATCCTCCGAATGCACCAACTTGGTCAGCCGCTCCATGATATCGCCCTCCTCGCCCTGGAAGGTGTGCTCAGTGCGTTCCCCTCCCCTGTCGATGACGGCCGCGGCACACAGGATCCTGTTCGACTGGATGCTCGTCTCCAAGTCAAATGAGAAGGTGACGAATGGGG
This sequence comes from Candidatus Thalassarchaeum betae, assembly GCA_003193925.1. Lineage (GTDB taxonomy): Archaea > Thermoplasmatota > Poseidoniia > Poseidoniales > Thalassarchaeaceae > Thalassarchaeum > Thalassarchaeum betae. Next base: position 12,209 of record PSPG01000008.1, read on the forward strand.
TTCGGAATGGCTCGGTGATTGACAGGTCATCCACAGTGCAAGACAGAACCATGTCGACCGGATAGAGGCCTGCTCCACCGACCTCGGCGATACGCCCAGCAGCGGTAGCGCGATCCATGGTAGACTCGTCACGGGCCTCGACAGGCGCGCGCTCGCCGGCCCAGAGTACCTCGCCGCAGGCAGAGATGTGGGGTCCGAGGTCGTAGTCCAGCAGCAATCTGCGCTCGAACAATATGTCGGCGCTGCTGACCTCCCAACTCTCCTGCAATATCTTCCTAATATTCGGGCCTCTGGTAATCATCCAGGGTTGTGGCACCTCGACCTTCCAGTGCGGCTTGTCACCGTCTGGGGTCCACTTGTCACCGATTGGGGTGACGTCGACCGCCCAGTCCATGCTCCGTAGAAAACCCAGTGCCGAATCGGCCTCGGAAGCTGGTCGTGGTTTGCCGGGCAGTGCGATTACGACATACGGTCGAAGCCCGTTCACCAACAGGGTCACAGAGTGTCCTGCACGAGAGCGGCACCAGAGTTCAACGGTGGTTCGGTGGGGCTTCCCCTCACCCGATTGATAGGAGCCTGATATGATGCACATCTCCTCCTCCCATTGCATGGTTGTCCCTCAGGCTCAGGCTGGACTCAGACGCCTTCAATCTATGTAATCGCGAGAGTCCAAAACGACACTGGATGGGTCCTAAGCGGAACCGTTGAAAGCCAACCCCCTCACCAGCGAAACAATCCGGGGTGCATTGGTGTTGGAAAGTGATCCAGCGATCGACTGGGACTCGATGATATTCAGCTTCACGAAAACCGACAGGATGTACATCGCCCACTGCAAGGAGGGCGGGGAATGGCAATCTGGCGTGATGCAGGACTTCCAGAACCTCAGCATGTCACCTGCGGCTGGGGTTCTCAACTACGGCCAAGGCCTGTTCGAGGGGATGAAGGCCCAGCGCGCGGCCGACGGCAGCATCGTGCTGTTCCGGCCGGAGTGCAACGCGAGGCGCATGCAGGATGGTGCGAGGCGCCTCGGAGTGCCCGTAGTCCCCGAGGAGATGTTCCTCGACGCGATCCACCAGACGGTCTCGGAGAACAGCCGCTGGGTGCCGCCGATGGGCAAGGGCGCGCTGTACGTGCGACCGCTGCTGATGGGAAGCGGCGAAGTCCTCGGTGTCGCCCCCGCTCCCGAATACACCTTCGTAGTGTACGGCGCGCCCGTCGGGCCCTACTTCAAGGGCGGTCTCAAGCCGATTTCGCTCAAGATCAGCGATGAGTTCCACCGGGCCGCGCCCGGCGGCTCGGGCGGGGTCAAGGCGATTGGCAACTACGCACCCGGCATGGTGCCCTCGAGAGAGGCCAAGAGACTCGGCTTCGCCGAGATAATCTACCTCGACGCGGTGCACCACAGGTACGTCGAGGAGGTCGGTGCTGCCAACTTCTTCTGCGTCAAGGACGGAGTGGTCTCGACGCCCGAGCTGACAGGCACGATACTGCCGGGAGTCACCCGGGCGTCGGTCATCGAGATAGCCAGAGACATGGGTCACGAGGTGCGAGAGGAGAAAGTCGACGTCAGCTACGCGCTCAGCGCCGACGAGTGCTTCTGCGCGGGGACCGCCGCCGTCATCGCCTCAATCGGCTCGATCCAGCACGGCGACAGGGCCGTGGAGTATTGCGACGGGCAGGTCGGCCCGGTCACCAGACGGATTCACGACACGCTGACCGCCATCCAGCAACGGCGGATCCCGGACGAGCGCGGGTGGACCGTGGCTGTCGAGTGAATCACTCGCGGACCACGCCTTGGAAGTACCCGGCGAAGCCGAACGGGAGGTTCATCGGCCCGCCCGTCGGGACCCAGCCGTCTTCCAAGGCTGCGTTGACTTCCCCCTCCAGACTCTCAAGGGTCTTCGACTTGATGATGCGGTACTCCATGGGGCGCCAAGAGGGGGGGGCGGACAAGGTGATTGCGGTCAGCGACCGAACCTCTTGCGTCGCTGTCCGCTCTTCTGCTTGAACGACTTGCGCTGGGCGCGCCGCCTGCGGTCGCCCTTGGAGGGGCCTCTGGCCCGCACCTGACTGTCGTGCTCCTTGGCCTCCTTCATCTGGCTGCGCAGACAGATGCCGATCGACTGCATGACGCCTTCCTTGCTATCTGCGTTGGTAGCGCTGAGCGCGTCCTGGGCGGAGAGCACGAGTCGTCCCTCCTGCTGATGCGGACGCGAGGGGTGACTGGCCTCCGACTCGCGCTTCATCTTGGTGATCCCCACTGCCCGGGCTGCCCATGCCACGGTCTCGAGGGTGGGATTCGACACGCTGGCCTCCTTGGGGACGCGCCGGCCGCCGGCTCGGCTCAGCCTGGAGTCGAAGTAGCCGGTCCAGAGGTTCATTTTGCTGGCGTCGTGGGGCATGCTATCGCTACCTCCGCGTAAACGGACTGACTTGAGGGCTTCGCGAGCCTCAGTCCTCGAGAAGGACGCCGCAGACAACGCCGTCCATGCCAGGCCTGCTGGTCACGCGCACGAGTCCCACGTCGGTATCGAGGATGGCGCCCTTGGTGATGATGTTGCGTCGGACGTAGTTGGGGTCGGCGTCGTTCTCCACCACGCCGCTGATGGTCGCCCTGGTCGTCTTGCCCTCCTTGGGGTCGCTGACGTTGATCTGGTTGGCTAACATCACCCTCACCGTCTGGGAGCCCGCTCGCTTGCGGTACCCCTTGCGCTTGTCCTCCGCGCCCACGTAGGCGAACTGGTTCTCGCTGGATATCTCCCTCCTGCGCTTGCCGCGATAGCGGCTCGGTCGCTTCAAGCGGCCACCGCTCGGCTTTCGGCGGGATATGCCATGCCACTTTGCCATGCGTCCCGCCGACCGACCGCCCTTATTTCAATGGATTGGACGATGCGCCGAGGCGGCGGCTGCGTGCCTATTCGCCGATAGCCGAGGCGGCTTGCTCGATGGCAGCGCGCAACTCGGTGTAGTCCGTCGCGACTGGGTGCTGGGGGAACTCGTCGGTGACGTTCTGCGGGGGGTTGAGCAGGATGCCCGTGTTGGCCGCAGCCAGCATCGAGGTGTCGTTGTACGAGTCGCCGATGGCGATGACGTTGAAGTTCATCGCCCGGAGCGCCTCGACCGCGCGGCACTTCTGGTCCTCAAGGCGGATGGTCCAGTCGGCGATGCGTCGCGACTCCTCGTCGATGACGAGGCTGTGACAGAACAGGGTCGGTCGGTCGAGCTTTTCCATCATCGGGCCGGCGAACTGGGAGAAGGTGTCCGAGAGGACGATGACCTGCCAGTTGGACCTGAGCCAGTCGAGGAACTCGACCGCACCGTCCAGAGGCTGCATCCCCTCGATCACATCAGTGATGTCGTCGATGGTCAGCCCGTTCGCATCGAGGATGTCGAGCCGGTATCGCATCAGCTTGCCGTAGTCCGGCTCGTCGCGGGTCGTTATGCGCAGTTCGGGGATGCCTGTGCGCTCGGCCACCTCGATCCATACCTCGGGCATCAGGACGCCCTCCAAGTCGAGGCATACGACTAGCATCGGGCCGACGCCAGCGAGCGCCCGTCTTCAACGTGTCCGTCGTGCCGCTGATGCAGTATGTTCTTCTCAGGAACCCAGTCACAGCGGTGCGTGAGCGAGAAGAGGCTGCGTCGGCGCACGCCTGTGAGACACAAGCACGTGCGCGAGGTGATCAGCCGGCTCGGCGAGTCCGTGGGCCTCGATCTGGACCTCGCCGAGAGCTTCCTCGAGAAGGCTCACTTCGAGGGGCGTGACCTGATTCTGGTCGACAGGATGCCCCTCGGAATGCACGTCGAGACCGGTGACGGCAGGTCTTGGTTCCCGACGCTGCGAGGCGTCATCGCATGGCAGCCTGAGCGCTGCTGGGCCGCCGTCGACCATGGCGCCATCCCCTTCCTGATGAACGGCGCCGACTGCATGGGGGCAGGCATCCACCTCGCCGACCCCTCGCTGGAAGCAGGCGATTTGGTCTGGATTCGCGACGAGGAGCACGGCAAGCCCCTGGCCATAGGGGTCGCACTGGTCAGCGGGGACGAGATGACGGAGATGACCAACGGCAAGGCGGTGAACACGCTCCACTGGGTCGGCGACGACCTGTGGGAGCTCGAGACCTAGCGGACACCTCACCTCAGCATTCATCAGTGTGGGGCGTGACGGTGCGGCATGCGCAGTTCAGCCATACTGGCAGTCGTCCTGCTGCTGCCGCTGGCAGCCGCGGCAGGCGGGGTGAACGAGGCGGCCGAGATAGAGGGCACCGCCATCGTATCGGTCGAGACGGCCGACGTCGCCCCTGCCAGCGAGCAGTTCGACATCACCGTCACCATCGATGACGAGGCTGCCTCGAACGGCACGAGCGTGGGTTGGACCACCCAGATCTGCGTCAACTCGGGTGTGTGCTACCCACCGGAGCCCGGCAGTCTCACAGCCAGCTCCGACGGCAGCACGTGGACGGGTTCCCTGATTCCCGACCACAACTCCACCTACGTCAACTGGCGAATCGAGCTGAACTGGGCTGATGGCGGCAACGAGACGGTCCCAGAGACCGGGTTCGGCTGGAAGGTCTGGTCCAACTGCTGGTTCGACGGCGAGGCGTGGGGTGGCTCCGACCGATCCTGCCAAGGCCAGGATGATGATGACGAGGAGGAGCTGCCGGGCTTCGGCGCCGTCCTCGCTGTGGCCGCCGTAGCCATGGCAGGCTTGATGGCGCGACGCGACTGAGCGCGGGCATGGGCGAAGGCGACGACGAGCCGGGCTTCATCGAGCTCGCCTTCGAAGAGCTATCCTCCGAAGACATGCTGGAGCGCGCGCGTGAGTTCCACACCCAGATGTCGCAGCGCCGCACCACGCGCCACTTCTCGGCCCGCGAGGTGCCTCGCGAGCTCATCGAGCTGGCAGTGAGGACTGCGGGCACGGCGCCCTCGGGCGCGCACCTGCAGCCGTGGACCTTCGTGGCCGTCTCCAACCCCGAGCTGAAGGTCCGGATCAGAGAGGCGGCCGAGGCCGAGGAGAAGAAGTTCTACGAGGGGCGGATGCCGGAGGCCTGGGAGGAGGTCCTGACCCCCCTGGGCACGGACTACGTCAAGGAGCACATCACCGACGCGCCTTGGATTGTGGTGCTGTTCAGGCACTCCCAGAGGGAGCGCGCGGGCGGCGAGATGTCCCCCACGTACTACGCCCAGGAGTCATGCGGCATCGCGGCGGGCCTGTTCATCGCCGCGGTCCACAACATGGGGCTGACAACGCTCACCCACACCCCCTCGCCGATGGGCTTCCTGCGAGACATCCTAGGCCGGCCGGACCACGAGCACGCCATGCTGCTGATGCCAGTGGGCTACCCGGCCGAGGACGCGAGGGTGCCCGACCTCAAACGCAAGGGCTTAGACGAGGTCTCAGAGTTCTTCGAGTGAATCAGTGGGTACCCTCTGGCTCGGGGGTAAGTCAATGCTGACTCGTCTTCTCGTCCCCAGCGGGCACCATGAACACCAGTGCGACGCCCGAGCCCACGATCAGCAGGCCGCCTATCCAGTCGGCGGTGCTCAGCGTCTCGCCGAACACAGTGAACCCGTAGAACGTCGCCACGATGACGGTGAGGTACGAGAACGCGCTGACCCATGCGGCGTTGGCCTTCTGGTAGGCCATGGTGATTCCGACCTGCCCGCCTCCGGCTCCGATTCCGATGCCGACCAGGGCGGCCAGGGTCTGCCTGTCCACGGAGAGTAGGTCGGGGGCGGCCTGCACCACGCTGGCTGCGACTGAAGCCGCGGCGAACCAGAACACCACCGAGGTGGGAGAGTCGGTGGTGCGCAGCTCGCGCACGTAAATGTAAGCGAACGCCGCGAAGAATCCCGAGCCCAGAGCCAGCAGCGCGTCGGGCTCGACCTTGCCCAGCTCGGGCGAGACGATTAGGACGATTCCTGCGAAGGCGGTGATGACGAGGAGGGCTACGCCTGCTGAGACCCTCTCTGCCAGCATCTTGCCCGAGAGCAGGGCGACGAACAGGGGGGCGGTGTACTGCAGGGTGACCGCCTGGCCTATCGGGATCCTGCCGAGGGCGGTGAAGTAGAGGATCATCGCTGTCAGGCCCACAGCGCAGCGCAGGAACATCGTCTTGCGGTTGTTCACCCTCAGGCTGATGCCGCGGCTGGCTGCGAAGGCGGCTACTGCGAAGGCTATCACCGCCGAGCGCACCATGATGATCATCCAGACGTCAGCGTGCACGGTCGTCCACTTCACCAGGGCGTTCATCGAGCCGAAGCAGAGGCTGCCGAAGATCATCCACAGGACCGCTGCTCGAGCGGAGTCCGACGTGTTCTCCTGGCTCACGAACGACGACAGGTCGGGGCCGTCTGAGGCTGACGAGGCGATTTCCCCCAGGCCTCGGCCGAGTCCGCGCTTCGGCATCCTACGCAAGACCCCAGCGACGCTCTAGAACCGTTGCCATCGCCTGGTAGTCCTGACCGCCCGCGCTAGTCGGGTCGTGCAGGTGTATCGGGATACCGTGGCTGGGTGCCTCTGCGAGCCGGATGTTCCTGCGGATGGCCGGCTCCACAATGAGATCTGGGAAGGTCTCCCTGACCTCTCCGGCGACCTGCTGGTTGAGCAGGGTGGGGGCGTGCATCGTCAGCAGCACCCCGTCGACCCCGAGCCGTGGGTTGAGCAGTCCCCTGACCTCCCTGATGGTGCCTGCCAGCAGGGCCAGGCCCTCGAGCGCGAAGTACTCGGTCTGGACTGGAATCAGGATGCCGTCGCTGGCGACCAGTGCGTTGATCGAGACCAAGCCCAGCGAGGGCGGGGTGTCGATGATGACAACGTCATAATGCGGCAGCAGCGGCTCCAGCGCCTCGGCGAGGCGGCGCTCCCGGCCCAACTGCCTGAGCATTTCCTGCTCGAGCCCGACGAGGCTCCTGTCGCCGACGATCATGTGGAGCCCCTCGACGGCAGTCGCGTGCCTCGCGCTGACCGCGCTCTCCGGATTGAGGATGAGGTCGCGCGTGGTCGCGCTGACCTTGCTCTTGTCGACGCCGAGCCCGGTCGCGCAGTTGCCCTGGGAGTCAGCGTCGACGACCAGGACGCTGTGGCCGCGCAGCGCCAACTGGGCTGCGATGTTGATGACGGTGGTCGTCTTGCCGACGCCGCCCTTCTGATTGATGACGGTGACAACGCGCGCCCTGCCCTCGGGCGTCGGCTGGGCCCGCGGCAGGTCGAGCGGGCGGCGTGCCCGCGCTGTGCTGATCTCCTCGACGGCATCCAGCGACGGGGCCGTCGACTCCTCCTCGACCTCGGTGAACTCGACGTCGATAACAAGCGGTGCGCTCTCCACCTCCGGCAGCGTGCTGCCTTCTTCGTCGCTGGGCATACGAGCGCCTGCGGCGCTCGGAGTGCTGTTGAACATGCCGCCGTATGCGATCCGCGCCGAGGTGGTTAGGCGCTAGTCCGCGGGTAGCGAGGTGTGGTACCAGGCGACCATCCGGCTGGTCTCGGCGTTCATCACGAAGCTCAGCGCGTTGTCCCTGCCCGAATCCTCCCACGTGCGGCTCCCCGCTATGGTGACCTGCCCCTCTCCCAAACCCCCCGGGAGCATACCGAGCAGCTCGCTCTCCTCGGAAACCGACAGGCGGTAGGCGTAGGTGACGTCGACGTCCCAGTTGTCGCCGCTGTCGATGAACGGGTTCAGCTCTGGGTACCTGGTCTCAGACAGGATCCGGGTCTCGAGCAGCTCCAGCGTGAGGGTCTCCGGGACCGCTCCGCGGTTCCACTTGAACTCGCCATCTTCGAAATCGCCCTCAGCTATCAGCGAGCAAGAGGAGCCCTGCGAGCGCAGGATGATCCAGCCCGAGCTGTCGTCGTCGCTGACCCACGACATGTTCCACTCCGGCGAGCGGGTGGGCTGCGACCAGGCCGCCTGCCAGATGTAGCCGCCCGAGTCGAGAGCGAGCGCTGCGTCCCTCGTCGAGTGGTTCGCCATCAGGCACTGCACCGCCTCCTCCAAATCGAACATCCTGAGTTCCGACTCGTCCGGCATGGCCAGTCCCCACTGGCGCTTGTCGGTGGGTACGTCCTCGCCCACACCGGGGCTGCCTGCGTAAGCAGTGCCCCAGTGCACCGGGGTAGAGCCAGCGTTGCTGGAGGTCTCTGTCATTTCCATGATCACCCTCAGGCTTCCCTCGGGGAGAGCGGCTTGCGTGCCGGCGCTCACGAAGAAGTTGCAGTCGCTCGTCTGCTCGTCCTTGTCGATGAGGATGTCGACCTCCTGCTTGACCGGCCAGGGATTACCCCGCTTGACCTGGATGTCGATGACGGCGTGGCCGAGGCAGCGACCGATCTCGAAGTGGAAAATCGTGATCGGGTAGACCAGCCCGTGTGCTGCGGTGTTGATCTCCCCACCGACCTGCCATCTCCAGTCGGACTGCCAGTTGATGTCGTCGTTCGACTTGTCGCCCTCCTCGAGGCTCTCGTCGCCGAAGAAGTCGTGCAGCTCGATCGGCGTCAGGGGGAAGGTCAGAATCGGCGCCAAGTCGCCTAGGACGCCGAAGTCCTCGGTGCCGTAGATCACCGCCCTGACATCACTGAGCTGGCCATCGGAGTCGGTGAAGCTGACCTGCGAATCGGTGCGGATGGTCGTCTTGCCGGTGATCTCCCTCCAGCTCTTGGAAGTCGAGGTCAGGCCGTTGTCCTCCCTTATCCAGCCGGTGTTCGAGCAGACTCCGTCGTTCCGGACCTTGCCCTCGAGGTCGATCGACAGGTCATGAGTGAGTATCTGCTCAGCGGTCAGGTGCTCGCGGCCGTAGGCGTCGCGGGCGCTGACCGCTCCCTCCAAGTCGGAGTCCAAGCCGTGGGTGATGTCGCCTGGCCCGCCCTTGCGGATGGAGATAGAGCCCGTGCCCGTCACGCCCGCGTGCAATTCGCCGCATACCTCGTCTAGGGTCGGCGAGACCGCGTCGCGGAGGTAGCCGATCATCTCGTCACCGGTGATGGAGACCGTCGTCTTGGTGATGGTGAAGTCCATGTGGTCGCCGTAGCGCAGCGGTCGCGCCGTGAACGAATGGTCCTGCTGGACGAAGTAGAATGCGATGGCCCCTACCAAGAGGATCACCACCGCGACAGTCGAGATGGGCTTCCAGTTGGCCTTGAGACCCGAGAACGAAGGCACCGTGATCACCAGCGACGGCTCCTCGGCGTCTTCATCGTCGAGGAACATCTGCGGCGGCTCCTCGCTGGGAATCACTCCCGAGAACCACGGGTCCTCTTCCTCGGGCTCTAGCACGACGGTCTCAGGGATTTCCGGCTCGGGCTCCTCCTCGACGACTATCTCGGCCTCGAGGACCTCCTCCTCCGCCTCTTCTTCCTCGGGCTCCTCCTCGGCCGGGGCCTCGCTGCTGACTCGGGCGATCAGCCGGTCGATCGCATCGTCGATGTCCTCGGGGCCGCGGGAGGTGCTGGCTGCAGGTGCGCTCTCAGGAGCGTCAGGGGAGCCCAGCAGTCTGCTGATCAACTCGTCCTTCTTACCAGATACCAGAAGGCTGCGCTCGCTGCACATCTGGCGCAGCTCGCTGACCTTCATCGAAGACAGGGTGTCTCGGTCAGGTGTCTCGTCTGAGGCCATTCGACTCACTCCCAGCCTAATGAGGAGGCTTTCAACCCCTTCGGCGTCCTGCTGTGCAGGACGCGCACTCGTGGGTGTGCGAGCGTCTCCGGATGCAAAGCCCTCAAGAAGTGCGGTTGGTCGGCGCAAGGCATGGACCCGCGCTTGATCATACTGTCCCGAGGTCCCGAGTTGTACAGCACCAAGCGCCTCGCTGAGGAGGCTGAGGCGGCCGGTTGGGCGGTCCGAATAATCGACCCGCTCTCCTTGACCATCGTCGTCGATGACACCGGCGGTCGGATCTTCAGCAGGGGCTGGCCGGTGGAGTGTGAGGCTGTCATCCCGAGGATCGGCTACTCGATCACTCACAGAGGCGTCATCGTCCTGCGTCAGTTCGAGAGCATGGGAGTCATCGTGATCAACCGGAGCGACGGCATCGAGCGCAGCCGTGACAAGATGATGGCCTGCCAGATGATGTCCAATGCCGGAGTCCCTGTGCCCATCACCGCACACGTAGGGGCCTGGGAGGACACCATCCGCGCCGTCAGCCGCGTAGGCGGCCCTCCGTGCGTGGTGAAGTCCAACGAAGGGACTCACGGCTCCGGCGTCTTCCTCGCTCACTCGGACCAGCAGGCGCGTCAGTTGGTCTACCAGATGCTGGAGCGCGACATGCGACCTCTCGTCCAAGAGTACATCCAGGAGTCCCACGGCCAGGACATCCGCGCCCTCGTCGTGGATGGTGAAGTCGTGGCAGCCATGCGCCGCAAGGCGCACGGCTCCGAATTCCGCTCCAACTTCCACCTCGGCGGCAGCGTGGAGTCAGTCGAAATCTCACAGAGGCAGTCCGAGATCGCCTGTCTGGCGGCAAAGACCCTTGGCCTCGACTTCGCTGGAGTCGATATGCTGGAGTCACGCAGCGGACCACTGGTCCTCGAGGTCAACTCGAGCCCTGGACTCGAAGGCATCGAGTCAGCCTGCGGCAAGATAGTCGCCGGCAAGGTGGCTGAGCTTCTGGACAGGAGGCTGCGCGAAGCGCAGTCGGTAGACGAGCCACCCCGCGCTATCGAAGACAGCACCGAAAGCGGCGAACACTCGCCGGCCTACGACTGAACATCTGTTCCCGGCGCTCTCGAGCCGTCTTCCAAACGAGGGTTCTCACCCCTTCGGGGAGAGAAGCATTCAAGTCTGAATAGGCGGACTTGGGCCCGTCCGTAAGGGCAGGGATGCACGGCCGTTCGCGGCTAAGAGGCGAGGGAATTGACTGAACAGAGGGCTGGTGTTGCGAGGTCCTGGGCCGATAGCGGTCTGGGGGGGCGGCTCGGAAACAGACTCGCAGACATCGGAGTCGAGGGCACTTCGGTCCTACCCTCCCGACTACACAGCGTCTCGGGCTTGCCTTGGTTCGACTGCTGGGTCCGGCGACTGAGGACCGAGAAGAAGAGCGCCCACACGATTCGTGCCTACACAGTCGCCGCTCGCACCTTCAGCACAACAGCGCTGCCGGGGGAGCCCGAGTTGGGATGGGAGAGCGTCAAGGCGCTGAGCGTCTTGGAATTCCACTCGAGGGTCGACCCCAACCGGGGCAGGCTCGATGCCTGGCTGAATTCTATCAGCGAGCTGAAGCCGGCGACCGTCAACGCGAGGATCGCCGCTGCCTCGCACTTCCTGCAGTGGATCGGACACGCTGTGCCTGACTGGGTTCAGAGACCCAATCGAAGCCGCTCGCTGCCGCGAACCCTAGGGCGCAATGAGCTCAGAAGGGTTCGCTCCGCTGCGAGCCAATCGGAGGATCCGCTGGCACAGCCCGTCGTGACCATACTCCTAGACACCGGCCTGCGGGTCTCCGAACTGTGCGGATTGGACACCGACGACGTCGACATGGAGGACATGTCTGCCTTGGTGATAGGTGGGAAGGGAGAGAGGGACCGCACGGTCCTGTTCACCCAAGCGACCGTCAAGGCCATCGACGGCTGGACTCCGATTCGCAACAACAGAATGGAAATCTGCGACAGGGAGGAAGATAGGCGCTCCCTCATGCTCTCCAGCAGGGGTCGCAGGATTAACCCGCGCTCGGTCCAGAAGCTGATGGACAGGCTGGCCGACGCCGCTGACATACCGCGCTCCCGCCTCAGCCCTCACACGCTTCGACACACCTTCGCAACCGGGCTCCTGGAGCGCGGTGCCGACCTCGTCACGATTCAGAGGCTGCTGGGACACGCCAGCATCGCCACGACCAGGGTGTATCTGGAGATAGGTGATCAGACTCTGAGGGAGATCTACCACCGTGCCCAGAGGGAGGTCCCTGCCATCGGTGGTCCCGACGAGGTCGAGGTCATCGAAGCCGAGGAGACGGTGCCGAGTGTGAGCGAAGTACCGTACCAGAGGATTCTCTGAGAGGCTACTTCCTAGCCGGGTTCTTCTTGTTGCCGCGCTTGTCCACCGTGCCGGGGCCCTGCCACTCGCGGTCTGCGGGAGTCGAGTAACCGGGGTGCGATGGGATGGGGCAGTGCTTGCCGGCCCTGCACCTGCTGCAATTGTCGGAAGGGGGGCTCTCGACCACCTTCTGGAGCCTTCCGTACTTCCTGCGCGGCATGGGTGATGCTCGATTCGGAGGGTCTTAGCGGTTCCCGCCAGCGCGCAACGTTCAATCCGTCGCGCGCTCGCATGGATTCGTGAGCGACGACTCAGAACGACCCGTGGGCTCGGACCCCAGCGTCACAGTGCTCTACGCGCAAGTGCGCGACGTGAAGCCTAGGATGTCGATAGACGAGGAAGGCTACCTGCGCGCCGAGGGCTGGCCGGGTGCTGCGGGGAAGGTGTTCCTCGGTGACGTCGCCCAAGCAGCGCTGCGGGCGCTCGGTCCCCACGATCCACCCAGATTCACAGAGCAGCCGGGCTACGACGAGCAGCGATGGGAGTTGAAGTCGAATGCCAACGATCTGACCCTGACCATCACCAGCCGGGAGTACTGGGGCTTCGGGCTGTTCGCCATCTGTTTCCTCAATAAGATCGAGATCTCCGGACCCCTCGCTCTGCGCGCGAGATGCGTCCACGACCTCGTGGCCTCGCTCGGCAGGAATCCCTGGGAGGCCTCGTGGCTGCGACGCTTCGAGAAGGCCTCTGGGTGCGACTCCTCGCAGCACAAGGATGCCTGGGGGAGTCTCGTCGCCCGAGCGAGGGAGGACATGGGAGAGGAAGTGAACCAGCTCGAGGACGCTCTCAGGGCGCTCAGGGGTGCCGACCAGTCGGCCGAGGGGGTGCTCGATGCCGCAGAGTTGGCGCTGGAGGAGGCTAAAGCCGCTCTAGCGGACCGCAACGCCCCGGCTGTCGAGCGCGCGCTCGGGCGCGCGGCCAGCGCCATCATCGAGGCGGACCCCAGCACAGGGGTGCGCTCGACCGAGCGGATGGCCCAGCGAAGCACGGCCGTGCCGAGCGCGCGGAAGCCGGAGGCCGTCGATGCGAAGCACCTGCTCGACGAGGTTCCCTTCGTCGACCTCTCCGAAGAGGAGTAATCAGAGGCCCAGTGTGGCCCACATCCATGACCACACTCCGTGGTTGGCCAGATAGATGCCCACCGAGAAGATGATGCAGATCGCGTAAATCGAGCCCTTGGAGATCTGTATGGCGTCCTCGGACTCCTCGTCGAAGTAGCGAATAAGGCCAGCTGCCTGCTGGATTCCACTGCCCTTCTTCTCCTTAGCCATCGGCCGTGGCACCTGCCTGCACTATTTCAAGCCCGCGAGATGGGACAACGCGACCCCTGCGGGGTCGAATCATGGCTCCAGCGTCTCGATCAGAACGCACCCGCCGTCGAGCTCGACTATCTTCGATGCCGCGCTCATCGCGGTGTCGATGCACGCGGTCATCAGGATCTCCCGACGTTTCCCGTTGTTGGACTCGAATATCAGCCTGTGACTGAGGCTGTCGAGGACTTCGCGGTCCACGACCTGCCAGATCCACTTGTCGCGTTCGATGGTCACGAGCGCTTCCACGGGCACGAGGGGGCCCTGCTCCCTCCCTACGGCCCTGGCGCGCTCGACCAATTCGACCAGTTTCCTAGTCGCTCCTTTCAAGTCAGTCTTCGTCGGTTCCCCTGAGTTCCTGGCAATTCTCCTACGTAATCCGGCCATGTGCATCCCACGCGGCTCGCGCCGCGAGCGCCGAGCGCTTCGCTGAGGGTTTAACCGTTTACGGTGCTGTTCTGCCTAGGCGCCCAATAGGGAGGCCCTCTCGATTCGCGGATTGGCCCTATCGAGTATTTGATGCGTGGGGCTCGCGCCCGTGGGCCATGAGTCAGAGCAACGTCCCCTGGGATCAGTTGGCGCGGGAGAGCGTGCTGCTGCGAGCGGTATCGGCGTGGAGGGATGATTCCGAGAATTGGCTAGCAGGCTCGTTCGACAGGCTGCCCGAGACCGTTCGCGTCAACCCGCTGAGGTCTGATCGCGACTGGACAGAGGGCTGGTTGGAGGGAATCGGCTCCGAGAGGATAAGATGGTTCAGCGGAGCCGGCAGCGCTTGGACGCTGCCGTTCGAGCGAGGTGCTGCAGAGGGCAATACGAAGGCAACGCTAGCAGCCCTCCACGAGACCGGCAGGCTGACTCGCCAGGAGGCGGTCTCGATGCTGCCTGTGATCGCTCTGGACGCGCAGCCCGGGGAAGTGATCCTCGACATGTGCGCCTCGCCCGGCTCCAAGACGACTCAGATATCAGAGCACCTCGGTGATGCGGGGGCGGTGTTCGCCAACGAAGTGGTGAACTCGAGGGTCAACATGCTGGTATCCAACGTCCAGAGGCACGCATCCAGAACTCCGATTGTCGTCCATCACGACGGCAGACACATTCCACGTGTCCCCGAGTCCGGCTTCGACAGGATCCTAGTCGACGTCCCCTGCACCGGCTCGGGGACCACTAGGAAGAATCCCGAGGTCTGGGGCAAGTGGCTCCCCTCGGGGGCCCGCTCCCTCCACGACCTACAGGTCGCACTGCTCTCCCGGGCGGTGACGCTGGTGAAGCCCGGAGGCAGGGTCGTCTACGCGACCTGCTCTCTCGACCCGGTCGAGGACGAGGCAGTCGTGGCCGAGGTGCTGCGTAACTCCGAGGGCGTCGGCATGAGGTCGGTCTCGGAACTGCTGCCCGGCCTGCCCGGCGAGGCCGGTCGCGCCGACTGGCCCATCCTGAGCGATGACGGCACTCTCGCTGTGCTCGAACTGCCTGAATCCATGCTGCCACCGAGCGAGCCGGGCCTCGCCTCCCAGTTACCCCTCTCCATGCGCGTGTGGAACGACGAGGTCGGCGGCGGGGGCTTCTTCTTAGCTGTGCTGGAGAAGTCCGAGGATGCGCCCGCACGTCCGGCCCCTGAGGTCGAGACGGTGATGACAGCGGATCAGGTCAAACCTGACTCGGACGATTCACCCAGACCGATATCGGACGAGGCCTCCTCGGCAGTGGAGTCAGTTTGGGGGGCGCTACCGGAGAACCTCTGGCAGCGCGGCAAGCGCCTGATGCTGTCGACTCCCGAGGTGCGTAGCGTCTGGGAGTCGGAGAGGAGCCGCCGGGGCGGCCGGACGAGGATTCCCGGTGGGCGCTGGCGTCCGCTGAAGGTCATCCACTTGGGACTCAATGCCGCGCGCCTGCGGGGAGGCGCCGTCGAGAGGATAGTCGCTGGAGCTGCCCAAGAGTTGGCACCGACGCTACCTGGCGCCTCGACTGAGGTAGACGGCGCGCTCATCGACGAGCTGCTTGCAGGTGAAGAGCCGCTTCCCGCCGAGGCCAGCGACGGATTGGCAGATGTCAGAGGCGGCCACGTCCTCATCGACCAAGCCACAGGGGACTGCATACCGGTATGGATCGGCGGACGGGTGAGCCTGATGCTGGGACAGGCTGAGCGCCGAGTCCTCTCACTCAAGCGCGGCTCGTCAATAACTGAGAAAGAAGGCGGATAGCAGCCCTAGCGATGAACATTCGACCAAGCAACCCATCAAGTCGCTGGCATATGTTCAATAGCCGTATCGTGAACTCCGTAACTCAGGTGATTACATGCTAGACGAAACCGCCCGCCGCATCCTCTCTGTCCTGCAGCGAGACGCCAGGACCTCGATGCGCAAGATCTCCGAGGAGGTGGGCGTTTCCCTAGGTACTGTGAGCAATCGAGTGCGCAGGCTCGA
Source organism: Candidatus Thalassarchaeum betae (assembly GCA_003193925.1). Taxonomy (GTDB): domain Archaea; phylum Thermoplasmatota; class Poseidoniia; order Poseidoniales; family Thalassarchaeaceae; genus Thalassarchaeum; species Thalassarchaeum betae. The sequence goes on from PSPG01000008.1 coordinate 27,965, forward strand.
GGAGATCGGGGTGATTCGAGGATACACGGTTTTGCTGGACCCGGAGAAGGTTGGATGGGACCTGAATGTCGTCGTCGGACTGCGCATACAGAAGGGTCGTCTGATAGAAATCCAGGAGAAGATCGCCGAGGACCCACGCGTCTACGGGGTGTACGACGTGACCGGTGACTTCGACTCCATGGTCGTCGCTCGAGCGCGTGACAGGAGCGACTTGGACGAGCTGTCAAAGAACGTCATGTCCATCGACGGTATCGAGCGTTCGGTCACCCACCTCGTGCTCAACACTGTCAAGGAGTCCCCGACGACCCTGCCGGACTAGTAGTCAGCCCCGCGCCTCGAGCTGCTCCTCGATCATCGGCGCTAGTGACTTGGCGTGCGGGGCCAGCGACTCAACCGTCCTGCCCTCGGGCTTCATCACCCTGAGCAGGACTCGTCGCAGATCCTCGTCCACAGGGACGTCGAGGGCCATCAGCCTGTCCCTGAGGTTCGTCTGGATCCTGCCGCCGGTCCTGTCCCAATCCATCAGCAGAATCAGTGACGGCCCGCGGTCGATGATGTTGCGCGTGCCGTAGGTCCCATAGAGGTAAGCGACCAGTCGTGAGCGATCCCAGCCGCGGTTCACCTTCTCTATCGTCCCGGAGAATCCCAACACCCGGAGAGCCCTCTCGTCCTTGATGCCCTCGACCACCACCGGACAGTCTGGGGAACCTTTCGAGGGGCGGTTCCTGAGGATGGATTCGGCGATGGCCTTGGCCGCCGCTCGGAAGCGAATCTCACGGTCCGGTGGGCCGGCCCTCCGAGCCCGCTCGTCGACCCAGTCAGGCAACCCATCTCTAGTAGACATCAGCGACCCTCCAGCAGCCCTTCGATAGCCTCTGGACGCACTCCACTCACCCGTACGCTCTTGCGACGGCTGGAATGGCCGCTCTCGATGCTCAACTCAGACCTCTTCAATCCAATCCACTCGGCCAAAGCCTCCAGCAGCGCCAGATTGGCCGCACCGCCATGCGGTTGCGCGGTTACTGCAACCTTCAGACGTCCTCTCCAAGGCTCTATTCCGAGCACCTCCGTGCGGCGTGCTCCGGGGATGGCATCGATGTCGATGATGGTATCGCCACCGGACTCCCGCAGCCATTCTTGAGGCATCTTCAGAAAACTTGAGTAGGCAATCCCTTGAAGTCATTTCTCGGTAACTCTTCGCGACCTCTCAAGATGTCGATTCCGCGATACTTATGAGTGTGTTTCGTACGCGTCCGGATGAGAGATAGCGATGGCTGAAGTGACTGCGCTATACGATGCCATCTGGGACGAGTACATCCTATGGTCGGTATTGGTCGGGGTAGTCACATTCGGGTGGCTCTACCACCATTCGTTCTACTACCGCTCGAGCGAAGGCGAGCAACCGAATGTCGACGAGTTGGAAGTGGGTGTCTTCCCCAGGGAAAACGACAACCTGAGGCTCGAAATCACATGGACTGTCTTGCCTACCCTGCTCATAGTCTACCTGACGTACATCTCATGGGCGCCTCTGGACGCGGTGTGGAGCCAGGTAGGTGAGGATGGGTGGCATGGAGACGTATGTGCGGACGGTCAGTCTTCGAGCAACTACATCGACGATGAGGGATACGTGCACTCCGAGTGCTACCACGAGATTGGTATCACCGGTCAGCAGTGGTTCTGGGAGTTCGATTGCATGGGACTGTCCGAGGACCTGTGCTCCACCGGCTTCACGACCTTCGAGGGCGAGAGCAAGCCTCAACTGAACCTGAAGACGGGAGAGACCTACTTCGCGAACATGACTTCCCGGGATGTGATCCATGCTCCGAAATTCACCAACTTCGGCATCATGGAGGATGTGGTGCCGGGACAGAACACTTACCTGTGGCTGCCGGCTACCGAGGAGGTTGCCTTCCTGATGATGTGCGCCGAGTACTGCGGCGACAATCACGCGTACATGACAGCTAAGATCAATGTAGAGGACTAGGGTGGAGAGCATGGCACGCAACGTCGTCGCATCACGCTGCCTCGTCGTTTTCTCGATACTGGCCCTGGCCATGGTGATCGCTCCAGCCGTGACCTCCCTCCCAACCGGCATCTCAGGAATCAAGGACTCGGGATGCAACTGCCACGGGACTGATCCCAGTGATTCTGTTGTACCTTCCATCGGCGGGCTTCCGGAGTCCTACAATGCCTCGGAGACGTACACCGTCACGGTATCGTTCACCGGTGGGCCCGGCACCGAGGGGAATGCGAATCTCGGGGGGTTCAACCTCTGGGCCAGCGCGGGCACCTTCACAGTCTCAGACTCCGACGTCCGGATTTGGTCACCCAACGAGGTGAGCCATAGCTATGAGGGCAACGACCAGAGATCCTGGACGTTCGAGTGGGTCGCACCAGACAGCGGTGCGGCTGTGGATTTCATCCTCCACACGAACTCAGTGAACGGCAATGAGGGCAACGATGGCTCCAGCGGTGACATGTGGAACAGGGCCGACGCAACCGTGCTCGGCTTCGGCCCGGCTCCCCTTCCGGACGTCGACCCGTTCAAGGTGCTGGCCACTTTGATGCTGGTCTCTGCGATTCTGTTTGGGATTGTGGTGCTCTATGTCTTTTACCGGAACAACCCAAGTGGCTTCGAGTGGAACAAATTCGCTCCGTGGATAACGGAATGGCTCACCAGCACCGATCACAAGAAGATCGGCACGCTGTATTTCGTGCAGGGCCTGTTCTTCCTAGGGGTTGGCGGAATCATGGCTATGATGATTCGACTTCAGCTCGCCAGTCCGGGTAACGACTTCATCACCCAGGAGTATTACAACCAGTTCTTCACTTTGCACGGAACGACGATGATCTTCCTGGCTGCGATGCCCCTGATAGCGGGTTTCGCCAATTGGATCGTCCCTCTGCAGATAGGCGCTCCCGACCTCGCCTTCCCGCGCTTGAACGCCTTCTCCTTCTGGCTGCAGCCGGTAGCCGCGCTGCTGATCTTCACCGGGGTGTTCTCGGGCGGTGGCGCCGATACCGGATGGACTGGCTACGCGCCCTATGTCGTGTCCGAGACGGCACACGCAGGGGTGAGCATGTGGGCTGCAGGACAAATCATGCTAGTCGCATCATCCACGCTCACCGGAATCAACTTCCTGACCACGATAGCGGTGATGCGAGCCCCCGGAATGGGCTGGTTCCAGATGCCGCTGTTCACCTGGTCGATACTCGTCGCCAACGTGATGCTGTTCATCTCAATCCCGGCGTTCGGGGTGGGGCTGATCCAAGTCTTCCTCGACAGGACGATCGGAACCGCGTTCTACGACGTTGCAGCCGGGGGGGACCCGTTGCTCTGGAGTCACCTGTTCTGGTACTTCGGGCATCCCGAGGTCTACGTGGTCGTCGTTCCGGCCTTCGGGGTGATCTCTGAGGTCGTCGCAACGAGCGCTCGCCGTTCGATATTCGGCTACAAATCGATGGTCTATGCGTTGGCTGGCATTGGCATCGTCGCCTTCGTCGTCTACGGCCACCACATGTTCACCTCGGGAATGTCACCGGCCCTCCGGTTCATCACCATGCTGACGACCATGCTGGTCGCGGTCCCGACAGGGATCAAGATATTCAACTGGCTCAAAACGATGCATGGTGGCTCCCTCGTCTACCGCACGCACACGCTCTGGACTCTGGGCTTCCTGGTGACTTTCACACTCGGCGGAATCTCTGGCATGTTCTTCCCGTCGATGGGGATGGACGTGCACCTGCACGAGACCTACTTCGTCGTCGCGCACTTCCACTACGTGCTGGTGGGTGGCACGGTCTTCGGCATGTTCGCTGCCATCTACTACTGGTTCCCTAAGATGACTGGCCGGATGTTGGACGAGAGGCTCGGTGTACTGCACTTCCTGACTGGCTTCATTGCCTACAACGCCGTGTTCTGGCCGATGCACCGACTCGGTGTGGTTGGGATGATCAGGAGGACCCATACCTACTACATCACCACCGCTGACATCCAGGCTCTGCCGGAGTGGGCAGCGGACTGGAACATGCAGATCTCGATTGCCGCCTACGTGTTCTTCGCCAGCAACCTGATTCTGGTCTTTAACATGATCAAGTCGCTCATCCGCGGTGAGAAAGCCCCGGCCGACCCATGGGGGGGCTGGTCGTTCGAGTGGATGGTCTCCTCGCCGCCGCCGACCCCGAGTTTCGACCCGCACAACATACCGACGCTCCTGAACGCCAACGAGCATGTGGCAAACGAGCCCGGCAGACTGGGTCAGTGGTTCCAGAGGTTCATGGTGGCTGACGACGCAGCAGAGGGGGGATCGCATTGAGCGACGACTACTACGGTCATGACGAGGATCACCCGAGCCCGTGGGGCCCGCACGATTGGGATCACGGCGCTCCTCACAACTCATGGTTCCCCGTCATCATGGCAATTGGCATCGGAATCTTCCTGCTGATGTTCGCCCGAGTATTCAGTTTCGGCGAGTACGACTTCAGCTACCTGCCGATGGTCTTCGTCGGACTCGCCGTGGTTGCGGCCGCGATGATCGTATGGTGGCGCCAGGACATGTCGTTCGACGGCACCTACGAGCCACGCTCCAGCGGTGCCCCGTTCAAGAGCATCCAGATTCGAAAGGTCGGGACGTGGGTCTTCTTGATGTCCGAGATGATGATCTTCACCGCTCTGTTCAGCACCTACATGCGCTACCGATTCGGCATACCTCGCTGCGACACGGTATTCGAGTCTGGAGATTGGGTGGAAGGTACCGCTGTAACCTGCTTCGAGCCTGCGAGCCACCTCATAGCCTCGAGCTGGTGGCACATCGCCCCGGGGGCGACCAACACCTTCGCCCTGATCATCTCATCGTTCACCATCGTGCAGGCGCTGCGCTGGGCCCACAAGCCAGAAGGCAGCGTCGACGAGGAAGTTCGCAGGAAGAGGATCTACCGCTACCTGGGAGCGACCTGGTGCTTGGCCGCGCTCTTCCTGACGCTGAAGATAATCGAGTGGTTCATCGGGTTCCACGTGCCGGAAATCGGCTTCCTCGGATTGCAGGAGCATGAGATACCCTCGCTGTACAGCGAGGGCTACCTGATCAACAACGACCACTACCAGCACCACGACTACATCGATGAGACAGGTGCCCACATGATGGCCAACATCCGGGTCAGCGCCACCATGTTCTACGTCACCACCGGGACGCATGGTTTCCACGTGCTCGGCGGTCTGATCGGGCTGACCTACCTGACGTACAAGGCCTGGACCGGCGCCTACACACCGCAGAGCGCGGTCTCGATCGAGTACTTCGGGCTCTACTGGCACTTCGTCGACCTGATATGGGTCCTCGTGTTCCCGTTCTTCTATCTGTACTGAGGTGAGTCAAATGTCAAACACGATCTTCGGAAAAGACGCATATTGGATGAACTTCTTCGGTCTGATGGTCCTCACTGCTATCGAGGTCGGAGCGGTCGGGAGCGACCTGTCACGCGATACCACTCTGATGGTACTCTCCGTCGTAGCGGTTCCCAAGCTGCTGATGATCGCTGCCATCTTCATGCATCTGTGGGGCAGCGAAGACTCGCGCATTCTGACCCTGACTGCCCTCTTCCCGGCCTTCTTCATCATCGTCATGGTCCTGTTCATCGGACTCACCCACCCAGACGGCGCCACTGGCCTGCCCGCGTGGTGCAGACCCGGCACATACGGCCTGTGAGTCTGAAAGGATTCATGGATAGTGGCGGCTTCGCAATCCTGCTGCAGACGTCGCATAGCCTGGTATTGCGCCGGATTTGAAATCCGGTGTCCTCGTGACTCGGGAGTTCAAATCTCTCCGTCTGCGCCACTATCACTCGTTGGGTATCGAGGCTGCGCCTCGTACTGTAATCTGGTCGTCGTAGTATTGCAGACTGACAGGAGTCGTGATCACGGCCTCGCCATCTACGTTCACATAGAGCACAGGATCGTGTCTTTCCTCGGTGGGATTCCCATCGGAGTCAATGGCTCTGAGTTCCATACTCTTAGCGGGCCTCATCGAAATCTTGCCCCACTTCCCAATATGCTTCCCCTTCTCGAGTGGGCCCATCACTGCTAGCATCTGCAGTTTGGACAGGCCGAAGGCGAGCACAAGAGAGCCGTGGCCTTGTGTCGGAGCTGCTCCGGGTGCGACTTTGAAGCCCCCTCCAAAGGTCTGACACTGACTCATGCAGAAAAGACCCGAGAGGTCGACTTCATGTCCTGGCTCGTCGTCGATTCTGATCCAACCACTCTGCTTCTTCCAGCCAATAATCGCCTTTATTCCGAGAGCGGTGTATTTTAGTTGGCCTCCTATCCAACTGAAGACTCCCTCTGTCTTCATTCGATTGACTGCGGAGGTGACTCCGCTGTCACTCTCCAAGAAGCTCCAGCGAACGAGGTTGCCAGATGAAATTGGCTCTCCGTTGCACGAGTGCGGAACAGGGGCTGGAATCAAGGGGTGATCAGGAGAAGGTGGACCTTCGACCCGAACTGCGCCAACCCTACGGTTGACTCCATTGGTCAGGATGTCTACCGCTCCCTGCATATCTGGAAACTTTTTCCCCCGAGGAATCGGGATTCCGTGGGCCCGGGCGTAGTCATTACCACTTCCAATCGGCAGGATGCCCAGTACCTTATCCGACCCACGCAGACCCGAGGCTACCTCGTGTACGGTCCCATCCCCACCTACTGCGACGATCATCTCATAGTCGCTATCTCGTAGATTCGAAGCTATCTCCATCCCGTGACCTATGGCCTGGGTGTGATGCAAATCGATTTCGTAACCAGCCTCCTTCAATGAGGCTTCAAACAACACCCACTGTTTGACCGACAATCCATCGCGGGCTTTCGGATTCAGGATGCAGGCGATGCGGGGCACGGCGTCGACAGGGCGGGTTTACGATTTGAATACTCTCAATACAAGAAATGATGAGTGAGAGGCAGTTCCCGAGTCTGGGATTACATGGACGGAGAAGCCGGTTTCATGCGACGCGCGCTCGAGCTGGCCGAGCGTGGAAGAGGGCGCGTCATGCCCAATCCGCTGGTCGGATGCGTGCTCGTGCGAGACGACGAAATCGTCGCCGAGGGCTGGCACGACCACATCGGAGGACTGCACGCCGAGCAGATGGCCATAGCCGACGCCGAGGTTCGTGGGGTGCCTACCAAGGGGACTACAGCCTACATCACCCTCGAGCCCTGCAATCACTTCGGCAGGACGCCGCCTTGCACCGAAGCGCTGCTCTGGGCCGGTGTGAGTCACGTCGTCATCGGTGTCCCCGACCCCAACCCGACGGTTCGCGGCGGCGGGATCGGGGCCCTGCGCTCCGAGGGATTGGAGGTCGACGAGGGGATGCTCGCAGAGCAGTGCGAGGAGCAGATGCACGAGTTCATGCACTGGTGCCGAACCAGGCGTCCCCATGTTCTGCTCAAGGCCGCAATCGACGCCCATGGTCGGATTGACGGTGACCCCGACCTGCCTGCGGAGCGCTTCTCCTCGGAGGCCTCGCTCGAGCTGGTTCACAGACTGCGAGCCGCCTCGATGGCGATACTCGTCGGAATCAACACAGTGATCCGCGACGACCCCTCTCTCACGGTGCGCGGGCCGGACATCGGCCCGCAGGACTCACCTCTCAGAGTCGTCATCGACCCTAACTGCAGAGTCCCAGAGGATAGCGAGTTGCTGGTCGACGGTGCAGCACCCACTCTGCTGGTTCACTGCACCGACCCGAGCGAAAACATCGGTGATGCCCCGCATGTGGAACGAGTGGTGCTGACCGAAGACGATGGCGAACTGCCGGTATCGAGAATCCTCGACATGCTGGGCGACCGCGGTATCCAGTCTCTCATGGTGGAAGGGGGAGCAGACACCTGGAGGCGCTTCCTCGCAGAGGAAGCGGTCGACCGTGCGCACCTGTGCCGCTCGCCGTTCGCCCTGTCAGGAGATGGTGGGCTCACGTTCAGCGAAGACGAGTTGACCAAAGCCGGGCTGAGGTGCGTTTCGATGATTGATGTGGACGGTGACGAAGTTAGCCACTGGAAGCGGTAGTGGCGGGCCGTGCAGGATTCGAACCCACGTCTCCGGCTCCGAAAGCCGGAAGGATATCCAGACTACCCTAACAGCCCTCTCCAACTCGCGAGCCGTGGCGACCCGTCTTCAATCCGCCGGATGACAGACGACTACCATCCTCGCTAGGCTACGGTGCACTTTGACTGGCGTTCTGAGCACGGGCACCCACCCACGCTCTCGGATGAGACCATCGAGTTCGCTCCAAGGTCTGCCCATCACCTGATAGTCGTGCTCGGGATTCTGGGAGAGAGCTTCCGGGCCTGCTGGTAGCATCGTGCAGACGGCGCCGTTCGAATCTATCTGGTGGGCGGCCGACAATGCGGTCAGGAACAGCTCCAAGCCGTCGTCCGACTTCCAAGAACTGCGTCCGTAGGGTGGGTCGAAGACGAAAACGCAGCCGCTCCTCTGACCCCAGACGGATGCGACGTCAGCTACTGCGCACTCCTCGACGCTCGCCGAGACCCCGGCCCAATCGAGGTTCTGACGGGTTCCCTCGACCATTCGGCCATCGAGGTCGCTGGCTAGGGCCTCCATCCCTTGTAGCGCGGCCTCGATGGCTATCCCGCCAGTGCCGCAGAACGGGTCGACCACAGTGGCCGACTCTACTCCTGCGCGGTGTGCGAGGGAAATCAGCAGCCTGGCCTGCCGGGCATCGAGTGAGACGGGTCGGAAGAACGGCCTCTCGGTCGGTGCCCTGCCAGCGTAGCTCTCACGCTGCCAGGCGGACTCACGAAGGCCCCAAACGACTTTCGGGCCGATGAAGTTCATCGAGTCGCGATGGATGGGGCCGTCATCCTGCCCGGCCAGAACCACCACGATTTCGTGCTCCGGGCTCTCGAGGTCAACCGGGTTGGCCTCACTCATCACCTGCGCGCCCACATCGGCCTCGATGGCACTGCGGGACAACCCATCGATTCCAGTGCCTAGATTGCGTGCACGGACAGCAAAGCTACCTTCCGGCAGATTGGAGCCCGCCCACTCAGCAATATGTTGAGCCAGTTCTCCATCTGTGATGCTCGAGTGCAGCCAGATTCGTCCAGCACTGCTCAGGACCTGGTCGAGCAAGGCGGCTCTGGAGAGCCGGCGAATCGCCGAATCGGTGTGCGGGATGTAGACTACTCTCGGATGGATGACCTCGAGGGGGCCTGTGAGTGCCTTGATCTCGGCTCTGAACAGATACGGATGCCATCCGCTGCCGATCAGAGTCAGTCCCTGCATACGCGCTCCTCCGTGCGGTCGGCGGCGGACTTCAACCCTAAATGCCTCGACCGCTACCGTGAACCATCGCGGCAGGGAGGAAAGCGAGAATGGGCTGTAACTTGCGCGATTTGGCTGTCATCGAGCCCCTCGAGATGAGTGATCTTTCAGGTCAGAGGGTGGCTGTGGACACCTTCCTCAACGCCTACCAGTTCATCACCTCGCTGACTGGCGAGGACGGCAAGCCGCTGTCGTACAACGGCAAGCCCGTGGCCCACCTCATGGGATTCCTCGACCGTACCACCCTGATGCTCTCAGAGGGCATCGACCCGGTGTACGTCTTCGACGGTCGGCCGCACGAACTCAAGCGCGAGACCCTGAAGGGGAGAAGGGAACGTAAGATAGAGGCAGTCTCTCGCTGGGAGGCGGCCGTCGAGGCGGGTGATATGACCGCGGCCAAGAAGCTCGGCCCCCAGACCGCCGAGTACACGCCCGAGATGGTGGCTGAGACCAAGCGGCTGTTCGAGCTCCTCGGAGTCACATGGGTCGAGGCCCCGATGGAGGCAGAGGGAGCGGCTGCGGTTCGCTGCGCGAGGGGCGAGGTCGGTGCTGTGGCCAGTCAGGACTGGGATACGCTGCTCTACGGCGCACCGGTGATGGTTCGCAACCTGACCGCGCAGGGGACTAGGAGGTTCGGACGCGTGTTGCAGGCGGAGAGAATTGTGTTGGCCGATACTTTGGCCAAGCACGATATCACCCACGAGCAGTTGGTCGACCTAGGAATCATGATCGGGACCGACTTCCACCCGGGGATCAGGGGCATCGGCCCGAAGACCGGGCTCAAACTGATTCGCGAGCACGGCACTCTGGAGGCCGTTGCGGAGGCAAGGGGTTTCGAGCCGCCGGAGCGGCTCGACGAGATACGCTCGCTCTTCCTCGAGCATCCCACCACGCCGGACCCCCTGCCTCACTCGACCCACGCGGTTGAGGAGGACCTGCGCGCCTTCCTACAGGACGAGCGCGGCTTCTCAGAGGGCCGCGTTCAGCGCGCACTCGACAGGCTGACCAGTGTGGCTCGGCTGCGCTCGTCGAGCCAGCCTACCTTGTTCGATTTCTGATTTCTGATTGGGGCGGCTCGCCCGGGGACTGAAGCGCCCCCGGGTAGCCTGTCTCCGCTAAATCATCACTCGACGACTGCGGGCTTGGCAGAACGAAGCTATGCGGCGATCACAGGATGCCGTTGTCTTCTTCGTCGTCTGGGATGCCGTCGCCATCATCGTCATCGTCTAGATAATCGGGGATGCCGTCGTTATCGTGGTCAAACTGACCGGTCAAATCCCAGCCGTCGTTCTGCTCGAACCAGTCGGAGAGCCCGTCGTTGTCGTCATCGGTGTCGAAGCGGTCCTCTATACCATCGTTGTCGTGGTCGTACCGCCAGACTCCGACGATGCCATCGATCTCGTCGACATCGAGGATGTTATCGTTGTCATCGTCGTCGTCAACACCGTCGTTCAGTCCGTCGTTGTCGTGATCGCGCGAGTAGTCCTCGCCGTTCGGTCCAACGTCGTTCCAGTTGTCGATGCCGTCGTTGTCGATGTCGAAGTCCACGTTGTCCGGGACGCCGTCGTTGTCGTGGTCGTAGATGTCGGTGTTCGGGTTGCCGTCATTGACTTCCTCGCGGTCGTCTATGCCGTCGCCGTCGTCATCATCGTCCTCTGCATCGTCGATGCCGTCGTTGTCGTGGTCGTTCGGGTTGGCATCCTGGTTGTCTGGGATGCCATCGTTGTCATCATCGAAATCGAGATCATCTGGGATCCCGTCTCCGTCGTTGTCGTTCTCGCCGTTCTGGTCCTGGTTGTCGAGCTGCTGACTCTGCTGCTGGTCTGACTGCTGGCCTTGCTGACCCTGGTTGTTGTCCTGGGTCTGGCCCTGCTGCTGCTGGTTCTGACCATTCTGGTTGTCACCATTCTGATCTTGGCTCTCTTGCTGGCCTTGCTGGCCGCTCTGTTCGCCACCTTGCTGCTGCTGTCCCTGACCGTTGTCCTGTTGCTGGCCCTGCTCACCTTGCTGGCCTTCCTGGCCTTGCTGGCCATCCTGACCGGATTGTGAGCCTTGGTCCTGACCCTGGCCCTGCTGGCCGTTCTGGCCTTGACCCTGGCCTTGACCCTGGCCTTGACCTTGGCCCTGACCTTGGCCCTGACCTTGGCCCTGACCTTGGCCCTGACCCTGGCCCTGACCCTGGCCTTGACCTTGGCCTTGGCCTTGGCCTTGACCTTGGCCTTGACCTTGGCCCTGACCTTGGCCTTGACCTTGGCCTTGACCCTGGCCTTGACCTTGGCCTTGACCTTGGCCCTGACCTTGGCCCTGACCTTGGCCCTGACCTTGGCCTTCGCCCGGCCCAGGTTGCTGCTCGGACTGTCCGCCACCATCGGTGCCGCCGTCTCCGCTGCCCTCATCGTTGCCGACGAAGTCTGGGTCGTAGGCGTCAGGTATGCCGTCGCCGTCGGAGTCCGAAGAGGATCCATCGTTAGGATCGTTCGGGAACGGGTCCTGGGCGTCGTTCGTCCCATCGCCATCGGTGTCTGCCGAGTTCGGGTTGGTACCCAAGGCATACTCCTGAGCGTTGGTCAGACCGTCGCCATCCGGGTCCGCGTTCGCATCTGCGGCCGAGTTGGGGTTGAGGCCGTAGGCCACCTCCCAACCGTCCGGCAGACCGTCGTTGTCGGTGTCTGGGTTGTTCATATCAGTTCCTGCATTCTGCTCCTCTGCGTTGGTCAGACCATCGCCATCCCAGTCGGCACCGCCGTCATCAGGATCCAGAGGGTCGGAACCGTCGGCGCTGACGCCGGTGGATCCTGCCATCATCACGAGAAGCAGAGCAATCAACATGCTCGCGTTCTTTGTTTTCTGCATTTTCATTTCACTTCCAAATTCAGTTCAGAGAACCCGCTGTTCTCTCTTTCCGGCGAATGCTCGCGCTATTACGTGCGCGGGGGACTCGAGCCGGGAGGTTCGGATGGTAGTCTGGAGCAAACCGAATCATTGGTTCTTCGACTGACAAAACGCTGCACTGAGCGTCATTTTGCTCGTCTCCGAAACCTACCTTACCTCTGCCTGCTCCTCCTCTACTGTTCATCCATTCTCACGGGCTTTCACAGGGAACCCACTGTTCCCTCTAACTTTCGGAGCACGTTGGGCTCTATTTCAAGGGTTCCCGTGACTGAATCACGGGGTGAGCCTTGCCAATTCGGCATTGAACCTAGCCGAGCCGAGAAAATGCAGCACGGGGGTCGCCAGAGTGGCGATGACCAGGACTACCAGGAAGACGCTCGACCAGAGCTCGATGCCGCTTCCCAGAGTGAGGTAGAGGAACCAGCCGACAGCGATGAAGAACCACAGGCGATAGCGTCGGCCGAACAGAGCGAGCCGGGACTTGGCGAGATCGTCGGAGTAGAGTTGCGGCACCTCCTCGGCACCGACGAGGTCGTTCTCCACCGCACATCGCACGCACACCTGGTAGCGCGGACCGTTTCCACTCACGAACTGGCTGAGAGGGTAGTTCTGAGTGCACATCCTGCAGGTGGGCATGTTCCTCGAACGGACCACAAAGGCGCGCTCCTTCAACGCTACGGTTAGCAGACCAGCGAGAGCCGCCCATCTGGTTCGCTACAGGTCTTCGGCTGCGACCCAGCCACTCTCGAGCCGCGCGAGCCAAGACTCCCAAGCAACTTGGAACAGCCTACCTTGCGGCCTACCGATAGTCCTGCCATCGATAGTACCGACTGCCCGGATGCCCATCCCGCTTCCTACGACCAGCATCTCCGAGGCGCGCAGGATCATGCTCAGCGTGAGCCGGGCTCCGCTGACCGGGATGCCGGCTGCCTCGAGCGCTGGCCTGATCTGCTCGATGGTAACCGAGTCGAGCGCGCCCTCGCTGTGCAGCGGATGGTAGGCGACGCCGTCGTGATCGAGCAGCAGCGGTGTGCATCTATCGCCGTCGATGAGGATGTCGTTCTCGAACAGCAGAGCGATGTCGGCGCCGTGCTCGATGGCCGTCTGCCTCGCGTCCCTGTACGGCTTCCACTCGGCGTGCTTTGTGCCCCTGACGGGCTCTTCCCAGTTGGGGGCTGCGAGGGAGATTGCGGCCAGTGGGGCGTCGGGCCACATCCGGATGACGACCGGCTCGACGAATATCTCCCCGTTCGCCCTGACTCCCGCTCTGACGAGGAAGGCGGCTTGGTCCGCGCTGCCGTTGGGCTCGCCGGGGTGCTCCAAGGCACCTAGGGCCTCGAAGACCCTCTCGGCTAGGTTGTCCGGGGCCTCTATGCCCAGGATTGCGGCGTGGCGGGAGATCCTGGCGAAGTGCATGTCCGCTGCCAGCAGGGACCCCACTCCGTCCCATGCGATAGCCGACCAGACGGCCGAACGAGGGTCGGGCATGCCGTGCGATGGGAATCTTCGCTTCAATACCTGCCTCGGCGATCAGAGCATGTCGTCTAAGAAGGACGCGTCGACATCCTCGTCCACCTCGTTCAGATCCTCGGCCATGTCACCGAGGTCATCGAAGTCCAGGTCGTCGGCCATGTCGTCGAGGTCCTCTAGGTCGACGTCACCGGACTCGTCACCAAGCAGCTCGTCGACCACCTCCTCCGAGGCTGCGGGGGCCTCGGCGTCCTCGTCGACGTCCAGTTGGGCGTCGGATTCGGTAGCGAAGCTAGGAGCGTGCTCGTCGTTGCTTTCGAGAGACTCCTCGGCGTCGCTCAATCCGGCGGCCTCGCGCGTCATCTCCTCCTCGAGTTCGACTTCGAGCGCACCGAGCTCCCAAGGCTCGGGAGCAGTCGGCTCGCGGGGCCTGATTACCATCAGCGCGCCGATCAGCACCATCACCGCTGACACCATGGCGATCAGCGTGTTCATGTCGCCGTCCATCAACTGGTCGTACCAGGAATCGCCGGCGCCTCCCTCGCTTCCCTCGGATGAGCCGAATGACGACTCCGACCATGGTCTGACCTCGAGTGGGTCGACGGCCAGCCGGTGCACCTCGCCGTCGTATGCGACCACGGCTAACCAGTGGGTCGCCGCGTTGTCCAGCTTCTCGCCCTCGATGTCCGTGAGTATCATCATCGTGGTCGAGTCGTCGAGTGTGCCGACTAGGATGGAGTCGGACGTCCTCTCGAACGGCTCCTTGCCAATGAATACCATGTAGGACTCGACCTGCGGGTCGTTCACCGCGTCCCAGCGTATCTCGACGTGGCGGCCAGAGGGATTCCAATTGGCCCGAATCCCGGTTATCTCGGGCAGGTGCAGACCGGGGTCGAGGGAGTTCTCATCGACCAGGCTGATCATCGCCCCCTGGAGGTTGCTGTCCCAATAGTTCCCCGAGGTGTCGACCGCGGCCACCACTACCCATACCGGGACCGAAGGTGCCAGCGATCGGCCATCCGACAGGGTCTCGAGGAGAATTGGCATCTGTGCCTCGCGACCCACGACGAGAGCCGGTTCCATGCCGCCGACACTGTCGAACGGCGCGCCGGCGGAGGCGTAGATCCAGTATTCTCCCACGTCCGAGGCCTCGCTCTCGAAGAACGAGACCAGCATGCCGTCGCCGTCGTCGGGCGAGCGGTCTCGAAGGAGCGGCGCGGAGAGCCTGTCTGGGGGGGAGATGTCGCCCCGGTTGTCCAAGGGCGAGACTAGGACCATGTGCTCCTCCATGTCAGTCAGGTACACGTTGCCCAGGATGTCATGGGTCGTCACAGTGACGTACAGTGGTATCGAGGGTCGGATCGTCTGGAGTCTGAGGTCCGAGACGGTGTTCCCGTAGAGCGCGCTAGTCACCGTGATCTGGAGCTGGAACGCCCCGCCTATCTGTCTCTGGTCAATCTCGATGAGGCCGCAGGAAGCGGGGTCGTCGCCGCAGTTAGCCCAGATCTCGGTCAGGTCGTTGAGCGGGTACTCTGAGACCCAGATGACGTAGTGGCTGAAGTCGGGCGCGAGCGAGCGGTTCCACATGATGTCGATGGCGGTGCCGTCGTCATCCGGGTGGTCCCATGCGTTGAGTCCGAGGACCCGATGAGGAGGTTGTCCCACCCCTGCCACATTGGAGAGGGGAGTGGCATCGACGACGAGGACGTCGTCGAGGTTCTCATTGCCCCAGTCATCAGAGGCTACGACACCGACCCAGTACACGATTCCGTTCTCGAGGGGAGAGTCGCCCATCGAGTCGATCACGATCTCGCTCGTGGTGCAGTCGAGGACGTACTCAGCCACTGGCCATCCGTCGACTGTGGTAGGCGGTTGGAATCCCGAGGCCGGTAGCGCGTAGATCGTGTGGAAAGTGCAGTCCTCCTCGTCGCTCGGAGTCCATGTCACTAGGATCCTGCCGCCCTCGTCGTCGGGGGCATCGACCGCGGTCGTATCGGTGATCGGGGCTGGTGGGATGCCATCGTCAAGGCCTCCCGCGGTCACGACTGGGCCCACGATCGTGGCGTTTGCAGCGTCGAACTGCCCGGCCTCGTCGACGCAGACGGCAGCGAACCAGAACGTCTTGCCGGGCTCCAACTGGAGCACTGTCGAGTTGCCGGTTCCGAAAGCCACATCGATTCCGCCGCTGAGCGCGATAGCGCTGGTAATCGGCTGCTGAACGGCCCATATCCTTGTTCGGTCGGGGTCGAACTCCATGCAGGCGAACCACTCGACGAAGACCGTTCCAGCCGAGCCTCCCGAGACCGGCTCAGCTGTGAGCCACCCAGGCGGGAACGGCACCTCGTCGGTCGGAGTGGCGCTATCAGGCCATGACATCGGCAGTCCGATCGAGCCGTCGGGGTACTGGATGGCGATCGCGGCTCTGTACTCCCTGTCGTCCGAGAGCGACGTGGCCGTGCCGTCGCGGTCGGCTGTGGTGACGGTGGCAGTCGTCTGCGACCAGAAGTAGATGTGCATGTGGGTGGAGAACTCCGAGAGCTCTTCCTGGGTCGGCTCCCAGTCGGGATTGTCCGTGGAGTCCCAGACGTAGAGCCCGTAGGCTTGCCAAGCCGCGTCCTCGGCTGGTAGCCAGGAGGCCAGTAGCACGCCACCTCCGTCATTCGGCCTGTCGATCAGGGAGGTCATCTCAGTCGGGATCTCGACTCGCTCCCAGTCGTAGGTGATGCGGACCTGTATGGTGCCGTTCTGGGGCGTCTGCATCTGCACGTGCAGTTGAGCCGATGTGGAGCCGGGAGCGAGGTTGGAGATAGCCGTCTGGAACGAGGTCACGATGGTCGGGTTCATCGATGCCAGATCCCACGAGCCCGAGTAATTCAGGCTCTTCGACTCGGCCCAGACCCACGCGCCCGACTGGGGGGCCGAGAGCGTGAGCGCCCCGGTGAACAACGGGAGCTTTCCGGGTAGCCACTGTTCTGCGCCCTGTGGAATCTGAATCGGGTTCTCGTCATTGATCAGTACGGTCGGCATCCCGGGATGAGCAGTGTGCGTGATGTCCCACGAGCTGCCAGCGAACAGTGCGAGGAGCGGATTGGCCCTGCGCTGATGTCCCCTGTCCAACTCCCTGAGGCTCTCGACCGGGTTGAAGATGTGTAGGCCGTCTTGGCCGACGACATACAGCCCGGTGTTGTCAACGTAGGCCGCAGAGAGCCCGGGCAGCAACTCGGAAGCCACGCCCGAGTGGTCACCGCCCGATTTCACCACATCTATGCCCCTCGGGCTGAGTACGGCGATATAGTCGCCGTCGGAGACCATCTGGAACGGAGGCCAAGACAGCAGCGGGCGCGCTCCGAGACCAGACTCCATCTCCACCGAGGTGCCGTTCCAGTGAACCAGCGGTTCGCTGGTGGTGGCAATGTGGACGCCCCAGTCGTCGGTCGTTATGGCTCTGACATCGTTGTTCGGGATCATGTCGATGTGATACGTCCCGTTGGCGCTGTCTGTAGCGATGTCCCAAGCGACCGCTCCGGGTCTGGTCGAGCCCTGCCCGTTGTGCGAGATGAACAAGGCAGCGTCATGGTGCAGGACCGTCGTCGAGCCGTCGGGGTTGTTCACCAAGCGGGAGTACGCTTCCGCGTAGGCGATTCCTGACACCCTGTTCCCCACGAGTCCGTCAGCGAAGTTGAGAGTGGTGAGGACGGAGAGGTTGTCCTCATGCAGCACCGTCAGCCCTGCTGGGCCCCCAACGAGGACTGCGCCATTGCCCTGGATCGGCGTGTCTATGGCAAACAGGTGCTCGATAATCGGGGTCGGCAGTCCGTCGATCGTGGTGATCGGGTCGTCCCAGTCGTCCCTCGTGGTGTTCCACATCCCTATGCCTCCCATGGTGGCCACCAAGATGTGGTCACCGTACTCCAGGAAATCACTGACGATATCGCTGGGCAGACCGGCGATGAGGCTGCCGTGACCCCAAGTCCGCGAATCGGTGTAGAAGTTCTGGAAACCGGCAGCTGAGCCTTGGGCGCCCATCAGCCCGACGTACATCGTGTCCTCGTCATCAGGATCGATAACCATCCCGTCCATCTGCATGTGCAGCGCTGCTGGGGTCGGGGCGAGCACTCGATTGGATATGTCGATGGACCAGAGTCCGCGTCCAGCGGTGCTGAGCCAGACCTGCTCCCCGTCGAGCTGCATCGAGTTGATGACATCCTGATTGGCGTTGTAGCCGAACTCCCATCTGACAGAGCCATTGGCCAGAAGCTCGCCCTGCAGCACCGAGGAAGCGTAGTATCCGTTGGAACTCGAGGTGAGGGCGACCCACACGTGGGTCTCGTTGGACTCAAACTCGACTACCCTACCGCTAGTGAGACCTGTTAACTCGTCGAAGCCGCTGGCGATCAGGCCCGTGCTGTCGAGCCTGTCGACGCGGTTCAGGCCTGTGGTCTGGCCTGAGCGGCCGATCGCGTAGACCGGTCCGGTGGCCGAAGGCGCCCTCTCGATTGAGCAGCCGTCCATCCCCGAGTCCAGTATCTGACCGTTGGCGGTGGATGTGCCGGAGGTGACGATTCTCGATATCCCGCCCGTGTTGATGTACTGGTGGGCTGCCAGCAGGACGTTGTTGTGATGGAGCATGCCACCGGGGAAGATCCGATCCTCGGATATGCCATCGCTAGATGTCAGCCTCCTCATGAACAGGTTGGTGTTGTAGTTGTAGCGATCGAAGCCGATGCCCTCGGTGTCGAAGCCGATGTACATCACATCGTTATGCTCGTCGCAGGCGATCGCGCGGGGGTCATCGTCCGAGAGTCCCTGACTGCTGTCCGTCATCGGTGCGATCCACTCATGGGTGATTCCGTCGTGATCCCAGTCTGCTAGGTCGAACCTCGCGATGCCCCCTTGGTTGCCCCACCATGAGAGCCTGCCGATGGCGACGTGGATGATGTCGTTGCATAGCTGGATGTCGGCTGGGTAGCCGTTGGGGATGTCACCGGTGCCTAGCTCCCACGTGGTCCAGTTGTCCGTGGCATCGTCCAAGCGCATGATCTCGGAGTTGGAGTTCCAGCCCCCCTGATAGGATCCGACCCACAGGTCGTTGTCAATCAGGGACATCGAGTAGAACTGCTCCTCGGAGCCCGAAGGCAACCCGTCGTCCTCGACCCATGAGGAGAGCCAGCTCTCATTGAGCGGGTCCCACCTCAGGATGCCGTTCATGCTCGCGAACACGTAGGTTCCGTTCCACTCCTCCATTCCCCTGATGGGCCCTTCGATGTCGTACCACTCATTCAGAAGCGTCATGTTGGACGCTTGGAACCTCCTCATGATGTTGTTCCCGTAGGCCACCCACAACTCACAGGAGTTGGTGGCGACGGGGAAGCAGTCGCCGAGGAAGCGCGCGTTGACCCTCTGAATGTTGCCGATGGTGTCCAGATTTTCGGCCCAGGACTCGTTGGAAGCGTTCCAACGAACTATGGTCCCAACACCATTATTGTTGGACTGTGGCCTAGCGCCGATCCACAACTCCTCACCGACGGTACCGATGCCGTGGACGACGGTGGAACTGCCAATCTGGAGAGCGACATAGAGTGTGCTCAGGCTTGTATTGTTGTCGAGGTTGATGCGAAATATCTCACCGTTGGTGGCCCACCACGAATTGCTCCTCTGCAGCGAGTAGTGCAGGACGTTGCCGATAATCTCGATGTCAGCTGGAGGAGTGTCCGACAGCGTCGGGCCATCGGTGTTCGGGCCACGGTTCCAGCTCTTTAGGACCGTGTCGTTCACCACGTCGATGAGAGTCAGGCCGAAGTCACCGCCGGCCCACATGGTGCCAGCGCTGCGCCCGTGGACGAGCGTGGTGACATCATCATCATCGATGTACCCCTGAGTGCCGTCCCAAGCCTGCAACCACTCCTGGTTGACCAAGTCGTAGCGCGCGATGCCGGTGTTCTCGAAGCCGAGGTAGAGGATGTCGCCTATCTTCACGGTGCGGGCCCGCTGGGTGTCGTCACCGGCCGACCAGACTTCTATCACGGAGCCGTTGATGGTGTTGATGATCGCAGCGCCGTTGTTAGTGCCGGCGTAGAGCCTGTCGGTGCCGATCCTGGCCACCGAGGATACGAAGCGGGAGGGCATCCCGTCCTGATTGCTGACGCACTGCTGGAGATCGTAGCTCCAGTTCCATATGCATGCCCCGCGGTTGGATCCGGCGTAAATGCCGTCCGCATCGCTGGTGATGTCGTAGAACACGAACGGGTCATTGCCCCAGCCGGGTATTGAGGTCGGCAGCATCTGCCAGTTGCTGCCATCCCAGCGAGACAGTCCACCATTGTTCTGGGATCCTGAATTCGCGACGCTTGAGCCGACCAGCAGACCGCCGTAGAAATCCATGTGCAGCGACAGAACGTCGTCGTCAGGCAGGCTGCCGTCCTGCGTCCAGTGGTCGGAGATGTCGCCGGTGAGGCGGTCGATCACCAGGATGCCGAATCCGGTCAGCCCGAGGTACAGCGTGTCACCGTCGACGGCCACGGGGGTAGCTTGGAGATTGTCCGCGCCCAGTGACTGCCACGAGCCGAGGATGGAGACGTCGAACAGGTCGACCCTCATCACGCCGGCGTCGGGGGTCGCGATGTACGCGATGCCGTAGCGCGTAGCGACTTCGCTCACGAAGTCGGAGTCGAGGCCGTCCTCGGTGGTCATGACATCGATCAGTGTGTTCGTCGAGGTGTTGATGAGGGAGATTCCAGACTCGAAGTGCCCGACGACCAGCGTGTTCGAGTTCGCATCGTGAGCGAGGCTCGAGATGAGATCCGAACTGATTCCCTGGGCCGTTCCCTGGAAGTTGCCATTACCGGCTCCGAATCTCAGCAGTCCCGCACTGAGGGTGCCCACCCAGACCATTCCCTGGGGATCCTGCACGATAGAGGTGACAGCCGTTGGGGCCCAGACAAAGTCAGAGAGGTCGATCGGGGCCAGCCACGTCTGGGCGGCCTTGTCGAACCTGTCGATGACGTAGCCGCCTGCGACCCATATCTCGCCGTGCTCGCCGTCGTCGATGTGCGTGACGACCTCCATCGTCGACGAGAACGGGCTGCTGACCAGCACCATGGTGCCGTCCAGAGACTCCCCGACCTGGCGAGCCAGAGTCCCCGAGCCATCGCTGACGAGGACGGTGCCTGAATCGGGGCCGCGGTGGCCTTCCGACGGCCAAGCCACGATTGACTCAGCGGAGCTCAGCAGACCCATGTCGGAAACCTGCCTCTGCGAGCGGAACAGCATGGCGGTGGTGTCGTAGGAGTGTATGGTGTTGGCAGCGAGGATGTGCAGCCAGTCAGCTGTCAAGGCCAGACCGCGAATCACGTTCGACGCGAGCCAGTTGTTGGTGGACCATGTGGCGAGCCACGACGAGGCTGCGACGTTATATCGGTTCACGCCGCCGCCTATCGTGGCGATCAGCAGATGATCGCCCAGCAACTCGAACTGCGTAATCTGATTGCTAGTCAGGTAGTTCGCGGTGCTCCATTGCGTGTTGCTATCGATTGAGATTTGGAGCGGTAGCGATTCCATCGTTGAGTACTCGATGACTCGGACGCCGCTCCCTGCGGTTCCGATGTAGATGGTGTCGGCGATGATGATCATGTCCGTCGGAACCTCCATCGAGTCGCTCGAGCAGAAACTGACCTCGGTCCAAGAGGTCTCACCGGGGGTGAGGTGGTGCAAATTGCAGTCAGTCGCCGCCCACACCGTCCCGTATGCATCGACGGAGACGGACCGTATTGGCACTGCGTCCTCGATCGCTATCAGATTCTCGAGCTCGGCAGAGTCAGACAGGCGCCGTGACAGGATCTCGCCATCCTCAGTCCCGATGAGAAGTCTGTTCTCATCCACGTCGAGAGCGATGCTTCGACCCTGGATATCGTAATCGATGTCGATGATCCTCTTGTGCATTTGGTCGTCGAGGTGTAGCATATCGTCATCGAGAAGCACGTACAGCCGGCCGTCGTGCGGATTGACCGCGCTGTCGTGAATCACCACGTTCAGCGATGAGAACGAGACCCTGGGGTCAGCCGGGCGAAGGGCCTCGATGACGAGGTCCTCGATGGTCACGCCACTCGGCAGCAGCCACGAGGCGTCGCTGACCGAGTTGGGCTGCAGCCAGGTGTCGAGGAGACCGCCTTCGACCTCGGGCGGATTATTGGAGAACGAGTTCTGACGGCCGAGATCGCCGTAGTCCCGCCAGTCGAGGATCGGTGTCTGGGTGTCAAGCAGAGTGATCTGCGGCTCACTCGCCCAGTAGCCCTCACTCCCATCGACTGCGATCTCGAAGGTGAAGTTGTCCAGCAGGGCCCCCGGAGCGAAGTCGAGGAAGAGGTCGGCATAGGCCAGAGTGCCGCTCGCGGGATCGGCTCCCGTTGCCTCAAGGGAGATCCAACCGGTGTCATTACTGCCTCCCGCACCCCAAACCTTCGGAGTGGCACGGCTGTCATCAGTCCCGCCGTCGAGATCGCTAGAAGTCATCGCCGACCAGGGCAGCGTAACCATGAGCATTACCAACAGCAGGGCTAGCCTCTGCTGAGCGCGGTAATTGGACGAATGCGCCGACAGCACGCAACTCCGCCTCTTTGTGGACATTATGAAAGAAGTGGGTCGATGTTTCTGACATGCTCGGTCCGCCGAAGGCGGAATAACCGAAAATAAAAACGATTTGAAACCTTTCGATATCGCTTCCTCACAGGCCGATAATGCGTGTTTTCTCATTAGGATAGCATCATAGCAGAGGGGTGTGCCCGAAGGGCCCCGGGGGTGGGATCCTGAACGATGACATGCTCCGAAAGGACGCATTGGACTACCACTCGTCGAAACCCGCCGGAAAAATCACCGTAGTGCCGAGCAAGCCACATGGAACCCAGCGCGAGCTCTCACTGGCGTACTCTCCGGGAGTCGCCTATCCCTGCAAGGAGATCGAGAAGAACCCCGACGATGCCTACCGCTACACCTCGAAGGGCAATCTGGTGGCTGTCGTCAGTAACGGGACCGCCGTCCTCGGACTCGGTGACATCGGCGCGCTCGCCGGCAAGCCGGTGATGGAGGGCAAAGGGCTCCTGTTCAAGGCGTTCGCGGACATCGACGTCTTCGACATCGAAGTCGACAGGACGGATGTCGACGAGTTCGTCGAGGCCGTCAAGGCGATAGCCCCGACCTTCGGTGGCATCAACCTCGAGGACATCAAGGCCCCCGAGTGCTTCGAAATCGAGCGCAGGCTGGTCGAGGAGCTCGACATCCCGGTCATGCACGACGATCAGCACGGCACCGCGATCATCTCCGGGGCGGCGCTGCTGAACGGCCTCGAGGTTGTCGAGAAGGACATCTCTGAGATCAAGGTCGTAGTCTCGGGCGCAGGCGCCTCGGCGATCTCCTCCGCTCACCACTACATCAGACTCGGAGTCAAGCCGGAGAACATGATTCTGGTCGACTCGAAGGGGATCCTGACGAACTCGCGCCTAGAAGCCGGTGAGCTGAACGAGTACAAGGCAGAGTTCGCCCGCGACTTGGCTGACGGTGACCTCGCATCAGTGATGGATGGCGCCGATCTGTTCCTCGGGCTGTCGCGCGGCGGCCTAGTGAGCGGTGAGATGGTGGCGAAGATGGCGAAGCGCCCGCTAATCTTCGCCCTCGCCAACCCGGATCCAGAGATCACCCCCGAGGAGGTGTACGCGGTCCGCGAGGACGCGATTGTCGCGACCGGACGCTCCGACCACCCGAACCAGATCAACAACGTCCTCGGGTTCCCCTACATCTTCCGTGGGGCGCTCGATGTCAGGGCGAAGGAAATCACTGAGGGCATGAAAATGGCAGCGACCCACGCCATCGCCGAGCTCGCCAAGCAGCCTGTGCCGGATGATGTCGCAGCGGCTTACGGCGGCGAGCAGCTGCAATTCGGTCCCGAGTACCTCATCCCAAAGCCGTTCGACGCGCGCATGCTCATCTGGGAGGCCAGCGCGGTGGCCGAGGCTGCGGTCAGCGAGGGCGTCGCGCGAGTGTCCGCAGAGGAGTTTGATGTCGTGGGCTACCGCGAGGAGCTCGAGGCCCGCCTCGGTTTGACTCGGTCCATCATGCGCAGGGTGATTAACATCGCCAAGAAGGAGTCGAAGAGGATCGTCTTCTCGGAGGGCGAGGACCCCACCATCATCAAGGCGGCCTCGCAGTGCATCGCAGAGGGAATCTGCGAGCCGGTCCTGCTCGGACAGCTCGAGCGGATAGACGCCGTCAAGGAGGAGCTGGGGCTCGACTTCGAATGCGAGACCATCGATGTCAGGTACGACCCGCGCAGGCGAACGACCTACGCGGATGAGTTGCACAGGCTGCGGGGTCGGAAGGGAGTGGCCATGGAGGACGCTGTGCGCCTGCTGAAGTCGACGACCTACTTCGCGCCGATGATGGTCCGCATGGGAGACGCTGATGGCTATCTCGGAGGTGTCTCGCACCACTACCCGGACATAGTCAGGCCGTGCCTGCATACTATCGGGCCGGACCCAGACTCACACAGAATCGTCGGGATGTACATGATGACCGTCAACGGCCAACTCATGTTCATCGGCGATGCGACCATCAACATCTACCCGGATGCCAGGACCCTGGCCGAGATAGCAGTGCAGACAGCCAAAGTCGCACGCCGCTTCGGTGTTCAGCCCAAGGTGGCGATGTTGTCATTCTCCAACTTCGGGACCTCGGGAGAACTGCGCACCGACAGAATCGAGGAGGCGATAGCCATCGCGCGCGAGCTGGACCCGGACCTCGTCATCGACGGGCCCATGCAGGCTGACACCGCG
This sequence comes from Candidatus Thalassarchaeum betae, assembly GCA_003193925.1. GTDB lineage: Archaea > Thermoplasmatota > Poseidoniia > Poseidoniales > Thalassarchaeaceae > Thalassarchaeum > Thalassarchaeum betae. The sequence continues at coordinate 52,473 of PSPG01000008.1, forward strand.
CTGGTCCCCGAAATCCAGAAGGACTACCCGTTCATGGCCTTCGACGGCCCCGCCAACGTCCTGATCTGCCCTAACCTCTCCTCGGCTAACATCGCCTACAAGCTCCTACAGAGGATTGCGGGAGCAGAGATGACGGGGCCGATTCTAGAGGGTCTCTCCAAGCCCGCGCACGTGCTGCAGCGCGGTGACAGCGTGCGCGATGTGGTCCACATGGCCGCAATCTGCGCTGTCGATGCCCAGAGGCAAACGAGACAGCGTCTCTGAGTGAATCAGTCCCTACCCTATGTTCGGGGTTTCAGTGGGTTCGACTTCAGGACCAAGTGAGTGCGGATGCATCCATTGTAGCCAACCTGCAGGTCATGCCCTCACACAACCAACCCCCCCATTCCGCTTCCCCGCGGTCCTTGCCACTCATGGGCTCACAGCTGGAGGCGACCAACTGATTCCAAGCAGCGGTGCGCCTTAGATTCTCGACCTCGGCAGGTTCACTCCCCGAGTGATGGATGAACCAGACTTGGCCTGGTTCTGCAAATCCTTGGGCAGCGCAGATTAGAGCCCAGTGGCCACCAGCTCTGGCGACTAGGTCGTCCCCTGCACTGATTATCGCCTTCTCGGCCGATCCCCTCCACTCATCGGCTTGGGAGTGGTCAGGCCATAGCAGCAACAGGGTTCGCAGCAGTTCAACCACCACCGCCGTAGCACCCGGTACCGCAGAATCGGAGACGGACCTCTGTCTGACGGGAAGTTCAGTGTGGTCGGCGCTGGTCATCCAGAAGCCACCATCAGGGTCGGCGAATATTTTGAGCAGCTGGCTGGTAATCTCGAGGCTCCGGTGTAAGCATTCCTTGTCATCCCAGCGTATTCCCCAGCGTAGTAGACCGAGTGCAGCCCATGCATAATCATCTAGGAAACCCGGCCCCCCCAGAGTGTCGCCCCTTCTTGTACGAAGGACGTCCTTACGAGACAGGAACTCCTTGCAGATATGCTGGCCAATGCTCTTCGCATCATCTTCGGGTAAATCTGCACAGGCGACCAACAGCATGCCGTTCCACGCGGTAAGCACCTTGTCATCTGTACCGGGCCGAGCCCGCTCGGACCGCTTCTTGAGAAGGTGAATGCGTAAGTCTTCATCATCATCGAGCCCGTTGACCTCATGTAGTGATAGTACGCTTCGACCACTGTTCTCGAAGTTACCCTGCTCGGTGATTCCGAAGCGTTCGCAGGCCACTGTATCCTCAGCCTGTTCGGGAGTCCACAAGTAGAATTCTCCTTCCTCAGATTTCCCATCTTCTCCGACCGAGTCAGCGTCGAGAGTCGACCACACACCTCCGGAGGGGTCTAGCATCTCATTGCGAATCCATTCTAATGTCAGTCCGATCACCCTGTCATTCTGGCTCCCTATTCCGAGGCGACGCGCCTTCTCGTGAACCGCTAGCATCAGGGCGTTGTCGTAGAGCATCTTCTCGAAGTGAGGAACTTCCCATCCAGCATCCACGCAATACCTATGCCAGCCACCTGCGAGATGGTCGAATAGACCACGGGTTGCCATAACGTCCAACGAATGAGAAACGGTGTCTCTCTCTCCTGCACGTAGCAAGCCTTCCATATCCATAGGGTGCGGAAACTTCGGAGCACCCACTATTCCTCCATTGACGGGGTCGTAGACCCTCTTGGAGTGGCTCAGCGCAGCCAATATGGATTCCTTGATCAGAGATTCAACATCTTGTGATGATCCCCCTCCTATCGATGATTTCTGGATTTGCTCCGTAATCAGTTCCGAGGAGTTGATGACCTGCTCGCGTTGCTCATGCCATGCCTGCACGACGCTCTCGATCAGTCGTCCCCATGATGGTTTGTTGTAGCGTTGTACGGGAGGGAAGTAGGTGCCTGCGAAGAACGGTTTGAGCGTGTCCGGGTCGACAAACACATTCAGCGGCCAGCCTCCACCGCCCGTGTAAATCTGGCACGCCGCCATATACAGCGCATCGACATCCGGACTCTCCTCACGGTCGACCTTAATGCAGACAAGTGATTCATTCATCTGTTTAGCCGTCAGCTCATCATTGAATGATTCGTGCTCCATCACGTGACACCAATGACAGGCGGCGTACCCGATGGATACGAGCAGGGGTCGGTCTAGTTTCTTGGCCAGTTCGATGGCTTCCTCATCCCATGGTTGCCAAGAGACTGGATTAGAGGCGTGCTGGAGCAGATATGGCGAGGTACATCCGCCGAGTCGGTTGGTGACCTCATCTGCCATGGTGCGCCATCGAGTTCAGGCACATGAACCCGAGTATCATTGAGACCGTGCATCACCCCTTGGCCTCTACAGTACGAAGCGGGGGGTGAAACACAGGCGAAACAGAGAGTTCGCCTCGGGCCTGGTCCCGCCCGGGGGCCTAGCCGAGTTCGTGGCCGGTGGTACTGTCGACATGTTCGGGAAGGTCTCCCTCGTGGTGGTCCCCGGTCGACGAGGTCCCGGACAGCTCAAACATCAGGATCGACGCGCCCGGTGACGTGGGCCTGTGGAAAACGCCCCTAGGAACGACGTAGGTATCCCCTTTGAGGAGTGTCACCGTGTGCTCTGTGCCGTCGTCGCTGCGCATGGCGATATCAAACCGCCCGTCGAGCACGAGGAAGAACTCGTCGGTGTACTCGTGGACGTGCCACACGTGCTCACCCTCGACATGCGCGATGCGGACGTCGTAGTCGTTCATCCTAGCGACGATGCGCGGACTCCAGATAGCGTCGAACGAGGCGAGGGCTTCCGACAGGTTCACTGGTCCTTGCCCCATGCATATCCGATTGCTCCCACTTGCATAACTGTTGTTGATTGCTTACACTCGACTTCGTTCAGGTGCATAATTCAAAGTCGCAGTGGGTACCCACTGAGTCAGCCTATAACTCGAGGCGCGGATGAGAGGACTTCCTCGCTGCAATCCTCGGCGTATTGCTCGAAATTGTCGATGAGTAAGTCCGCCACATTGTCGTACTTCCTCTTGTCATGCCATGTTTCGCGAGGCTGGAGGATTTTGTCAGGGACCCCCTGGCAAGTGGTCGGGACTTGAAATCCGAAGCGCTCGTCCTCCACGAACAGGACATCGTCCAAGTCTCCGTCTAGAGCCGCGTTCAGAAGTGCTCGGGTCCACTTGATCTTGATTCGGCTGCTCTCTAGATGACCGCCTGCGACCCAGCCGGTGTTGATCAGCCAGCACTTGGCATCGTTCTCGCGGATCTTCTTCGACAGCAGGTCGGCGTAGACGCGTGGGTGACGAGGCATGAAGGGTGCACCGAAGCAGGTCGAGAAGGTGGCTTGGGGCTCGGTGATTCCGACTTCGGTCCCAGCGACCTTCGCAGTGTATCCCGACATGAAGTGGTAAGCGGCCTGTTCGGGGCTCAGCTTGGACAGAGGGGGTAGCACGCCGAAGGCGTCGCATGTCAGGAAGACCACGTTCTTCGGATTTCCCGCCATGGAATCCGGAGTGCGGTTCTCTATGGCCTCGATCGGGTAGGAGCAACGGGTGTTCTGGGTCAGGGAGTCGTTGTCGAAGTCGGGCGTCCCATCAGCGTTCAGCACGACGTTCTCCAGGATCGAGCCGGGTCTGTGGGTTGTTGCGTAGATCGCCGGCTCGTCCTCCTCGGACAATCTGATCAGCTTGGCGTAGCAACCACCCTCGAAGTTGAACACGCCGTTGTCGGACCAGCCGTGCTCATCATCGCCGACCAAGGCTCTTCCCGGATCAGCGGAGAGGGTGGTCTTGCCGGTCCCGGAGAGCCCGAAGAAGAGGGCTGAGTTCTCGCCGTCGGTGTTGGCCGAGCAGTGCATAGGCAGGAGGCCTTCAGTAGGCAGAATGTGATTCATGATGGTGAAGATGGCCTTCTTGATCTCGCCCGCGTAGTGGGTGCCGCCGATTATCGCCAGCCCACGGTCGAGGGCGAGGATGATGAAGACGTCTGAATTGACGCCATCGGTCTTTGGTTCTGATCTCAGGTCGGGGGCGTGGAGAATGGTGTACTGCGGGACGTGTGAGACCAGATCTTTCTTTGAGGCGCGCAGGAACATGTTGTGCATGAAAGCGGCGTGCCACGCCTTCTCAGTGACCAGCCTGACTGGCATTCGGTACTCCGGGTCCGCCCCGCAGAAGGCGTCCTTGACGAACAGAAAATCAGAGTTGTCCAAGTGCTGTCTGGTCTTCTCCAGAAGGCCCTCGAACACCTCCGGGTCGATCGGCATGTTCACCTCGCCCCACCGGACGTGCTCAGCGAGTCCGGGCTCGTTGACGATGAAGCGGTCGTTCGGCGAGCGGCCTGTGCGCTCGCCGGTGGTGGCTAGCAGAACCCCGTGGGCTGTGAGTTTGCCCTCACCCCGCTCAATGGAGATCCTGTGTAGCTCCTCCCAGCCCAAGTTCCAGTGCACTGCGCCTTGGGGGTCGAGCCCGTGGGAGGCAAGAGGGGTTGCGAAGTTGCGGGAGTCACCTGGCATTGAGGATGGCTCCATGACGGCCGACGCCGAGATTCCCCCTTCAAGCGTTGCGGCTAGGCTACCGACCTCGTGAATGGCGAAAGCCACTGTTCCGAGTGCTCTGGCTGGGGATGCGATTATGCGGGAGTGGCTTCGGTCGGGATTTGATGAGTGACGAAGCCCCGGATGACAGAATCATCCGAGAGCGGGAGTTTCGCAGGAAGGTGAACATCGATTTGAGCGATGTAGTCGTTCCTGAGAGAAGCGGGGACGAGGAGGAGCGACGAGAGCAGCTCGCCTCCGCGGTCGACGAGGCTCTGGGCAGCGTGTTCGACCCGTTCGAGCAGCCGAGTGGCGACGAGGCGGGCGCGGTACAGGAGGACGGGAGTGTTCCTCTCGCGCCCGAGCGAGACATAGTGACCGAGGTCGCCGTCGAGGGCGAGCGTCGCGTCAACTGGATGCTCATGGTGTCGATGATAATCGTCTACAGCGCAATTGGGATTCAGGCCGGCCTCGCGCTGTCACCCCTCCTAGCGACGGCCGTGCTGCTCATCCTCGCTGGAATCGGTTTCGCTCTCGGCGAGCGCTGGGTTCCCGAGCCGAATATGACCCTGCTGGGCGTCACCTGGGTCATCATCTCGATGAAGGTCCTGTATGGGCTCGCAATCGAACTCAATCGATGGGGCTTCATCGAAATCGAGGCTCTGGGGGCATTGCTGCTATTCTTGGTGGCGATGAATGTCGTCGTCGCTTACAGGCATGACCACGATGCCATCGCCGCACAGTCCACGCTGGTCCTGCTCGCCATCGGCTCGACTGCCGGCTCGGTCCTAGGCGAGATTGGCGTCGCGGCGATGATCCTCATTGCCACCCTGCTAGTGCACGGTCTGGCTCTCCACCGCCAGTCCGGAAACTTGGCTGCTCTCGGTGTCGCCGCGTCCAACCTCTGGATAGGCATGCACGCCATCACCGGCGGCTTTGAGATAGGTACCCTGAGGATTCTGCCTCTGGACAGTCCGCTGCTGCTCTTCCTCCTGCTGATGACGATCACCGCAATCAACGCCACTATGGCCGCGCGCTTTGCGCGCGAGGACAACTGGTTCTCCAAGGGCTGCAAAGCACTGGGACTGGGCGAGCCGGGGCTCTGGGGTGTCTCAATCGCCCTCGGCATGGTGGGCGCCCTGCTGGCCGTTGCCGCCAGTCGCGAGGAGGTGGGTTACGCGCTTGGGATGGTGACCTTCCTCGGAGCGGCCTTCGGTGGCTCGTATCTCTCTGTCAGGGGAGTCGCGTCGAAGCGCGTCGCTACCCCTCTGCTCGGCGTGACGCCGATTCTGGTCCTCATCCTGATTGCCGGGAGCAGGGTGGATGCCGCTCTGCCTCTGGACTCGTACGAGCTGTTCACGGTACTGGGGTTCATAGTCACAGGCTTCGTGATGCTGAGGGACCAGGAGAGGGTCACAGACAGGGCGCTGTGGCTTGGCTCGATGGTCATCCTGATGCTGCTGGTACTGCTGGTGCCCACTGAGGCATCGGACTCCGGAGGCGACGGGGGGGTCGTGCTGCTGGTCCTGCTCGGCGCCCTCCACATCGGCACCGCCGTGCTCGCGATCAAGAGAGGGTCTCCCTCGCTCGCTGGCGTCACCGTGTTACTGCCTTGGAGCTGGGTGCTCATCGAGGAGATCGTTCAGGAGACGGTCAGGACGCTCCTCGTCGCCAACGACGTCACCGACCCGGGTAGCCTCATCGACCTCGATCCCGAGCCTCTGGGGGTCTATCTGGCGCTGAGTTCGATACTCCTAGTGGTAGTGAACGTCAGGCTAGGCGGGACCGGAGTCAACCTCGCTGCGCGCTTTCTAGGGGTCACGGAAATCTCAGCATCCATCCGTGACTCTGGGGCCCTGCAGCTCTGGTCGATGGGATGGTGGCTGCCTCTGTTCACGATGATATTCATGGCTCATTTCGGCGGTTTCACCGTCGCCACGCTGCTCTTGGTACTCGTCTTGCTCACGGCTCTGCACTTCGGAGCCGAAATCGCCGACAAGAGAATTGGCGGCGCTGGCAACATGGTCACGATACTTGCTGTGGCAGTAGTGGTCATGCAGTGGCGTCACGGGCTCTTCGTGCCGCTGTCCGCCCTGCTCTGCGTCTCGATTGTCGCCCTATTGCTCACTCGCGCGCCCAGCAATGAGAAACTGTACACCAGCGGGATGTCGATGATGAGCCTGCCACTATTGCTGGCGCTTTCCGGCAGAGAGGCTTCGATGCTGCTGGAGTCAACCGTCTCACTGCCGGATATCGATACGAGTCTGGTAGCCGTGCTATGCACCGCGGCTGTGCTGGGTGTTTACCTGCCTCGCGCGGGTAGCATAGAGAAACTGCTCAATCCCGCCCTCGCAGCGCTGTGGCTTCTGGTGATCACCATCGCGCTGTCATTCGACCAGGGGGATCAAACCACCAAGGTCGCCTCCATAGCGATGTTTGTGGTCAGCTCGCTGTGGCTCGTTGCACGCGGCGAGCTGAGGGCCGAACTCAGGTCGGTGGCCATGCGGGACTCCAGAATCGAGATGGCCGCTAAGGCCGCTGGTGAGGAGGCGATGCTCGAGGGAAGTGGGGCAGTCTCGATGTACGACGCCCGGAGGGCCGCTCTGGAAGCCGAGCGTCGCAAGAGGCGGGACAAGTCGGACACCGACGACCTCGAGGAGCTCTACACCACCGATGTCAGCCACAAGCCCGTCGTCGTGACGGCGGTGCTCTCGCTGATACTTGGTGCAGGAATCATACTGGGTTTGCTCAACGGGTCGAACCCGCTGATGCTGGTCGCAATCGGCGTCTTCGCCACCGCTCTCATCGCATTGGCCCGACACCGCTCGAAGAGCCTGGATCTTGAACTGCCTCACATCATGGGCATGGAGATGCCCATAGCCATGGCAATCAGTGGGCTGGTGGCCGCCCATGTGGCATCACACCTCGGTCCGGGAAGCAGCAACCAGCAGCTTCTGGACATGGCTGTGGTCACGATGCTGCTGCTCGAGTTGGTGGCGATATCCCTGATGGGGCAGGACAAACTGCTGGACAGGATACCCATAGCGCTCGACTGGATTGTGCTCCCTCTGCTCGCCGGCAGGATGCTGGGTGCGATTGCAGTCGAGGCTCTGCCCTACCCACTCACGATCGATCCGTTCGAGGGCGAGATGCTCGAATGGAAGATGCCGTGGATCCTGCTTGAGTCGGTCCTGGTCCTGTGCGTGCTCACCGACGCATGGATAGACCGCAAGAGACGGGCTGCCGGGCGAGGGGACTGGAAGAACTCCTCCGGCCGGGGTGCTCGCAGCTTGGTCATCGTGTTGCTCTCGTTCGGTCCCGCAGGCATCCTAGCGGTAGCCAGCGTCATCGAGCAGGGCTGGAGGTACAGGCAGCCGAGCGCGGTCGGTATCGCCATCCCCGCTGGCCTGATGGCGCTATTCGCCGTCGGTAACTGGTGCGAACCGGTCATGGACGTGGTCCCGGAGATCACCATGGCCACGGGTCTGCTGCTTCTGGTGCTGTGTGCCTTGACCGTCCCTCTCAAGGGCGGCGATTGGACGATGATGCTGGCGTTCAACTCGCATCTGCTCATCATAGTCATCGCCGTCGCGCATCACGCCACCTCGGTTCTGCTTCCGGTGCTGCTCGTCGCACTCTCCTCGACGGTCTGGATAGTGGGCATACTGCAGTTGCGACGTACCCTGCGGATCTGGGGCTTGGCCGACCTGCTGGTCGCCATCATAGGTGCGCTGATATTCGTCGATGGCATATTCGAGCCGACCACGATGCTGATTGCCCTGATGGTGGTCGCTGCGGAGCTCGGCGTTGTCTCCTGGCTCGGTCTGCGCAACGAAGAGCAGTTGGTTAAGGACTGAGTATTGTCATAGAAGGTCACTACGAGCCTGTCGCGGACCCGGATAATCGAGCGAGCACAATCCCCGAACGGGCCAACGTTGATGACAGACGGTACCGACAAGCAATCGTGACAAGGTCGTGGATATCGGACACGCCCGACGAGGTCGAGCACCCGCCCGTGCCGCTGGGGCTCAACGAGATGACTGTGCCCCGGGCTGCCATACTGCTGTCGCTGGGCACCGCCCTAGTGCTGTTGCTCTCCACAATCTGGCTTGGCTGGGCCGCTTGGCACTTCAACGCCAATCTGGAGGCGTCCTTCGGCCCAGCCACTGAAGCCCCATCCATAGACGGCCGCTGGACTTGGGAGGTCGACCTGCTGTTCGACACCTGCTCGCCCCGCGAGGACGACTGGACTTGGCCGGACAACCTCGCCGAGCAGGACGGTGTCTTCCTGTATCCGGGCGAGCTCCGCTGCGACTGGGAGCACCAGGGTGACGGCGACCGTGCAAGCGTGGTGATCTACAATCGTGGCAACGAGTCGCTCAATCTGGTGCTGGAGATCCAAGGCGGGGATGTGATCTTCTCAGCGACCGACGAGACCGGTGACGTACTGAATCTGGAGGGCAGCGAGAGCAGGATCGTGGAGATCGAGCTTCTGGACGACGTGTCCGAGAGCGACATCACAATCTCAGTCAGCCATCTCACGGTGGTGGACGCGGAGGTTCTCCTAGACGTGCAGATATTCAAGGGTACAGAGGAGCGAGATATCCACATCAATGACAACGACAGGATCGAGGTCCATTACATCGTCTGGAACGCCGACACCGAAGAGAAGCTGGACGAGGGGGACTTACTCGTCACAGCAGGCGACGACCCTGCCTACATCTACGGGTTCGGATGGTCGGCGATAGGCTTGGACATCAACAACGACAGGGGCCTCATTCCAGGCATTGACACCGGTACTGCCCATACCACCCTACTGCCTCCTCCCATCGCCTACGGTAACAGTGACGGCCACGAATTACAGGATGCTTGGCTGCGTTTCGAGCTGAAGGTCGTCAGGGCCCCGATTTCCTAGGGAACTCGCGAAAGTGACTTGACCATGTGCTCGGAGGCAGTGACGTGGGAGAAGGGAGTCGGCACACTGCTCTGAACCCCTCCGCGCAGATCGCGAAGGAGGCCCGGAAGCGCGTCAGGGCCGAGCCGGCGCGCAAGGGAGAGCCATCATTCCACATGACTGAGGAAATGCGCAGGCTCTCCACTCCGTGGTACGTGGCGCTCGCCCGCGCCCGGCGGATCGATTCCTCGGTTCTGCCGGCCGGCGTAATCCTAGACGCTGCGGCCGGATCCGGCCTGCAGTTGGTCGCTTACTCGCGCGAGCTCAAACGGCCTGCTCTCGGGGTCGAGATGGACGGTAACATAGCGGTCCTGTGCGCGGCTAACATGCACATCAACTCGGACGAGGGCGACCTCCAGCGCTCGATGGATCGTGTCATCATAGGTGACGGGTCGGATGCTGAGGGTGCCATCACGGAGTACTGGAACAGCCTCCGCGAGGCTGGAACCCGGGCGCATCCACCGATTGCGATGCTCCACCTCGACCCCGCGCGCCCGCCCGATGCCCAAGCCCATGATGTGGACGAGATGCAGCCTGCCATCGGACCCGTGCTGAGCTCATGGGGCAAACACTTGCAGAGCGGCCCGAGAGGACCGGCGGTGCTGCTCGATCTGTCACCGCGCCTCGGGGAGGAGCAGCAGGGCATAATCGATGCCATCGTCGAGGTCACTTTCCCCGGAGTTAGTCGTACTTGGGAATGGCTCAGCCAAGGAGGAGGGAGAGTCGACCGGCTCTCGCTGTGGGTCGGGTCCCTGTCCTCAAAGAAGAGTCGTCGCTGCGTCAGGATGGGTACGAAGAACGTGCTCGCCACGATAGAGGGTGCTCCCGCGGGGTCCGAGGTAGTACAGATGAACACTCCCCCGCCCTTCGGCGCTTGGATGACTATCGTCGATCCGGCCCTCGTTCACAGTGGTCTGCAGGAGGCCTGGCTGAAGCGCGCCCTGCGAGAGGGCGGCGGCCACTCATGGCTACGACTCGAGGGGCGACGCCCACTACTGATTCACACCGACCCCCTCAACGGCTCGGATGACGTCGGTGGATTCGTCGTTGCGAGCGGTGAGATAGTGCAGCACAGGCTCAGGCCGCCCGAGCTCCACACCATCGATCAGACCGCTGCCTCTGCGGCGAGAAACGGCATCGGCAAGGTCACTCTGCGCTGCAGCTTGGATCCTGACATCCATCCGACGCTGCAACGCAGGCTGGACAGGGAGCTGAAGGAAGTCGACGGCGCGAGGGGGTTCATGGTCGACATCGATCTCGAGCGCGGCTCCGGAAGCCACAAGCTGTACGTAGTCTGTAAGGGATAATCCCGGCGCTTCCGGGCGCCCCGTAGGGGCGTCCAATCGGTTCAAATAGGGAAGGCAGGTCGCCGAGATGCCCAATGGGCCACCGGGTAACCGGTGAACACGGGGGAACCGTACAATGCCGAAAGAAGCGGAACTTGGAGATGACTTCTCCTACATTCTCCGTATGGCTAACAGTGACATCGACGGGCTGAGGCCAATCACCATCGGCCTAACATCCATCAAGGGCGTGGGAATGCGCACTTCCCAGCAGATCTGTCGCTTGGCTGGAATCGATGGGAAGACGCTGGGCGGTCATCTCTCCGACGATGAGCAGGACAACCTGCGAAGTGCGATCGACGACTACGCCACCACCGTGCCGTGGTGGCTCGTCAATCGGCAGCGTGACCTTGGAACCAACGAGGATGCTCACATCGTCGCGATGGAGGTCAAGATGACCCGCGACGACGACATATCCCGAATGGCCGGGATCAAGGCCTACAGGGGAATGAGGCACAGGAGCGGCCACAAGGTCCGCGGACAGCGCCTCAGATCGAATGGTCGCAAGGGATCATCACTCGGTGTCGAGAGGAAGAAGTGAGGTGCTGAAGCATGGGACACCCTAAGTTCGCCAGACCAAAGACCCGCGCTCCGACTCATCCTTGGAAACAGGCTCGCATCGACGAGGAGCACGCCCTGAAGGACAAGTACGGGCTGAAGAAGGTCGGTGGCATGAAGGAGATCTGGCGAGAGAAGTCAGCTCTCCGCCGACACAGGAACCAAGCGATGAAGCTCATCGGGAGGGTCGACATCACCGAGGCGCACTTCACCCGCGAGAAGGATGACCTAGTGGCCTCGTTGTGCCGAAAGGGGCTGCTCGCTGGGGGTGCTGGAATCGACGAAGTCCTGCAGATAACAGTCGAGCACATGCTCTCTCGGAGGATGCAGTCCGTCGTCTTCTACAAGGGACTGGTCCCTTCGATGAGGGCTGCTAGGAACCTGATAGTGCACGGTCACATCTCCATCGGCAAGCAGAGGATGACTGTTCCCGGTTATCACATCTTGAGGCACGAGGAGGACCTGCTCCAGTACTCGTCCAACTCTCCATTCGCTGACCCAGAGCACCCATTCCGCAAGGACATGGAAGAATTGAGGCTCACCATGGTCGCCGACGTAGATGAAGAAGAAGTCGAGCCTCTCCGCGAAGCGACTGAGGAGTTCGTCGAGGAGATCAAGTCCAAGGAGGCCGAGTTACCTAGCGTCGAGGACACCATTCCGAAGGAGGATGACTGATGTCACGCAAGGCGATTCTGCACATATTCACCACTCACAACAACGTGCTGATCACCGCGACTGACCTGACCGGCGCCGAGACCATCTGCAAGGTCTCCGGCGGCATGGTGACCAAGGGCGGAAGCGATTCAGGCAGCGGGTTCGCATCCACTAGGGCGGCCGAGAGGATCGCCGAGATGCTCGCCGAGAAGGGTTTCGACCAAGTCATCGTGAAGTACCGCGGCGCTGGGGGCAACCGCTCCCACAGCGCGCCCGGGGCGACCGCCGCAATCCGGGCTCTCACCCGAGCCGGAGTGACAATAACCCGAATCGAGGACGTGACCCCAATTGCGACCGACGGGACGAAGGGCAAGGGAGGGCGCAGAGGGCGCCGAGTGTGAGGTGAAATCATGGTGAAGACGAAGATCATCGAAGAGAGCGACGAGAAAATCAGGATTCTGCTTACGGACACGGACCGAGCGTTCGTCAATTCGATTCGCCGCTCGCTGATCTCAGACACCCCGAAGATGGCGATAGACACCGTTCGATTCGAGATGGCTACCATCGAAATGGACGACGAAGTATGGGAGACGAACGGGCCTCTGCCCGACGAAATGATCGCACAGAGGCTGGCCATGCTGCCCATACCGACCCGACATGACGAGTTCTACTTCCAGGACAGTTGCCCGAACTGCTCCGAACTAGTGGTCGAGGACCGCGGCTGCCCGCTCTGCACGATGCTGTTCACATGCAAGACCTTCGGAACAGAAGAGGGCAGGATGGTCACCGCTGGAGACATGAACTTCCTCGGTGAAGACGACCTGAGCATTCCCGAGAAGTACCGCAGCATACCGATCACCAAGCTGTTCCGTGGCCAGATGATCGAGTTCTACGCGACTGCGGTCATGGGCCGCGGTCGAGACCATGCAAAGTGGTCTCCCGTCTGCGGAATCACATTCACCCCGAGATACGTCGGCGTCATCAACATCAAGACGAGGTCAAAGATGCTGTGGAACCTCAACTTGAGCATCACCGCCAAGGACTTCGACAGCAACGGTCGTCTGGAGGACCTCGACAAGGTCGCTCAGCTGATTGAGGACCTACACCACGTCGGCGCTGGTACCGAGGAGTCGAGGGAGTTCAAGGACGCGGTCGTGGTGGAGGAGGTCCCGGGCGAGTTCATCCTGTCATTCGAGACGGATGGCTCGATAACCGCCAGAGTCGCCTTCGAGAAGGCCATCGAGGAGCTCTCAGGCCGCTTCGGAAAGATCGAGGAAGACCTCGCGGCGGTTCTCTGAGCCGGACGAGGATTCTTGGCTGGAACGCTGGATGAGGCACCATGCCCACGTTTCTTGGTCGGGGAGAGTGCGGCGGCCACGTCACCCTTCTGTTCACGGTGAGCGACCAGTCTGACGACCCCGTGGAGCAGGGCAGCCTGGGTGCAGGGCTCTGCGTCGAAGACGGGGTCGAGGCGATTGCACGAGGCGAGGAAGGGGGTCCCGGACTCTCCGTCAGGTTCGTTGACGCTGAAGCCGACCCTACGCTATACGAGGATGTCCTCGGGCTGCTGGTCGAGGAAGTACCCGAGGTCGGCGATGTCTCCTGGGAGATCAACGTGAGACTGGCTCTGCCAACCTCTCAGGGGTTCGGAATGTCTGGCTCAGGCGCCATAGCCGCGGCCATGGCTTTCCAGAGAGCCATGGGACTGCCGCACGAAGAGAGTCTCAGGCGCTGTTACTCGGTCGCGCACAGGGTCGAGCGAGCGCGCTCGACCGGGCTCGGTGATGTCACGGCCCTCGCGGCCGGTGGGGTCGAACGCAGGCTCGTTGCTGGCGCGCCGTACCACGGCGCCCTTCTGGAGAATGGCCCTGGGCGCGCCGAGGGCTGGACCTGCAATACTCCAGTCGTCCTCGCTTGGCGCCCGGACGCTGGCAAACACACATCTGGCTACATCGATAATGCTCAGTGGAAGAAATCCATCAGCGAGGCTGGTGCCAAGCAGATGGAGAGACTCTCCCTGGGGGAATGGGACCAGAGCCGCTGGTTGGGGCTGATGGATGCGGCGCATGCCTTCGCTGAGGACAGCGGGCTGCTGAAAGACGCCTCGCGCACCGAGTTGCTTTCCACCGCCAGCGAGGTCATCGAAGTCAGCGGGATGAGGGATGAAGCGAGCGCTCTGCTATGCATGCTGGGAGAGAGCGTGGCGGTAGTTCCGACCGATCCCGAAGATGAGGATTCAGGGCTCAGTGCGTTGGTTCCAGAGTTGGAGCAAGCCGGTCTGGAGTCGATCATGACCAGAGTCGGCGAACTCTCATGAGCCGTATCTGGCATTCTCGTGGAAGTCTTTCAGAGGCTTTAGGTCCAACGGACTCGCGTCGAGCTGAATAGCCCCCTTGAGCTTCAGCCCGCCACAGAATCCATGACGGTAGACTATGGCGCCCTGACCGTACTCGGCGACGTACCTGTTGATCTGCTTCTGGGTCTTCTTCTTGGGGAACTTGAGATCGGCACCAAAGAAGTGCTTGGCATCGATCCACGCACAAGGGATGCCGTTGATTCTCACGTAGTCCAGAAGGAGCAGGTCGGGCGTGATGATGGCTCTGCCCTCGCTCACCTTCTGCTCTGCCAGAAGATCCTCCTGACGACGGAACCTCACTCCGACGGAGGAGAAGTAATCGCACAGGACGTCCTCGAAGACCTCGGCGGCGTTCTGGGTCTCTGTCTGGTTCACCGAGCTCACCCTGTCTACTGACTCTGCGAGCTCGAACTGTTCGCGGTCGCGCTTGTTCAGTCTCGAGGGATTCTTGTTGAGCGTCTCCTTGATCCTATTCTTCGTCCATCCCCTCCCAGTAAGGACGGCTCGGAAGGTGTTGACGGGTGGTGCGTCAAAGCGCTTGGAGAGGGCGATGACGCTCTCGCCTGCGTTGTAACGCCGGCTGAGCTCGTTCGCTCGGCGCATCAGGCTAGAATGCGAGTAGACGCTCTTCTCCTGATTCAAGGCACTGCGCAGCGACAGGGCCTGCTCGATGGTTATCGGCAGGTCGTCTAGTTTGGAGGCGATCTCCTGGACCCTCTCCTCGGGAAGGAAGCCGAACTCCCCTGGTATGCATGCGATTTTACCGGCCTTGCGTTGTACTTCCTTGGAGACCGGGTTGATCCGCCACCGGAGATCAATCCTCCGAGGGGGCGGGTCGATCTCCTTCGGGATACCCATCGGTCGGGGCTTAGCGGAGAAGCGAGCGAGCGCACGCTCGACCTCTTCGGATACAGTCGCCGTACTCGGCTCCTCGGGAGGACGGACGCCGCTCCCGGAGCGCCGGCGGCGTCGGCGGCGCCGTCGCTGCCGATTGCCACTCTTCTCCTCACTCAACGAGCCACCCCAGCCGAAGGAACCCCATGAACCCACCGAATATGCAGGTAGAGTCAGCGCCCGCTCGCGTAGACGTCGTAGCACAGGTCTCTGATCGGTCCCGGAATCAGCCACATCGCTGCAGCGAGGAGCCACGGGAATCCCATTCTGAGCGCGATTCGGGATACTGCGGCGCTCTTTGCATACCACTCCCCATCCTCGGTGATGATGAACACAGAATCCACCCCCATCAGCTTGGCCGGTCTGGAGTCCATCAGTGAACGGCCTTCCTCAGTCTGCTGGCCAAGCGTTCTGAGCCTCGCGCTGCGATTGCGTCGCTCGACGAAGCGAGCCCAGCGGCTGCACTTACCACAGGCGTCGTCGTAGAGCACGGTGGCCTGCGTCATCGGCTCACCTACAGGAAAGCGATGCCGGGCTCCAACGGGAACGCGACACGGGCCTTACCCGCCACATCCTCACCATCTCCTACCGAGTATGCCTCGACCGAGTCGACGTCCAGCGCGGCGGCGAGGAAGCCGGCGTTAGCAGCGAGGATCCCGGCTTCGTCGAGGCCGCTGGAGATCAGCGTCCTCTCGCCATCAGACCAAGTGTGAATGCGGCCGCGCTTCTTCTTGCTGCCTGTCGTCATGGCCATCCAAGTCTGGAAAATCTCGCCTCGCAATGCCTCATTCTTGAATATCTCGAGGGACTGCAGGTGCGCCTGTCCCTGAGCCTTGAAGTCGAAGCCTTCCGAGTCGAGTCGGATCGCGTCTTGAGCGAGCTCGGCCTTCCATGCGACTGCAGTCTGGATGACGACCCGACTGATTTCACCCTCTGTGTGGCGCTCGGCTAGGCCGCGCAGGTTGCGCGCGCTGTCGATTACGTTGCGCAGGTAGGTCTCGCGAGCGAGGACAGCGGTGTCGCCTACGGACTCACCGGCGTCGGGCAACACCAGCGTAGCCAGCAGACCCTCGCCGCCAGTCATCTGCCAGAACTCCTCGGCTACATGGGGAGTCGCCGGAGAGAGCATGGGTATCCATCCCTTCAGGAAGGCACTGGCAGTGGCTCGGTCGCAACCTCCTCGATGCCGATACCAGTTCCAATCTGAGAGCATCTCGAAGTGGCTCACCATCACTCCCTCACGAAGGCTGACGTTGCCCATCGCCTCACGCCACGCGCGTTGATTAGCGCGCAGTCTAGCGTTCAGCCAGTCGTCCATAGGACCCGGCGAGTCGTCCATGGAGAGCGCCGAGTCGACGGCGTCGATAATCACGTGCATCTGTCGATGGTTCGCCTCCAGAGCGCTGTCAGACCAGTCCATGCCCGCCTCAGGGTTGGCTCCGAACAGAATGAACAGACGAATCGTGTCGGCGCCGTAGCGTCCGAGCATATCCCCCGGGCTGATTGTGTTGCCAAGCGACTTGCCCATCTTGGCGGAGCGTGTGCCTAGAGGCTTGCCGCAGGTCGGGCAGTCACCGCCGAAGTTGTCGACGTGATACTCGGCGTTGCAGTCGGCGCAGAAGGGCGCGGGAGCGTTCAGCATCCCCTGGCAGATCAGTCGGCCGAAGGGCTCGCCGACCGCGTTCATCCCGGCGTCGCGGGTCGCCTTGGTGAAGAAGCGGGCGTAGAGGAGGTGCATGACAGCGTGCTCGATGCCGCCGATGTACAGATCAACGCCGTCGTCCATCCAGTAGTCGACTGTCTCGCGGTCGAAGGGCGCGGCGTCGTTGCTCGCGTCACAGAAGCGCATGAAGTACCACGAGGAGTCGTAGAACGTGTCCATCGTGTCCGTCTCGCGCTTGGCAGCGCCTTCGCACGAGGGGCATGTGGTGTTGACGAAGGCATCGTGAGATGCCAGAGGGTTGCCGCTCTGCTCCTCGCTGAAGGTCACGTCGAGCGGTAACTCGACTGGCAAATCGGCCGCTGGCACGGGCACGATGCCGCAGGCCTCGCAGTGAATCATCGGAATCGGCGTGCCCCAGAAGCGCTGGCGGCTCAACAGCCAGTCCTTGAGCCGGTACTCGATCGTGCCGTAGCCTGAGCCGTGGCCCTCAAGCGCGGCTATCACAGCATCCTTGGCCTCGTCGCCGGCCAACCCATCGAAGGCATCACGACCGGAGTTGACCATTGGGCCGTAGCCCTCGAAGGCCCCGCTGAGCGCGGCATCTGGGTCGTCGCCGGCTCGCTCAAGCAGCACACGCCTGATCTCGATGTCGTACCTCTCGGCGAAGTCGTAGTCGCGCTGGTCGTGCCCCGGCACGGCCATCACAGCGCCGGTGCCATAGGAGGCGACGACGAAGTTGCCGGCGTAGATGGGCACCTCCTCGCCGTTCAGCGGGTTGATCGCGTGGCGGCCGAGGAAGACGCCCTTCTTCTCCTTCAGCATGTTGATGCGCTCGAACTCGGACATGCGCGCGCACTCGTCGCGAAGTTTGCTCCAGTCAGCCTCCCACTCGGTTCCCGCGCACAGCTCCTCGCACAGCGGGTGCTCGGGCGAGAGGGTGACGAAGGTCACTCCGAAGATGGTGTCAGGCCGGGTGGTGAAGGTGCCGATGACGGCCTCAGAGCCGGCCACCGGGAAGTCGATGTGGGCGCCGTGGGAGCGGCCGATCCAGTTGCGCTGCATCGCCTTGACGTTCTCCGGGAAGGCGATGTTGTCGAGTTCGTCGAGCAACTCGTCGGAGTACTCGGTCATGCGCAGAAACCACTGCGCCATGTCCCTCTGCACGACCTCGAGGCCGCAGCGCCAGCAGCGGTTGTTCTTGACCTGCTCGTTGGCGAGCACGGTGTCGCAGTCCACGCACCAGTTGACCGGTGCCATCCTGCGCTCGACCAGCCCGCGCTCGTTGAGCATCAGGAACATTCGCTGGTTCCAGTGGTAGTAGTCGACATCCGAGGTCGCGAGGAAGCGCCGCCAGTCGTACGAGTAACCCATCCGCTCCTGGTCGGCGCGGATGCTGGCGATGTTGCGGTGAGTCACCGTGTGCGGGTGCCCGCCCTCCTTCTTCGCCGCGTTCTCGGCGGGCATCCCGAACGAGTCGTAGCCCATTGGGTAGAGCACGTTGCTCCCCATTAGCCGGTGGAAGCGCGCCATGGCGTCGCCGATCGAGTAGTTCCGTACATGACCCATGTGCATGCTTCCGGAGGGGTAGGGGAACATCTCGAGGCAGTAGAACTTCGGTTTGGAGGAGTCGACTTCGACTTCGAAGGCACCAGCATCCGCCCACGCCTTCTGCCAGCGGGCCTCTACCTCTTGCGCGTCGTATGCCATTTCCTCACTCCCATCGGGCTTCGAGGGGAGCCATCAGGCTCCCCGCAGAAGCAGTAGAACGGGCGCGAGCCCGCCTAGCAGGGTATGTGAAGCGGGCTTTCGTGCCACGCCCCGCGACTCGGAGGCCACGCTTTGAAGCCTGCCCTGAGAGGGAGTGGCCGCCACACCTATGCGGCGTGGTCCGGTGGGTTGGGCGATGCTGGAGGACGGGGAGTTCGATGTGGCTGTCGCAGATGACGGCATCGAGGTCTGGGTCACCCAGATGGGCGGCTACATGAACATGAACACCGCATTCATCGACAGGGCTGCCGGAATAGTCGCTATAGTCGACCCGTTCGATGCCAAGCGCTGGGTCGCGGCTCTGGCCGAGGAGGGGCTCTCGCCCACGCACCTGCTCTACACCCACACACATCGCGACCACACCGCCGGATACTCGATGATGCTCAACCTAGTCCCGGACGTCGAGGTCTGGGGGCACGAGGAGGCGCGGGTGCCGAGCCTGCTCAGCCATGTCGTATTCAAGAAGGTCGATTTCACCCACACCTGGGACAGCGAGCCGGACACCACCGTGGAGTGGTCTGCCGGATTGATCAGGCTCGGGGTCACGCATTCGCCCGGCCACGCCCCCGGCCACGTCACCTTCCACGGTCACGGAGTCTACCACGCCGGAGACCTACTGTTCACAGCGCACTCCGGGCGCGTCGACCTGCCCGGCAGCGACCCGCGTGCGCAGTGGAGGAGCGTGCTGTACGCGCGCGAGCTTCTCAGGGGATTGCCCGGTGACTGGAGGCTGATCCCCGGGCACCGCTATGAGTGGATAGACGGCTCAACTCCTGACTGGGTAAGCCTCGAGCAGGCACTGGCGCACAACTTCTCGTTGAACTCGCCGGCGCTTGAGGCGTTCGAGCGACTGCCATGGCAGAGTTTCGATGATGATGTCAGCGCATGAGGTCGTGCCGGGAAACTGAGTCACCGGCTCATTCCCTCACTGCATCTTATTCGCGGGCGCAGGAGAGGGAGGAGGAACCGATATAATAGCAGGTCCTGTCGGCCGAACCCCTACAGGGCAGGGGTAGTAGCAGCATGAACAGGCGCTTGGTGGGTGAGTAATGTGGGTTCTTTCGATTACGTAATCAGCATCGGCGGCGCGGCTGGACAGGGCATTGCGACTCCTGGGAACATCCTCGCTCGCCTGTTTGCTCGCCGGGGCATCCACATGTACGCCTACAACGCCTACCAATCCATCATCCGTGGTGGCCACTCCTTCCTCACCGTCCGTTGCAGTGACCGCGAGATCCGCACCCATGGCGATGTCATCGACCTGATAATCTGCCTCAATCAGGACACGATGGACCGACACCTCGAGCACCTCGGCCCTGGCACCTCGGTCATCTTCAACAGCGACACAATCAAACCTGGAGAGGCGACCGAAGGAGTTCAGCTCTGCCCGATGGCTGTTGGCGAACTTGCTGGAAAGGGCTCCAACAAACTGATCCAGAACACGGTTTCGATTGCTGTCGCATGCCAGCTCCTAGGAGTCGAGTTCTCAGCCCTTGAAGACGTACTCGACTTCCAGTTCTCGGCCAAGGGCGAGGAACTGGTGGCGGAGAACGTGCGCGTGGCAAAGGCGGCGTACGAACACTCGGCGGCCAACTTCCAGCCTGCAGCGCAGCAGGCGCCACAGCCAAGTGCGCCTCTCGCCGTGTGGGCGGGCAATCAGGCCTTCGCCATGGCGTCGGCCAGTGCCGGTGTCAAGTTCTACTGCGCCTATCCGATGAGTCCCTCGACCGGCATCCTGCACTGGATGGCGGCCAACGCCCGTGAACTCGGCATCATGGTGCGTCAGGTCGAAGACGAGATCAGCGTCATCTGCATGACTGTGGGGGCGGCCCACGCCGGCTGTCGTTCGATGTGCGCCACCTCAGGTGGTGGATTCGCGTTGATGACTGAAGGGATAGGTGCAGCCGCCATGATGGGTCGTCAACGTGCAGCGTGCCGGCCCCTCCACCGGGGTGCCCACGAAGACCGAGCAGGGTGACCTGTGGCAGGTGCTCGGCGCCAGTCAGGGCGACTTCCCGAAACTCATCCTCGCACCAAGCAATCCTCTCGACGCCTTCCAGACGATTCCCGAGGTGTTCAACCTCGCCGACAAGTACCAGTTGCCGGCAATCATCGTCTCCGACCTGCTGATATCCGACGAGACTTCGACCATCGACCCGAAACTGCTCGACATGCATCCGGTCATCGACCGAGGTGAGCTCATCACCGAGGCTGGAGAGGAGGCTGGAAACTACGAGCGTTACAAGTTCACCGACAGCGGCATCTCGCCCCGTGCCCTCCCAGGGATCCCCGGCTACGAGCATATCGTGTCCACCGACGAGCACATGCCCGACGGCGTGCTCATCAGCGATGAGTTCACCCACCCGCACAAGCGCCGGGCGATGGTGGAGAAGAGACAGAGCAAGATGGATGGTCTGCTGGCTGAACTGGCTCCTCCGGCAATCGTCGGCCCCGCTGATGCTGAGGTAACTCTCGTCGGCTGGGGCTCTACCGCCGGCGTCATCCAAGAGGCCATCGAACAACTGGCGGCGGCCGGCGTGGTCGCCAATCATCTGCACTTCAAGTGGCTGGTCCCGTTCCACGCTGACGAGGCGAACGAGCTGCTGTCATCCTGCAAGCACACCATCATAGTCGAGAACAACTACACCGGGCTCTTCCATCGGTACCTGCGCAGCGAGACAGGTTTCACAGTGGATGGGCACATCCGCAAGTATGACGGTGAGCCGTTCAAGCCGCATCACATCACGGCCGCCGTTCAAGACCAACTGGCGGGTGGAGAGGCGTTGTCGGTGCCGTATGAGGAAATAATAGTCTGAGGGGTGAGTGAATGAGCGATACGAATGTGCAAATCAGCTTGAAACCAAAGGACTTCAAGGGCAAGGTGGACCCTGATTGGTGCCCCGGCTGCGGCGACTTCGGCGTGCTGAGCGGTCTCCAGCGAGCGGTCTGTGAACTCGGTCTGCAACCGCATGAGATCCTCACCATCAGCGGCATCGGATGCTCATCGAACTTCCCCGGCTTCTTCAACTCGTACGGGATGCACACGCTGCACGGGCGGGCGCTGCCGCACGCGAGCGGGGCGAAGCTAGCGAACCACGAGATGAATGTCATAGTGACCGGAGGAGATGGAGACGGCTACGGCATCGGGGGGAATCACTTCACCCATACCAGCCGGCGTAACCTCGACATCCTGTACATCGTGATGAACAATCAGATCTACGGACTAACGACCGGTCAGATCTCGCCCACCAGCGAGGTCGGCATGAAGACCAAGAGCACCCCGTTCGGCAGCGTCGAGTTGCCAATCAACCCCATCGCGAGTGCGATTACGGCGGGAGCGACGTGGGTCGCGAGAGGCTACACTGGCAACATCAAGCAACTGACTCGATTGATTGTCGAGGGTATCCAGCACAAGGGATTCGCCCTACTCGACGTGTTCAGCCCATGTGTGACGTTCAACAAGGTCAACACCTACCAGTTCTTCCGGCCACGGGTGCAGCCACTGGAGGACATCGAGCATGATCCGAGCGACTGGAAGGCGGGTATCGAGAAGGCGATGCTTTGGGGGGATGTAATTCACACCGGCGTCTTCTTCGAGACCAAAACCAGGCTCACCCTGGGAGAACAGGAACCGGTACTCGACGAAGGCGGGCCGCTCGCCTTCCGCGAGCTCGGCCTCAGCAGTGAACAGACCGAACGCATCATCGCCCGCATGATGTGATTCGACGAAGCTAGCTGTTCTTCGACGGCCCTCTGTCCGGGCCTACAACAATGGTATGACACTGGTGAAGGGTTCGAACTCCTGCGACGGTGATGGCCGAGTCTCCATCTACGCAGCGCTCGCCTCCCCAGTCGCGGACCGTTCGCATCACCGTGCTTCGACCAGCATGGTTGTGGGGGTCGACCTTGAGCTCGACGCAGAGCTCCTCTGCTTCGCCCAGCCAGAGCAGCGAGGCGTCTATGGCCTTGCGTGCCAAGCCGTGCTGCTGCTCGGAGCTGCGGACCCAGTAGCCTAGGTTCCAGATTGCCTTGCCGGAGCGCGTCACGCGGTCGAATCCGACCAGTCCAAGAAGAGCTCCGTCCCAAGGTCGAATCATCAACCAATGATGTAGCATCCCGGTCCGTCCCATTCGCTCGGTCTCGGCGAGGAAGTCCACTATCTGGGAGTCGAAGGGCCGGTCCGGGTTAATCCAAGGCATCGCCCTGCTGACCTCGGGCCAAGTCTCCTCGAAGGCCTCCATCATCTCCGGGCCGTACTCGCTCGTCGCAGGCCTCAGCACCAGCCTGTCATCGACCCGAATAGTGGCCGTCGCACGCCTCAGCACGGAGTTTCGGCAGCGGTCCTATCGCATCAGGGCTACGGATCCATCAAGGTCGCAACTTCGCCTTCGCCGTCGCCACATTCGGGTCGCTGGGCAGCTCTTTCTGGGCCGATTTCAAAAGAGCGTCCACCGCATTCGAGCGGCCTATCCTCTGCAGCAGGGCTCCCACGGGGTAGACCAGCTTGGGGCGGTCGCCGAGATGGGGGCCGACTTCGTCGATGATGACGGTGGACTGCGCGATGTCCCTGGAGCGGGCCGCCTCCATCGCCGCTTTCACCCGAAGAGCGACCTTGCGATCAGACCACATGTCCTGCTGAGCCCATGGCCAGTAGTTGTCGGGCTCAGGAGCCTTGGCACTGATGGGCGGAATAACCGGGGGCGGTGGGATGGGCATCGGCTCCTGGTCCTCGTCGACTTCTGGAGGGGATGGTGGGGCCGGGGGCATCAGCGGTGGTGGAAGATCAGTCGGAGGCGGTGGTATCTCGACCTCGCCTGGAGCCTCTTCCGGCTCGGCCTCTAGCAGGGTTATCAAATCGGACTTATTGAGTTTGGAGAAGCCTGTCAGTCCGCGCTCCCTCGCCATCTTCTTCAGAGTGTCCACGGTCATGTTCGAAAGGCCGGAATCGGCCTCGGGCTCCACCTCTGGCTCGGGCTCCGGTGCCGGCTCAGACCCTTGGACCTCAGCCATCTCGCCGTTCGTGTCCGGAATCTCACTGGCCGAGATGACCTCGACGGTCTCAGGTGCGTCGGCGGTGGGCTGAACGAGTTCTATCTGCTGCGTCTGAATCGCCTCAATCGGTTCCGGTTCGATCTCCGGGACCTCGAACTTAGTAACGAACTCGGGAGCGTCCCCGGGCTTGAGCTCGTACTCCACATCCTCCTCGTCCGATGGCTCTGGGTGGTCGACGGTCATGGCGAAGGACGGCTTCTGATTCGTCAGCACCACGTCGTCCTTGCCGTACTGCTTGACTTCAATCGTCATATCGTCCATGGTGAATGAGGCCTTCGACCAATCGATAATCTCGTCGCTGTCGTCCTCCTCCATCTGCTCAAGGAGCTCGTCGAAGAGGTCGGTGGCGACCTCATCATCGATAGTCGATTCCTGCTGGTGAGAGGCTTTCTGCAGTTGGTAGGAGCAACGAGAGCAACTCTCGGTGCCCTCGGGGTTCCTCTGCTGGCACAACGGGCATTCGACACCCACCTCCTCCTGCTTTCGCCAGGCTTTGAATCGGTCGAACACCATTCAGTCCCCTCCTAGATGCCCGTCCTCGTCGAAAGTCTCCGTATAATATTCACCCGGTGTTGGTCGCCCGCCGTCTAGGACGGCGGCGGCCGTGATAGAGGGAATCGTGATGTGATGGCACGTTCGTCGGCTGTGCATGGCAGACGACCCTGGGGAGTTGCCGGCGCGCTTCAATCGCAGTCAGGATCATCACGAGGCCTATCTGAATCTGATTGGGTGGGAGTTGGAAGACGAGCTGGCAGCGACGGAGAAGCGGCTTCGCGAATGGCCCGATGGCAGGCTCGCAGCAAACGGGATTGCGCTGTTCGACTTGGTCGCGAAGACTGACGGCTGGCTGTTCGGGCAGCGCATCGTGAAGCTGGTGAGGCGTGATCGGCAGGCCTTCGGGATGCATCGCTTCAGGCAGGGCGACATCGTGATGCTCAGCCGTCGCAACCCGCTTTCCGAGAAGCCGGTCGAGGCGATTGTCAGCAATCGGACGCGTTTCTTCATTCGCATCGTCCTGCCCGAGGCCCCCACCGGCCTACGTAGGGACACCTGGAGGATGGACAGAGGCGCCAACAGGGTGGCGCACGACAGGATGCGCGATGCTCTGAACTCAATCTTCGAGGAGGATGGCGGTGCTCCGATGCGCGACCTCCTGCTCGGCTTGGTCCACGACCCCGTCGGTACGGCCTCGCTGGCCCCTCACCTAGGGGTCGCACGCTCCAGACCGACCTCTCTGGCCTCCGATCTCAACAAGGCCCAGAGGGAGGCCGCCCAAGCCGCTCTGGAACAGCGTCTCACTCTGATCCAGGGTCCGCCGGGAACCGGGAAGACCCATACCGGCGTGCGCATCCTCGAGACTTGGGCCAAGCAGGACCTTGGAACCATTCTCGCGGTCGCCGACTCCAACGTCGCGGTCGACAACCTGCTCGAGGGTCTGCTCTCCCTCAATATCCGCGCCGTGCGTCTCGGACAGCCCGTCAAGGTCAGAGAGAGCCTCAGAGAAGCCACGATGGATGCCCAGATGGAGGAGCATCCCCTGCATCGCGACCTCGACCACTGGCTCAAGTCAAACGAGAAACTCGATCGCCGAGTCAAGGGGATGAAGGGCAAGGAAAAGGGGCTGGCGCACCGCGATCTGAGGCGCGGTTGGAAGGAGGTTCGCCGGATCGAGGCGCAGATGCGGGATGACATCCTAGACCGTGCTCAGGTGCTGTGCTGCACCTGCATTGGCTCGGGACACCAAATACTGGACGGGCGCAGGTTCTCCCGCGTCCTCATCGACGAGGCCACGCAAGCCACCGAACCTGCCGCTCTGGTTCCTCTGGTGCGCGGCGCACGCCAGATTGTCCTGATCGGGGACCATCGCCAACTGCCACCGACAGTCATCTCACAGCGCGCCGAGAACGGTGGTCTGAACCGCTCCCTGTTCGAGCGGATAACTGAGATGGGCATCGAGCCGCTGCTGCTGCGAACCCAGTACAGAATGCACCCGGCGATCTCCTGCTTTCCCAACGAGCGCTTCTATGGGGGTCTGCTGGAGGACGGGGTCGCAGCAGAGGACAGGGCGACACCTGCCGGTCTGCTTTGGCCCGACTGGGAGCAGCCGATCGCCTTCCTCCCACTCAAAGGCGGCGAAGTGACAGCACCTGACGGCGCATCTAAGGAGAATCCGGCCGAGGCGGTGTGGATAGCGCGCCTGCTCGAGGGGCTCTTGGACGCAGGCGAGCTGCAGCAGGAGGACATCGGAATCATCACGCCGTACGCGGGGCAGGTCAGGGCGATCCGCGACAGCGTCCCGGAGAAGTACGACGGGGTCGAGGTCCACACCGTCGACGGCTACCAGGGACGCGAGAAGGAAGTCATCCTATTCTCCTGCGTGCGCTCCAACAGCGATGGCAACGTCGGCTTCCTCGCCGACTCGCGGCGGCTCAACGTCGCGCTGACCCGCGCCAAGCGTGGATTGATCGTGGTCGGGGACCCCGGAACGCTGCGCTACGACGAGGATTGGGCAGCGTGGCTAGAACACGTGCGAAGTCGCAACCTTGAGGCGTGGCACTTGCTCGGAATGGCCTGAGAGGTACGCATGACTGACCACGACTCGCCTATTCAATTGAACCTGAGTGGTGGCACTCTGGCCAAGCAGATTGTCTCTGCCGGGGACGGCGGACACTGGCCGATCCCCGACGGCACGATACTGGCTTCCGGAGTCAGGAGGCTGGCTGCCTTCGCAGTGGACGTCGTGATTGTGACGACCATCCTGATGGTCGTGACCAGAAGGCAGGTCATAAACGCCTGGAACATCGACCTCTGGACTTCTCCGGACTTCCATTACGCCCTCGCCCACGCCTCGGTCGTACTGATTGCCCACTGGCTGTACTGGAGGGTCACCGGACTGAGCTTCTCACGTTCGCTCGGACAACGCATGTTCGGCATCGCGGTGATTGCCGAGGACGGCTCGGGCATGACGAGCCAGATGTGGGACCGGAGGGCGCTGCGCAAGCTGCTCTACCTCCTGCCGGTCCTGAACCTCTACTTCGGAGCGTACGACCTAGCGAGGATCTCACAGCGCCACACGCACCAGTCGAACATCGACCTGCACGTGGGCTCCATCGTTGCGCATGCAGACTCGCTGCCGCCGGCGAGCAGGCGCCACATAAGGTAGGTGAGGAGATGCTGGATGCAGTGGAGTGCGCGCTTTCAGGCGGGTGCATCGTCTACCCTACCACGACCCAGCCGGCGCTGGGCTGCCTGCCCGAGCCGGCTGCGCTCGACGGGCTGTACGAGCTGAAGCAGCGGCCTGCTGACATGCCTGTCAGCATTGGCGTGGCAAGCCTCGAACAGGCCGCCGCGCTGGTCGAGGTGCCAGACGACGTGCGCGACTTCCTCGCAGCCTTTCCAGAGGGCTCCCTGACCGTGGTTCTGCGAGCCCACGAGACTCTGGACGCGCGACTCGGGGGCGATAACGTGGCAATCCGAGTCGTCGCTCACCCGGTGGCCAAGGAGCTGCTCGCAATCACCGGCCCGCTCACGGCGAGCAGTGCCAACAGGAGCGGTGAGGAGCCAGTCTCCGACTGCGACGAGGCAACGCGCCTCCTATCAGCCACCGGAGAGGGGGTATCGAGCGTGTCCGGTGTGTGTCCCGGAGGGGCACCCAGTACATTGATAGCGTGGTATTCGGTCTGTGGTTCAACCCAGTTGAGTGATACCGAGGTATTGAGAGAGGGAGTAGTTAGCACTGAGGAGATTCTCACATGGTTGAGGAAGGAGACCTGAAGCAGTGGCGAGATGCCGGCCGCGTCGCTCGCAGGACCATCGAGGGAATCAAGGGCGAGATCACAGCCGGCAAGTCCTGGGACGAGGTCATCGACTCCGCGGAGCGCTTCATCAAGCGTCACGGAGGGCACGCCGCCTTCCCCGTAACCATCTCCGTCAATGAGATGGCTGCGCACTACACCACCAACACCGAGCTCGAGCCTCCTGAGGGGTTGGAGGGGGAGATGGTCTTTCAGAAGGGGGATCTCGTCAAATTCGACGTCGGCGTCCACATCAAGGGCGCCATCGCCGACAACGCGCTCACCGTAGAAGTGGGCGGTGGCGGCAAACACACCGATCAAATCCGCGCTGCCGAGGAGGCTCGTGACGCTGCCATCGAGAAGATGCACCCCGGAACCCCTTGGCACGAGATAGGGGCTGCCGCCGAGCAGGTGTCCAAGGATGCAGGCTTCGAGCCGATACGGAACCTCTGCGGGCACCAGCTCGAGCGCTGGAACCTGCACGCTGGAACCTCAATCCCATCGTACTCGTGTGGAGCGAAGAACCCCGGTTTCAAGGGCGACGTGGAGGTCGGCGGGATCTATGCAGTCGAGCCATTCAACACTACGGGAAAGTCCGGTATGGTGGAGAATGTCCCTCCTGTCGGCTCCTCCAACATCCTGAGGGTCACTGGCGATGTCAAGATTCGCAAGGCCCTAGCCAAGGGCAAACTCAAGCCACTCGGCGCGACCATGGCTCGTTACATAGAAGAGAGGTATAACACGCTCCCGTTCGCCGAGCGTTGGGCCTACCCCCTGTTGGTGAAGCCGTTCCCCGGCGAGGAAAAGGAGTCGTTGCGCCGCAAGTGGAATGCCCTGGTCAAGAAACTGATCTCGATCAGGTTCGCAGAGGTCTATGCGGCGCTGCGTGACGCCGATGGCGGCAACGTCGGACAGTTCGAGCACACGGTGCTCGTTACCGAAGGCGGACCAGAGGTTCTTACTATCCAATGATAGGCTCTCAATACAGCGTTTCTTGGTCCTAATGACTGAAATCTCGCAACGATTATCAAGCGCCGGCTCCAATGAGCGACTGTACAGGGACGACAGGTTCTCGCTGAGTGCATCCCATCCCCTCGCTTTTATCTCTCGCCCTGTACACCTGAATCGGGTGGCTGCAAGGCTATGCTAAGTCCTGTTTCGGTATCTCTAGCCGGTAAAAGTTCCATTCGCATCACCACCATCACGGGGCGTGGAACCCGTAGACGAGTGGACCGTGGCGAACTCAAGGACCTCGATCTCGTCGTGGCAGTCAGCATCGGCTTCCTGACCTTGCCGACATGGGCCGGGGTGCTGGGTGGAATCGGAACCTCGGAAGCCCTCGCCAGCTTGCCGCTGAGCATGATACCGACGTTCGCGGTTCCAATCTACTTCATCTTCCACCTGATCACGCTGCGACGACTGCGAAAATGGCCTGCTCACCGATGACTGGACAGCGTTCGATGATCTCTGATTAGTCGTCACGCGACCTAGAACGGCTCCACGAAGATGCCAGCGCTAGAGTGCCCAACCCAGACAACAGCCCGAATCCGGGTAGCGCCCCGACTCCGGGAAGCATCCCATCTTCCTCAGGCTCCTCATCTTCGACGATTTCGGGAGCGTCCACGATTGGGAACCGAATCTGAGATCGCATCCCATCTTGGTTGTTCGCGTAATACAGCCGGAAGGAACCTCCGCATTTCAGCACCTGCAAAGGCCCACTGCACGGAGTCCCCGATGAATCCCAACCCACCTTGGAAATCTCAAACCTGATCCCCGGCTCATCGCCGCTTCGGTTCCACCTGGTCATGTTTGAATCGACGTCGAGCTCCCAAGTGATTTGCTCGTCCTCGTCTGTCACTAGATCCGGGAACGCCTTGCGAGCAACTTCCACATCACCTTTCATCAGGGTGATGTTGAAGTCCTCGTCTGCGTCGTCTTCGGCTTCCGCGTGATCCACCCTGAGACCGAATTCGATCAATATCTTCCCCGTGGGGTTCAGGAACACGTCCTCATCGAAGGTGTACTTCATCTGGCAGGTGATGTCGACCTCCAGACGTTGACTGTCACTTCCGTCAACCTCCTCCCCATACCCGTCATCTGCAGCTCCTGCTGAGCCCTCGGCATCGAAATTCTGCCAGCAGTCGGATATGTCGTCATTCCCCCAGAAGTACAACATATTATTGCTTGGAGAGGGTTGCTCGGGACCCACGATCTGGGCCGATACCGGAGCAGCGGCCGTTGAAGAGCCCAGCAGCATGACGAGAAGCACGGCGACGATCCTCCTTATCATCAGAAACCGCACGAGAATCGCGCCGTTTGAGGTTATCCCATCTCGTCTGCGCCGACTCCGATGAGCAACTGTACAAGGACGACAGGTTCTCGCTGAGTGCATCCCATCCCCTCGCTTTTTTCTCTCGCCCTGTACACCCGAATAAGGCGGTTGCGAGGCTATGCAAAGTCCCGTTTCCGTATTTCTAACCGACAAAAGTTCCATTCGTATCACCACCATCCCGGGGCGTGGAACCCGTAGACGAGTGGACCGTGGCCGAACTCAAGGCCGAACTCAAGGAACTCGGGCTCTCAAACAGTGGGAACAAGCAGGAGTTGTACGACCGCCTGGTCGAATACGAGGAGGGTGAGGACTGGGACGAGGATGAATCGGGCTTCGACGCCTCTGATCTGGCTCGCTCTTTCGCTGGTGCCATGGTGAGGAACAGAGTCGCCATAGGGGCGGTCTCCGCGGTAGTTATCCTAGTCGTCGCAGTGGCATTCGCCGGCCCGATGCTGCTCGACCTGTTCCGGCAGGAGGGGGCGAGCGAGCCGGAGGTGTACGTCTGGGAGTTCACGGTAGAGGAGAGGAACGTTACCGATGTCAAGAGTTACTTCATCAACGATGACACCACCGAGAGTGTGGTGGTCACGGTTCCGCTTACGAGGAACCTCTCTAGCATATACATCGGGGCCTACTGGCGGGAGTCTGACGAGCAGCCCGGGGGGATCATAGGCTGTGACGAGGTGACTATGGAGGTGTTTACCACCGATGTGAACAAGACGAACCTCTACTCTCTATCCAATACCGATGCCGCTAGTTCGGACTGCGATGCCGATGGAACCGAGCCATGGGACCACATATGGTACCAGTATGACCTCGAGCTTCCCAATATCACCGGTTTCGAGGGCACCGAGGAGGAGGCGCTTGCGATCTGGGATACCTACACGGGAATAGGGACCGGTGCGTGGCTCATCGATATCAGCGTGGACACTTACACCCTCTGGGGTCCAGTCTGTGACTGCGAGGATGGCGAGGACGTCAGGCTGACCGTTTCCTACATCGAGTACGATGTCAATATGGCGAAGGCGCAGCCCTCGACCGATGGGTAGTCACTCTGATTCGACCGTGCTCGCAGAGCCATACAGAGTCACGGTGACTATAGCCACCAGAACAAGGAAGACTCCGATGGCCTGGTTCTGCGAGTGGCCTTCCTGATGCAATATGAAATAACCCCAGATGAGCGTCAAAACAGGCTGCAGGAGGATGGCGAAGGAAGTGTGTGCTGCTGGTAGACGCGGTAGAGCGTGGGCGATGGCCAGCCAACCGGCTACCTGACAAAGCAGTGCGAGCAGGATGAGCCAGCCGTGACCGGGCCAGATCGGCTGCAATTCTAGCGGTTCTATGGCCACGCTACTAAGTGGGAGCAAGCCGAGTACGAGCAGCCCGAGGGCGGCGCCTACCGTGGCGTCCAATTGCACAGAAGATGATGGTGCCAGTTCCCTGTTCGAGTATCGGAACAGGATGAGGAATGAGGAGTAGAAGAACGCAGCCATCATCCCGAATACGACGCCTTTGACGGGGTCTTCGCCGTATGGCTCTGGATCGGCGAAGCCCGAAATCAGCGCCAATCCGATGATGACTACGGGAAGAGACAGCAGAATGGCCGGATTCGGCTTCTCTCCGAACAGCTTCCAAGATGCCAGGGTCACTATGATGACCTGTGAGTTGCCAATCAGCGTGGCGATGCCGATGCCGATGAAAATCATCGAACTATGATACGAAAGCATATCGGGTGCGAGTATCAGTCCAGCGCCGAAGGCTGTCCATCGTGTGCGTGAGGAGCGCGTGTCGGCCTTGCGGACGAGATAAGCTAGCAATGCAAGCGCTGGGAGCGCGTACAGCATCCGGAAGAACGCCCCGGTAGATGGATTGGTGTCCGAGTAGACGTAGAACACGGGGGAGAACGAGATAGCCACAGCGCCAGCCAGCGCTATCAGCATGGTTCGACGGTCCGAGTCGGCCGACATAGCCGGCCACCTACTCTGATTCGCCGTCCACGAGCATCTGCTGGAGCTCGCCGCTCTCGTACATCTCCAGAGCTATGTCAGAGCCTCCGATGAGCTCGCCGTGAACGAATATCTGGGGCATTGTGGGGAAGTCCGACCACGCGCAAACCGAGGGGATTGCTCGGTGGTCGGAGAGTATGTCGACGGTGACGAACGGCTGTCCGAGCTGCTGCAGCACCTTCGAGGCGCGGTTGGAGAACCCGCACTGCGGCTCCTCCGGCGTCCCCTTCATGAAGAGTACCAGCCTGTTGTTGTCGACTATCTCTTGCAACTCCTCCGGGGACCAGTTGAATTCTGCCACATCATCACCCCTTGTCCGGCCTGCGGATGTGCACCCCAAAGAACTCCACTTCTTCACCATGAGGGTCGAAAGCGGTGTCCCCGCTCTCTCCAGCCTGCTCCGGGGTCATGCACTTCAGATCCAGCGCATGCACGATGTTCTGCGCGATGTGGGGCTTGAAGTGGTTCAGGATCGGTCGCTGCCTCTGCAGCGGCCGCACACCCTGGTAACTCTCCGAAATCACCCTGACATGGAAGTGGTCGCCACTGCCATGTAGGTCGGATGCCTCGACCTCGGCGTCGGGAACGACCTTTCGGACCTCCTCGACCATCCACTGCTCTGTGACCATCGAGACTCCCCTCGGGGCTGAGTGCTTTGAATGCTCTCGGCGCTACTCGTCGAGAGCGGCGGTGATGGCAGCGAGGTTCTCGGCTATCGTGCCGCGGTCGTTGATGAGTCCTGATCCCACGACCGCGATGTCAATTCCCCACTCTGCAATCATTGCGGCGTTGTGGTCCTTCACGCCACCATCTATCATCAGCTTGGTAGCGCGCCCGCCGGCTGCAGACTGAGCATCGATGGCTGCGCGGAAGGCGCGCACCTTGTCCTCGACCTCAGGCATGAACTGCTGTCCGCCCTTGCCCGGGACAATAGACATCACCAGAACGAGGTCCAAGTCCTGTAGGAAGGGGAAGACATCCTCGGCTGGAGTGTCGGGGTTCAGCACGCAGCCGGCCTGCACTCCGGCGTCGTGCAGATTCTCGATTAGCGCGGGAAAGTCTCCTACGGCCTCAATGTGGGCGATTACCATGTCCACACCGGCGTCGACGTACTGGTCCCAGGTCTCCTCAGCGTTTGTGATCATCAGATGGCAGTCGATGGTGACCTCGGAGCCGAGTCGGTCGCGTACAGAGCGTATCAGAGCGGGGCCGAACGTGATTGTCCGGTTGACGACCCAGTTGCCGTCCATGACGTCCATATGGATCCAGTCTATGCCCGCGGCAATCGCTTCCTCCAGCGTCTCGCCGAGCCTCGAGAAGTCGGCTGTGAGGATGCTCGGCGTGACTTCCACGGGCCGTCGGGGGTGGCTTTCGGTTCTCAATCCCTCGGCAGGGGATTGTGCCTGCTAGAGACACAAATTGATAGGATGCGGATGCGGCGACGGTCCCACAGGTGAGCGAATGGGGAAAGTTGTCGAGGCGAGTGACGCTGATTTCGACATGGTGACTAACAGTGACGAGTGGGTCCTAGTGGACTTCTGGGCGCCTTGGTGCGGTCCGTGCAAGATGATTGCGCCGGTGCTTGAGCAGATCGCCGGAGAACGTGAAATCACCATAGCCAAGGTCAACACCGATGTCAATCAGCTCTCACCCGGGAAATACGGCGTCCGAGGTATACCGAACCTCATTCTGTTCCGCAACGGCCAACTCGTCGATCGGATGACCGGGGCCATGCCGAAGCTCGGGATGGACGACTGGCTCGACCGGCACATGGCCTAGTCGACTGCCTCGCGCAGCCTCCGTGCTCGCTCCTCGTGCGGCGCGCCGACTTCCCTCAGCAGTCGGGCGCGCAGCGCCTCGTGCAGCCACATACCATCGCTGAGCTCCAGCATCAGGCCGCGTTCGAGCAGGTCTGCTGGCGGAGGGCCATCGGCGCCTGCAGCAGCCGCTAAGGTGGCCCATGGGACAGGGCGCTCTGCGACCGCGAGCAGGGCGAGCATCTCCCGTCGGTCGCCGGGCAGCACGTCGAGTATCTCCTCGTCGAGGAAGCGCAGCCAGTCCTCGTGCAGGGTCTGGCCGTACATCTCGAGCAGTTCGACGGCCAGCGGGTGCCCACCGGTGGCGCGATGGATTTCCTCTGCGGGCGCTTCGCTCGGCAAGTCGAGCGAAGCGAGCCACGCGGAGATCTCCTCGAGAGTCAGGCCCGAGAGGGAGAGTTCGGACACGCGTCCTCGCGTGTGCACATCGCGCCTGTCGTAGAAGGCGAGATTGGTGCGAGAAATCAGAAGCAGTCGCATCGGAGAAGCCTCAGCGATTTGTAGCAGCGCGCCGAACAGGTGCGCCCCGTCGGAGCCGATGTTGTGGACGTCGTCAAGTATCACCAGCAGTTCCTCCGAGGTGCCACCGCAGCGTCCATCCTCATCGAGCAGGTGAGCAATCAGGCGGCGACGATACTGATCGAGGTCGAGTCGGGCGCCGGGCTTGAGAGGGAGGGCCTCAAGGATGCTGTATGGGTCCTCGGAGTCGTCATCAGGGCCGATGCCGAGCCTGTGCAGCAGGCTCGTGGCGATACCCAGCGGAGAGTCCCATGGCTGGCACGGGTAGTACATCACGTCAAGCTCTGGCTTGTCTCCAAGCAGCCCCTCGAGCCAGAAGGAGGCCAACGTGGTCTTACCGCACCCAGCGATGCCGGACAGCACGAACATGGGCGTGGCCGAGGAGTGCCAGTCGTCCAGCCTCAGCTTCTCTGCAGACCTGCCGTGAACAGTGCGCGTCTCGGGCAGGCGCGTGTGGTAGGTGGAGTGGGCGCCCGCCAGCAGGGAGAGAGATCCAGGGGAGGGTGCGTCGTCGGGCTTGACGATGGCCCCGAAGCGGATGTCGCCGAAGTTCAGCACGCCCTCGTGCTGAGCGTGCATCAGGACCTGTAGCAGCGTCAATCCGGTCTGCAGCCGCGCTGCGGCCTCGTCGGCACGAACCTCCAGCAACTTGCCGTCGTGGCTGCGCAGGAGGATCTGGGTTGAGCGGAGGTCCGCAATGCGCTCGCGCGCCTCCGCGCGCCCCTCCTCGGTGAGTTGCCACGTCTTCTGGCGGCGCTCGTCCCCCCGGACAGTGCGAGTGTGCTCGGTGACCCAGTCGTTGGACATCAGCTCGCGCATCGAGCGAGACACGTTGGGCGGGTGCAGAGCGCATATCTCCGCGATTCCGGGACGAGTCATCTCGTAGGTCACGAGGTAGTGGTCCGCTTGGTGGTCCTGCTCCCACAGATGCAGCAGAATGCGGTCCGAGACGGGTACGGAGACCCGAGCGTCATTGCGCACCATGGGCCGGTGCGACCGCCCCGGCGCGCATCAAGCGTTCGTAGGGCTGCGCGCCCGGTTGAGATGGCTTTGGTCATATTCAAGTGAAAACGGCCTCAGCGCCCCACGTGGACGAATCCACACGAGCGAGGCTGCTCGAGCTGCAGCGCATGGAGGCGACCGAGGCGGAGGTGTACCGACGCCTCGCCAAGATGCAGCCCGACCCCGTCAACCAGTCAATACTCAACGGCATAGCGCTCGAGGAGGAGAGGCACGAGGCGGTCATCGCCAAGATGACCGGTGAGGAGGTCAAGGCGGACGGACTGCGGGTGATGAAGCAGGTCGTTCTGGCTAAGCTGTTCGGATTCACCTTCTCTGTCAAGTTGATGGAGGGGACCGAGCACGATGCTGCTGCCGAGTACCGCGAACTGGGCCTCTACGACATCGCGGAGGAGGAGGAGGCTCACGAGCAGAATATGATCGACATGCTAGATGAGGAGCGTCTGCGCTACTCGGGAAGCGTGGTGCTGGGGATGTCAGACGCGCTGATCGAGCTGACGGGGGCCCTCGCCGGCCTCACCTTCGCCTTGCAGAGCCTGCAGCTGGTCGCGCTCGCGGGGCTGGTCACTGGTATCGCTGCCGCGTTCAGCATGGGGGCTTCGGAGTACCTGTCGTCTCGCGCGGAGAAGAAGGCGGAGTCTGCGATCAAGGCCGCGTTCTTCACCTGGCTGTCATATCTCGTGACCGTGTTCCTTCTGGTCGGCCCGTATTTGGTCTTCCAAGTCGACAGTCCTGACTTCCATGGCTTAGAACCTCACGTTCAGGCTCTTATGTGCACCTTCGCGATAGGGCTCCTGATAGTCGCTGTGTTCAACATCTACGTGTCCGTGGTCGAGGAGGTCTCGTTCAGGAGCCGCTTCCTCGAGATGACTGGCATCCTCGGTGTGGTCAGTCTGATATCGTACGGCATCGGAATAGCCCTCAGAGGCATGCTCGGAATCGAAATCTGAGTAGGAATCAGCCTCCGCAACCTATGTGTCTGAGACCGCTCTCGCGAACCCATGAGTGCTTACGACGAGTTGCTGGAGCGACTGAAGGACATCGATATGATCGGCCAGATTGGCGGCCTCTTGGGCTGGGACCAAGAGGTCCTGATGCCGCCCAAGGCCGCCGCACTGCGCGCCGAGCAGCTGGCTTGGGCCTCCAAGGCAGGTCACATGCGACTGACCGACCCCCGAATCGGGGAGCTGCTCGAGGAGCTCGAGGCTAGCGAGGAGCTGGACGATGTCCAAGCGGCCAACATCAGGCTCGCTCGCGAGTCGTATGACAAGGCCACCAAGCTGCCGACCGAGTTCGTCGCCGAGATGGCCAAGCACCGCTCCGAGTCACTGGTATCATGGACCGAGGCTCGGGCGAAGGACGACTTCTCAATCTTCCGCGATAATCTCGCCAAGTCAATCGACCTCGCCCGCCAGAAAGCGGACTACCTAGGCTTTGACGAGTTGCGCTACGACGCGCTGCTAGATATCTACGAGACTGGGCTGACCGTGGCTAGGCTCGACCCGCTGTTCGCAGGATTGCGAGACAGCGTCGCGCCCCTGATCAAAGCCGTAGTAGAGAGCGAAAACCGCCCCGACATGTCGTGGGTAGAGGGGAACTCCTGGGCTCAGTCCGGACAGGAGGCGCTCAGTCAAGGGGTGACCGAGGCCATCGGATTCGACTTCGACGCCGGCCGCCGGGACGTCTCGACCCACCCGTTCTGCGGCGGGACGAACCCGGACGACGTGCGCTGGACGACTCGCTACAGCGAGTCCGACCCGTTCGGCTCACTGTACGGCTCGATGCACGAGACAGGTCACGGGACCTATGAGCAGGGGCGCCGGCGCGACCTTGACTTCCAGCCCGCCGGCGAGGCCAATGGATTGGGCGTCCATGAGAGCCAGAGCAGGATGTGGGAGAACCAAGTGGGTCGCTCAAGGGAGTTCTGCGAGTGGGTCCTGCCGCTGTGGCAGCAGCACTTCCCCGAGAACATGGAGGGTGTCAGCGCCAAGGCGCTGTGGCAGGCCGTCAACCTCGTCGAGCCGAGCCTGATACGGGTCGAGGCCGACGAGGCCACCTACAACCTCCACATCATGATCCGCTACGAGATCGAGAAGAGGCTAATCGCCGGTGACCTCGAGGTCGACGACCTGCCGGACGCCTGGGACGACATGTACGAGAAGTTCCTCGGTATCCGCGCACCCAACCGCGCCCTCGGCGTGCTGCAGGACATCCACTGGTCCATGGGGGCCTTCGGCTACTTCCCCACCTACACTCTGGGCAATTTGTACGCCGCGCAACTGCTGGCCGCCGCGCGCGAGGACCTGCCCGAGCACGACGAGCAGATCAGGCGCGGTGAGTTCGCACCACTGCTCGCTTGGATGCGCGAGCACGTGCACCAACGCGGCAGCATACTCGAGCCAGCCGACCTCATCGAGGAGGCGACCGGCTCGCCGCCCTCCCCCGACGCTTTCGTCGAGTATCTGCAAGACAAAGTCGAGCGGCTCTATGGCGTCACTGCCTGAGCGACTTGCCTACGCGAAAGCCCGATAGCGGAGCATCGGGGTGTGGAGCCATGGGCGGCCATACCTTGGAGGGGCTCGCATCGCTGGTGCGCAACCTCGGCAGCGCCTGCACCTTGCTGCGCATTGCCGACGACGACCTGCTGGCTGGCTCGCAAGAAGGAGAGCTGATATGCTGGTCAGTCGAATCCGGCACCGAGCGCTGGAGGGTCGAGGTCGACGGGCCATTGTCCGACCTCGCCATCGACGGCGGTCGTGTCTACGCCTCGGCCTCAGCCAGCCTGCACGCGATTGACCTGGATACTGGCGAGATTCTCTGGAGTCGGGGGCTCGAGGGGGCGAGCGACTACGTCCAAGCATGGGACGGCAGCGTCTGGGCTGTGTCCTCGGTCTATGAGATCGAGGTTTCCGACTACACCGAGTCGACTGTCTGGAGATTCGACGGAATGGGGGAGCTGCAGGAGCGCTGGACTGTGCCTGAACGCGCTTGGCACTTCGGACTGCACGAAGACGGGGGCGTCCTGCTCGGTCTCGGCAGACCCCGCTGCGGGTTCCTGAGAATCCGAAGCGGTGAGGAGCCTGAGCATCACCAGATCGAGGGTGACAGCCCCGTCACAGTCGGAGCCTGCGGTTCGAGCGGTCGGTTCCTGATTGGCCACTCCGACGGAAGCGTCAGTACGATCGTCGGCTCCGACGCGAAGACCGCAGGCGAGGGGTCGTCGCCGGTTCGTGCCATCACCGGCCACGGCGACGATTGGATCGCCGGTCAGGAATCGGGCCAAGTCGTCTCGAGCCGGGGTTGGACCACGACGGCGGCCGGCTCGGTGGACTCGCTCTCGATGGGGCCCTCGACATCCGAGGGCGAAGCCGTCTGGGTATCCTCGTGGAAAGGAGACGGGGTGAGAATATCGGTCCTCGACCCAGACGGCGGCGGCTCCCTGCTGGAGTTCGACCACGGCCATAGGACAAGGCACATCCAAGCGAGCGCAGGTAAAGTCGTCCTAGGGGACTCCAGGGGGCGAATTCACCTGATCGAGGCAGGGGTCCTTACAAGGCGCGTGAAGGAATCGCCCGTGCCTGCCTCTGACGATGAGAATCGGGAGCGCCTGATGGAGCGTCTGAGGCAGCTTCGCGGCTCTTGAATTCAATAGAAATTAACAGTTGGGTACCCCTGTTTCCGGTGGACTGCGGGTCTGTTTGAAAAGGTTTAAGTGGGTACACCTGCCCTGTCATCTTTGCCGCTTCTTTGGAGTGGTGTGGGGGCGCTTCGGCGCGACCCGCGGGCCACAGAACGAAGCCCCGAGAAAGGGGCGGCGGAACCCGGGATCTGGAAAGAGAACGGGGAAGAGTCGGAACGCCTGTAGGCGGGAAGACGGCGGGAGAGCCGAAGCGGACGAGAGTGGAGAGAACCGGAGAGAACTGGACGAAAGGAAGGGGGAGGAAGGGGAAAGGAAGCTGGAGGAAGCGGAGGGGGAAGCTGAGGAAAACGTAACCGAACTGGAGAGAACTGGACGCAAGGAAGGGGAAGGAAGGGGAAAACACAACCGAGGCAGAGGAACCATCCCGAAGAGATACGCGCGGAAGGGGGAGGAGACGAACCTGGAGGCGGCGTGGAGAACGAAGTGGAGAGACCGACGGGAACCGGACGCAAGGAAGGGGAAGAACGGGAAGGAAGCGGAGGAGGAACACGAGTGAACGAGGGCGGAGAGATCCGTGGAGGAAGCTGTATCGGACCGTGGAGAGAACCGGAGAGAACTGGACGCAAGGAAGGGGGAGGAAGGGGAAGGAAGCGGAGAACGCGAAGGGGGGGGAAACGCCCTTGGAGAGAGAAGATGAGCGAAGTGGAGAGAACCGGAGAGAACTGGACGCAAGGAAGGGGGAGGAAGGGGAAGGAAGCGGAGCGCGACGAAGTGGAGAGAACCGGAGAGAACTGGACGCAAGGAAGGGGGAGGAAGGGGAAGGAAGCGGAGGAGTCTACCCGGGGAAGCCCGGGCCTTAGGGCCCGGGGGACACCCGGACCCTGCGGAGTATGCAGGGGGGGAAGCTCCCCCATGTGCGGAACCCCCTGCTGCTCCCACCTGTACCGCCAAGTACGTCATCGGCCCACCTTGTCAGCGTTACAATCATTGCGGAGCGTTTCGCTCCGCTTGAGACGGTTTCGGAAGGCTGAGAAAATCACCGTCAGTCGTGTGGCCCGACCATGTCCCCGGCCCTGACCCACTGAGTGAATTGCTCGTCGCTCAGAAGACCCAGTTCGAGTGCGCTCTCGCGCAGCGTGGTCCCCTTGGCATGGGCGTTCTTCGCAATCTTCGCGGCGTTGTCGTAGCCAATGTGCGGGTTGAGCGCGGTGACCAGCATCAGCGAGTTCTCCAAGTGCGCGGCGATCCTGTCCTCATTGGCTTCCAGACCTACCACGCACTTGTCGGTGAACGAGCGGCAGGTGTCTGAGAGCAGGCGGACGCTGTGCAGGAAGTTGTGGATCATCATCGGCTTGTACACATTGAGCTCAAAATTGCCCTGACTGCCTCCGACCGAGATGGCGGTGTGGTTGCCCATCACCTGGCAGCACACCATCGTCATCGCCTCGGCCTGCGTTGGGTTGACCTTGCCCGGCATGATGCTCGAGCCCGGCTCGTTGGCCGGTAGTGAGAGTTCCCCGAAGCCGCAGCGTGGCCCCGAGCCGAGCCACCTGACGTCGTTCGCGATCTTCATCAGCGAGGTCGCTAGGGTGTTCAGCGCCCCTGAGGCGGCCACCAGCGCATCGTGGGCGGCGAGCTGCGCGAACTTGTTCTCGGCGCTGACGAAAGCCAGTCCGGTCTTCTCGGCGATGTGGCCCGCGGCCGTGTCTGCGAACTCAGGGTGGGTGTTGAGGCCGGTGCCGACCGCGGTTCCCCCGAGCGCCAACTCGAGCAGGTCCCCCATAGCGCTCTCGATGCGGCTGATGTTGGCATCGAGCATTGAGACATAGCCACTGAACTCTTGCCCCAAGGTGAGTGGGACGGCGTCCATGAGGTGGGTCCTGCCGATCTTGACGATGCTCCTGAAGTCCCTCGCCTTGCTTGCCAGAGCGCTGCGCAAATGGCGTACTGCGGGCAATAATCGATGGCTGACCTCCTCTGCGGCAGCGATGTGCATGGCGGTCGGGAAGGTGTCGTTGCTTGACTGGGCGCGGTTGACGTGGTCGTTCGGGTGTACCGGGGTCTTGCTGCCTACGGAGCCGCCTGAGATCTCGATCGCACGGTTGGCGATGACCTCGTTGGCGTTCATGTTGGTCTGGGTCCCCGAGCCCGTCTGCCAGACCCTGAGCGGGAAGTGCTGGTCCAAGGAGCCCGAGATGACCTCGTCGCAGGCTGAGGAGATCAGCGAGCCGATGTTGGAATCCATCTGGCCCAGTTCGACATTGGTCTTGGCCGCAGCCTGCTTGAGAACCCCAAAGGCGCGTATCACCGAACGCGGCATCGTGTCCTCGCCGATGTCGAAATTGAGCAGTGATCGTGCCGTCTGGGCCCCGTAGTACCTGTCTGCAGGGACCTCGACCTCCCCCATCGTGTCCTTTTCGACCCTGATTGCGTCTGGTTGGGCCCTCGCGCTGCGAGCTGCGGCCCTAGGCTCCTCAGAACGCTCATCCGCCTCCGAATCGAGGGATTCCTGTATCATTCTCGAGATGGTTGCAGAGCGTCCCTTCTCGCGTCCCTTGCCGACTCTCCTGTCGAGCCTCTTAGCGAGGTCCTCTGGTATGCTTATACTGACTATCCTGCGGTCTCCGGCACGGTGTTTGGCCATATTTCGCAGCGCGTTAATTGGTTATTAATAAAGTCAGGCTGTCGAGTCGCAGTGCATCGTATTGTTTGATGACTATTCACGATATGGCAGCTAGATTCGCTCGACACTGACGATTTGCTGTGGGTCATAGGGCCGGTCACCTGGCTTGATGTCGCAATTCTCGATTCGGTACACGTTCTCCATACCCTCGATGACCTCTCCGAAGACTGCGTGGTTGCCATCGAGCCACGGTGTGGGCACGGTGGTGAGGAAGAACTGCGAGCCGCCGGTGTTGCGGCCCGCGTTGGCCATCGAGAACAGCCCGGGACGGTCGTGTCGCTTGGCGAGGGCTGAGGGCTCGCACGGAATCTTCCACCCAGGCCCCCCAGTACCAGCGGCTCGGCTGTCCGGGTCCCTCGAGCGCGGGCAGCCTCCTTGGATCATGAAATCCTTGATGACGCGGTGGAAGTGCTGGCCATTGTAGAACCCGGCATCGACGAGCTTGAGGAAGTTCCCCGTGGTCTCCGGGCAGTCCTCGGTGTACAGTGCGATCAGTATCTCTCCGGCGCTGGTTGTCATCTTGACTACAGTAGGCATGGACTCGGGAACGCTCACAGGCACAAGAGCATATGTGTGTCGCCCTAACCCTAATGATGGTGTCCGGAACTGGCCCAATGTGAGTACCCTTAGCGACTACGACTGCCCCAAGTGCTCGACGAAACTCAGGGTGGAGTCAGCCGAGGAAGTAGATGGCGTCGACTTGCTGGTCTGCATCAAGTGCTGGGGCCTCGCAGTACAGGCCAAGACGATGCAAGGAATCGTTCCTGACGAAGTACGGGAGAAAATCGAGAACGCGGGGTTCAAGCACCCAGAGGGGCGCAGCTGCCCGGTTTGCCCCTCTACGATGATGGAAATAGCAGTGCCCAAACCATTCGGATCAGAGGACCGAGCGAGCGAGCACGATGTGAAGATAGACATCTGCGGGGACTGCGCCACCATCTGGTTCGATGCAGGCGAGCTCGACACCCTGAACGGCATCAAGCCGAAGCTGCGTAAGGTGGAGATGGAGGATAGCGCTGACAAGATAACGGCGGTTGTCGACGACTCGAGTTCCTCAGTGAAGTCGAGGAGGGTCGCGGGGATTTTCCTAGCATCACTCGGGTTGATGTTGCTGGGTGCAGGTTCGGGTGCCTGCTGGTCCATCACATCACTTCTGGTGATCCTGGGAGGCGGGATCCTTGCCATTACCGTGGCCCCGGAGACCGGACTTGAGAAGGGGGCCTGCAGCCGCTGCGGCCTCGAGGACGAGACGATTGGTTGGACTTGCCAGAGGGCGGGGTGCGAGGCTCCCATCTGCACCACATGCAGGTCGGCGGGTCAAGATCCGGCCGCGCAATACGTGAAGACCCTAGGTGGCGGTGCGTTGATGGTGGCGGGAGTCGTGCTTGGTATCGGTCTCCTCGTCGTCACTGAAGGGGCTGTGGCTGAAGGATTCCTCCCGGCAGCAGCCGGTTACGAATTGATTTCAGACGATGAGGAGGAAGGTCTGCTAGTCTGCAAGGAATGCAAAAAGGAGATGGGTGCCCTTCAGTTCGCCGATTCCGATGCTCGCACAGAAAGAAAGGAATGGACTGAGAAGGAAAAGAAGACGGCGGCAGGGGGGCCTTGGGATGTTGTCGATTCTTTCGCCGAGGGGGTGAAGGATGCG
Source organism: Candidatus Thalassarchaeum betae (assembly GCA_003193925.1). GTDB lineage: Archaea > Thermoplasmatota > Poseidoniia > Poseidoniales > Thalassarchaeaceae > Thalassarchaeum > Thalassarchaeum betae. The sequence goes on from PSPG01000008.1 coordinate 95,677, forward strand.
GAGTCAAAGAGTGCTCAGCGCGAAGAGTACCTGAAATCGCAGACCCACTGCCTACACATTGACGGGAAGACTGTCAAAAGGTGCCGCAGGATGGTTTTTCGCAAGTCAGGCTACTGCTACAGACACCAACGGGAGTGATTGAATGGCAAAGTGCAAGGGCATAGATGAGAATGGAGAGGTTTGTGGGCGCCCCGCCATGTACAATTCCGATTACTGCAAGAATCACAGGACTCAGGACCCAACTGTGAGTATCTGCATGGGCAAGAACCCCGCTGGCAAACCCTGCTCTAGGATGGCGTTGGAGGGCCTTCTATTCTGCAGGCAGCACAGGACCCAGATAGCTGATATCGAAAAGCTCCAATGCCCCCGGGGATGCGGTCTGCTCAGTTACAGATGGGTAGACAACAAAGGCGGGTACTATGTTTGCAAAGAATGCAGGGGTGCAGTGCTAGATTCAAAGGCGATGGAGACTAGGCTTTCGAAGCACGTTGAGGGTCTAAACGAGCTTCTTGAGAGTGGTGAGGAGTGCTCTCTGAAGTGCCCTAATTGCGAGGGTGTGATGCTAGAGTTCAGGGTTGCCTACGTAATCGAAAGAGGTGGTGGTGGAGGCATGCACTTAGGCGGTGGCGGTGGTGGTGGTGCAATAATTGCCGGTATCGTTGTACTCGCCATAGTTGCAGCAGCTGCTGAAGCCTCAAAGAGGAAGTCCAAAGGTGAATATGAGCAGAATATAGGAGAAACCATGGTAGTCGATGGGTGTCGAGAGTGTGGGACATTCTGGTTCGATGGTGACGAATTGGGCATTGCACGAAACTCGTTAATCGAGGGCGCGAGTGCAGCGCATGTAGCCCGGATACAAGCAAATATTGCCGAGAAGAAGGCGTCCAAAGAGAGAATTCGATCGGCGGCTGGAACGGAGAATTGCATGCATGTTGAGAAGCGTGGGATGCCCCCGGCTTTGAAGAAGTGTAGAAGGGTCACTTATCGCGGCACTGAATACTGCTACATGCACCAGCCGGAGTGATCAGGCGACCATGGAGCCGGGCAGTACGCCTTCGGGCAGCTCGAGCAGGCGCACCGTGCCGTCGGGGTCGATCGCACCGAGCACGAGGAACTGCGAGACGAAGCCGCTTGGCAGGGTCTTGTCGCCGAGGTTGAGCGCGCCCACCACAGTGCGGCCCATCAGCTGGGCGCGCGAGTAGTTGGTTATCTGGGCCGAGCTCCACAATTTCCCCATCACCGGCCCGAAGTCGACGTGGAACTTGTACGACGGCTTGCGCATCTCGGGGAACTCCTCGACCTCGATGACCACTCCCGCACGCAGGTCCAGCTCGAAGTACGCTGCCGCGCCCACGTACTCCTTCCTGTCGATCTTCTCGGGGTGGTAGGGCTCGCCAGTGGGGTCGATCTCGTGCTGGCTCACTCACTCACCCGCCACGTCCGACCTCAGCAGCAGCGGCCTGAGCTCGATGCCGGCCTCGGCGAAGGCCTGCGCCCCGCCCTCCTCGCGGTCGAGTATGGTGATGCAGGCCGCGACCTCGCAACCCATCTCGGTGAGTCTGGCAGCAGCCTGCAGCGCCGAGTTGCCGGTAGTGGTGACGTCCTCGAGCAGCACCACCCTGTCGCCGGCAGCGAGGCTCGAGCCCTCGATTCCCGGCGGGTTGCCGGTCTTGCGCCCGCCGCGCCCCTTGGGCTCCTTTCGTACTAGGAATCCTCGCAGGCTCGAGCCTATGCGAGCCTTGGCGATGGCGATGCCTGTGAGTGGCACCGCGCCGAGTTCGAGGCCACCGACCGCATCCACGCCACCGATATCGTCGATCTCGGCGTGGATGAGCACGCCCAGCAGGTGGGCAGAGTCGGGGTCCATCATGACCGGCTTCATGTCGAAGAAGTGGGCGCTCTGACGGCCGCTGGCGAGAGTGAACGGCTCATCGGGGGAATGCAGATAGGCCAAGTCACGGACCTTGCCGACGAGCCTCGACCTCGCTTCATCCGCAGTGGTTGACGCCATCTTCCTCCTTCACTTCGGCTCAGTGGGGGTCGGATGAAGGTTCGCACTGCGAACAGCCCGATTGGCAGTCATTACGGTGAATGTTCTTGGACGGCCTCTTTCAGTGTCAGGATGCTCGACAGCGGAGCGTGTGCGAGATGGGCGGAGATAAGCGGCAGATGGCGGTATACGACGAGGCTCGCCTTAGCGCTGAGCGCGAGGCTTACCAGAGCTGGTTGGACCGGCGCGCCGAAGAGGTCTACCGGATTGCTGCGGCGGCTAAGGCCAAGGGCCTTGACTTCTCGGACGAGATCGAGATTCCTCGCGCCGCTGACCTAGCCAGTCGCACTCAGAAGCTGCTCGAGGCAGATTACCTGCATGGACTGAACATAGAGGACGACCTGCGCAACCTGCTCAATACCTCCGAGCGCGAGGACGCGGCGATCGAGATCGCCCTCGATGTCGCAAGGAGGATGCACGCGAAGACCAGCGATATCGAGAAGGCCATCGACTCGGGTCTGAGGGTCGGCCTCGCGGTGCTGACCGAGGCGGTGCTGGTAGCACCGCTCGAAGGCATCGGCGGAGTCCGAATCATGAACAACGCCGACGGCTCGGAGTTCCTCTCGATCGACTACGCCGGACCGATCCGAGCGGCCGGCGGGACCGCCCAGGCGCTCGGCGTGCTGATCGGCGACATGATCCGCACGGAGCTAGGCATCGGCAGGTACGTTCCCACGACTCCAGAGGTAGAGCGAGTCAAGGAGGAGTTCGGCCTCTACAGGGTCAGTCTGCAGTACAAGCCACCTCCCGAGGAGATCGAAGTCATCGTGAGGGCCTGCCCCGTGATGATCAACGGCGAGGAGACCGAGCGCCTGGAGTGCGCGGGCTACAAGGAGGTCCGCAACATCATCAACTCGAACGGCTCGCCGCGAACCAGGATACGCGGCGGCGTCTTGCTGGTAATCGGCGAGGGGCTGTGCCTCAAGGCACCGAAGATCCTCAGGCACACCGAGAGGCTCGATGTACCCGGCTGGGACTTCGTAGCCCAGTTCGTCGGCAAGGGCAAGGGCAACGACGAAGGCGAAGATGGGCTCAAGAAGAGGGAGATTTCCAAGGTCACCCGCTACATGGAGGACATCATCGCCGGCAGGCCCGTCTTCGGCGAGCCGGGAGAGCCGGGCGGGTTCAGACTGAGGTACGGCAGGAGCCGCGCCTCTGGGCTGGCCGCAGCAGGAGTGAACCCGGTCTCGATGGAAGCCCTAGGGGGATTCCTGTCGGTTGGCACTCAGATGAAGGTCGAGAGACCGGGCAAGGCCTGCGCGGTGACGCCCTGCATCGACATCGACGGGCCAACTGTGCTGCTTGAGGACGGGACCTTCCAGAGGATCTTCACCATCGAGGAGTGGCGCGAGTGCTCGCACAGGGTGCTCAGCATCTGGGACTCGGGTGAGATCCTCTCCGGCTTCGGCGAGTTCCTCGAGAATAACAAGGACCTCGTTCCATCGGCCTACAACCGTGACTGGTGGGCGGCCGACCTAGCCGACGCGCTGGACCACCCTGAGAAGGTCGACAGATTCGCCGAGCTGCTCGGAGCCAGCCGGGAGAGCCTGCCCCCCGGCATCCCGTTCAACGGTGCCATAGAGAGAGGCGGGGAGAGCGCGCTCGAGCGCAACTGGCGGCGGCGTGACTGGTACCTGTGCCTGCGCGACATGGAGCTGGACTGGGAGCAGGCGCGTGCGCTGGCTCAGGAGTTCGGGACCGCCGTCCCGACGCCGTGGAACCTGTGGTGGTCCGACATGCCGATATCATTCGCGCCCGCTGTCATCGAGGCACTGGTAGCCTCTACTGTCGAAGAGGGGAGGGTCCGTCTGCACGGAGCCGCCCGGGATTGGGCTCCTGAGACCCACATCGAGGACATCGGCCTGCCGGCACCTTCGACGGGAGTGTGGCCGCGCTGGACCGAGGTCCACAGCCATGGCATCCTCAAGTCAGCCCTGATGACTCTGGGCGTCGAGCACCACCACGAAGGCGAGGACATGGTGATCCCCACCCACTGGGAGGGCTTGGTAGAGGGACTCGGTCTGGAGTTCCATGACAACGCAATCCGCGTCGCCACCGAGGCTGGCCCGCACATCGAGGACAGAGTGAGTAGGATTCGAGCGGCCACCGACGTAATCGCTCAGGAGAAGGCTCGTCAGGAGGAGTTGGAGGGGCGCCGCGCTGTGGTCAGGATGAAGACCGAGACCGCCGCCAGGCAGGAAGGACTCGGCATCCAGGAGACCGAAGCGGCTGGGAGAGAGGCCGTGGAGGAGATCGAGGACCCTGGTCCGGACGACCCCGCAGCCCTGCGGGCTGCACTCACACTGATAGACGAACACAGCGTCGAGCGCTCGCTGTGGCTGGCAAGACGGCTGTCCGACCTGCGTTGGGAGGACTCCGCGCCGTGCAGAGTCGGGTCCCGGATGGGCAGGCCCGAGAAGGCCGGTGCCCGTCAGATGAAGCCGTTGGTGCACGCTCTGTACCCCATCGGGGAGAACGGTGGGCCCCAGCGTCTGCTGGGACAGGCCGCCAGCAAGGGGATAATCCGCGTCGATATGGGGCCAAGAATCTGCGACAAGTGCGGAAGGGACTCGCCGCACCTCAGGTGCCACAACCGTCTGACTGCAGGTGAGGCCGTAGAGTGCGGAGGCAGGACGCGAGTGAAGAAGCGTCGCGGTGGCCACATGAGGCGCAGATTGGGCCTGCGTACGAGCGTCCCGCTCGCTGAGATTATCGAAGTCAAGAGGCGCGCGCTCGGGCTGGACAGGATACCCGTCAGGATCAAGGCTGTCAAAGGACTGATCTCCATCGGACAGACGCCCGAACCGATAGAGAAGGGGATCCTGCGCGCCAAGCACGGTATCTCGGTGTTCCGCGACGGGACCTCGCGCTACGACATGAGCGATGTCCCGATGACTCACTTCAGACCGAGCGAGATAGGGACCCCCTGGAAGACGCTGCTCGATCTGGGCTACAAGCACGACATCTTCGGAGAGGAGCTATCCTCAGACGAGCAACTGCTGGAGCTGCTACCCCAGGACTTCGTCCCATCGATCGCTGCGAAAGGGCAACTGCTCGCCGTCTGTGGCTTCGTCGACGACCTGCTGGTTCGTTTCTATGGGATGCAGGCATTCTACGAGGTCGGCGACGAGAGGGATCTAATCGGCCACCTCGCGATTGGTCTCTCGCCCCACACATCTGGAGGGGTGCTCTGCAGAATCATCGGGTGGACCACTGCCTCCGCTGGCTACGCCCACCCTCTGTTCCACGCCGCCAAGCGCCGCAACTGCGACGGCGACGAGGACGGTCTGATGATGCTGCTCGACGGTCTGCTCAACTTCTCCAAGTCAATCCTGCCCGCGGGGCGCGGCGGCCAGATGGACGCCCCGCTGGTTCTCAGCACACGAATCAATCCGAAGGAGATCGACAAGGAGGCGCTCAACGTCGACTGCTCATGGGCCTACACGCGCGCCTTCTATGAGGCGACCAAGTCACAGCCGCACCCCAGCGAGGTCGAGCCCTTGGTCGACCTAGTCGCCGACCGAGTCGGCTCGGTCGGCGAGATACGTGGTTACGGCTGGACGCACGACTCGGGCCGGCTGGACGCCGGCCCGGTGAACTCGGCCTACAAAACGCTCGAGACAATGGAGGACAAGATGCTGGCGCAGTTGGCGCTAGGCCAGCAACTCAGAGCGGTCAGCGTGCAGCGCGTGGCCTCACAGGTCATCGAATCGCACTTCCTCCCCGACCTGCGCGGTAACCTGATGGCTTTCACGAGACAGAAGGTGCGCTGCGTGAAGTGCGCCCACTCCTATCGGAGGATCCCACTGGCGGGCAAGTGCATACAGAACCTCGCGACATCCGGGGGGCTGTCCGGGGCGAGGGGTGACGAGAGTACTCTGTGCGGGGGCAATGTCGTTCTGACGGTCTCCGAAGGAGCCGTTCGCAAATACATCAAAATCACCCGCGAGGTCATCGAGAAATACGGCGTCGACACCTACACCAAGCAACGTGTGGAGTGGATGACCGACAGCGCCGACTCGCTGTTCAACGACGACACGGTCACCGTGATGACCCTGAACGACTTCGTCTAGTATTCCAGATCCAAGGTCCCTAGGACCTTGTCCATCCACTGCAGCTTAGCCAACTTGTTCTCCGCGTCAGTGGCGCCCGACCACCGCCCGACCGCGTCAGACCTCGTCCCAAGCATGGTAATCGACGCCGCAGGGACCCCCAGCGAGCGGACGAAACAAGCTGCACGGTCGCCGTCGGTGAAACCCCCTGGATTGTGCATGCCGGGAATCTCGCCCGGGGTCTGATGAGTCAGCACCAGTGGCGAGGGGGTTGAAGTCGAGGCTGCGAGTTCCAGCAGCGAGCCCCACTCGGGCACATTGTCGCCGTGAGCGTGCAGAATCACCGGTATTCCGCGCTTGACCGCGGCCGTGGTGCCGTCGCCGCCATCGCCGTCGCTGACGATGCAGGCCAAGCGTGACCAAGCGCGCTCTGCCGTCGAGTCGGGTAGCGTGGAGAGGACTCCCGCCGCGCCGTCGGCTGCGACCAGCAGCGCTGGGCGCTCAAGGACGCTAAGCAGGTCCTCGGCCTCCACCGCCGCTCCGAGAATCGCGACCTCGGCCTCCCTGAGGACGAGTCTGCGCCGCAGATTGGCCACAGAGGCCGCGCGCCGTGGCCGCGACCATGCCTCGACGAACGACTCCTCGACCGTCGCGAGCAGGGCCTCGGCGCTGCTCGCATCGGCGTCCAGCGCCCAACCGAAGTGGACGCGGACATCTGATTGGATGGCCACTAACGCGGCATCGACCGGAAGCAGGTCGGTCGGCCTGTCTATCATGCGCTCGCTCCAGTGGAAGGACTCGGTGAGTGTTGAAGAACCCTCGCGGTCCACTGTGCTACCCATGCCGATGCCTCTAGCGCTGCCGGACATCGAGGACGAGGTCCTGCTGGCTCGCTACCCCTTCCTGCCTCAAGGCCGCGAACACATGCGCCAAGTTCTGGAGAGCAACGGAATCACCGTCGAGGACCTCATCGAGGCGCCTTGGCTGGAGGACGTCCGAACCCGAGGCAGGCTGCGTCTGCTCGAGAGCGTGATGCACAAGGACGGCGCCGACATAGCGACCACCGTCGACCTCTCGACCGAAGTCGGCCGGATGACCGAGGTCCTGTCGTTCCTGCACGCCATGCTCGTGGTGTGCGCCTCGTTCAACGAGAGGCTGCTGGCGCGCTGGATCGAGGGCGAGGCGACACGGGCTGACCAGCTGTTCGGCATGGACTCGGGCAACTTCGAGCTTCTTGCGCGCTCGTACTTCTCCGACATTAGGGAGCAGAGGAACGGCAGAGGGGACGATTCCGTGTTCTGGATACCGATGGCGGACTTCATCGAGCTGTGCCCTCGGATCTCCGGCACTTACTGGCACTTGGCGAACAGGCCGGTGAGGGGAGGCTGGGTGTGTATGAGCCCAGGCGCAGGGGAGAACAGCAGACAGCGTACTGCGAGGCTGCTGAAGGAGAGGATCCGCGAGAACCTCAGCGAATCCTGCGTCGAGCGCATGGACAAGATGAGCGAGGAGTTCGCCGCCCTGTTCGCAGATCCCGTCGAGCGCATCACCGGCCTGCTGTCTGAGCGCGTCGAAGCCGAGATGCCGATGACTGCCGCGGTGCGCGAGGACTGGCCGCCGTGCTTCGAGTCCGCCATCTCCGAGCTGAATCAGGGAGTCAATGTGAATCACGTCGGACGGGTCTTCCTCGCGGCCTTCTCGAGGGCCATCGGCATGTCTCAGGAGCAAGCCTGCTCGTTCTTCGACAACGCTCCCGACTACAGCGCGGACACGACCTCCTACCAAGTGAACCAGATCTACGAGCGGGGCTACACTCCGCACGGCTGCGCCGCGCTGAAGACGGGAGCGAGGTGTCCCGTCCAGCCCGGTGACGACAGGCTGTGCGACCAAGAGTGGATGACGCATCCACTGAAGTACCTCAGGGTGAAGCAGCGCAGCCGGTATCGGGAGGGCTCGCGACCCGAGGAGGAGCCTGAAGTCGAGTCGGACGAGCCCAAGGCGGCCAATTCTTGATATGGGCCTGCATCCTATCGCGGTTCACATCGGATGAATAGGCATGGTGAGAACTCTCGTACTCACGGTTGACAGGGACAACGACCTCGGGGTCAAAGCCGGCATCCGCGGTCCGGTCATCGGTCGCAAGGCCACTTTGACAGCGGCCTTGCGTCTGGGCATCGCGGATCCCGAGGAGTCGGACACCAACGCGATCCTGGGGGCTCTGCGCCACCACGACAGGCTGGTCGAGAACGCGCAGGGCAACGATGAGATCGAAATCGCCCTGCTGACCGGCGATGTAAGGGTCGGGCCGCGCAGCGACCGGGCCATCGCGATGCAACTGGACGAGATTATCCAGGAGTTCCAGCCCGACTCGGCCGTGCTGGTCACCGACGGGGCCGACGACGAGGCTTCGCTTCCGATCATCACCTCAAGGGTGCGGGTCGACCACGTCGAGAAGATCATCGTAAGGCAGTCGAAGGGCATCGAGAGCACGTACTACTATGTCGCCAAGGCGATTGACGACCCGCGTTGGCGGGCCAAACTGCTCGTTCCGGTGGCCGTCTTCCTGATGATCATCGGCCTCGGCCTGATCATCCCCGGAGGCGGGGCGCTGATCGGCGCCATGCCGCTGTTCATCGGTATCTGGCTCCTAGCCAAGGGGCTTGGCTGGGAGCAGCAGCTGGAGCGCCTGATGATCGACATGAGGGACAGTGCGACCGGGGGGATATGGTCGTCCCTGCTGTGGGGGCTGTCCATCGTCTCCGTGCTGCTGGCGGTACTCACAGCGTACCAGGTGTTCACTGCCTCGAGCACCGAAATCGACGCCTACGTCGCTTGGCTGGCCCTCGCTGATTTCAACGTGGACGCAGTGAACAGCGATCTCACGGTATGGGCCATCGCAGTCAACGAGGCTCTGACGTGGATCGTCGTCTCGGCGTTCTCCTTCGCCCTGTCCCTGGGTGTGCTGCGCTGGAAGGAGGGGAGCTTCACCGGACGCAGCCTGTTGCTGCTCGGGCTGGGCATTGTGGTCTACACCTTCGCCAAGGCGACCTTGGTGGTCATCCTCATCGAGATGGGGGGCGCCGACTACAGCCTCGACTACCAGAGCGTCTCCGACACCTGGGGGATGCCTGTGTTCACAATCATCCTGTACTACCTGCTGAGGACCGCAGTGCAGTCCGTCACGGAGGAAGAGGGCGTCAGCGGGGAGAACAGGTTCTGGGGCGTCTGATCACGACTCGAATGTCGTGTCCATCATGCATGCGGGGCACGTCACCCTGATTGGGCGGGTGTCGGGGATGCCCAGCGCGGAGTTGCAGTGAGGGCAGACTATGGCCTGTGTGGCCCTCTCCTGACGTGCCTTGCCGGTGTGGCTGGGGTCGTACCTGAATCGGTATTTGTGCGAGTCCTCGATGAAGTCGGGGCTGCCTTCCTTCTTCTTGTTCGGCTCCTTGAACTTGGACTCTCGTTTAGGGGCGGCGGCGGGTTGATTCTGATTGAAGCCACCGCTCTGGAAGTTCTCTATCTCGGCTTCGATCCCCTCGACGGTCATCCCCAAATCACGGGCGGCCTTGTCCACGGCGAGCTTGCGCTCGTAGTCGGACAGACCGATGAAATGCTGGAGGATGGTCGCGGGAATCTTCGCCATGCGCTCGCTCCGTTCGACCCGAGATATCCTACCTCTTTGAATATCAACCCGTTCCCGTTCGCAGAGCAGTATCGCTAAGAGCGTTCGATTGCGATTGCCCCCCGATGTTCCCGGAATGCATCGAGTGTCGCGGCACTCGAGGAATGTGCGGAATCTCCCCCTGTCCCCTGCTCGCTGACATCCGGGGCAGGTTGCCGGCGGCCGCGACGAGTTCGGTGAGCGAGTTGGTCGGCCCGAGCCCGCCCTCGCTGTTCGTAGGGAGGTACGGTTATCCCAAGGTGCGGACCGGCCCCAGCGCCGCATGGCTGGCTGACGAGGATGCGGATGCCGCCCCGCTGGTGAGCGGCGACCCAGCCGACCTCTTCGGAAGGCCACTGGAGGAGGTCGCTGCTCGTCACGCCAACCTAATCACCGGTGGGAGCGCGATGTCGGTGGAGAGCCCACGCTCGCCCGACGCCATGCTAGAGACGACGCAGCAGATAGCCATGGCCGAGAGCAGCGTCGACATCGAGCTGGACTTCGCCAAGCCCATCATGGTGGGCATGAATCCGACGTTCGACAGCATGAGCACCCCCCTAGGACCCTCAGGCGAGGTCCTACGGGCTGAGGTGGTGGGCCATGTCAGCATTCCGAGGAAGGTCGATGCGGTGGCCAACGAGGACGACCTGCTTGCTGTCGATGCCATGGATGAGCTGACAGAGGCCTCGATCGGCGAGGCTCAGATTTCCCGCCTGCTCTCCTCGGGCTTGCTGGGTCGCGAAGGCAGCAGGAAACTAGTGCCGACAAGATGGAGCATCACAGCCACCGACGACATGCTCAGCAAGCGGCTGTGGGAGAGAGTCAGGGAGCACCCTTCCCTAGACAAGGTGCTGGTCTACGAGGCGACTTATCTCGACAACATCTTCCACATCATCCTCACTCCCGGGCTCTGGGCCTTCCACATGCTCGAGGCATGGACGCGGGGCTCGGTATGGACTGGGACTGGCAAGGTGCTGGGAGACTGGGAGGACCTCAAGCCGCGCAGCGAGTATGCGCACAGGATCACCGGAGCCTACTACTCTGCTAGACTGGGAGTGCTGGAGCAGATGGACTCGATGAGGCGCTCCGGCGCCTGCTTGCTCTGGCGAGACATCGGACCGGGCTACTGGGCGCCTGTCGGGGTCTGGCTGATCCGCGAGACCGTTCGCGAGGCGATGAAGCAGGCCCCGAAGCAGTTCGATTCCCTCAAGCAGGCCGTCGACTACGTTGCCCCGAGGGTCTCGGCTCCTGACGACCTGCGCAACAGCTGGTTCGTGAAGAGGAGTCGGCAGACCACGCTGGACTCGTTCGAGTGATCAGCGCGACTTCTTGAGGAAGCCGCCGACGATCTCGCTCTCGGCCTTGACCAACTGCTCGGCCACAGTCGACTTGGACAGACCCAACTTGGAGGCGAGCCCCCTGATTGAAATCTTCTTTGGGACCTCGTACCAACCGTGCCGGTGAGCGATCTTGATGATTCTGTACTGCTGCAGGGTCGGGCCCTTCTGGACTATTCCCTCTGAATCCTTGGCCTTGGTGATGCGATCGACGGGTATCGCCCTCCTGAGCGCATTGAGGAAGGACACCAAGGAGGCCTGTCGGCCGGCGACCTGGATGATCAGCCCGCTCGATGTGATATTGCTCCCAGCGAGCAGAGTAAGGTCGCGAGAATGGAAGAACCGTCCGAGGAAGTCAGAATCGAAGTCGAGGATCACCAAGTGGTGGGTCAGATAGTCCGTGCTCCACTCTTCGATGATCTCCACGACTGTGATTCCTCCGACGCTGAAGCCTGGCGAAGGGCACCCTGCATCGGTGGTTATGCACTCGCACATCACGCGTAGGTTTCCGTCTACCTGGTCCAGTACTCCGCGGTAGTCCCAACTCACCGCTTGGAGGGCTGCTCGCGCCCTCGGGTCATGCACGATAGAGGGAATCGCGCACTCGACCCTGACGGCTCTCATAGGAGGTCCTCAGAGAATCGAGTCTCACCCGAGGTTATGAAAATACTTCATTGCTGCTCGTCTCGGCTCAATTTCTCCCTCTGCGCACCTTCTCCTCGTTCCTCACGATGGCCCTTGCCACCTCCGGTGAGTAACCGAGGTCGGACAGGTCTCGCACTTCCTTCTCGGGTGTATTCAGAGCGTGGGATGAGCCCGAGCGCATCGATTCCTCGACAGACCGGGTTTGGTCTGCGAGCTCGTACCGTCCTCGTCCTCTCTGGGAGGACAGGACCATTCCTGCTAGCAGCAGGACCGTCAGGCTGCCGATGATCAACGTCATGAAGGCGTTGCTGCGCAGCGTGTGTAGTATCCTGCCGGAGACGTGGTCGTCCTCTATCGAGTCCATGCAGCCGTCGCCGTCGATGTCGTTGTCCGAGTTGGAGTTCCAGTTGATTAGGCCCAGTGGGCAGCTGTCCTCGGAGTCCGGCACCCCGTCGCCGTCGTCGTCCCAGTCCTCGGTCTCGTCGTCGCAGCCGTCCCTGTCGTAGTCCGAGTTCACCGTCATGCTGTTCGGGCACTGGTCATCGGCGTCGAGGACGTTGTCGCCGTCGTCGTCCCAGTCCTCGGTCTCGTCGTCGCAGCCGTCCCTGTCGAAGTCGGTGATGAGAGTCGATACCCAATCCGAGGTTGGGTCGCCCTCGCAGTTGTCGAAGGCCGACTCGATGCCGTCGTTGTCGAGGTCGTTGTCCTCGGTGTAGTCGTCGCAGCCGTCGCCGTCGAGGTCGGTGTGGGACTCGGCTGTTAGCACGCTGCGCACGCAGCTGTCCTCGAAGTCGGAATAGCCGTCACCGTCGTCGTCGCTGTCCTCGTTGGCGTCGTTGCAGCCGTCGGAGTCCCAGTCGTTGAGCGGGGTCGAGATCCAACCGAGCATGCCCCTCGGGCACTCATCGAACTCGCCCAGCACGCCATCGTTGTCGATGTCCATGTCCTCGGCGACGTCGTGGCATCCGTCTGAGTCGTAGTCGCTCGACGGATCGGAGAACCACAGGGTCATGCCCAGCGGGCAGAGGTCGTCGGCGTCGGTGACGCCGTCGTTGTCGTCGTCCTCGTCCTCCTGGAGGTCGTGGCAGCCGTCGCCGTCGTGGTCGAAGATGGTGCTGCTCCACCCCACGACGCCCACGGGGCAGTCGTCCTCGGCGTCGGGGTACGGGTCGTTGTCGTCGTTGTCGTCCTCGTCGGCGTCGCGACAGCCGTCGCCGTCGTGGTCCTCGGCGAAGGAGCCCCAGTACTGCGCGCCGTTAGGACACAGGTCGAGGTAGTTCTCGACGCCGTCGCCGTCGGTGTCCGGGTCCTCGTGGAGGTCGTCGCACCCGTCAGCGTCCAGATCGACGTGCTCACCCATGTAGCCGGACGGGCATGAGTCATAGGCGTCGGGATAAGCATCGTTGTCGTCGTTGAGGTCCTCGGAGGCGTCTCTGCAGCCGTCGCCGTCGTGGTCGGTGTCGATGTCCGAGGTCCAGCCGGTCTCGCCGAACTGGCAGTCGTCCTCGTCGTCGGTGACGCCGTCGCCGTCATCGTCGTTCCAGTCGGCCTCGTTGACGAGGTTGACCAAGATGGTCTTGCTAGTCGTAGCCTCGGCCTTGGTGGAGGAAGTCACGGTGACGGTCAGGTGGAACGTCTGGTCATCGTTGACCTCCTGCAGGCTCGGAGCGCGCAGGAACAGGTCGAGGTCGCTCGTGGTACCCTCGATCAGGGTCGTGGTAGACTGGTACGACTTCGAGAAGCCGACGTCGACGAACCAGTCATCCGGGGCGCCATGCGCATCTGTGATCACGATGTCACTGCCACCCGATACCCTGATTCCGCGGAGCATCATCTCCACGTTGGTGGACTCGCCGGGCCCTAGGGTGATCTCGTCTGGCTGGGCGGGGGCCAACTCGATGACCATGTTGTAGACGTTCTCGGACCACATGCAGACGTCCCACCTGTCCGCTGAGGACGAGGTCTCGGAGCAGTCGGGCGTGGTCCAGATGATCTCCCTGTCGGGCCAGTCGAAGTTGACGATTGGCTGGGAGCTGCTGTCGAGACCGGTTCCGAAGACGCCCATCAGGTTGTCAGTGCTGGTGGCGATGATGCGGGTGTTGATGACCCCATAGGCCTGCTCGAGGGTCCGACCCAGTGGCATCTCGCCGTCTTCCAACTGCGGCGACACGATGCGGGTCCAGCGCAACTCGACCCTGCTGTTCTCGTCACCGGTACCCGACATCGACTCGAACCAGGTGATATGGATCGAGCCGTCGTTGTCGAAGTCGACCCGGGGGTTGGAGCCCCAAGTCATGTCGGAGCCTATTACAGCTGAATCAGTTACCACTGCGACTTGACTCATTTCTAGGCCATCAGCCTCGCCGTCGAGTGCACCAGCGCGGTCGAGGTCAATCTGCATGTAGTGCAACTGCGACGGGCCGACCTTGCTGGGAATCGTAGAGCGACCATCTACCCAGACGACGTGGATATTGCCATCATCGTCCACGTTGACATCTGGGCTGGAACTCCAACCGTGGCCATTGGTAAGGCGCGTGTCGTTGACCAGCACGAAGTGGCCTATTGTCCCCCAACCACTGCCGTCTTCCTGCCAGACGTAGTCAAGCGCGGGTCCGATGTCCTCCACATACTGGCCGGTGTCTGGATCAATTGACGTGGCTGAATCGCCAGGCCTCCAGGTTGTACGCGGGTTGTTGAGAAGTGAATATGGATTTAGTACGGTGAGGAATGTTTCTGTCGAGCCGGTGCCAGAGGTGAGAGCGATGATCGACTGAACCAGCGCCTGCATCTCCTCGGTGTAGTTAGCGAGCGGGACGACGACATCATCGATCCAGACAGCGTCGCTGCCTGCGCTGACGCTGCCGTCCTTGACGTAGGCCCACTTCAGAGTGTGCTGGCCGAGTGAGACCGGAGTGGAGAAGTTGCCACTCTGCGAGCCTGACCACTGGGCGATCTGAGCGCCGTCGATGGAGAAGGTCAGGAAGTCGTAGTTCGCCTCCGACGAGACGTTGTAGGCGAAGGTGACGGTGCCGTTGGAAAGCACCCCGGTGAACTCCAGATTGGTGTTGTCGCCGTCGGAAATATCTCCGGATCTGGCCGAGTACGCACCTGAGATGGGGGTCGAGGGGGGATTGGACGAAGAGACGTACGAGTAGTCAGCCGATACCGAGGTTCCTCCGTCGCCGTAGGTGTCATTCAGGTAAATTGTGTAATTCCCTGCGCCGGTGAAACTTACCAGAACCCCATTGTAGTAATTGTAGACAGTGCTGCTATTGAATGAAGCAACTGTTCCATCGGGTAGAATGACATCCATGCTGAATTCGGATGCCCAGTTGTCCACGGTTACCGTCAGGTCGGCTGTGACCCCGGCGGGTTGCGTGTAGTTGCACGACACAGAGTAGAACGACGGGTTGTTTGTGGTCCCCCCGATATCGCACAGGTTGGCTTGAGAGTAGACGTTGCCGTTGTTGGCCGCTTCCACGTACCACATCGAGGTCCCGGACACGCCCCAGCCGTTGGTCAGGTAGCCCGACTCGAAGTCGCCCTCGAAGTTAGCCATGTTGTCGGTCGGGTAGAGGAACATGTCGCCTTCCGCATCTGTGGTGTTGACCGCGGAGTCGTCACAGGTTCTGTCCTGTATCCCCGTGGTGTTGGAAGCGCACTGAGCGAGATCCATCATGTGAGAGCGGACGTGTGTGTCATTTGCCCATATCGTGCTCGCGCCGTAGGAGGTGGTGCCAGCCACCGGGATGGGGATGATGCCGGCGCTGACGCAGGCATCGTGGGCCTCGCTGATGCTCTGGTAATCGTTTGCCTCCTGAGCCTGATAGCCGTTGCCCGAGCCGCCGTACGGGCCCTCGTCTGAGACCGGGATGACCAGTTTGGTGGCGTTGGGATTCCACTTGTGGTCAGCGGCCGTGGCCGGGTTGCCCGGGGTCATGCCCGAGTTGTCCCGCCAAGACAGGCATGCCCAGGTCGAGCCGGGGCCCCACATCTCGCTGTTGTAACCCCAATCTGGCGGGATGGTGAGTGAGGAGTTGTTGTACATGACAGCGTCCAGGGTGCGGATTCCCCCCGTCGTGTCAGATGAGTTCTGTCCGAGGTACGAGGTTCTGGGTCCCTCAGAGCCGCTGCCACCGATTATGTAGCCATCTTCGCAGTTCTTGTGCGTAGCAGCGTGGGACATCTGCCCGCTGATGGCGTAAAGAGTCTCGAGAACGGTGATGCTGGCCTGCTCGAGCAGCGGCTTGACTCCCTGGAAGTACTCGCCGCTGGTCAGGTTGCCACCGTAGAACACAGCGCAGATATCCTCCCACTCCGCGGTCATCGAGCCGGAGGAGTCGAGCAGCGCGACGTACTCGACGAGGCTGCCTCGCGTGTCCTCCCAGACCACGATGACGGTGTTGTTGGCTCCCATCGATATTGCCGGGTTGCCCTTGAACCCGAGTGCCGGTGTGATGATCGAGTTGTTGATCTGGACGGAGAAGTTCCCCGACGAGTCGTATGTCAGCATCGTGTAGTAAATCAGCGGGGTGCCGAAGTACAGCCCCTGCGAGTCGTAGGTGTCGACCCAGACCACGTGAGCCCCGTCGTAGGAGTCGATGGCGATGTCGGGGTCGTCGCGCACTCCGGTGCCGTCTGCGACGGTGTAGGAGACCAGCGTCATGTTGGCGATGTCGCCGGAATCGCCGTCCCGGTCGTCCAAAGCGGGGTCGATAAGGGTGTACAGGATCTCGAGGTCGGTTATCGCCCAGACGATGTGAGCCCGGTTGTTAGAGTCGACCACCAGAGACGGGCTGGAGATGGCTGAGGAGCTGTTGGAGCCGATCAGGGTGTTGGATATCAGCACGGCATCGACGCCAGTGGTGGCTATCAGAGCGTACTGGAGAAGCGGCTGGGAGCCGTTCTCGATCCACACCAGATGGACTCTGCTCTGGTTGTCCATGACGCCTGTGACCTCGACCGGGTTCGATGTGTTGAGGCTCGACATCAGCGTCTGCGTGGAGCTGTCGTTCAGCGTGTTGTTGGCCGTGTCGTGCCGACTCTCGACTGGTTCGAGGAAGGAGGGGTCGGTCGACATCGAGGGCGCGAACACAGAGGCTACCATCAGGAAGGACAGGAAGAGCGTCAGATGCGTCTTCCGGGTATTCTCGTTTCTAACACGCCTCAGCGGCGGGCAATCATATGTTGGGGCGGGCTGTCGAACCATGCTTGGCCAAAGCCAGGCATACCCATAGTAGGGTCGCCGGACAGGTCCGCTAAAGCCCGATTCCAGCGTTTTTCGTCAGGAGAGGAGGGCATCGATGCGCTCATCGTGGATGCGCTCCCAGGAGAAGTGCCCATCGTCGGTCGGGGGGCGCGCGAAGTGACCCCCTGTGGCCGTGGCTAGGAAGATGGGGCGCTTCAGGTCGAGGTCCGCGACAATCGCTGCCGGACGGAAGTCAAAGACTTCCGAGACTCGGGCCTTCAACTCGATGTCGCTGAGCTTGCCGGTCCCGATAGTGTCCACTCGCAGGCTGACGGGATTGGCCTCACCGATCACGTAGGCCACCTGGATCTCACAGTGCTCGGCCAAGCCTGCCGCGACCACGTGCTTGGCCGCCCAGCGCGCGCAGTAGGCCGCTGAGCGGTCGACCTTGCTCGCGTCCTTGCCGCTGAACGCGCCGCCACCGTGCCTGCACATGCCGCCGTACGCGTCGACGACTATCTTGCGTCCGGTGATACCGGCGTCCGAGTACGGGCCACCCGGGTCGGCGAAGCGGCCGGTGCCGTTGACTACCAGCCTGTAGCCGTGCTGCAGCCAGCGCGCGGGAATCGCATGCTCGACCACGTGCTCGCGCACCTGCGCGGTGACGAACTCACGCTCGGCTTCCTCGGAGTCGTCGAAGCGCTCCTTGAGGGCTGCATCGTGCTGTACTGCGACAACCACGGTCCTGACGCAGTTGGGCGCGCCGTCCTCGTACTCCACTGTGACCATGCTCTTGCCGTCGGGGCGCATCCAAGGAATCTCGCCACTGCGCTGGATGATGTCCAAGCGGCGGGTGATCCGCTGTGCCAGAGCCGCGGCGACGGGGAAGTATCGGTCACGCAGCTCGTCGTCCTGCTCGGTCTCTGTGCAGGCATAGCCGAACATCATGCCTTGGTCGCCCGCGCCCTGTGAGTCCGGGTCGCCGCCATCGACGCCCTGGCTGATGTCCGGCGACTGGGTGGTGATGTGCAGTTGGACATCGCAGAGCTCGATTGAGGTGGCGTCCATGCCGATGGCGTGGTCGTTGTAACCGATGTCGGCGGCGGTCTGGCGCGCGATGGCCTCGTAGTCCGGCGCATCGCCGTCCAGGCTGACCTCTCCAGCGAGGATGATGACGGAGCCATCGGCTCTGCCCTTCACGAGCGTCTCCACGGCCACGCGAGCGTTTGGGTCGACTGTCAGACAGGCATCGACAATCGCGTCCGAGATGGAGTCGCATATCTTGTCAGGGTGGCCGGAGGCCACCGACTCGGAGGTGAACATGGCCGCCATGGTCCCGCATGCGGACCATTCCCCTTGATGAGTTTTCGGAGATTGGCAACCGCAGTAGCGAAAGCGCGATGCGTCGTCCGAGTCTCATGGGCAGGGTCGAGGCGGAGATTGTCTGGACTGGCTCCAGAGCGCGTGCAGAGGCCCTGTTGGCGGCCGTGGCGCCCGATGACCCCGAGTCATTCGACGCCGAGATCGTCGATGTCGGAGGAAGTTCGGAATTGCGGATTCGTGTCATTGGCGAGAAGCTCAAGACGGTGCGCTCGACGGTGGACGACCTCTTGGCGTGCCTCGCTGCAGCAGAGTCGGGTCTCGACGTCATCGACGGGGCTTGAGGGCCTTGGCCACGGCCCTCGCGGAATCCACCGCGGCATCACTCAGATGGTGCTCCGACTCGACATGACAGCCGGCCAGTCCTATGCCGTTCTCGAGGAACATGGTGCCGCCGACCCGTTCGCTGCGCGAGCATGGATGGAGCATTATTGAGGTCGTAGAACGACGCGCTGCGGCCATCCCTCGCCACCCTGAGCAGCGCGAGTCGAGGAACTCCTTGATGCCCTCGAGCGCGGCGTCCCCATCACCCTTGAGGCAGACTGCGTGCAGGATGGTGCACTCCGAAGCCTCAGCGCCCTCGGGTACCCTGTCATCGGCTGTCACATCGATGGCGATGATGCCGCTCTCAGCCTCGAACAGGCCGGAGTAGGGTCGCATCGGCCTGCCCTCGAGCGCTACGTCCAGCGCGGCGACTCGATGCTCGTTGCACTCCCAGAGCGGCGATGCGTCGAGGCCGGCGGACTCGAGCAGCCTCGCGCTCTCGGCGGGTGGGACCGCGAGGATGACCGCATCGCACTCGACATCGTTGTCCGCGATGCGAACGGAGCGGACTCGCCTGTCCGCTCCGAGGAGGATAGACTCGGCGCTCTTTCCGGTATCGAACATCACATCGAGCTGGTTCGCGCCGACGATCAGTCGGCCGACCAGGCTCGACCAGCCGCCTCGCGGTATCACCAGTTGGCCCGGCCTGCGTACCTCCTCTGAGCCCAGAGACATTGTGGCGAGTGCGGTCATGGCGCTCTTGCCGTCGCCGCCGATCTCCAGCATCCCATCCTGCGGCCACTTGGATCCGAGTACACGTGGTGCGCGGAGTTTCCTCAGCAGCTGGTTCAGGGGGCCCTTGCGCCTCAGGAGATGGAGACCGGGGTCAAGGAGCCACTCCCCGGAGTCGCGCAGCCTGACACGGCCGCCCAAAGTGTCCCTCGACTCGACTAGCAGCACAGTGGCTCCGTCGGCCGCCAGTTGGACCGCTGCTGCCAATCCCGCGACTCCGCCGCCGATGACAACGCTGCGCATCTGCCGGTTTCAGGGGGGAGGATGGTAAAATGTCGTTTCGGACCATTGAAGGCGGGGTTGTGACACGTCATGGCGTGGCCACACTGCCTCACGACCGCTCCACCCTCCTCTGGTCGGAGGATGGCCCAACCCCGCTCTTCCTCGATTCAATCGACAGGTGGGTCGATGCAATGGTAGCCGACGAGCACGGCGGGGGCGATGGGCCCGACGGGCTCGTCGAGGCCAGGGTCGTGGCGAAGGCTTCGGGCGTCCTGTGCGGCCGCCCGGTGGCCGAGCGCTTGCTTGCAAGGCACCTCTCAGGGTGCTCGGCAGAGTGGGGGGCCAGCGAGGGTGGCCCTGTGGAGGAGGGTCGGACGGTACTGGTCCTGCACGGGCCGGCCAATGAGATTCTCCGAATTGAGCGGACCCTGCTCAATCTCTTGGGAAGGCTGTCCGGAATCGCCTCAAACACGACTCAGTGGGCCGAATCAGCCGGCTCGATGTGCATCGCAGCCACTCGCAAGACCGAATGGGGGCTGCTCGACAAGTGGGCCATTCACATCGGCGGAGGGCTGACCCACAGGCTCGACCGCAGCGATGCATTGATGCTCAAGGAGAACGACATCGCGGCTGAGATGGGCGAAGGCGAGAGCGAGCTCGCAGCGATGAGACGAATGGTCTCCTCGGTAGACATGAAGCAGCATGCCGGGTTCACCGTGGTCGAGGTTCGCAGCGTCGAGCAGGCTGTCGCCGCAGCAGCCGCCTGGGACGCCTCGCAGCGCGCACGGGGAGGCGACGAGCGAGTCGTGCTGCTACTCGACAACATGGGCTCTGAGGGCGCTTCTGATGCAGGCACTGCCCTGAGCGAGCGCGGCTTGCGCCAGCGCTGCGTGCTGGAGGGCTCGGGCGGAGTGAGCCTCGACTCACTGGGTGATTGGGCTGCCAGCGGCGTCGATCTGGTGTCCTCGAGCGCTTTGAACCGCGGCGTGGAACCACTCGACCTGTCTATGCTGATTGGCGCCGGAGGAGATTGAATGGGCGAGATACCTGAGAGCCACCCTCGACGCTCCTCGCTGCTGGCGAGGCAGAAGCTGGTCGACGCCGCAGCCGAGGGGCTGCTGGCGGACTCAGCGATGATAGCCCACGGCCGCGGCGAGGCTTTCGACTATCTGCTGGGCGAGCAGACCTCGGACTCGGCCAGAAGCGCGATTCGCGAGGCGTCGGCCAGACTGCTGACCGCCGAACGACCTGTCATCTCGGTCAACGGTAACACAGTGGTGCTTGCTGGCGAGGACCTGATCCGCGTCGCAGCCGTCGTCGGCTGCCCAATTGAGGTGAACCTGTACTACCGCACTCCCGAGAGGATCGCCAGACTGCTGACGAGGCTGGCGGAGCAGCGTGCCTCGGTCGCAGGTGGGCCGGCCCCTGACGGCTGGTCCGAGGACTGGGCGAAGGCTGTCAGCTCGGTCGCCCTGCTGGGTGATGGGGCGGATGGCAGCATCGAGGGGCTGGAGGGGGCTCGGGCTATATGCTGCACAAACGGCATCGGCAGTGCCGACATCGTACTGGTGCCACTCGAGGACGGAGATAGGTGCGAGGCGCTCGTCGAGATGGGCAAGCAGGTCGTGGTCATCGACCTCAACCCTCTTTCGCGCACATCGAGGATGGCCACGGTCACCATCGTGGACGAGGTTACGAGAGCCGCGACTGCTTTGGTTGATGAGGTCGTCTCGGGGCATGCGGCGCAGGGCGACTGGGACAATCGAGCCGCCTTGAGCGAAGCTCTCGACATCATCGCAGGTGCTTCCGCGGGTGAATGATCAAGCAGATGCGAACTTCTCTGCGAGGAGGACGGCGCATCGCTCGGCGATGGCCTGGCCGACCTCAGAGGTGGATGCCGTTCCTCCAAGGTCGTAGGTCACAGCGCCACCGTCTGCGAGATGATTGGCTATCGCCTTCTCGAGGATGTCGGCGCACATTATCGCATCAGCGTCTCCATGTCGAACTCCGAGGCTGTCGAACATCAAATGGACCGAGGAGATGGCTGCAATTGGGTTGACCTTGTTCATACCGGCGTACTTGGGAGACGAGCCGTGAACCGGCTCGAACAGCATGTGCTCATCACCGATATTGGCGCTGGCTGCCATTCCCATCCCGCCCTGCAGGACGGAGGCTAGGTCGGTGGCGATATCACCGAACATGTTCGGCAGGACTACGACGTCTAGGTCCTCGGGGTCGCGAACTAACCACATGGTGAACGCGTCGATATAGGCCTCATTGGACTCGATGTCCTCATACTGCTCCGATACCTCGTTGAAGACCTTCCTGAACAGGCGGCATCCCCGCAGGACGTTGCTCTTATCCACACAGGTCACCTTCTGCGGAATGCCCATGCGAGACTTGCGCCGCTTGGCGATTTCGAAAGCGAATCTGATGACGCGCTCGCTGCCGGCACGCGATATCGGCCTCGGGTCCCATGACACCTCTCCGTCGAGGCCGGGAAAACCGTCAATCATAATCGGGTCGTCCTTGGCACCGACCGCGCGTTGGGCCGAGCGTCGCAGAAGGCTGTGGTAGAGGCCTTCCGTGTTCTCGCGGACGAACACCATGTCGACAAGGTCGGGGTCCCACACGTTGGTGTGGACGCCGTGCACCTTGTGCTGGACGCCATCGTAGAGTTTGACCGGCCTGATGTTGGCGTACAGGTCCAGTCCGGAGCGCAGCCCCAGTATGACCTGTCCACCGGCCAAGTCACCGTTACTGAGCCGGGCGCCGGGCCATCCGATGGCACCAAGGAGAATCGCGTCGGAGTTGTCCCTGCAGTGCTCGAAGGATCCCTCGGGCCACTCCTCGCCGGTCTCAAGGAAGTACTGTCCACCGCACGGAATCTCCGTGATGTCGAAAGACAACGGGCTGTGCTCCTCGAATACCTCGATGATGCGTCTGGCCTCGGCAATGACCTCGCGACCAGTGCCATCGCCGGGCAGGACAGTCAGGCGGTACTTGCTCACGGTTGGGGCACTTGCTTTTCATTCATCAACCCAACCCCCGATTTCCCTCTGGTTCTGGATGACATAATTGATAGACGGTCAACACGAACCAACGTCCCATGGACCGTACGCCCGATGACGGAAGTGGTAGCCCACGAATAGACGTCAGAGCCTTGCCTGACTCAGTTGCGAGGCTGTGGGAGACCATGCTCAGGCTCGACCCCTCCTGGGACCTCGCCGATTGGCTGGACGAGCGAGCTAACGAGGAGCTTGAACTCGTCGACGGGCACTTGGGTCGAGAACGCCTGAGGCTGGAGCAGCGGCTGCATCGCATCGAGACTCTGGTCAAGCGCCTGAGGCGGCAGAGGGAGGTCGCCGAGCGAGCCACTTGGACCGACCCCCATCAGAGGAATCTCTTCGACGTCTACGAGAAGGAGGGTGCTGAGGAGGTGGAGGAGGACCTCAATGGCTTCCCTGCAATCGACTTCGGGTCTCTCGGAGCGGAGGACGACCCGTTGCTGGCGATTGTCGCAGAGCACGTCATCAGCATAATCGAGCGGGCTTGCGCCGAAGGTCCCGAGCCAGTTCACTACGACCTCTTCGTGGATGAGTTGAATCCCATCGGAATTAGGCCAGACGAGGTTGACGAGGCTGTGGCCTGGCTGCTGCAGAGGAGAGTCGTCATCGAGTTGGGCGAGGACTGCTTTGGGATGGCCTCCTGAGTTTCCCGATTCGGGGCTCCCAACGGACAACCGTTCCCTTCAAAGAAGGGCGTCCTGTCGCGATGGCCGTAGTACCATGGCAAGTGATGCATCGGGATGGTACGCGCGCCTCGATCACGAGTGCTCTGACAGGCTCGAGCAGCTCTCTGTGTGGCTCGATTCCTGGGAGGAGGCGATCAGGCACCGGCTGCCGATTGCAGCCACTCTGCCCAGCCACTGGCCCATCCTGCCTGCCGGGCTCCTCTCCGATCCCGGAGCGGTCCTCGAGCACCTGCTCTCCAGACATGAGGCAGAGCGTGACGGCAGGTCGCCCAGAGGCGCCCACTCGACCCCGGGAAGGCTCATTGAGTCCATACTCGCGGACGAGTTGAAGAACACCCAGCGCAAGGCGAGGAAGGCTCCGCCTGCGACCTTGTCGCTAGCTGCCATGCCCCGGGGCTTCTGGGCCTATGCCGAGCGCTTCAACGAGAATGTGGTCGGGGGCTCGGGTGATTCGGAGGAAGTTTCCCAGGATGACGGAGCGCAGACTCGCTCGGGGATACCCATCCCATTCGCCGACCCTGCGGTCGGAGGTGGCGTCGTCCCATCGCGAGCGATCAGAATCCACGTCCTGCGCAGCGACGGTTACGATGCCTGCGAGATACGCGAAGACACTCGCAGACTGCTCCAGGGCATGCAGATGGCAGATGCTTCCGAGGCCGCTGTGACATGCACTAGGAGGAGGCTCCTGCTGGTCTTAGCGCGGGCTGGACTGGTCGATCTCGATGGCGAGGGCGACGAGTCTAGAATCGGGCGCCGCGAGGCTGAGGCGATCCTAGAGGACGGCGTGCGCTGCGCGGACGTCCTCCGAGGGGAATGGCCGTGGGACGAGGCGCCGCGCCTGCTGGTCAGCAGGCCGCCCTGGCTGCGCATCAAGGACCGCTTCCGCGGCCACCCCGAAGGCAGCCAGATGCGCAAGGATCTCTCGAGGGAGTTGCGCGATACGAAGGAGCGCGATGGCAACCTGAGGTTCGCCGCGCTCAGAGGCAACATCAACCTCTACCGGCTGTTCCTCGAACGCTCGATGCAACTCGTTCGCGAGGGCTGCAGAATCCGCATGGTCGTCCCTGACGCCCTGCTGCGCGAGAAGAGCAGCATCGCCCTCCGCAAGCTGATGGTCGAGAGGAACGAATGGAGCTCCTCCTGGTCCTTCCCAGAGCCTCAGAGGGTCTTCCCGGGAGCCTCTCAGGGTGTTCTGGTAGTGGGGGTCACAGTCGGTGGCAGCACCGAGATGATGACTAGCTTCAGCCCTCTCGAAGTCAATGAAATCTCACCCAATTCGGGCCTCGACAACAAGGCGCCGTTCCTGGAGTTGGAGCGCGGGCCCTGGTCAGTCTGGACCGACATGTCCTGGGCCGTCCCCAAGATGCCGCGAGACCCCTACCTGCGGCGAGCCGTGCTCAAGGCTATCGATGAACTCGCCGACCAGCCGCGTCTGGGCGAGGAAGGCAACTGGCTCAACCCCAACGGCAAGCCGATTCGGGTGCGGGTCGGGGAAATCGACCAGACGAACTGGTCGTCCAACATCAGCGACTGGAAGATTGGCTCCGGGGGAGTTCCGTTCATCCGAGGTGCGCACTTCTGCCTCGAGGACGGTGATGTCAGGATCAACCACCCCGGTTACGACACCGAAATCGAGGATGGGGCGATTGAGCGCTCACAGGCTCTGTGGAACGGGCCCATCGAGTCGAGGGGTCATTCCCGAGTTGCTTGCCAAGCCATCGTCAACGCCCAGAAGGAGCGCCGCCTCCGCTGGGCGGTCGTCCCACCCGACTGCGTGCTTGGCAACTCTGTTAATTTCCTAGAGCTCCCAGAGGGGGTCCTCGACAGTTTGGCCGAGGAGCACGGAAGTTTAGACGAGGGACTTCTCTTCGTCGCGGCCCAACTCAATTCAGAGGCTCTCGACCTCTGGTCGAGGGCTTGGGCTGCTAACAACAACGTGAACAACTACGAAATCGAGAGCCTCCCATTCCCACCTCCGTCTACCGAAAGCGCCCTGAATTACGCTTTGAGGTAGTGAATCGGGTAGACAGCGTCAATTTGTCGGTAGGATTTTTCCGTATTCCGGATTTATTGATGCGTCTGCACCAAACAGACTATTATCCGAGCGTGCCGTACGGGGAGCGTTCTATCGCGTTAGCGTTGAATTTAGAGGAAACAAGTTATGGGAGTCCACCCAAAGATCGGTATCACAGGCCTGCCTAGGTCTGGGAAGTCTGCCGTGCTGGACAAGGTCGTCAGCATGGTCGTCGAGGCGCGTAAGGAGGAATCCCGTGGACGCGGAGGAGGCGGTGAGATGAACATCATCGGAGGGATGAGGACTGAGGCGATCATCGAGGACGGTGAGCGAGTCGGGTACGCCTGCGTCGACATCTTCTCCGGCGACAAGGGCGTGATTGCCCACCGTGAGATAGACTCGCGAACTAGAATCCTCGGCTACGGCATAGACCCCAGCGAGGTGGACAGAGTGGGGGTGCCGGCCATCCAAAACGCCATCGGCAACTGCGAGATTATGGTCATCGACGAGGTCGGCAAGTTCTCCGTCGAGAGCGAGGCCTTCGTCGCAGTTGTGCGGAAGGCATTGGATCACGACATACCCACCCTGCTAACACTGCACAAGAAGAGTCGCCACCCTCTGCTGCAGGACATCCGCAGACGGGACGACGGGAGAATCCTGGAAGTGACCCCTGTTAACCGGGCCCTTCTACCGTACAAGATTCTCAGACTCATCCTAGAGACCTACTGACGCCCGCTCTGCGGTCAACTTGATGCATGGGTGTCCACGCTCGATACTCGATGGACTCACCGGCGAGCCGCGTAGAGAGGGTACTCATCGGTCTTGCCGTACCCCTGTACCTGCTGACCGCTCTGGCCATCGCCGACGGCAGGATAGTAATCCTGTCCGAATCCAACGTCGACGAGGACTCGTTTGCGTACGTGTTCCCCGCCCTCGCTGTGCTGGCAACGCTGCTCTATACCTACATCCGAGGTGTGGGCTCACGTCCCCATGGCGATTCCCCTCTCGACAGGTGGTTCAGCCGCGAATCCGAGGACGAGATGCGCGAACGACTGAGGCAGGAGCAGATGGAAGCCGATGTCTCCAGCATGGGCTCGGCATGGGCGGAGAGGGAGAAGGAGCATCTCGAACGCACGCTCGGCGAGGAAGAGTGAGCATCGAAACCTTCACTCTCCGAGTGCGTCGTGGGCGAGTTGGGCATACCATGGGCGAAGTTCCGGCGGAGCTGCATTACACCGAGTCGCACGAATGGATCAGGGTCGTGGCCGACGAGGTCACCGTGGGAATCACTGACTTCGCGCAGAATGCTCTGACAGACGTCGTCTGGGTGGATCTCGCCGAAGTCGGTGCTGCTGTGGATGTCATGGAGCCATGCGCCAGTGTGGAGTCGGTGAAGTCGGTCAGCGAGATCTACGCTCCAGTCTCGGGGGACATCGTCGATTCCAATATGGAGCTGGAGGACGCTCCCGAGCGAATCAACGAGGACCCTTACGGCGATGGCTGGATATTCAGGATGAGCATAGCCGACAGGGCGGATCTCGACGTTCTGCTGGACGCTGCAGCATATACCGCCTTGATTGGGGAATGAAGATGACTGCATCCCACCCACTGTACATCTACGTAGATGGCTCCTGTGAGGAGAACAAAAACGTCACCGCCGACACGCCCGCGGGATGGGGATTCTGTGTGATATCAGGTGACAACGGAGTCGGACGAGGCGGCGGGGACGTCGTCTTCGAGAGGAGCGGGGCGGTCGTCACCGACGAGGCTTCTGAGGGATACCTCGGAGCCGAAGTCGGCTCGAACAACACGGCCGAGCTGAGCGCCATCGCGCAAGCCATGAGATGGCTTCTGACCGATGGTGGCAGCCATGCCGTAGTCATCCGCGGAGACTCCCAGTACGCTCTCAACATAGGCTCGGCGGTATGGAGGGCGAAGGCAAACAGGGACCTCGCGCTGTCTGTTCAGGCCCTATGGGCCGAAGTCTCCTCCCTGCGCTCATTGACACCCGAGCACATCCGCGCGCACCGGGGGCACCGTTGGAACGAGCGCGCCGACCACCTCGCGTTCCGAGCGATGCAGGGTGAGAACGCGCTGCCCCTGCAATTCTGGAAACCCGGGCGTCGCTGACTACTCCTGATCTGCCAGCGGCCCGATGCTCAGCATCACGTAGACGGCTTGGAGCACCATCAGCAAGCCGATGAGCGTCAGAACCAGACCCGCGGGGTCGGGCATGTGGTCCTGCAGCGGGTTGCCCGTGAGCCATGCGAGAGCGATTGTAACGATGCCGACGCCGAGAAGCTTCCTAGACGAGCCCGATGGATCCTTCCAGAGGTCCATCCACGGAATCAGGCCCTTCCGCTTGAAGGTCACACGATACCAAGCGACGTAGAGCAATGCCAACCCGGTCAGCCCGATTACCCCCAAGGTGAATGATTCCGAGTCCCAGGGACCGGCCGGTGCGAGGTCGATAAGCAGTGTGTCGAGCATCATCAGCGCGCCCAATACTGCGTGGGGCCGCCATTCGGGCGCCACTTGCTCGGCCATGCTGTCACGAGGCGGGCCTACGGCTTGAAATCGCCGTAGCGATGATGTCTTCAAGACCACCCCGCAGGCGCTGGTGAGGCACATGGGGTACGCAATCGGGTTCAGCGACGTGCAGGCCGCTGCAGAGAGGGTCAGAGGCACCGTCAAGCGGACTGCCGTGGTTTCCTCAGAGGATCTCAACGAGATGGCGGGCCGAGAAGTCCTGCTGAAGTGCGAGAACCTGCAGCACGTTGGCGCCTTCAAGTTCCGCGGCGCCACGAACGCGGTGAAGATGCTCGGTGAAGAGGCTGAGAACGGTGTCTGCACTCACAGCAGCGGCAATCATGCCCAGGCACTGGCCCTCGCAGCGAAGCAGAGGGGGATCCCGGCCTACATCGTGATGCCGGAGACCGCTCCCCGGGTCAAGGTGGCTGGAGTAGAGAGCCATGATGCCGAGATAACCTTCTGCGAACCTACACTTGCAGCGAGGGAAGCGACGGCTGCAGATGTGATTGAGCGGACCAATGCGACTCTGGTGCACCCCTACGACGACCCGAACGTCATCGCGGGGCAGGGTACGGCCGCGATGGAGCTCTTCGAGCAGGCGGGCCCGGTGGATGCGATGATCGCCCCCGTGGGCGGTGGTGGACTGATGTCGGGGACTTGCATCACCACGCGGGCTCTGCTCCCGGAGACCAGACTATTCGGGGTCGAGCCGGAGGGGGCGGACGACGCTGCCCGCTCGCTGGCCGCTGGCGAGTACATCCCCCAAACGGGCCCAGACACCATCTGCGACGGTCTGCTGACCAGTATGGGGCAATTGACCTGGCCGATACTGAAGGACCATCTCGAGGACATCATCACGGTCAGCGATGACGAGGTTATCGAGGCCATGCGGCTTCTGCTCAAGCACCTAGGGATGGTAGTCGAGCCCAGCGGCGCGACGACACTCGCGGCAATACTGAGACCCGAGTTCAGGGCGCTCGAAGGAATCGACAGAGTGGGGCTCATACTATCGGGTGGCAATGTGGACCCAGGAGCAATCGCCTACTAGGGCGGTCGCTGAGACCGAAGATGGAGCACGGGCCGGGATTTGCACCCGGGTCCATGGATCTGCAGTCCATTGCATAGCTGCTCTGCCACCCGTGCAGTGACTCTCGACCCCCGAGGGCCCCTTGAAGACTCTTTGGAAGGCGGCGAGGCCACATTCAGGGGACTTGGCGCATAGTTCATCCCCAGTCAGCCACCCGCCGGCGATATGCCTGAGATTTCTTCACGCTACGACGGGCTTGGCGTGGGCTTCGCTCCGTATCTGCAGCCCCCAGGGCCCGAAGTCGTTCGCTGGACCGTGGGCGAGCCCGGCTTCGATGCTCCGAGCGAGGTCATCGAAGCGGCAATCAAGGGGCTCGAGGATGGCAATACGAAGTACACCCGCGGAGCCGGCTCGATGGAACTGTGCCAAGCCGTGTCCGACTATCTCGCCCGTCATCACAGTATCGAAGTGGCGGCGGATGACGTGGTCATCACGCCGGGCGCCAAGCAGGCCCTGCTGTATTCGTTCATGATCACGACCATGCCCGGCGACGAGGCCATCCTGCTCGCTCCCTCGTGGGCTTCCTACGAGCCGATGCTCAACCTGATTGGGGCGACCCCAGTGAACGTCCCGGTCAGGAAGGACAACTTCCACCCAGACATCGATGCCATTCGGGCGGCGGTCACCGAGAAGACGCGGATGATCCTAATCAACTCGCCCTGCAACCCAACGGGGGCTGTGTTCACCCCCGACGAGATCCAGGCGATTGTCGACATAGCCGCCGAGCACGACTTCTGGATAGTCTCAGACGAGATCTACGCCAGACTGGTGTGGATGGACTACCCGCACGTCTCCCCCTCGACTCTTCCCGGAGGCAAGGAGCGCACGCTGATAGTCAACGGGTGGTCGAAGTCATGGGCGATGACGGGGATGAGGCTGGGCTTTCTCACGGGACCCCCCAATGCGATGAGAGCGGCCATAAAGACGCAAGCCAACTCAGCCTCGCACGTTCCCACTTTCATGATGCACGCGGCTGCGGTGGCGCTGGGTTGCGATGACTCGGTCGAGGAATTCAACCGAGAGTACCTGAAGCGACGCGAAATCATGACCGACGGGCTGGCGGAACTTCCAGGTCTGAGGGTGGTCGAGCCAGAGGGAGCGTTCTACGTATTCGTCGATATCACCGCTACGGGAATGACCGACATCGAGTTCGCCGACGGCGCTCTCGAGGCCGGTGTCCAGTTGATTCCGACCTCGCTCATCACCGGCGGCGAGGGCTTCGTCAGAATCTCCTACGCCGCCGACGAGGAGGCGATTCACGAAGGGCTGCGGCGCTTGCGAGCGTGGCTTGTGGATTAGTCACCTTGAAATCGGGAAATAGACGCAGAGGACGCATGAGCGGCTCCGCAGCGCACGGCGGGCATATCCTGCTGGACTACATCGGCTACGCCCCGCCAGTCGACAACGACGGCGATTGGATGCTGCAAGTGCTGCGCGACAGCGTCAGGAAAGCAGGTATCAGGGAGGTCCACTCCCATGTCGCGCAGTTCGACGGTGATGGCAGCCCGCCCGGCTTCGCAGCTGTCGTGCTGATCGACGAGAGCCATGTCAGCGCCCACTGCTACTCGGACAGAGGCCTGCTGGCAATCGACATCTTCACCTGCGGGGGCAACGACCCCGCCCCCCTAGCGGACGACATTCACGAAGCGCTGCAGAGCGCCGTCCCCGGACTCGTGCTGTCAGGACGCGAGCATATCGACAGATTATCAGCGTTAGAATAGATTCGTGAAATC
Organism: Candidatus Thalassarchaeum betae; assembly: GCA_003193925.1. Taxonomy (GTDB): domain Archaea; phylum Thermoplasmatota; class Poseidoniia; order Poseidoniales; family Thalassarchaeaceae; genus Thalassarchaeum; species Thalassarchaeum betae. Next base: position 126,391 of record PSPG01000008.1, read on the forward strand.
GCTGCACTGCTCTGATATTCTCAGCAATTGATTGTACTTCGATGTGCGATCGCTCCTCGCAGGAGCGCCGGTCTTGATCTGCCCGGCGTTCGTGCCGACGGCGAAGTCTGCGATGATGTCGTCCGAGGTCTCGCCCGAGCGGTGGCTGATGACGGTGGCAAAGCCCGCGGCACGGGCCATCTCAATGACGCGCAGGGTCTCGGTGACCGTGCCTATCTGGTTGAGTTTGATGAGGATGGCATTGCTCGCGCCCTCGGCTATGCCTCTGGCGAAGCGTGTGGGGTTGGTCACGTAGAGGTCGTCGCCGACAATCTGCACCCGGTGCCCCTCACGGGCCGTGAATTCGACCCAGGACTCCCAGTCATCCTCGCCGAACGCGTCCTCGAGCGATACTATCGGGTAACTGTCCAGCCATGAGGAGTAGAGCGCGCCCAGCTCGGTGCCGGACATCGCCTTGCCGTCGATGTGGTAGCCGTCCTCACGGTGGAACTCCTGCGCGGCGCAGTCGAGGGCGATCGATATCTGCTCGCCGGGCGTGTATCCGGCTCGCTTTATGGCTCCGAGCACGTGGCGCAGCCCGTCCTCGTTGCGCGGGAGGTTCGGCGCGAAGCCGCCTTCATCACCAACGCCGCCGAGCATTCCCTCCTCTTCAAGCACCGATTTCAGCGCGTGGTACGTCTCCACGCCTGCGCGCAGGGCCTCTGGAAAGCTGTCGAATCCGTGAGGTACGACCATGAACTCCTGGATGTCGACGTTCGAGGCTGCGTGCACGCCGCCGTTGAGGATGTTCATCTGCGGCACAGGCAGACTGCTGGGGCCACTGCCCGCGAGGTACGTCCACAGGATTCCGCCTGCAGCTGCCCTCAGGCACGCCATCGAGGCACCGAGGACCGCGTTGGCGCCGAGGCGCCCTTTGTTCGCTGTCCCATCGAGTGCGACTAGGGCGGCGTCGATGCCCTCTTGGTCGGCCACGTCCATGCCAATCAGAGCATCACAGATCTCGCCGTTGACATTGGCTGCGGCCACCTCGACGCCCTTGCCGCCCCACTCAGCGCCTCCGTCGCGCAACTCCACGGCCTCATGACTGCCGGTGCTGGCACCAGATGGAACCGCAGCGCGGCCGCGCAGTACCCCGTCCACATAGCAGTCGACCTCGACGGTCGGGTTGCCGCGAGAATCCAGTATCATCCGAGCGGAGAGGTCGCTCACAGCGCCACTCATTGGTGCGGCGACCTGCCGGCCCCCTCTCAAGGTTGCGCAGAGGAAACACTCAGACGTTGAGCCAACTTAGCCACCGAGCGACCCTTCCTTGGATCTCTGGCACTTCCATCTCAGAGCGGCAGCAGTGCTCCCAGCTGAGTTGCTCCTCGGTCGGCGAGATCGAGAACAACTCGGCGCGGAACAGGACTCCGTCATGCTCCTGGCACTTGCCGCGGTTGTCGTCAACGAAGCAGTGGAGAAGGTGCTTGGGGAAGTGTTGCATCTTGCCAGCGGAGGGGCTGCAGAACATGACGCTCCTCTCGAGGAAGAGCAGCGAGTCGCCAGTGCATTGGTCGACCTCGTGGCCGAGCACCCTAGAGCCAGTCAGCAGAGATGCGACATCGACGTTGTACCACTCGGTGTGGGAGGGAGGAATGTCCAACTGGGAGACGTCGTCGAGATACTCCTGAACGCGGAGGTGGGCGACCGTCTCCTCCGCTGACATCGGACGCGAATTAACGCCGACCCATTTGAATACGACTTTCTTCAGAGATTTTTCCGATGTGCGTAATCCGGAAAGAATAGATAGCGAAAATTCGCACATCTGGTAGCGAAGATACAAATACGAGTCCATTTTCGGCGCAACCCATGGTCGCAGTCGACAGCCTCGATAGATCGATATTGGCAGTATTGAGAGATTCCGGAAGATCGCCTTACGTCGACATCGCCAAGCAGGTCGGAGTGACCGAGAGAACCGTTCGGACCCGCATGCGACGCATGGAGGAAGAGGGTGTCGTCCGGGGCTACACGATCCGCGAGGCGGGCATAGGGCTGACTGCACTGGTCCGCCTCAAGGTCGGTTCGGGAACCGAGATCGGAACGCTGGCGGGGGAGTTCACCGGATGGACCGGCGTCGAATGCGTCTACGAGATCAGCGGGGACGCCGACCTAGTCGCCGTCGTCCACGTCGACGACACCGTCGCACTGCGAAACCTGCTCGACGAGATGTGGCTCGCCGCGCCCGGTGAGATTAGCTCGACCCAGACCGAGCTGGTCCTCGAGCAGTACTAGTCAGTGCTTCCACTTGACCGAACAGCCGATGCTGTCGGTGCGAGAGACGGAGACGGAACGTCCGGCGACGAGGTCGTCCATCGCATTGGCGAGGTCGGAGGAAGTCGTGTGGGACGGGTCTCTGGGGGAGTCGTCCAGTCGTCCGCGGTAGACGACGGATCCAGATGAGTCAATGAGGTAGAACTCGGGTGTCCGCTCTGCCCCGTACGCGCGCGCAGTGTCTTGAGTGTCGTCATGGAGGTACGAGTATCCCATCCCCCTGTTCGCTCGCTTGACCATGTTGTCCCACGAGTCGGACTGGTAATTGACCGGGTCGTTCGAGTTGATTCCGGCGAAGCCGAGGCCCTCGGAGCGCGCGCGCTCGGCCATCGCCTCGATGCGCGGCTCGGAGCCCACTACGTACGGGCAGTGATTGCAGGTGAACACGACGACGGCTCCGTTCTGTCCCATCAGGTCGGTCAGAGACATCGGATTGCCGCCCACGTCTGCATTGGCATTCGGCAGGTGAAAGTCGGGGGCGGTGTCACCCGGTTCGATGCCTAGTGGTTCCGGCATGGGGCGGGGGGGTGGTGGTCGGCAGTTCAACCCTCTGTAGTCGAGCCTGGCTTCGGTGGAGCCACGCCGTCCTTGCACTCCTCGAGCCTGCGGCGGGCCAGACGGTGCTCGGGGTCCGCGTCGAGGACTCTCCTCCACGCCGCTGCGGCCTTCTTCGGGTCCCTGCCTTCGTGCAGGATTGCAGCGATCCGAAGTCGGGCGTCGATGTGGTGCTCATCGTGCTCGGCGGCATTCTCGAAGTCATGCGTGGCATCGTCGAGTCTCCCGAAGTCGAGGTACAGAAGCCCTCGCTGGTACCATGCATCGGAGTGCGTCGGGTCGATCTGCAGAGCGGCGTTGAGTGGCTTCTCAGCCTGCTCGGGCCGCCCTCTGGCAATCAGGCAGGTCCCGAGGTGGACCAGCGCCATCGTGTGCTCCGGCCTGCGCTCGATCAGCCTGCGCAGCTCGGCCTCGGCCTCATCCCAGTCGCCATGGTTCATCAGTATCTCAGAGCGGCGGAGGCGCGCAAGATTGAGATTGGGGTGGTTGCCGACTAGATGGTCGGCGTCGTCAAGCGCAGTTGCAAGGTCCCCCTTCAAGAGCGCCGCCGAGCACCTGTTGAGACGCGCTCGGACGTGCCCGGGCTCGCTGGCTAGGACCTTGGTGAACAATGATTGCGCCTCTGTGAGGCGGTTCTGATGCGCTGCGATCATGCCGCGGATGAACGGTATCGCCACGTGGTCGTTCAATTGGGTCGCCGCCTCGGCCACTAGAGTGTCAGCCTGCTCCAAGCGACCCAGGTCCAGACACAATTGCGCCTCCTCCAATGGAATCGACGGGTGCTCCGGAATCAGTCGGCGCGCTCTGGTCAGTGCGATATCTGCCTCATTGAACGAGTCTTGGTATCGAAGCGCCTTGGCGCGGCCCAGCCAAGCGAGGCCCGACTCGCGGTCACGATCTATGGCCCCATCAAAGGCGACGAGTGCATCGAGCAGAACGAGTTGGTCGTGCTGCCCGGTGTCATCACGATGCTGCTCGGTGAGCACTAGGTGGAGGCGTCCGTCCATCACATGCAGTGAGGCGTGCTCCCACGCCTCGGGGGGTGACTCGTCCAAAACCTTGCGCGACCACTCGATGGCTCCGGCCCGCAGCAGAACGAGGCTCAGGCGGGCTCTGGCCTCGGCGTCCTCGGGATTCGTCTCAAGCCTATCCTCCAAGACGGCCCTAGCGGCGTCCAGCCTGCCGTCATTCTCGAATATCTCAGACTCTAGGAGGACCCCGTACTCACCCAGCGCGGTCGCCCGGCGGATGCTCTGCAGCGCCTCCTTCGTCCTATCCACGTCCGCCGAGAGCAACTTCGCGTGCAGCATCCAAGCCTCACCATTGTCGGGATTGGCCTGCAAGGCCTTCTCCACAGACTCCAGAGCGACGGCGATCTCTCCGATCATGAGCAGCTTGGCGGCGCGCTCGAGCCATCCGGCGGAAGTCTCAGGCTCGGTTGCGCGCGGGTCGACGTCCTTGTTGACCTCTCGTGCCCTTTCGACTATCTCGGACAGCTTCGTGGTCGCGAGGGAGGCGTCGAACTCGATGCCGAGCGCCTCCAGTCTGCGATGGTTGCGGGTGACCCGCTCCTCGTCTGTTCCAGTCAGGAGCAGTGCCTGCTCCCTGAGCACCGCGACGTCGTCGGGCTCAATCGCGAGCAGCCTCTCGAGGCTGCGATCCAACGTCTCGACGTCGCCCTCCTCCCTCTGAATGGTGGCGAGCGCCTTGAGCGCCTCGGCGTCCTCGGCACTGAGGCTGTGCGCTTGGCGGTAGAAGTCCGAGGCCCGGATGATACGGTCAATTCCATGGAAGAGCTCGCCGAGCCTCCTGTGCTCGTCGCCGTTCAACTCGAGGTCCTCGGCCTGCATCTCGGCCTCGTTGAGGATAGCGTCGAGTCGCTCTACCAGCGGCAGCAGGCCGGGTATGACCTCCTTCTGGCCCTCGTCGGAGACGAGACCGGGGTAATGCTGGAGGATCGTCTTAGCCGCATGGGTGGCAATCGCGCAGGACTCGCTGGAGCTGACATTGACTCCCTGCTCAAACAGCAGCGTCTCAGCCGACTCGAGGGACTTGTGGGCATCGAGCAGGCCGTGGACCTCGGGGGTCTCGCTGAGAACGGTGTCGACTCCTCTCGACAGCAGGTCGAGGCGTTGTGAGGTGTCTGAGAGGTCGCCTTGCAGGGAGCCCATCTTGTCTCGCATGCGCTCCCTCTGCCTCAGCACCGCCTGATGCCTGAGCCAAAGCGTCAGAAGGGCGATTCCAAGCAGGGCATACAGAGTCAGTATGCCCAAGGTAGACGGTTCCATCCGGCCTCAGCGGACCTGTACGACTTTTGATGGCTTCTGCGGATGCCAAGGCTCCCGCCGGTATTGTTGGCGGGACTATGTCCCGCCGAAGCGGATTCGCAGTCGCTTCGTTCGCTGCGGATCAGAGGTCTTCTGCTGAGTACGCCTGCACTCCGGACTTCCGGGTGACTTTGCCGACCGATGTGCCGAGCACGTTCTCGATGCCTGCGCCAGAAGCGAGGTCGAAGATGCGGTCATTCACCTTGCCGGCGAAGATCAGCCCCCGGGAACCGTTCGAATCTACCAATGCGGTCTTGAGGCCGTTGGCTCCGATTGGATCCGAGGCTGAACCGTCCTCTTGGATGATCACTGCCTGTCGGGGCTTGAGGGCGTCTAGCATTCCTGCCCAGCCCTTGATCTCGTCGGGGGCCTCGAGGGCCTCCGAGCCTCGGCCGACGGATCTGTCGTCGTCCCTGTTGATCTGGGTCTGGACCCGAGCGACGGCCTTGCCAGCCGTCTCCTTCTGGCCGAGTGCCTTGGTCACGACCTTGCTCTCAAGGTGCTCGACCTCTCGGCTAGTCGGCGCGAACGCGACGTGGGTCAGTGCATTGCCGAGCACACCGCTGATCTCCATCAGAAGCAACTTGCCACCGCGGTCCCCATCGAGGAACGCGGTAACGGTCTTCTTCGTCTTGGCGAGCTCGGCGAGCTCGGGCTTGATGCCCGAGCCCATCGTGGCGATTGCGTTCTTGAAGTCGTACTTCAGTAGGTTGCGTACGTCGTTGCGTCCTTCGACGATGATAATCGCCCCGGACTCAATCACATTCGGACCCGCGGTCATTCCCTTGTAGTCGATTTCCGTTTCCAGAGTCAGTACCGAGCGGACCTCCTCGAGGATGTTCCTCGACTCGTCCGCGCCGGAGTTGATTATGTTGAGCAGGAGCTCCTTGGCCCTGTCAATCACGGTATCCCTCTTGGCGGAGACGATGTTCTCGATCCGCTTGACCTTGATCGAGGCCTTGCACGGTCCGATCCTGTCGATCGTCTCGAGCGCGGCGGCGATCACGGCTGTGCTCACTTGGTCGATGGAGGAGGAGAGTTGTATCTCCCCGTTCACCTTACCCCTGCTCTGGTGCAGAACGACGTCGACGTGGCCGATGCGCCCAGTTCGCTGAAGCTTCCTGAGTTGCAACTCTTCGCCGAGCAGACCTTCGGTCTGGCCGAAGATCGCCCCTATGACGTCTTTGCGCGCAACGGTCCCGTCAGTGCGGATGGTTGCGTGTATCACGTATTTTCCTTCGTTTGTCATTGTCTTTTCTCCTTAGGCTCTCGGCCCCACTTTTGGGGCCTCGCTCCCGGTTTTCGCCAGTTGGCGGTTCGGTGGATGGGCGCCAAGCGCCCGCGAGTGTGGCAGAGTACCTGCGGTTCGTCCGACCGGGGGACCCTTCATGAACGCTACTGTTGGCGGAAAGGCCCGATTCGCAGTTGAAAGGACCCTGCACGAGCCATTAAGGGAGACGGTGCGAATCGTGGTACATGGAGCCGAGACTCACCGACCGCAGGGGGGTGTTCCACGGTGCGACTATACTCGCCCTGCGCGATGGTCAGCTGTCAAACGGGGAGAAGCGGCTCCTGGTGAAGCTGGCTCATGCGCTCAGATTGGATGAGGATGAGCCGAAACGCGTCTACGACGCTGTCGTCAACGGCGAGAGTCTCGAGTCGGGGCAGGAGATTGGCGGGCAGGAGATGCGCATGGTCTACGAGCAGCTGCTGGAGGCTGTCCTCATGCACACCGACCGCTCCGACGACGAGCTCACCATCCTGGCCTACCTGCGTCGGGCGTTCGATATCGGTGATGCTGAGCACCGGGCGATCACGAGGAGCCTTGACCGTCAGCTGGAGGAGATAATCCACAGGACGGTCCTACAGGACTTCAGGATGCGTCTGGATGACACCATGGAGCGAATCGGCGGCATTTTCGACATGATCAGAATCCAGATCTGAGGATGAACATGTCTCAGCACGATTCGTTGGACGATTTCCTCGCCGCCCAGCCGCCCAGGGTCCACCGCTCGGACAGGCTGCTCGCCAAATTGGTGCGCGAGGCCTACCCTATCGGCGTGCCGGCCCTGATCATGAAGTCGAGCACCGATCGGCTGGGCGAGTCGGCCGGTTACTCATTCCACCTCGGGACGCCGGACGAGATGCTCCGGCAACTCGCCTCGTGGCTGCTCACCGAAGCGGGCGAGGACCAGAATGTGCTGCTGCGGCTGGTCACTCGGCTCTGGGGGCGGCACGGGCGCGAGGACGTCGCTCTAGCAGCGCTCCTTCTAGCCAACCTCGATCACCCGAGCCTCGGGACCGACCCGTGGCAGGTCCTAGCCTCGTCGACCAGGGGCACCGAGCCGGCTGATGCCCTGCTGCTGAGCATCGAGGAGTTGCTACGGGCCGGGCGCGGGATGCCCAGCGAGGCGCTGCTAATGCAGTGGTGCGAGGGGCGTGCTGTGGACGCTCACATGGCTCTGCTTGCGAGCTACGTCGGCTCTGTCAGGGGCGATGAGCCGAGTGATGAGCTGCGTGACGCTCTCGCGTCGCTGGAGATCCCTACCGGCGACTCGCTGCTAAGTCGGGTAAAGCAGAGATTGGCCTCGCCGCAAGCGCAGGACTGATGGCTCAGGTCGCTCGCCGCGGGCCGTGACCAAGCGCCTGCTGCCATCTGACGACCCCGTAGCGGAGCAGGTCCTGGAGTGGACCATCAAGCGAGATGCGCACGACATCACCCAGCTGATGAGATGGATGGAGGCTACCGACGTGAGGCGCGACCGACAGGTCCTGCTGAACCGTGCGTTGGATCTGATGGACGAGATGCAACACGCGCTCCGTCGGCTCGACGATCTGCGGTGATAGCATGCGCTCCCTACTGCTAGCCGGCGGTCGCTCGTCGCGCATGGGCAGCGACAAGGCTCTCATCGAGGTCGACGGCGTAGCCTGCATAGCCCGCGTCGCGATGGCTCTGGCCGAGGCCGGGCGCGAGCCGATCAGGATCGCGGTTGCCGAGCCGGATGCAATCGAGCGCTACGGCGCGGTCATCGACCCGTCAATCCAGGTCGAGTGGGTGCTCGACGCCCGACCGCACGCCGGGCCCATCGAGGCTCTGCTCGAGGCGCTCGAGGACCCGTTGTGCGAGTCCGAGAGCCTGCAGCTGGCCACCGTGGACGTGCCGTGGATAGACTCGGGGGTGTTCGCGGGGCTCGAGACCGCGCTGGGCGAGGGCGATGCACTCGCCATGCCCAGTGACGGCGAGTGGGCGCACCCGCTGCTGGCACTGGTGCGCCCGAGCAGGGTGGTGGGTGCGCTGAGGGGAGGTGACCGCAGGCCGTTGCACGTCCAGTTCACCGAGATGCCGCACACACTGATGCTCGAGGACCCTGCGGTCCTGCGCAATGTCAACACGCCTGAGGACCTAGAGTGAGACCTGGCCCGAGCAGAGCCGGTCGAGGACCTCCGGGTAGAGAACGTGCTCGACCCTCTTGACGCGCTCCTGCAGGGCCTCCTCGTCGTCATCGGGCAGCACCTCCACCCGCCTCTGCGCGAGGATCGGCCCGGAGTCGATGGTCTCGTCGACCAGATGCACCGTGCACCCGGTCACGCTGACGCCGGCTGCCAGGGCATCCCGGTGCGCATGGGCGCCCGGGAAGTCGGGCAGCAGTGAGGGGTGGATGTTGACGAGCCGGCCCTCCCAACGCGACACGAACCAAGGCGTGAGGATGCGCATGTAGCCACTCAGCACTACGAGCTCGACATCCGCGGCGACCAGCTCGGCGTGTAGCAAACGCTCGTGTGCAAGGCGCCGCTCGGACTTGTCGATGTCCATGGGAAGGGGCACATCGACGGTCCTAACGCCGGCATCGCGGCCGTGCTCCAGACCACCTGCATCAGTGCTGTCAGCCACGACTAGGACAGTGGCGTGGCAGCGGGGAGTCTGCTGGTACCTGAGCAGTGCGGCTAGCCCAGAGCCCCCGCCGGAGACCAGCAGTGCGAGTCGGACCGGATCATCGGTGGTGCCCGCCCGAGGCAGTGCGAAGCCTTCGCCCATGGCGTCTAGGCGGGTCGTCGGGGCTTGAGAATTGGGGCGTGAGGGGCTGCCGCTCTGATACCGAGTTTTTTATGGGCAGAAGACAATGGCCTCGAACCGTGGAGCGACTGGAGACGGTGGACGAAATCGTCGAGCGCTACTGCGTGGCGAGCAGCTCAGGCAAGAGCAAGCTGTACGTCGGCCTCGGCTCGCTCTTCCTCGTGTTCGCGGTGATCGGCATCTGGATTCCGGGCTGGCCTACGGTCTCGTGGGCCGTCCCGGCCGCCTTCCTGTTCTCCATGTCGAGCGAGAGGATGTTCCGCTTGACCCTGACCAACCGGTACTTCGGGGCTGCTATGTTCGATTACTACGCCACTGGCAAGACCATCCCGCGACACGCCAAGTACGCCACCGTCGGGCTCATCGCCCTCATGGCCTCCCTCTCGGCCTACTTCGTCTGGCACGTCTCGTCGCGCGGCGACGGGGTGCTATCCGACCCGGCATCGTGGAACGGGGCTGATCCGGGGTTCGGGTCTGGTGCGATCATTCTGGTCGGGCTGATCGGGATGTGGTATGTCGGAATCAAAGTCCCGACCCGAGAGTGAATCAGTCCCTAGGGTCTGACTCGACCCACTGAAAGCCCATAGATTCATGATACCAAATTCTTCCGTATGGAACAGAGATGTCTGAGCAGTCTATGTTTCAACTTGGGCTGAACACCTTTGGTGATGTAACAAGAGGTTCCGATGGACAATTCGAGGAGCATCATGCAGTTCTGAGAAACGTAGTCGAGGAAGCAGTTCTAGCGGATAAACTGGGTTTGGATTTCTTCGGTGTCGGAGAGCATCATAGAGATGATTTTGCAATCACTGCTCCAGAGGTCGTTCTCGGAGCAATCGCCAGTAGAACTGAGAGGATTCGTCTAGGAACAGCCGTTACAGTACTGAATTCAGACGACCCGATTAGAGTTTACGAAAGATTCGCAACATTGGACGCGCTCTCAAATGGCAGAGCTGAAGTAATTCTGGGCCGTGGCTCCTTTACCGAGTCATTCCCCCTTTTTGGATTCAGGATGGAAGATTATGAAAGGCTCTTTGAAGAGAAACTAGAAATATTCTCTTTACTGAGAAATGAGGATGAATTCGATTGGGAGGGGACAATTCGCACCCCCCTTCTCAAGCAACGAGTTTACCCGACTACAGAACGAGGGGGCCTCCGGTCTTGGATAGGTGTTGGAGGAAGTCCCGAATCTGTTGTTCGTGCGGCAAGACACGGAATCCCCCTATGCCTTGCTATCATAGGAGGTCAACCATCTCGCTTCACATCTTTTGTTGATCTCTATCACAGAGCACTGACTCAGTTCGAACAACCCCGTCTGCCTATTTCTGTACACAGTCCAGGCCACATTGCTGAGACAGACGAGCAAGCCAAAGAAGAGATTTGGCCGCATTACCGGGAGATGTTTGGCAGAATCGGGCGAGAGCGTGGTTGGCCACCAGTCACTTACGAGCAATTTGAGCTTGGAGTTGGTCCACTCGGCTCGATATATGTGGGGTCTCCTGAGACGGTGGCGGAGAAGATTATTCGAAACTCAAAACTGTTGCAGACATCTAGGTTTGATCTCAAGTACAGCAATGGCGGTATGCCACATGACCAATTGATGAGTTCGATTGAGCTGTATGCAAAGGAAGTGGCTCCGATAGTTCGCGAAGCGATCACAGATTTCACTCCAATTCCTTGATACGATCTGAATCAAAGGGTACCCTTTGACTCACATGGCAAGGTTGACCAGAACCCCAGCAGTCGATACTGTCACATCCACAGCCTGCATCCGAGGGGACGGGAGTGAACGATGGCGATTGAGGTCTGTTCGAACTGCTTCAGCCCCCGCATCGCCCCCTACATGGGGTATGAGACCGGCAAGCGTTTCATCTGCCAGGACTGCGATGTAACCATCGAGTTCCAGAACATCGAAGCCTTGGTCGCATTCCTTCAGGAAAGGAGAGATGCCTCATGAGCAGGTATCTTGCAATTGGAATGATTCTTGCTTGTCTAGCGCTCGTAGTAGGGGGAATGTTTGGCCATTCTTGGCGTACACATGAAGGGATGAATCCCGGCGATGATCGTCTCCATGGGTCCCATTATGGTCTTCATGAAGTATATTATTCAGTAGACGGAGACCTAGGGGACCCCCTTGAATATTCCAATGCATGTGCAACGAGTGATTCTGCTTACGAACCGATGTGCGAT
>PSPG01000009.1 GCA_003193925.1 Candidatus Thalassarchaeum betae
CTGCTGTTGACCGGGTAGACCATGATGTCGAGGGTGTCGTTCTTGCCGTCGACATTCAGATCGACCGGCATCGGGCTCAGCCACTCTGCATCGAGGTTGAACGTCCAGTTGCCCGCCGGCAGGACCATCTGGAACTGCCCGGTGGGTGCTACCTGCCCGCGCCAGCGCACATCGGTGTCGATGTTGTCGGCGGTCACCGTCACCGGCTCCCAGCCACCGTAGGAGGCGTGGTACGGGTTGTCCAGCCTGTTGATGTTGACCTGTCCCTCCACGGCGTAGCCGGGCCTTGCGATCATGGTGATGTTGTCAACCAGCTCCGAGCCCACCACGGGCCCGTCCTCGGTGACCGTGAACCTCGTGCCGTTGACCATGTTGAGTTGGGCTCCGTGGAGCTGTACGGTCGCATCGACCTCAGCGCCCTCGGGCAGCACGACGCTGAAGCCACCGCTGCCGTTGGTCTCTGATATGATGCTGAAGTCGCCCCAGTGGAACTCGACCGCGACGTAATCCAGTATCTTGCCCTCTTCGGGCTCCATCAGCTGCGACTCGAGGTCCTCTTCGTAGTACACGTTGCCGACTATGAGGTGACTGGTGTGGAACTCGTAGTCTGCGGTGATGTCCTCATCATCGATTTTAATCTGCTCCCACACCTGGAGTTCCTCCGAGAGTGTGTGATTCATTATCCAGGTCCCATGCACCAGTTCGACCATGTAAATATCAGACTCATTGTCGAATTGCGCCGTGATGGGCTCTCCTGTCCCGTTCTTCAGATGCAGGGTGACATTCAGGTCGGGCACATTGGCGCCGTCGTGTAATAGCCGGAATGTCAGATCAGAGGTCTCGGGCACTGGGGAAGGGAACTCGTAGGCCGAGTCGAATTCCGAGTCGAATACGTAGTCCCTTGACAGTTCTGGGAAGCCGTCGTCGTCGAGGTCGATTTGAGCGGTGTAGTTGCCCGGGATGATTGGCCCGAACTCGAAAGCGCCGTCCTCGTCGGGGACTATCAGGCACGGGGCTGTGCCGACCTCGTAGCAGTCGAGGATCGCGTCAGAGGGCTCCGACTCGTAGTGGAGGAGCATGACCACTCCGCCTAACGGCTCGCCTGAGGTGTTGACCAGCGAGCCGGTGATTGAGCCTCCTGCGATGTCGACAGTGGATACCTCAGGATCGCCTACCAACGGGATTGAGAAGCCGTCGTCCAGCTCTATGCGTACGCCGTCTTCGAATATGACTGTCAGATCGTACTTGCCCGGCACCGCATCCACGATGTGGAACGTGCCGGGGTGTACCATCGGCCCGCTGAATATGCCCTCGCCCGAGGCGGAGGAGAAGGTGCCGTTGATGGTGCCGTACGAATCCAGTTCCTCCGTGGTGTCGACGGTGAACACTCCTGAGCCAACCAGAGTAGAGTGGCTGAGAGTACGGATGAATGATGATGATCCATCAGATGTGTAGCGTCCAGTGGCGTTCATGGTGCCCTGAAGAAGATAATCGCCACCCTCTAGAAGACATACGGAGGAATTCACGGGCACAAAGGCATCTGTTAGAGTTGCATTTGCTGTGGAGGCCCCAGTTCCAGAGGTGTTGCCGAACGACACTGTGATTTCTTCGGCATCGGTGCTTAGATATCCCGTACCGCCATTAGTGATGATGATATCAGAGATTGAGTCGTTTGTGAGAACGACCTCGGCCGTTGCACCGGACCCGCTGCCCCCTTCGAACGATACAACGGTTGAATTGTTATACCCACTACCGCCGTTTTGGATAGGCATTGAATCGATGCCGTAGTCACAACTGCCGATCTCGACATCGTCCGACACGGTGCCAGAGAGCGTCCCACTACCAGAGAACCGGCCATCGCCTGTCAGGCTGTGATTGTTGAACACCGTCTGGGTGTAGTTGCCAGTGAAGTCGCTGACAGTTACGATGCCCAGCGATGTCACAGTGCCCTCGCCGGTGAAAGTGACCTCGCCTATCCCTTGGAAGGTCAGATCGTAGCCCTCGACCACGCCGCTGGAGGTATTGACTGTGTAAGGCTCGAGTTGGACCTGGTCCCAAGAGGGGGAGATCTCGATGCTGACATTGGTCACCGGGTCGCCATCGAAGAACTCGGCGCCCGACCAGATGAGCTTGCCAGTCGCGTGCGAGGGCGCCACGGAGAGATTCCCGTAAACTATCTCCTCGCCGTTGCTGTGACCGGCCGAGCTGGACACGTTGATGATGGTCTCGGAGAGCCAGGTCGAGCCCGAGACGTTGGCCAGGATGCCTGTAATCGGGTTGACGACGCGGTTCGTGCTGGTCTGCTCGAAGATGTCGTTCAAAGTCTGGCCGACGTCGGCTCTCATGATGACCGAGCGAGCCTCGTCGAGGTTGGGCTCGCCGATGAAAGCGGAGACCCTGAGCTTGCCTGGGGGAACGGTGAACGAGAAGTGCCCGTTCTCGTCAGCGTCGGTGACGCCTATAGGGATCCAATACGTGCGGTCGTCGCCGTCGGCGACGTGGCCATTCTCGTCAGCGTTCTCCTCGCCGCTGAAAGCATCGCGCTCGATCATGACCCTAGCGTTGGGTACGGGGCCGAAGCCGTCGAGTTCGACGGTGCCTTCGAGTGTCGCTCCGCTGTAGTACTTCATGATCTTGACCTGGGTGTTGGCCGAGCCGATGGTCGGGTTGGAGCAGTTCTCGTCGACCTTGGAGCCGTTTTCGAGGAGTTCGCACCTCTCACTGTCATACCAGTTGGAGATGACGAAGTGGTTCATCATGGCCCCGGGCAGGGGCATTGCCGACTCGAGGTAGGAGCCGGGCGTGCCAGTGGTGTAGAAGTGCGGCGCGGGCTGCTCGGCGTTGCCGGGCAGACCGAGGGTGGAGGTCCCGTAGCCGACGTAGAACCGTGCGACCATCGTCTCGAAGAAGGCGGGCTGCTGCTGGTAGTCGATGTCGACCAAACGGATGGTTGCGCTTTGGTCGTTTTGTTGGGTGTATTGATTTCGGGTGATGTCGTTGAGGTACTCCTGCTCGTACTCCTGCGCGGTGCGCGGGATGATCGGTCCGTCACCCCTCTGGGTGTCGTACACCGAGGTGATGTAATCCTTCATATCAAGTCCAGCAAGACCGGTCGGAGCGTGGAAGATCCCGGTGGTCTGCCCACGGTGGTACTCGTAGTCGGCGTAGTAAGCGCCGCCGAGCGGGTAGAGTCTGTTGTCTATGGCGAAGTACCTGATATCGTTGTTCCTCGTGATGGTCTCACCGAGGCTGCCCTCGTAGTTCTGGACGTCGTACTCGAGGTTCGTGATGCCGTGGTAGATGTCGGCCAACTCGCTCATGTCGAAGGCGGTGATCAGGAAGGCCCTGCTGAGCGCCAGGCGCGCGTTGCTCCTGTGGAGGCCGGTGGACACGTCGTTGAAGTCGTCGATCAGGTCGCTGGTGTAGCGGTAGCCGCCGATGACGTAGTGAGTGGCCTCCATATCGAATGGGGATGACTTGAGGCGGGTCGCGTTGAAAAGTTCCAGAGCCTCTGTCTCGTTTGTGGTCGAGTTACCCATCTGGGTGCCACCGATCATGACGACCCACTCCTCATCGCCCGGTATTCCGTTGGAGTCCAGTTGGTGTCCGTGTAGCAACTCGACCTCGTTGTCGGTGGCCATGACGGCCATCGAGCGACCTAGGACGAACCCCTCGTCACCCACCCTGATGGAGAGAATGCTGTCGTACTCTTCGAGCTGTCCCTCGTCCAGGATGGTCGACAGGCTGGCAGCGAACTCGTCGGTGAAGCCACCGCCGTCGTTGTAGCGGCGGTCGCCTTGGGAGAGCGTGGCTATGAACAGCGCCACGGTGTCCTCCTGCCCCTTGGACAGCAGCATGCCTCCGCTGTTGGGGATCCCGGATTGGAAGTTGTCAGCGACGGTCGGGTGCTGGCCGGCCGCGAGAGCCTGGAAGCCGTAGTCCCACCAGGAGACGAAGGCGGGTCTCTGGCTGAAGCCAACGTCGGCATCCTGTTTGGATAGCCAGTCGTAGGCGAGATTCCACGAGCCGCTGTTGAACCCGGGCCCGAAGGTGCCCATGTACCAGAGCTGACCGGACTCTGGATTGTAGTCGGCGCTGTTGAGGATCGAGAGGCCGAGCGCCTCGAGCCTCATGATGTCCGGGGCGATGTCGTGAATCACCTGGTCGACATCGGTAGCCGAGGCCTCGCCCCGGGGGATCCCGGAGTCTATGCCGTATGTCGTGTGCTGGGATGCTAACAGCAAGAGGACGAGGAGCAGTGCAGGTACCGCTGAGTGCTTCTTGGTGGCCGGCCAGACGGACTTGAGGCGGGTGCGGGGAGTGCCGATTCCCGAGCGTCGCCACTCCTTCGCGAAGCCAGTGAAGTCAGCGCTCTTCCACATCATGGCGATGCCGAGGCCGCCGACTACGGCCATCGCCGGCGTCGCGTTGAAGATGAATCTGCCAGCGGACCACGCCATGTACGTCGCAATCAGCACCCACAGCCCTAGCAGCAGGCTGCTCTGGCGCTCGCGCCGGGCCCCCCTCCACATCAGCAAAATCGCGCAGCCTACGGCGATGAGCGCCACTATCGGCCCGTACGAGGCGAACAGGACGCCTCTGCTGGGGGCCTGAGCCTCGCCGATGGTGGCGAATATCTTGTTCTTGGAGAAGTAGAAGCCGCCGGTGAATAGGATGTCCCAGCCATTGTAGATCTCGAGCTCCTGCAGCACGAATAGGATAGCCAGTATCCCTCCGATGAGCAGCGTGCCGGCACCGAGGGCGAGCAGCCAGGGCTTGTCTCGGAACGAGGATGAGACCCAGCCAAGAGCGAGGGTGAATCCGAGGATGTAGAACATCGGCTGGAAGCCGCTCGGGTCGAACAGCAGGTTCAGTCCCGGCCAACTGTAGAACGGCAAGGGAATCACAAACGCCGTAAGCAGCATCTGCAGCGCCGCCGAAGTGAGTGGCAGGCTGTCTCGGCGGCGGAACATGTTGAGGACTATCTGGCCCGCGAAGGCGAGGAACAGTATCCCTGGTCCGTAGACGAATCCCTTCCAGCCGAGGGCCACGGTGGCGAACGAGATACCAGATAGGGTCGCGTAGGCCATCGTGCGGGGATTCCTGCGCCAAGACTCCCTCATGCCCGCAAGCAGGTACAGCGGGTTGGAGCTGGTTCGAGAGAACATGCGCTCGGTGCCCAAGCCGTCGATGGCCCGCACCCAGAAGTAGAATGCGAGCGAGAGGAACAGGAGGGCGAAGGCATCGTGGTCGGCCAGCCCGAAGGTCGAGTGGGAGATGTGGCCCGGCATCAGGGCGATGAGCCATGCAGTCACGATTCCCGCCGTGTTGCTGTGGATGTGCCTCGCGATGGCTGCGAGGGGCAGGACGATGAGCGCCCCGAAGATAGCGGGGAACGCCGCCACACTCCACCAGACCGCTTCGTCAGCTGGCATCTCGAGCAACCAGGACAGTCCCAGGCCGCCCAAGGCCAGCGACCACGAGAACAGAGGCGGTCGGGGGTTAATCGCTCCCATCGGGTAGGCGCGATCGTGGTCGAAGATGAAGTGGCTGCGCTCGGCGATGATGTAGTCGACGACGCGTTTCATGTACCACGGGTCGGAGCCTCCGGTCATGTCCCAAAGGCCCGTTCCAGTCGCGTTCATCGCAGGCAGAACGTTCCAGCCGATACGGACCGCTAGGCCGACAAACACGGCGAGTCCCAGCATGATCCCGTAGGAGTGCCGTCCCCACCACTTGCGCGGCTCGCTCGGCTCGTACCGAGGGGCGATGTCACCGAAGTAGCCTCGGGACGCCAGCATGATTCCAGCGACATTCAGCCAGAATGCGATGAAGAGCCACGATAATGTGCCCATCAGGTCGTCGCCATTGAGCAGGTCGGGGAACTCATTGCCGATCTCGTGAAGGTGCCCGAAGGTGTACAGGATCCAGTTAACAGCGACCAGCGCGCCGATCACATGCCATCGCTCAGCGTGGCAGAACGCAACGAAGAGGATTGCCACGGTGGCAAACAGAGCCCAGACCGAACCCAAGTACCTGTGCTGGGAGAAGGTCTCGATGTCGGAGATCTGCCCCAGCCAGACCAAGGGGATGGCTTGGACCACTAAGATCAGTCCGAAGACGATCATCAGCACTCGGCCCGGAGTGTCCGGAAGTCCCTCAAACCAAGATCCGGTCCCGGTCGGGTCGAGTTTGTTCCTGAGCAGGAGGGCTGTCATCGCACCGGCGACAATCGAGACGGCCCAGAAGGCGAAGAAGACCGATGCGGCGGCTGCCCGCTCGACGTCAATCAGGTCAGTAGCGTTGCCGGTCCATGTGCTCAGGTCCATCACCGAGTTGGCGGCGTGAGTGACTCCGAAGTGGAATCCCAGCACGGTCGCCAGCAGGATCGTCGACTCCTCCCTCCGGCCAGACAATACCAGCAAGAGGGTGGCGATTCCGACGAAGGCGAAAGTGAAGGCACCGATGTTGCCGACGGATTCGAACAGGTTGTAGGCTATCGAGATGACAGCTGCCGTTGCTACGAATCCGACCGATACAACCGCTACGCGGTACTTGGAGAGTTTTCCGAGGGAGGCAACAGCACCGATTCTGCCCAAAGCAGCGGCTAGAGCGGCCACGGCGGGGAGAATCAGGATTCGAGCATATCCATCATTTCCCATTGCTCCATTTGCAGCGTAATCGACCCCTAGAAACAGCACTAGCAGGCTTGCCAGCACCACCGGGACCGAAGCGAGGCCTGAACTCGAAGGCCCGCTTTCTGATGCACCATTCATTGTGTTCATCACCCATCACCGTCGTTCAGCCTGAAGGCTCAGCATCGCGCGATTTGACCGGCTGTTATAACCATTCGGAGAATGGTTGCTGGCCGTGATTCATCAATTCTGAACCCAAAGCGCCCTACAGAGCCCGGTAGGCGATATCCGAGCGGAAGTGAGATCCTTCCAACTCAATGCATCTCATGACCTCGTATGCGACTCCGACAGCGCTGCGCAGGTCGGGAGCGATACCAGTAGCAGCGAGCACCCGGCCTCCGCTGGACACGAGGTTGCCGGAACCGTCGAACATGGTGCCCGCATAGTGAACGAACCCGCTGATCTCCCCTTCCCCTAGATCGACCTCGCTGCCGGAGATGACGCGCCCGGTCGCCGAGGATGCCGGATAACCCTCGGAAGCGAGGACCACAGTAGCCGCCGAGTGAGTGTGGAAGTCGACCTCGATCTCGCTGACCCTGCCCTCTGCGCATGCGAGCAGCAACTCCGCGAAATCGCTTGAGATCAGGGGCACGGTGACTTGCGTCTCCGGGTCCCCGAATCTCACGTTGAACTCTATGACCCTGGGTGCCCCCTCTGAGTCTATCATAAGACCTAGGTACAGACAGCCGCGATACGGAGTCACCTGATTCCTCAGGTGGTGATGCATCGGTTCGACGATCTCATCGACCACCCTCTGCAGAACCGTCGGGGTTGCGACCGGTGCGGGAGCATAGGCGCCCATGCCGCCGGTATTAGGTCCGGTGTCGCCTTCGCCGACCCTCTTGTGGTCCTGGCTCGCTGGCAGACAGACGTAGCCGGACTCGTCCATCACCACGAGCACGGATGCCTCCTCACCGAAGAGGTGCTCCTCGAGCAGTACGAAACCGTCAGACTCCAGTCCCCGTGCCAGCGCGTCGGCTGCCTGCTGCCTGTCGAGTGTAACTGTGACTCCCTTGCCGGCCGCGAGCACGTCGCGCTTGACGACCCAGGGGGCCTCGAACAAGTCGAGCGCCGCATCGATCTCGTCGGCCGCCTCGACGACTATACAACCCCCGGTGGGCACGCCTAGGGACTGCATCACCCGCTTGGCGTGCAGCTTCGAGCCCTCGAGCCTGGCACCTTCCGAGTGCGGGCCGAAGCACGCTATGCCCTTGGCTCGCAGAGAGTCGGCCAGCCCATCGACGAGTGGTGCCTCGGGGCCTACCACGACCAGTCCGGCGCCCAGTTCCTCAGCTAATGAGGCGAGCCCGTCGATGTCGCTGGAGGAGACATCGTGGTTGGTGCCGACCATCGCGGTGCCTGCGTTGCCGGGAGCCGTGTGCAGGGATGCGACCGACTCGCTGGCCGCCAAGCCGATGCCGAGGGCATGCTCGCGCCCACCGCCTCCGACGACCAGTACGGTCATTCCTGTCATGAACGTGCGCGGGGGGAGGTAGTCGATAATGGATTCCAGACCGACGGGGCAGGCTCAGTATGGCACGCTCTTGAGCCCGAGCCTGTATCCAAGTATGTTGGTCAGCCTGTGGATCACGGGGGTCAGCACCAGCAAGGCAACTATCTCCTCGTGCAGTTGCTCGTGGGTGATGATCTGACCATCGAACAGCAGGAATGCGGTGAGGAAGATGGCAACTGCGAAGGGTATGGTGTCCAGCAGCGGCGCCTCGGAGCTCTCGTCGCCCTCCCTCTTGAGGCCTCGGCGGCGCTTGATGAACGAGCCGGTGGCGTCGCCCAGCATGCAGGCGAGCCCGAGAACAAAGCCCATCGCGAAGGCGGCACCCCACTCGCCGCCCACCCAGAACCAGTCGTCGGGCCCGGTGAGCAAGGTCGGGTCGACGAACGGGCGGCCGTCGGGCAGCGTCCGCGCGCCCCACAACCAGTGTGCAAGCATCACCAGCAGGCCGCTGAACACAGCCCCTCCGAACAGCCCGTTCCATGTCTTGCCGTCCCCGAGCAAGCGGTAGCCGTCGGTCCAATTGCGTCCGCCGTCGATACTCACGCTCTCGAAGTCGAGCTTCTCGGGAATCCACTTCCCGAACAGCATCGCCCCGGTATTGGCGAGGTACGCCGGGCCGTACATCATAAGGACGGCGAGAATGTTGAGAATGAATCCGGAGGCGTCCGGAGCCGGGAAGGCTGCTGAGACATCCATGGCCCTCCCACACACGGACAGCGGATGAACCCTATCCGACCATGACGTGCAAAACTATTCATGGCTGCGGGAATCACTGCGACCCAGTATGCAACGCGCAGCCGTGCTGCAGGCCTCCCTGATGATTTCGGCAATCTTGCTGTCTTCGATTCCAACGGCCTCAGCCGATGGGCCGGATACCGTGATTGAGGCGAATGTGACCTGGGCTGGCGACCAGTCGGTCGAGGGCACGGTCAGAATTGTCGGTGGCGGCCATCTCACCGTGGATCAGGCCGATCTCACCATGGCAGATGGGTCTAGCATCGTCATTGAGGCTGGGGGCATCCTGACACTGAGCCATGCAGGACTTCTCGCAGCCAACCCACCGACAGTGATCGCCAGCATGGGATACTGGGACGAGGCGAACCGCTCCGCGTTCAAGGTCCCGGGGGAAGGCATAGACGGCCCGTTCGACGTCACTATGCTGGCGATGAACGGCGACAGCTACTTCGGAGACGGCGCCCACATTGGTGGCGAAGCAATCAACCTCGGGACAGAGGATGCGAATGACGGCTCATCCCACACCTTCTCCTTCGAAGACGGAGCCGGGGACGTCTGGGTGGGACTCACCGGATTCTCGTCGACTTCGGTCACAGTCGCCTCGATCACGATAGTGGTCGAGAACGGAGGGAGCACGACCATCCTGGGCACTGACCTCGAGTCGGTGAACATGAAGACCGCTGGCGACCCTGGGTTCTCGATACAGGTCGATGGCACTCTGAGCTCAGTCGACTCCACTGTCTCCGGCGGACAGATAACTGTCAGCGCCTCGATGAACGCTGACGATTCGACCTTCGACAGGGTGGGGCCCATCCTGCTGGAGGGAAGGGAGGCTGCCATTGACCTGAGGGGAGCCACGACGTTCAGCGGCAGCCTCGATGACCACGATGTCAGAGGTGACGCCTACTCCACGATCTACTGGGGGGACGACGTAGCCGGGTCTGGCGGCCTGATCGACAGATGGGAGCGCAGAGTCTCGGAGCAGTCGATACAGCTCGATGCGAAGTACGTCATCCTGAGTGTCGGCGGAATCGGTCCGAGCGAGGCGACACATGAGATATTCAGCGACGAGAACGGCACCGCTCTAGTCGACGGCGGGCAGGAGAGAGTCGTCGAGATAGGCTACTCGGACGGCACCGTCTGGAGCGAGTCGGCGACCATCGAGGTAATCTCCTACGTCACCGCATGGAACCCCGAGTCATCGGGGATCGGCAACTACGGTGGCGGGTCGGTTCCGCTGACCTGGGAGCAGACCATCACCATGTCCTCGGGAGTCCCCTACATCGAGTGGGAGTCCCTCGACATCGAGGGCGAGGAAAGCAGCAAGTCGACTTCGCAATCGATGCCGGTCCACGCGCGCATGGCGAACAGAGGTACGGCCTCGGCGCTGCTGTACTTCACTTGCGATGCCACCGTGGCATCCATAGACGAAGATGGGAACGTCACCGAGACAGTGGCAGCAGCAGACATAGGCGGCTACCAAGGGGGCCGGATCGAGGCCGGCGAATCGGTCGAGATGCAGTTCGGCTGGAGGGGCTCCGAGGCCGGTCAGGCCTCCCTCACCTGCCGCATCCTGACCCCCACCCAACTGGTCGACGAGAACGCCTTCGGAGGAGGATCGATGACCACCGGAGTGATGACTTGGACCGAGCCGGTGGATGAGGACTCGCTCCCTATGCTGCCGCTCCTCGCCGCGCTCGTGGTGGCGATGGTGATCGCTGGTGCCTCTATGCTCAGGCGCGCGTCCGATGCCATCGTCGAGACCGAGGAAGAGATACTCAGTTACTCGCGGGACGAAGACGCCTAGAAGACTAGTCGCAGTTCGTTGTCGAGGTCCACGCCTCGTTAGTCGGATCGCCGCCGGTCTCGCCGCCCTCTTCCGTGTAATCGTAGTAGGAGGTAAACGAAACCACGGAGCTATCGGACCACGGTGATTCCTGGGTGACCTCGGTGGTGAAGTGGTAGCAGCCGTAATCGCTGACCACCCAGTCCTCAATCGGGATGTACTTCGTGTTCAACTCGAACGAATCCACCGACCCGGGCATCGGGAGCTCTGAGCCCTCCTCCCCCACGAAGGCGCTGCCGCCGCCGAACTCACCGTTGTTCGAGTCCCACTCGGCAATCCCGTTCACCACTGTGACAGTGGGGTAGACGATGGTCGCGGTGGAGCCGTAGAAGAGTGTGGCAGAAACGGTGTAGTCGGCGTGCGGGAGTCCCCCGGGCGGATTGTCTCCCATCGCATCCAGTCCGGACCACGACTTCAGAGCCACACCGATGATGCACGAATCCTTGGAATCGCTGCACTCACTTTCAGTTCCCATGGCTCCAGCGGTGGCACTCTGTACATCGTCGACGGTCCTCTGAAGGTGTTTCGACTGCAACTGCATCGAATCAGCTGAGCCCCCGACATCAACGCTCACTACGTACGGCGCGCTATCGGCAGCGTTGCCCTGATACCACTCAGAGACCGTGAGGGAGATTAGCCCGTATTTGCCGTATCCGTCCTCCCGGTCTATCGCGAAGGAGATGGTGGACTCCCAGACGGTCGAGCCTTCGTAGGTGACGGTGACATCAGCGGAGTCCACCGAGGAGCCGAAAATGGCACCGGACTCCCTGATCTTCAAGGCGATCTGGGCCGAGTCGCCTGACAGGTCAGCATCAGTGATGGTGATCTCGCCCGAAGACAGGCTCATTGCTGCATAGGGCGATGCGGCGAGGAGGATGTAAACCACAGCGATTACAGCCGTCTGCTTTCTTTCCATGGCATTCCACACCAAGTAGAATGACCCGGCGAAAATGAGGATTGGGACCAAACCGGCGAATGCATAATCGCTCTGTACCTTGGGATTCACCAGAAGCCATGAGAGCACCAGCGCGACTAGTGCAAGCCCTGCGCCCTGCTTCATAGGAGCCGACATGAATCCGGAGCCGTCCGGGCTGGCTACATCGGCAACGACCACGGCACCGGTAACTTCCCCCTCTCCATCTGGTTGCTGTTCCAGAGCCTTCTCTAGCAGACCGCCGTTACTCATCCAGAGCGCCTCACAGTACTGTATGCACGTCACACCTGTGGGTTATCAACCCGTTGACAGGAGGTGAGGAGGCGCCACTGTCTGAATCATAACAGACGGGCGTCGAGGACTCTGGGCTCGTCCAGGTCATCGTCCTCGTCGTCCCTGTACCTGCCAGCGATGGCCACTGCGGCCAGAGTCGTAATCATCATGGTGCTCATCAGCTCGAAGCCCGGCAGGTACACGCCTCTGATGTATATCGTCATGGTTTGTATCTGGTAATTCGGTATGCCTTCGGTTCTCACAGAATACTCAGACGTGGCTTTGAACATCAGTGAGAAGTACTTGTCAGTCCAACCTTGGTTCTTCGGGGTCCTCATCTGCACCCTGATCTTCTCCGCGGGAGCCACCGATTCAATCTCGACCGAGACTAGCGGTATGCTGAGTTGGAAGCCCTCGTCGTTCAAGTCGTCGTAGTTCTGGACCTCGATGTTGAACCTGTCCATCGCGTTGCCGTCATTGTAGACATCGAAGACGAGCATGTAGTCGACCTTGGGCCTGAGCTGCAGGAAGGCGACGTCGGAGGCGACTCGGAGGCGGCTGAACTGCCTGATTATTGCAAGCACCTTGTAGGTGGTCGGTGTTCCGACCCAGGTGATGCCGTCGGCCTGAACGACCTCGGCGGTGATGCTGATGATCTGCGAGCCCTCGGGCATCCTCAACTCGGCTCTGGCGACGACCTGGAAGGCGACGTCGGACTGGGCGCCGACGGTCATGGAGGCCGGGCCGGCTGCAGCCAGTGCGCCCGACTGGATTTGGACGTTCACCTTCTCCTGGTGGATTGTCGGGTTCTCCAGAGTGCAGTCGATTATGGTGATCCTCGTGGCACCCGGGTAGACATCGATCGGCTGCGGCTGAACGCAACTCAGAGTAATGTCGGGAACAGGCCCTTGGGCCTGAACCGCGGCGGCCCCGGTCCATGTGCTCAGAAAATAAACTGCCAGGATCATCAACGCTGGTCTGACCGAACGTGCCTTAGCCATTGCAATTCGGCCCACTTGGACTGTATTTGAGGGTTCGCACGTAGCGTACGCACAAAACGTCGATTGAAACGCGGTCTGGGGCGAGGGGGAGGTGGACCCGACCGGATTTGAACCGATGACCACTCGGTTATGAGCCGAGCGCTCTAACCAACTGAGCTACGGGTCCCTGCACTCCCTCCGGTGCTTTGCGAAATGAACCTTGTCTTCATGCCCCGGACACGCCCAGCACCGCGCCGCGCTCTCAACCTTGAAGCACGGAGCCCGCACGTGAGGGGGCATGGCGAAGCTTTGGGTGATGTTCTTCACATCGCTTCTCCTTGTCTCGGCGATGAACTTCTACGCTGTGGTAAGGGAACCAGACATGATAGAGATTGACGAGATACGGAACTACCCTCGAGAGACGGTGAAGATTGAGGGTGTGCTTACCAGCTACATCCGCGATCCGTACGGGGAGGGTGCCGACAGGATAGACCTGCAGGTGCAGGAGGTCGACGGGCATTCGGTCGCCAAGGTGCGCTGGAACGTGGATTGGAACAACGATATCCCCCCGATCGGCACGGTGGTCACCGTAGAGGGGGAGGTGTCGGAATGGAATGGCAGGATATGGCTGCAGTCGAACGGTTACGGCGCCATAGTGGCCAAGGGCGAAGTCATAGAGTTCACCGAGACGAAGTTGGTGGAGGTCGGGCAGAACCCGGAAGCCTTCGCCAACATGTCGTTAACGATAGACGGGTGGCTAAGCGAGTCCCTCGCTCCTGACGTCACCTACCACTCGCTGTACCTGATGGATAACCAGGTCTACGGCGGCGCCGACCACCTGCTGTACATGCAGGTCGAGGGACGCGTCATGGAGTGGGTCGAAGCCGGCAGCCACGTCGTCGTCAACGGCTGGTTGCAGTTCGACGAGCGCTCCTACAGATGGAGGATCCTAGTCCAAGCCACCGGAGTAGAGGTGCTCTCACAGGGCGAGACCGTCTACCTCGACTGGGAGACCGAGCCGTACACCCTAACCTATGAGGTAGGTAAACTGGTCATCGTGGATGGCACTGTGGTGAATGACGGCGATGAGTGGTGGATCCTCGGAGATGCCCCGACCGACCGACTCTGCATGCTGCCCTCCCCCGATGACCTCGAGAACGATATCTCAGGGCAGTCTGGCGATTGGGGCGGCAGGCTCGCATGGTCGACCGACGAGGCCGAGGTCTGCCTCGACAGGGGATACGTCGAGGCACTGCAACACCCTGCAGGGCAGTTCGGCGACGACATCACCTCGATGAAGGAGGTCGTCGAAGATCCCTTCGCATACATCGGCAACAGCTACCAGTTCGAGGGTTGGATCACCGATCCGATCTCGCCGGACTACGACAAGGGCTACGTCGGCGACGGTCCGGGTTACTACGATCGCGAGACGAAACTCAGGATTGAATTCGTGGGAGAGCACGTTGAGTGGATCGAGGCCGACCAGGCGATTCGGTTCAACGCCACCGTGCTGTGGTCGGAGGGGGAGGGCAGGATCGTCCTCGAGGCGCGCTCCTGGTTGCTCGGCGAGGCTCCGGACCCCTCGGTACTGAACTGGGGCGACGGTTACAACTCATGGAAGTGGGACATCGGCAAGCTCGTGCGGATCACCGGCGAAGCGGAGATGGACGAGGACGGCGGCCAGTGGATTTCCCGCTCTGGCTCCGATGAGAGGGTGTGCCTGCTGGGTGACGGCAGCGAGGCCAGCCAGCAGGAGCAGATCGGCGAGCCCATCGACTGGGTCGGCCGACTTACCATGACTGAAGACTCGATTGACAACTCCGCTCAATTCTGCATCGACATCCGATGAGGTGATCCCTTGGACCCCATGGTTGTCGACTTCGGGTGGCTGATTGGCTCCTACCTGATTGGCATCATGCTGGGTTGCCTGACCGGGCTGATTCCCGGCTTCCACGTGAACAACGTGGCTCTGATCGCTCTGAGCCTCTCTCCGGTGGCCGTAGCCGTAGGGGTCCCGTTGGACGCGGTCGCTGGCATCATCGTGGCCTGCGGCACCGTCCACACATTCCTCAACTACATCCCGAGCGCCCTGATCGGCGCGCCGGATGACAACATGGCGCTCGCTCTCCTGCCCGGACACAGGATGCTGATCTCCGGGCAGGCCGCGCAAGGAGTGGCTTACTCCGCGCGAGGCTCGCAGATGGGCATGCTGATGTCAATACCGCTGCTCATCGTCGCAAGGCTGCTGTTCGGAGAGGATCCCGGGCTCGGGCTGTACGAGTCGAGTCGTGACGTCCTGCCTTGGCTGCTGCTCATCATCTCGATATTCCTTATCATGACCGAGACGACTAGGCTGCCTTGGCCCGACTGGGCGCAGAGGCTGACCGGGAAACTGGTGATTCCGCTGCCGCGGAAGATCGAGTTCAACATACCCGTTGGAAAACTCAACATCCACCGCAGGTGGGAGAATCTGGACCTGAGGCTCGGCTCCAGCTCAAGGACCGCGGGCATGCTGGCGGCGACGTTCTTCTTCCTTCTGACCGGGTTCTACGGCTGGGCTGTGTTCGAGTTGCCCGGCCGCTCTCCAATCGGCATGCCCTCGGCCACCCTGCTGTTCCCCGGGCTGGTGGGCCTGTTCGGATTAGCGAACCTGATCGACATCTACGTCACCACCTCGGAGATTCCCCCTCAGGAGGCGAACTGGGAGATGCCCCCGATGAAGCCCCTCGCAATACCCACCTTCCTATCGGCGGTCGTCTCGTCCGTGATGGCCATCCTGCCGGGGATGACCGCCGCCCAAGCCACCGTGGTGGTGATGAGCATGCGCAACTTATGGGGTCGCCTGACCGACCCTGACTACATCCCGGCTGACTTCGAGCATGGGATGGAGCCGGGCTTCGTGCCGTACGCCTCCCCCTTGGACCTCGACGACCTCGACGAGCTCTCTGACGAGGAACGAGAGATCTTCGGCGAGGCACTGACCGAGGCGGGGGTGAGCCCAGACCTCGACCTGGGTGCGCAGAGCCAGCAGCAGGACCTCGAGGTCATCGCCGTGCTGTCCTCGGTGAACACCGCTGTCACAGTCATGGTCCTCGGGTTCCTGTACATGGTCGGCAGGCCTCGCTCGGGTGCCGCACTGGCTCTCAACATGATGTACCCGATAGACATGTGGAACACCGTCGAGCCGCCGGCTGACTTCATCCGCCTGCTCGGCATCACGATCGCCTCGGGGCTGTTCGCAGTCCCCGTGATGATCAAGGTCGGCAAGGCGATGCTCAGGATGCACGAGATCGTCCCGCTGAGGACAGTGGTGATCTCGGTCACCGGATTCATCTCGATACTCGTCTGGCTATCCACCGGATGGATAGGATTGGGGGTTCTGATCATCGGCACTGGGATGGGTCTGATGCCACCCCGTATAGGCATCAGGCGCAGCCACGCGATGGGCATCATCCTAGTCCCAATCATGATTTACACCTTCGCTCGAGAATTCGACGCATTCGGCTTCATTTGAGCCTCAGTGACGCGTTTATTTCATTCTGAAAGGTAGTGCAACACTTATCTCACACATCCCCGTGTGCGCGCGTAGAGAGTGCATACCATGAACCGCAACAAATCGATAGCATTGATGCTCACAGGAATAATACTGGTCAGCCTGAACATGTTTATCTTGACCGGAGTCGTGTCAAGTAATGTCCAAGCCGGCGTCGAGGACCTGATTGTCGACGGGAGGGACGAGGCTTCTGATTGGGAGGACGAAGAGTGGCTCGTCCAGACCAGCGAGAGAGTCTACTTCGCCTACAACTTGACGAATCAGGATGCTAGCCTCAACGATGAAATCGCCGTGTTTGAGAAGGTGGGACCGTTCATCTACGCCGTCACGACGACCAAGGAGATTCTTGACTTCGACGCTGACGCGGGCACGATCACATACTCCGAGTACGACTCATTCGAATGGTGCGAAAACTGCACATGGACGGATGATGACGGCAACGAACACGCATCGGTCTCGGGTGAGACCAACCTGACCAACGCCAACATCCTGTGGAACACCCAGAGGATGGCCGGATTAGCAACTGCAATCACCTACGGCGAGATCTTCGCCAAGGCCGGCTTCGCCCAGCAGATGCAGATCAACGACCTGCAGAACAGGGCGCCCAGCATCTGGGCCGCCGAGTACGCAGAGACGCTGATTGCAGGTGCTGCTGCGCAGATTAACTCAACGGGCATCGACATGCCCACTGCTGAAGCGATGGCCCCGGCGGCCGTGCTCAGGGGGGCCTACGACGGCTGGCTCGCCCAGAGCGGTGCGAGTGACGCCAACCCCGACTTCGCCAGTTACGCCGACGTCATACTGTACAGCGCCGTCGACCCGTCTACGGGATCCTGCATAGCCCTGATAGGTGACTCCGCCTGCAAGGATGGCAGTACGTCACTCCATCCAGACCACGGTATCGGCCATATGCTGGTGGCAGGGATGGGTGAGCCGAGCGAGGCCACGACGCCGGTACGAGCGGCCCTGTACGGATACTCCGGTGCGAGTGCTGAGGAAATGGCTGCGATTGACTGGGCCGTCTACGCCATGGCCGGCACCAACTTCGTCATGATGGGCGGTGGGGAAGACCTTGACTCGATTGACGATTGGCGAGAGCGCCTGGTTGAGGTCAGCGGGGTCGACATCGCGAACCCCGTCGCCTTGAACAACGTGCTCTTCGGCACTGAGGAGTCCAATGAAATCGGGCAGATTTCCGACGGGATGCTCTCGGAGAGCGACTTCCAAGGAATCCCGCTCTTCGGCGTAGCCCTGTTCCTTCTGGGCGCTCAGGGGGATGCGTTCAGCACGATGGTGTCGTACAGTATCGGGCTGACCCAACTGCTCGGCCTGGCCGACTGGGGAGGCGAATGGATCGGCATGCTCGGCACACCTCGTGAATTCCCGATGATCCTCGTGGGGGGATCAGGTGCAATGGACGCCGACCAGTGGTGGATGATCTCGTTCTGCGGCGTGGAGCCCCTTGCGGGAGGTTACCTCTCCATCGGCCTCAACAGGGGCGACTACGAGGGTACTGTGGACCTGCCCCCCGAGAAGTGCCTCGAGATAGAATACACCTCGGACTATGCCCTGACCGGCGACTTCGCCACCGAGTTCATCTACGCCGAGTTCTCTGGAGTGACGCTTCCGAGGGGTTCCGAAGGACCCGAGATGGGGGGTGTCGAGTCGGTGTGGGACGATGCCTATGTCGCAGGCCTCTACGGCATCTCGGAGAGCGAGGCCTCCGCCCTCAGGAGTTGGGTCAAGGACCTCATGTTCGAGCAGGTGATCGGAGCGCTGCTGGCCTTCCAGTACGGTGCCTCGGCCTGGACCACCCAGTCAATCAACAACTGGCTGTACGGCTGGAGCGACTCGGTTCTGACTGGACTCTACGGGGAGGAAAACAGCTGGGTCAAACTTGAGACCAACGAGACCTACTACGGTTCAGGCGGCAAGAGCACCGGCGACTTCTCGGTCTATGTGATGAGTATTCCTTCGAGTGCGGATGACTTGGGAACCGCCGACCACGCCCTCATGCAGGGCTACATCAACTCTGACGGAGACGGGCTGTGCGACTTCAAGCTCGACGCTGACGGCAACGCCGAGTACGCAGTCGAGTGCGAGGCCAACGAGACCTACGGCATGACGGAGCACCTACCGTGGAGAGCCCCCCACAACGAAAAGAGAGTGTATGGCCTGCTCTCAGACCATGTAGGGAATTCCAACACCGAGATCACTGGAACCATAGGAGGCATCGCAAATGCGGATGAGCCATTCAGCGTCAATCTAGTTGGGTACGCCATTGCACAGACCGAGGTCGGAGATACGGTGACCTACAAGGGAATCGAGATGGTCGAGCATCACATCGAGTTGGACCCTGCTGAGAACCAAATCCAAGCCAAGCTGATTGGATTTAATCTTGGTCATGTCGCGGTGCTACCCGGCGCTCTGCCGATCTACTTCGGCTCGACTGTCGACATCAAGGTGGAGCCGGTGACCAACGTCGCCATGTACGGCAAGTCGGTATCTACGTTCTACCTCGACCTCAGATGGGCGGGTGCGATGAACCCGGACTTCAGCGCGTCCTATGTCCAGCCTGTATTCGAGATCCACACCCTCAGCGAGATCGGTGATGATGATGCTGCCTCGTTCAAGTGCACCGTCATAGACCACATGGGCACTATGTGGTGGACCGACTTCGGTGGCGAAGGCGACTGCGAGCTCGAGGCCCTGACAACCTTCTCCTACATCGCTGCGGCGCTCTATGTCGCCGGCATCGGCCTGCTCGCCTACGGCGGGATGGGGATTGCTGCGGCCTCTAGAAAGATAGAGTAGCGACGCTGTGTCTCAGTTCCCGCAATCAGCCGGCTACGCCGGCTGCGTGTCCGCGTGCACGAAGGGTTGAACCCATGTCGGCGGGCAGCCTCGCGCCATGAGTGGTCGCTCTAGACGGGCCGCAGCGGCCCTCTCACTGGCCATCCTGGTGCTGACGTCGCTGTCGCCGGTTCTGATTGACGGGCTGAGCGAGACGACCCCTTCGAAAGACTCCTCCAGCCGCTCCACGGCCTGCTCGGCAGTCTGCATCAACGAGATGATGCCGAACGCAGACGGCCTGGACCAAGGCGTGTTCCCGAACGGCGAGTGGGTCGAGCTATACAACTCCGGCTCGGTCGATGTCAGCTTGGAGAACTGGACTCTCGAGGACGTCGGAGGCTGGATACACCCCCTCGACTCTGGAACCTGGGTCGGCTTCGACCAGCTCACAGCGCCATACGTCCTGAGCGCAGGGACCTACGCTGTGATCGCCGAGAACGAGTTCGGCACCCTGCGCCTGAACAATGCCGGCGAGACCCTCCACCTGAAGAACGCCGGCGGCGGATTGGTGCACACAGTGACTTCCGGCGAGGCCTCTAACGGGGTCTCGAAGATACCGAATCCGTCCGATGCGACAGCAGACTGGATAGACTCGGAGGAGAACACCCCGGGAGCGGAGAACTCCGAGGCGACCGGTGGCGGTGAGGAGGGTTCGACGCCGATCTCGCTGACTCGGATCATGACCATGCCCTTCGATGCCGAGGTCACCGGCATGTACGTCGATGCGAATGGCAACTTCTTCGTCAACGCGATGCATCCCGATGACAGCTACATGGATGCGACAGTTGGCGTCGTCAAGAGCGTCGACTGGAACAACCTGCCCGACAGCATCCCCGAACTGGCGCTTCCGGCGGACATAGCCGAGAGGACGAGCATCAGGCTCTCCTACGGCCAGTACCAGCACCTCATCCAGAATGGCGATGCGCTGTCCGAGGGCGGAGTTGCGGGAGGCATCTACTCCGCGGACGACGGGGAACTGCTCTTCGTCAGCGAGAGGCCGGACTTCAACGCCTTCGTCCCACTCAACCCCCAAGGCACCAGAGGCTATCTGTACACCACCTGGGAGGACCGCCCGGCCGGAATCAGCCAGATTCTGATCGAGTGGAACAGCGCGGCGAGCAGCTGGGACGTGCTCGGTGGGATGATGCGGGACCTCAGCGCGGTAAACGGCGGCTGGGTGCTGTGCTTCGGGACGATGAGCCCGTGGGGCACGCCGCTCGCCTCCGAGGAGCTGTACTTCGACGACACTGAGGACTGGAACGACCCGACTTACAGTTACCATTCAGATCAGGTGGAACTGGAGGACTACCTCGGTTACTACCCCAACCCCTACGACTATGGCTACATCGTCGAGATCGAGAACCCAGCCACAGCCTCAGGCGACCTCGTCAAACACATGGCCATGGGTCGCTTCTCGCACGAGAACGCGCAGGTGATGCCTGACGAGAGGACAGTCTACCTCTCTGACGACGGTTATGACACGGTGCTGTTCAAGTTCGTCGCAGAAACCGCAGGCGACCTCAGTGCGGGTACGCTGTACGCTGCCAAAGTCACGCAGGACGACAGCGGCGACTCAGCCATCACCGGATTCGACGTCGAGTGGGTGATGCTCGCCTCATCCTCCAATTCGGTCATAGGGACATGGGTTGACCAGTATGACGGTATTGCCGTCTCTGACTATGTCAATGGTCAGAACTCGTACATCACCGACTCCGAAATCAACGACTGGGCCGAGGGGCGCTTGAACGATGACCTCGACGGTGATGGCACCATCGAGTCTGCCGCCGATAATAGGGTCGCCTTCCTAGAGTCGCGCAAGGCGGCCGCGGCCATCGGAGCAAGTGACGAGTGGAACAAAATGGAGGGGATCGTCTTCAATCCGAACGCGCCCGGCTACCTGTACCTCGCGATTTCGGACGTTCGCTATGACATGAGCGACGGGCACGGTGACATCGACGTCTCGGAGAACCGCTGTGGCATCGTCTACAGGATGCCGGTCGGGGCGGGCTGGGACGTCAGTAGGATCGAGCCCGCAATAGTTGGCGGATCATACTCGAGCGGAGCCTCGCCCGACCAGTGCGATGCGAACAACATCGCCGGCCCGGACAACCTCGCCGTGCTCGACGACGGGCGGGTGCTCGTCGGAGAGGACACCGGCAAGCACCAGAACAACATGGTATGGCTGTGGAAGCCGCCGGTCGAGCCGGTCGAGTGGGACGGCGAGTACACGCTGAAGTTCACTCGAATCATGCCAGCCGAGGTCCCGGACAGGGACAACGACTGGCTCGAGATCGCCAACACCGGTGACTCGCCGGTCAGCCTCGCTGGCTGGACCATAGAGCGAATCCGCTCGACCGAGCCGTGGGTCTCCATGGTCAACGACCTGAGCATCGATGCCGGCACCTCGGTGGTCCTGACTGAGAACCCAGCCAATCTGCTCGCCGACGGAGGCATCGTGGCGCTCGACGGCAACGTCGCGCTGAACAACATGCCGTGGCTTGTTGACTCGGGCAGCGCGCTACAACTCAAGGCGCCCGACGGAACGGTGGTCGATGCCATCGCCTTTGGGGGCGGCATCGCCGAAATCGACGGCTGGACGGGACCCGCGATCTCGGTGCCGGGCGATGGCTCACCGGGGCTCATCCTGATGCGCGGCTCGGGCTGCGGGGACTACCCTGACACCGACTCGGGCGCTGACTGGGAGGAGAGGTGGATTCGAATCGGGGCCTCGACCTTCTGCGACGGCGGGCACTTCACCACCGAGGCCGATTCGACTGCATCCGCCTCAATAGGCCCCGACACGGCCTTCAACGACCTGATACAGTGGGTCGGCTCCGCTGAGGACTCGATCCACCTGCACGTCTACCAGTTCATGAGCCCGGACCTCACTCACGCCCTGCTGGACGCGATAGACAGCGGCGTGAGCGTCACCCTGTTGCTGGAGGAGGGCATCTTGGACGGTAGCAGCACCGTGAACAACCAGAGGGGCCATGCCCAGAGCCTCCACGACGCGGGAGCGACAGTGCTCTGGATGGAGGACCCCACCCTGATTAGCTCGCCCTACGCCTACATCCACAGCAAAGTGGCGGTCAGAGACGCCGAGAGCGTCTGGATATCATCCGGCAACTGGAAGGACACGAGTGTGCCGCCCGACGCGGTGGGCAACCGCGAGTGGTCGATCATTCTGAACTCCGAGACTGCAGCCCAGCTAGTCCTGTCCCGGATGGCCTGGGACGAGAACCCCAACCACCTCCACATCAAGCCTCACGGCTCGCAGCACGCGCCGACCTTCGACTGGACCTTGGACGGGCCGGTGCACGACGGCAGCACGACTGCGACGCCTTCCCACCAAGGACCGTTCAACGCCCAGCTGATGACCTGCCCGGACGACTGCGTAGACGGTATAGTCGCCATGATCGGCTCCGCCGACACCTCCATCGAGCTCTCGGTGCAGTACCTCGACCTCGACTGGTACTGGGGCTTCGGGGACAATCCGATCATCACCGCGCTGCACGAAGCGGCGCGTCGAGGCGTCAGCATCCGGCTGATGCTCAACGGCTACTACGCCGAGTGGGATGATGAGATCCGCGACACCATACACATGTTCAACACCGACTGGAACGCCACCGAGGGGCTGGATGCGACAGCGCGTCTGATGGCGTACTCGGACAGTATCGTGAAACTGCACAACAAGGGTGCGGTCATAGACGGTGAGAGTGTCCTCGTCGGCAGCATGAACTGGGGCTCGAGCGCGGCCCTGAGGAACCGGGAGATGGGCGTGCTGATCCACCACGAGGAACTGGCCTCCGACTACCTAACCTCCTTCGAGGAGGACTGGAACCGCCTCGATCCGACCACCGACTCGGACGGCGACCTGATGCCCGACTGGTGGGAAGAGCAGTACGGGCTGAACCGGCACTCAGCTGCCGTGCTGGGCACGGCACTCAGCGAGCAGTCTCTGGACCCTGACGGGGACGGGCTCGACAACCTGCAGGAATACCAGCTAGGTGGTGACCCAATGAACAACGACACCGACGGCGACTGCATCACAGACGGCGAGGAGGTGGCATTCGCGCAGAGCGTGATGCGCTCGCCGTCGATTGCGATGACCTCGACAGACGTAGACGAGAACGGCGTGCCTGACGGCGAGCAGTACGGCTGCAAGCCTGTCGACAACGGCACAGACGGGGTTGACGACGGCGTAGACGGCGGCGTAGAGGATGACGGCGATAGCGATGACGACGACGGAGGATTGCTCAATATCAGAGAGGACCCGCTGTCCCGGCC
This sequence comes from Candidatus Thalassarchaeum betae, assembly GCA_003193925.1. Taxonomy (GTDB): domain Archaea; phylum Thermoplasmatota; class Poseidoniia; order Poseidoniales; family Thalassarchaeaceae; genus Thalassarchaeum; species Thalassarchaeum betae. Next base: position 23,670 of record PSPG01000009.1, read on the forward strand.
AGGTGCGACATTCCTGTTCTGGGTGATGGTGATATCGGCGATCTGCCTAGCCCTAGCCGGAGCCTCGATGTTCCTACAGCCACGAAGGAGCACTGACGAGGTGCTTGTGGACGACTCGGGATACAGGTTCGACGACCCCGAGGCCTCCAAGGCGATTCTCAAGGGGACCAGTTTCGACGAAGACGCCGAGGACGCCCGCGCTCGCACGAAGGGTCGCGACGACGGCTCGCACGGAGCCATCAGGCTCGATGGCTTCGGCTTCGAATCGACAACGCGCGACGAGGTCCAGTGGATGCTGGACCAGGGGCGCACGATGGAAGAAGTGAGAGCCGAGCTCGGAGAGGAGGAGTGATGTCCAAGGCCATCCACGACCTCGTGCGGGGGGTCGTGGACGGCTCCCTCTCCGATGACGAAGTAATCCACTGGCTGCGTGCCGTCTTTGAGGGCGGGCTCTCCGAGGGAGATACGATTGCCCTCACTGAGGCGATGAGAGACTCCGGTGAGGTCCTCGAGTGGGGGTCTGAGATTGCGAATCTGGTCGTCGACAAGCACTCGACTGGCGGCGTCGGCGACAAGGTGTCGATAGTGCTCGCGCCCGCTCTGGCCGCCTGCGGCCTGAGGGTCCCTATGATCTCAGGGCGCGGACTGGGCCACACCGGGGGCACTCTGGACAAGTTGGGGAGCATCCCGGGGCTCAGTGTTGAGCGCTCGGCCGATGAGATACGTCAGCAGGTCGAGCGTCTCGGGGTCGCGATGGTCGGCCAGACGGACGCTCTGGTCCCCGCCGACCGCAGGATGTACGCTCTCAGGGATGTCACAGGCACTTTGGCATCCATCCCGCTGATTACCTCGTCAATCGTCTCGAAAAAGGCTGCTGAGGGCCTGTCGGCCCTGATATTGGATGTCAAGTTCGGAAGAGCTGCGTTCATGGTCGAACGCGCCGACGCGGCCGAACTCGCGCGCTCTATGGTTGACGTGGCCAACGGCATGGGGGTATCGACCAAGGCGGTGCTGACCACGATGGATCAGCCCCTGGGCTGCGCGGTCGGAAACTCGCTGGAGGTGCTCGAGAGCGTCGAGACCCTGTGCGGTAACGGGCCGGAGGACCTCGAGGAACTGGTCTGCGTACAGGGAGGCCTCCTGCTGGAGGCCGCGGGGCTGGCGGACGGCATGCAGACCGGCGCCCTGATGATCCACGACAGCCTGCAGGACGGCTCGGCCCTCGAGTGCTTCCGTAAGATGGTAGAGGCGCAGGGCGGTGATGCCTCGATCCTCGAGAGCGATGCCTCGCTGATGAGGGGGCTCGGGCTGATGGATCCCGATCTGCTGACCACCGAGCTGTGCGCGGGCGCCGATGGTTGGGTCGAGGACATCGATGCGATGGTGATAGCCGAGGCCTGCCTCGGTATGGGGGCTGGGCGCAAGGAACTGGGTGACGAGATCGACCGTGCGGTCGGTGCGATACTCGAGGTCCAGGTGGGAGACCGCCTCGAAGAGGGCGAGCCCTGGGTCGTCCTGTATCACCGCGATGAGGTAGCCCCGCAGACGCTGGAGGTCCTCTTGGGCGCAATCACCCTATCCGATGAAGAAGTGAAGCCGGTATCACGAATCGCGGAGATGATTGAATGAGGCTGAGGCACATCGACCGCATGCGGGCCATAGCCGTGCTGTGCATGGTCGAGGTCCACACTGCCGCGATCGTACCCCCGGAGGGAGTCACTGTGGGCCATCCCGCCGCCTTCGTCGCCGCCGCCATCGGCGGCATGGCCGCGCCGATGTTCATCGCCATCTCAGGCTGGGGGATCCACCTGAGCGCTACCCGCAGGGCAGCAGACCCCGAGCATGATGCGAACCGCTGGATTAGCTGGCTGCTGCCGCGAGTGCTCCTCCTGGGTCTGTGCCAACTGCTGGTCAACCTGCTACTAAACGCTGACCGAGGCGGCCGCTTCGAATGGCACACGCCAGGTGTGCTGACGCTGCTCGCCATCGCCGCCCTGCTGGCGCCGGCCCTGGTCCGGCTCTCCATGCGGACGCGCGCTGCGCTGATGCTGCTGATGGTGGCAGCCCCGCTGGCAATCGGAGATGCCTCCGGGCCCGACTGGTCATGGTGGGAGAGAGTCGACTCACAGGGCGCCTCTGAGTGGCTGGCCCGACTCCTGTGGAACGGCACTTACCCGGCTGTGCCCTGGTTGGGCTACGTCCTGCTCGGCTCCATAATACACGACTTGGGCGAGCGGCCGGGGGTGCGAGAGAGGAACATCGCCATCGGGCTGGCTGCTACCACGGTCACCGTGTTCATCGCCGTCCTCGAGGACATAGACTGGGCGCTGACCTCAGGGGACGCGGTCCTGACCTTCTTCCCCGCAAACACACCCTTCCTAATCGTCTCGGGGACATTCGTGCTGCTCGCACACAGACTGCTCGAGGGGGCTGAGTCGAGCGGTGGCGAGCCGGCCTTAGGCGACAGTCTGGCCGCTCTGGAGCCGGCAGGCCGGATCACGCTGACGATCTACGTCGCCCACTTCGCTGTGCTGGGGGCGGTGGCATCGCTGATGGAGGGTGAGGCAAGGCTCAATCTGGTCCCCGCATTCGCTCTGACCATCGCCCACACGCTGGTATGGATACCGCTGGCTGTCTGGCACCAGCGCCACATCCCTAACCTGTCATTCGAGGCGCTGTTGAGCAGAATCAACTAGGGTCCACGGCAATCGGGCCGAACCAGACCTCGACTTCCTCGTTCGAGGCCATGATGCGCACGTAGTGCGTGCCGTCGCCGGTGAAGGTGATGTTGGCCGAGCCCGGACCGACCTCGGGCGTACCCACCGAGATGCTGTACGGCCAGAGTTGGCTGTTATTACCCATGTCAGTCTGTCCGTAGTACACCATCAGGCTCGTGTTTGTGCCATTGTCGTAGACATCCCAGACTATCTGCGCTGCGCTGCTGGTGACGTTGGTCGAGGTTAGGTTGCGCAGTATGGCATCGTAGACGAAGAAGTCGCCGCGCAGCGGGTCGTCGACCCACACGGGCAAGTGGTCGAGGGCGTCGTAGGTCGCCTGCGTCAGCGGGAAACCCCATGCTGCGTGGTAGGGTGCGAGGTTGTAGCCGGTGGCGTTCGATAGATGCATGACCCACGCGTTGAACTCCTCGACGTCCCCCCTCGGAACCTCGGCCGAAGGAAGCGTGTAGTAGACCGTCAATGCCTCGGTTATCGGACCCCAACCCCACTCCTCCTTCACAATGAGGAACGTGTCCAAGGCCACCCAGGTGGACCAGTTCGATATGTTCGAGCCGTCCTCGAAATATGCCCGTTGGGGGTTCGCTGGGCGCAGATTTGGCGGATTGACGAGTTGCTCCATCAAGTAGACGCTGGCGAAGTTGCAACCGGTCTCCGTGGTTCCAGGCAGGGTGGAAGGCATCCACTGGTGGTTGTGACCGAGTTCATGGAACATACCCCAATCGCCGTTCTCGCTCATGTACGAGACGTTGACTACTCCCGCGACACTCAGGTCGTGCGCCATGAACGGGTAGCCGGAATGCATCCAGCCTGCGGAGATCTGAGCGTCGAAGACTGCCCTCTCGACCCTCGGCCATGGTGTGTAGCCGTAAATCTCGTGCTCCATCGCAAGCGCTTGGTCCCACCAGTCCATCAGGTCTTGGGGGTTGTCGAGATCCCTGATCTCGTGACTCGGCACAGTCAGGATGAACTGGCCGCTGCCGATCTCAGCCCACGGGGCTGGGTCGTGCCGGAACTGCTGCTGCCACTGGAATATGTCGGTCTCGCCGTGGATGTACCTCGGTGCCTTGACCGCGTTCGAGATGGTCACATCGAAGTCGCCCAGCGTCGAGCCGGCTTGGATTCCGAGGTATATCGGCCCGCCGAAGGCGTTGCCGACCTCCATCGTGGCGCTGTCGACGTACCACCAACGGGCAATCTGCGGGTGCCTGTGTAACTGGCTCTTCCCCCACAGGCTGTCACTGTGGGCGCCGACCAGCACATAGGTTCCCGAGCCGACGATTCCGGGGGGCAGGGTCACGGTGACCACCTCGCCCGGTGCTGCGTACAGACCGGTGGTCATGCGCACGTGCGAGCGTGCGCCCGAGTAGCCGAAGTTACTGGGTAGGCCGCTCTGATTGCCGTCGATGGAGAAGGTGCGGGTGATTCGCGTGGCGTTCGTCGGCACCTCACCTGGGAACTCAACGTGGCTCGGGTGTGCAGGCAGCTCGTTTGCCGGGAGGTTCTGAGTCAGAGAGGCCTCGACCCTCAGTATGGTGTCGGCCACCGGGTCCTCCCCTAGGTTGTGGCCGACGTTCTGCCAGAGGGTGCCGTACTGGATCACCGTCCAGCCGGTGGCGTTGACGACCTCGCGCAGAGGGACCCAGAAGCCGTGGAAGTCCAGAGCCACGACGCCAGTGCAGATAGAGAGGGTGGCGTCGGCAATGGCCGCGTCGGCCACCGATAGGGTCTGATTGTCGATGCGGTCCGCACGAATCGCCTCGATGGCGGCTTGAGGGCGGGTCAGCTCATGCGGTACGACTCTGAAGTCGACGTTGTTGGAGCCCCAGGCGTCGGAGACGAACAGCCCCGTCGTCTTGGCGATCTTGTTGCCCGGGTAGTTGTGGGACACATCGCTGTTCGAGTAGGACCAGTACCAAGCGTGGCCGCCCATGATCAGGCCACCGCCAGCGAGCATGAAGTCGACGAGGTTCTGGTTGTCGGCATCGTCGTGGCCGTTCCAGAACTCGTCGAGCAGGCAGTCGATTCCAGATAGGTCGTCAGGGGTGACAGAGAGATGGACCGTATGCCCCTCGCCCTGCAACTCGTCCTCGAAGTCGTCGTACCCCGCACCGTAGGCCAGACCGACGTTGGCATTCTCGCCGCAGACCCATTCGACTCCCTGTAGCGAGAACGCGGTCTCCTTCGGGCCGGCGCCATCGACCCAGCTCTCATGGCCGTAGCCCAGCATCTTGCCGCGGCCGACGTGACTGGCTGAGATCACCGGGATGGTATCTCCGTAGCCGCTCTGGGTGAAGCCCACCGGGAATGCCCACTCGCCTATCGGCAGGATGGGCGAGGGCCAACCGCCCCAATTCGTGTTGCCCATTCCATGACGCAGGTCATCTTGGTCTGCTGTCAGATCATGCACTGCAATCCACAGGTTGAGTCCGGCCACGCCGCCGGTGTTGTTGGCCCAGATGGTGTACTGGGTCCAGTCGGCGCGCTCGTCAGGCGTCCCCTCGATGGTGCCGTTGGACAGCAGTGTGAGCCCGGACGGCAAAGGAGGGTCAACTTCCCAAGTCTCGATATCAGGGCCTTCATTGGTTGCGGGGATGATGATGCTCTCGTTGGCCTTGAACGCGAACTCCGTGCCTGGCCACGAGATGGCGTCAGGCGGCAGGCTGGTCACCCTGAATTGGACAAGAGTAGAGGTGGTGCCGCCCGAGTTATTGGCCCAGATCCTGTGATAGGTCCACGGTTGCAAGTAGGTGGCAGACCCACTGATTACACCTGTGGAGAAATTGAACGAGAAGCCGAATGGGAGAGTCGGGTCGATCTCCCAGTAGTCCGGCGAGCCTCCCTCCCAAGTCGGGCTGATCTCTCCGATGTCGTCGCCCTCCCTGAGGTCGAACTGGTAGGGATCATAATGCAGGTCGGTCACTGCTAGATCCCTGACTGCGATGAGGATGGTCGTCGAAAGCGAGCCGCCTGTGTTTTCAGCGGTGATCACGTGCTCCCTGAGCTGGTGCACCGAGGTCGGGGTGCCGCGGAGGGAGCCGTCCGCCTGATGCAGTTCGACGCCGTCGGGAAGCGTCGGTTCGACCGACCACTCGGTGACCTCGCCGCCCGAAGTGGCCGGGATGATCTGCACGACCTCGCCGATGGTCCAGTAGAACGGGTGGCCCTCGTAGGACAGGGCGGACGGCGCCTCGTGCAGGGTGATGATCCGGATCGATACCTCCGCAGAGCCGCCGGTGTTGGATGCCGTCACAGTGTGGTTGGAGTCGTCGAGGACGTCAGCATCACCGGAGATGGAACCGTCCCCGAGCAGGCTCAGCCCCTCGGGCAGTGGCGGGTCGGCGGACCAGGACTCGGCAGGGCCGCCCAGCACGAGGGGCGCGTTCATCGAGCAGGGGTTGCCCAAGGAGCAGTGCAGCACGTCGGCGATGTAGTGGATCGAGGTAGGTGCCGGGGCGACCACGGTGATGTCGAGCGTCGCGGAGGTAGAGCCCATCGGATTGGCGCCGATGATGGTGTACCTCGTGTCCTGTGACTCTTCGGTGGCTGTGCCCGAGATGACTCCGGAGTCATCCAGCGAGAGGCCGTCTGGAAGACGGGGATTTACCATCCAGTCGTGGGGGCCGTCACCTGTGAAGCTCGGTGTCAGAGCCTGCATCTCTATGCCGACTACGAGAAGAACGGAGTCCTCACCGTAGTCGAGGCCATCGGGACGATGCATCAGTCTGCACACGTCCCCGGTGAAGATCTGTTGAGCGGTGCAGTCATCCTCGGTGATGACGTGGACGTAGCAGTCAGGGTGCGATGGTTGCTCGACACAGTCAATCTCCTCGGGAGTCTGATTATCGGGTCCTAACAGCCCGAGGCAGCCCGAGCTCAGCATCAGCACCGAGAGCAGGAGGGCGGCGTTCCTCTTCGGCTGCACGAGGACTGTCGGGGGCCCGTCGATGAATAAGTGTGCGGAAGTCGTGCTCCCAAGGGGGAGCACGCTCACGCGAGGCCCGGATAGGCCGGTCCTGTCTCGAAGCAATACTGCACAGTATGGAACTCGGCCTTGAAGCCGGCGACGTCTCCTCGGATGGCTGCCGGGTCCTCTCCGGTGATCAGAGCCCTCGCGAAGAAGCGGGCCACGTCCTGCATCTCGTCGGTTCCCATACCGACTCGAGTGAGCTCGGGCACGCCCAGTCTGAGGCCGCTCGGCGACATCGCCTTGGTGTCCCCGGGAAGCATGTTCATGTTGGTGATGATACCAGCCTCCTCGAGCAGGGCGGCGGCGTCCCTCCCTGCCCCTGAGTCGCTCTCTCCATGGCGAGTCAGTACCTGGTGACTGGCAGTGTAGTCGCGCTCCTCAGCGAGTACGTCGAAGCCCTCGGCGGCAAGAGCGGTTCCCAGCGCCTTGGCGTTTGCCACGATGTCGCGGGCATAGTCGGTGCCGAACTCCTCGAACTCCGCCAGAGCGACCGCCTTACCGGCCACGTGGTGCAGGTGGTAGGAAGAGCAGACTCCGGGAAAGATCGCGCTGTTCAGGCGACGCTGGAACTTGGCATCGTCAGAGTCCGAGAGGAGGAAGCCTCCCTGAGGCCCGGGGAAGGTCTTGTGGCTGCTCCCGGTCATCACGTCGGCGCCCTCGCGGAGAGGGTCCTGAAACTGGTTACCGGCAATCAGCCCGAGGACGTGCGCGGCGTCGTACATCACCTTCGCGCCGACCTCGTGGGCGGCGGCGGCGAGCTCCTCGAGAGGAGTTGGGAACAAGAAGACCGACTGGCCGAACAGGGCGATGTTTGGCTCGGTCTCACGAATCAGCTCGGCGGCAGCGTCGATGTCGGGCTCCATGCGGCTCTCTACCCAAGGATAGGTCACGAGGCTCAGGCCCCTCAGTCCGACGGCTCCCATGCGCGCGTGCGAGATGTGACCGCCGTCGGCCGTCGAGACCGCGGTGATGGTGTCCCCGGGCTTTGCCAGAGCCTTCAGACCGGCCATGTTCGACACCGTGCCCGAGGTCGACTGGATGTTGGCGAAACTGCAGCCGAAGACGCGCTGGGCGGAGGCAATGCCGATCTCCTCGATGGTGTCGAAGTCGTCGCAACCCTGGTAGTACCTCCTGCCCGGGAGGCCCTCGGCGTAACGGCCATGCAGATCAGAGTCACAGGCCTTGCGGACCAGGGGGCTGAGGATGTTCTCGCTAGCGATCATAGGCAGGCTGTCGCGGTAGTGGCGGCCCGAGTCCTCGACAGCCTCCAATATCCTCGAGGCTTCAGCGCGAGCGCCCATGCACCTGCATCGACAACAGGTCAAAGAGGTTAGCGGATGGGGTGTCTACGGGGACGATTCTGACTTTTCAGGGAAGAGTATTTTGAATCAGGGGGGACATGGCACCCCATGAGCCGACGCGCTACGCTCACAACGATGATGATTGCACTGCTGCTCGTAGCAGTACCCTACACCACCCTGGCAACCGATTCCGATGGTGACGGGACCGATGATGCCGATGACGACTTCCCGTACAACCCGTGTGCGGACACGGACACCGACGGGGATGGAATGCCGGACACCGTAATCAGCGGATGCTCGTCACAGTCGGTGGACGGCTACACCTCCTTCGAGGACCCTTTCACCATCGCGAGCGTGAAGTACACCGATACCGGGAACGAGTCGGTCAGCAGGTACCTGTGGAACAACGCCAACGAGCCTCACATCGCGCATAACCAGACCAACGGCACTGAGATGGGCTTCACCCTGTACTACACCTCGACCGGCGGCGTCGGCCTGACCGATGGCGACTACTTCGGCACGATCAACTACACCGGGACTGTCGGCAACTTCACCGACGGGAACAACGGCTACCAGATGTCGGACGTCGATGGCATCGCCACCCTGGCTCTCGATGATATCACCGCGGAGACGATGACATTCGACTTCTTCCTGCAGGACACCGGATACGAGACCTCAAACCCGGTGGACTACCTCGTCATCAGGTTCGTGGGCGCGAACAGCGATATCGAGATCGTCAACACCACAGGCTACGACATCGACACCGACAACTCGTCATGGCTCGACACGTGGACGACGATGACGGTGATGATAGCAGCTGCCGGGCACGGTCATCTCGAAGTCGAATTCGCCTCGAACTCTGCTCTTGAGGCCCTGTATCTCGACAACATCCAGTTCACCTCGACGGTGGTGCTCACGGCTGACTTGGATGACGACGGCGACGGCTGGCTAGACAGCGAGGAGGTCGACTGCGGGACAGACCCCCTAGACGGCAACGATGTCCCTGCTGACGCTGATTCCAACGGCATCTGCGACGCCCTCGAGGGCGATGACTTCGACGGTGACGGGATTCCTAACGACCAGGACCCCGACGACGACAACGACGGGGTCGACGACGTCGATGACGACTTCCCATTGAATCCCAACGAAACCACAGACACCGACGGCGACGGCGTGGGGGACAACGCTGACGAGGACGACGACAACGACGGCTGGACAGACGAGAATGAAGTCGGCTGCGGCACCGACCCGCTGGACAACTCATCGGTCCCCGCTGACTACGACAGCGACACCATCTGCGACTCACTCGATCCCGACGACGACAACGATGGGGTGGATGACGCGGATGATGCGTTTCCATACGATGGAACTGAGTGGGACGACACGGACGGCGACGGTAAGGGCGACAACGCGGACGATGATGACGATAACGACGGATGGAGCGATGCGGGTGAGTCAGCCTGCGGCACCGACTCGAAAGATTCGGGGTCCGTTCCGGCGGATCTCGACGGCGATGGAACATGCGACTCACTGGATGAGGACGATGACGGTGACGGCTGGAGCGATGCCGATGAGTCGGATTGCGGCACGGACTCGAACGATGGCAATTCAATGCCGTCGGACTCGGATTCAGATGGAGTGTGTGACATCATGGACGACGACACCGACAACGACGGCTGGAGCGATGCTGTCGAGTCGGACTGTGGTAGTGACCAGATGGACCCCGATTCGGTGCCTGCTGATTTAGACGGAGATTTGCAGTGCGACGCAGCGGATGAGGACATAGACGGTGACGGTTACGACAACGCTGATGACGAGTTCCCCCGCGACGCAACTGAGTGGATCGACAGCGACGGGGACGGAACCGGGGACAACGCGGATACCGATGACGACGGGGATGGTTGGGAAGATTCGGACGATGAGTTCCCCAGTGACTCCTCTGAATGGGTAGATAGTGACGGCGACGGAATCGGGGACAACGCGGATTCAGATGATGATGATGACGGGTGGTCCGACGCATCTGAATCTGACTGCGGCAGTAACGGCAAGGACGAGGACTCGGTGCCTGCCGACTTCGACGGCGATGGCCAGTGCGACGACCTCGACCCGGACGACGACGGTGACGGCGTCGCAGACGGAGATGATGCGAGCCCGAATGACCCGAGCGAATGGGACGACACCGACGGCGACGGGATCGGCGACAACGCCGACCTGGACGACGACGACGACGGCTGGTCGGACACCGAGGAGGGCGAATGCGGCACCGACCAGTACGACAGCGACAGCACGCCCGTGGATTATGACAGCAACGGGGTGTGTGATGCCAACGACCCAATCGTAGAGTCGGAACCAGAGGGAGGCGGTGGAGTCCCCGGATTCACCGGGATAGTGGGCGTGCTGGCGCTCCTGGGGGCGGCCCTCGGAGCAAGGAGCAGGAGACAGTAGGAATCAAAGGCGCGTCTGTTGGCCTCGGCCCATGCCACCGGGCAGAGGCTCACGCGTGGCGCTCCTCGTAGTGCTGATTCTGCTGATAGCGATTCCCGTCGACAGCTTCGCCAACAGCAGCGGGAGGACCGGAGCATCGAGCACTGGGTGCACCTGCCACTACAACACCGTCTCGGTCAGCCCGACACTCTCGGGTCTGCCCAGCGTCGGCTACATCGGCAACACCACCTACAACCTCTCCATAGGTGGCAGCGGAGGGCCCAGCGGGACCGAGGGCGGGTTCAACCTCGCTGCGACTCAGGGCTCGTTCTCCGAGCCTGGGAGCAACGTGCAACTCTCATCGGGCGAGGTGACGCACTCGAACTCCAACTCGAGGTCGTGGACGGTCAACTGGACCTCTCCGGCTAACGGCTCGGGCGATGTGACGTTCAACCTGGCAGTCAACTTCGTCAACGGGAACGGGCTCAATACGGGCGACGGCTGGGGCACTGCTGCTTGGACGATCTCCGAGGCTGACTCGGACAGCGATGGCTGGACGGACGCCGAGGAGGTGGCGTGCGGCACCAACCCGAACGACTCGGGTGACGTGCCGAGCGACACCGATGGCGACGGTACCTGCAACGGCGTCGACACCGACGACGACGGAGACGGCTGGTCCGACTCGGACGAGGCGGACTGCGCCACCGACTCGAACAACTCCACATCCACACCCGTCGACACGGACAACGACGGAATCTGCAACTACCTCGACGATGACGATGACGGAGACGGCACGCCCGACGACGAGGACGACTTCCCCCTCGACGCGGGAGAGGACACCGACACGGACAATGATGGGGTCGGCGACAATGCTGACACCGACGACGACAACGACGGCTGGAACGACACCGCCGAGGCCGACTGCGGCACCAACTCGACCGATCCAAACTCGGTCCCACTGGACACCGACGGGGATGGACTCTGCGACATCGTGGATGAGGACGACGACGACGACGGCACGCCCGACGACCAGGACGACTTCCCCCTGGACCCCGAAGAGGACACGGACACGGACGGGGACGGCATCGGGAACAACGCGGACACGGATGACGACGGCGACGGCTGGGACGATGCCACCGAGGCTGCCTGCGGCACCAATTCGACCGACTCTGACTCCGTTCCGACAGACACCGATGGCGATGGCACCTGCGACACCCTTGACACCGACGATGACGACGACGGCTGGAACGACACCGCCGAGGTCGACTGCGGCACAGAGCCCCTCAATGGCACCTCTACGCCAATCGACACCGACGGCGACGGAATATGCAATTGGCTCGACGACGACGACGACGGAGACGGCACGCCGGATGCGAGCGACGCCTTCCCGCTCGACCCGAGCGAGGACACCGACACCGACATGGACGGAATCGGGAACAATGCCGACCTGGATGACGACGGCGACGGCACCAACGACACTGCCGACGCCTTCCCGCTCGACCCGAGCGAGGACACCGACACCGACATGGACGGAATCGGGAACAATGCCGACCTGGATGACGATGGGGACTCCTGGAACGATGTCAACGAGACTGCCTGCGGCACCGACCCGTTGGACGCGCTGTCAGTTCCCGGTGACTTGGACAACGACACCTGGTGCGACTCCCTCGACCCCGATGACGATGGGGATGGAGTAGACGACGTTGCCGACGCATACCCCGCAGATCCGACGGAGTGGAGAGATACCGACGGCGACGGCACCGGTGACAACGCCGACCTCGACGACGACGGCGACGGCTGGAGCGACGATGACGAGGGTCTCTGCGGCACGGAGCCCCTCGATGCCGCGTCAGCCCCCGTGGACACCGACAGCGACAGCTTGTGCGACTCCATCGATGATGATGATGATGATGACGGCACACCCGACGCGAGCGACGCCTTCCCGCTCGACCGATGGGAGGACTCTGACTTCGACGGTGACGGGGTTGGCGACAACGCCGACCCAGACGACGATGACGACGGCTGGTCGGACGCGGACGAGTTCGCCTGCGGGACCATCAGCATGAACCCGTCCGCATTCCCGAGCGACACTGACGGGGACGGCCTGTGCGATGCGCTAGACGAGGACGACGACGGAGACGGATTCGCTGACTCTGACGATGTGTTCCCGCTCGACGCGGCCGAGCATGCCGATTTCGACGGCGACGGAGTGGGTGACAACGCCGACCCAGACGACGATGATGACGGCGTCGATGACGCAGACGATGCCTTCCCGTTCGACGACTCCGAGTGGGATGACACAGACAACGATGGTACAGGGGACAACGGCGATACGGACGACGACGGAGACGGCGTAGACGATTGGGCAGACGCCTTCCCGAAGGACGCCTCGGAGCAATCGGACTACGACGGCGATGGCATCGGTGACAACTCGGACGATGATGATGACGGCGACGGCGTGGTCGACAGCGCCGATGCATATCCCTTCGATGGCTCGGAGAGCTCAGACGCAGACGGCGACGGGATCGGCGACAACGCGGACCTCGACGATGACGGCGACGGCTGGTCAGACCACGACGAGAGCCAGTGCGGAACGGGCTCGAAGGACCCCTCGGACGTGCCTCAAGACAGCGATGGCGACGGCATCTGCGACTCGCTGGACGTGGTCGTAGACCCAGCTGAAGGCGGGCTTCCCGGATTCGGGCTGATTTCGGCTCTGGCCGCGCTCGCTCTCGCTGCTCTCGCTCGCAGGGATTGATGGCGCCGACAGCAGGACTCGAACCTGCGACCTGTGGATTAACAGTCCACCGCTCCACCAACTAAGCTATGTCGGCCCAGTCTGCGGCCTGCTCCCCCATTCATCAATGAATCGGACTTATTCCCACTCGATTGTGCCGGGGGGCTTGTGTGTGATGTCATACACGACACGGTTGACTTGCCCCTTCAGGGAGTTTGTGATCTCGGTGCTGATTGCAGCTAGGATATCGTGGGGGATCGGTGAGTAGCTCGCGCTCATCCCATCGAGGCTTGTCACCGCACGGACCACCACTGTCTCGCCGTGCACACGGGCGTCCCCGTGGACGCCCACGCTCTTGACCGGGAGCAATGCTGCGAAGTACTGCCAGGGGAGTTCGCACTTGCCTTCGGCTGCCGCGGCCTGCAGCTGGGTCTCGACGATGTGACAGGCCTCGCGGCAGGCCGTGACCCTGTCCGGGGTGATTTCACCGAGAATCCGGACGGCGAGGCCGGGGCCGGGGAACGGCTGACGCTCGCTGGAGGCTATCCCGAGTTCGCGCGCGATCGCGCGGACCTCATCCTTGTAGAACTCGCGCAGCGGCTCGACTATGACCAGATTGACGTCATCGGGCAGGCCGCCGACGTTGTGGTGCGACTTGATGACGTCACGCTCGCCGCCGCCGGACTCTATCCAATCTGGTGCGATAGTGCCCTGAATCAGGAACTTCGCGCCACACTGTGCCTGCTCGGCCTCGAAGACTCGGATGAACTGCTCACCGATGACCATACGCTTGGCCTCGGGTTCGGTGATGCCTGCGAGGTTGCTGAGGAAGCGCTCTGAGGCGTCGACCACCTCGAGCTCGATGCCTAGGTCGGCGAAAATGCCGGCGACCTCCCCAGATTCGTGCTTGCGCATCAGGCCGGTGTCGACGTAGACGCAGTGAAGCAGGCTGCCGACCGCACGGTGGGCGAGGACTGCGGCAACCGTGCTGTCGACGCCGCCCGAGCAGGCGATGATAGCGGTGTCGTCGATCTGTGACTGGAGAGCCTCCACCGCCTCGTCGACCAGCATCTGTGTCTGCATCAAGCGGCTCACTCCCTCAGCGACTCATCATCGGCGATGACCCTCTCGGTGCGCGACCTACGCCACTCGGTGAAGTTGGCGGCGAGGTCGGCATCGTTCATCGCCAGCATCTGAATCGCTAGCACTGCGGCGTTGTCGCCGCGGTCGACACCGACGGTGGCCACGGGCATGCCGGGAGGCATCTGGACTATCGACAGGAGGCTGTCAAGGGGGACCTTGCCGCCTACTGGGACGCCAATCACAGGCAAGGTGGTCATCGCAGCGACCACCCCTGGCAGGGCGGCTGCCATACCGGCCATGCCGATGAAAATCTTGCATCCGTCGTCGATGGCGGAACTGACGATGCCCTCGAGGTACTTGGGCGCGCGGTGGGCCGATGCGACCCTGACTTCGTGGGAGATACCGAATTCCGAGAGCACTGCGGTGCACTTGTCCGAAATGGGGAGGTCAGACTTCGATCCAAGTAGGATGCAGACGTCCATGCACTGTCGGGTCGTGGCCGGTTCAAATGCCTGCCGTCGCAAGGCTGGAGGAGCATCACTCCTCTTCATCGGGGACAATCAGTCTCATTGGCCATTCCAGTCCATCGTACTCGATTGGGGGCCTTGAGAGAATCCTGTGAATCTCCGAGTCGGCTGCCTTGCGCTCGAAGAACGGGTCTTGGACGAAACCCGAGCGGTGCACCAGCGTCAGTCCCAGGAAGCAATCGCCATCGCGACTGATGCCACCGACGGCCAGATGACCGTGCTCGCATTGGGCTCTGCCTAGGGGTCCGGTGGTCCAATTCGCCGAAATCACCTCCCAGGAAGGGCCGAGGAGGCTTGAGGAATTCCAGTCGGATGCCTCGATCGGCAGCAGCCAGCGTGCTGGGGGGGTGGTCAAGATGTCTTGTATGAGCCCTATGGAACGGAACCAAGCTAGCCAGAACAGCGCGTAGGAGACCCAGCCGACCAGAGGGTCCACGACGATGTGGACCATGAACACCAGTGCAGCCAGGGCGAAGGTCTGCCAGTCGAAGGGCAGTGAGAGCAGCCCACCCTCGGACATCGACTGGGCGTTCCGAGCCAGGTAAAGTGGGACCAGTACCAAGGCCCAGGAGATGGAGAATAACAGGGCTGCAACCTCCTGGTCGTTCGGTACCCTGTCGGGGAAGACGAGGGGCGCAGCGGTCAGCACGAGGAAGAACGGTGACCATGCCAGGGGTATGAGGATCGATGAGCTGATGGGCTCGTGACGCTGGCGGATCCAGCCCCTGCCGCCCTTCCTCGGAGAGCTGCTGACCCAAGTGTCCGGAGGAGAGGTCTCTCCGGTCCTGAGGTCGGGGGGCCTCTCGCCCTTTCCCAACTTCCACCACTGGGAATTGCCCAGCAGCCAGTCGCGGTCCAGTCCTGCTTCCACAGGACTCGCAGAGGTCAACCGGTCTTCTCCGCTTCGGCTGGCTCTCACTCGGGTCCGGGATGCCTTAGAACGAGGTTCCGTGCCGCCCACACCTCGTCGACCCGCCGCACGGCGGTGGTGTGCGGCGCGGTGGTGACGATATCCGGGTCCTCCGAGAGGATCTTGTGGAAGTCCGCGGCGAAGCGGTCTAGGACCTCCTTTGACTCGGTCTCTGTCGGCTCGATCATCAGGCACTCGGGGACGATCATCGGGAAGTACAGCGTCGGGGCCATCACACCGTAGTCGAGGAGTCTCTTCGCGATGTCTCTGCCCGTCACCCCAACCGCGTCCTTGAGGGGGCTCATGGACAGGGTGAACTCGTGCATGACGATGTCTGCGGGAGCCCCGTCGAGCGGCATTGCGTGCATGCCTGCCGCTGTCTCGGAGTCGGGATTCATGATGCGGTGGCGCAGGTAGTTGGCGTTGAGCACGGCGTGCTCGCTCATCCTCTCCAGCTCGCGCCCGTACCTGCGGTAGAACGCCCAGGCACGAACCACCGCACCGGAGTTGCCGTGCCACTGCTGGACCTTGCCTATGCTCGCCTCGCCGACGTCGCGCCAGTGGTACCAGTATCCGTCACCGACCCCCGCGGGGTCGCCCCCAGTCCGCTCCCTGCGGTCTGCCACCGGCGAGGGCAGGAAGGGCGCTAGGTGCGATTTCACCCCGATCGGTCCGCTACCGGGACCGCCACCGCCGTGCGGCTGGCTGAAGGTCTTGTGCAGGTTGTAGTGGACGGCATCGAAGCCCATCCTGCCCGGATCGGTCTTGCCGAGGATGGCGTTGAAGTTGGCGCCGTCGTAGTACATCTGGCCGCCGGCACCGTGGACGATCTCAGTGACCTCACAGATATCCGGCTCGAAGAGCCCGAGTGTCGAGGGATTGGTGACCATCATCGCAGCGGTGTCATCCCCGACGACCTCCCTGAGTGCTGCGAGGTCTAAGCGGCCGTCGGCACCGCTGGGGATCTCGATGATATCGTATCCGCACATCGCTGCGGAAGCGGGGTTGGTACCGTGCGCCGAGTCGGGCACGATGACCTTGTCTCGGTGGCCCTCGCCGATGCTGCGGTGGTACTCCTGGATGCAGCGCATCGATGTGAACTCGCCCTGGGCACCCGCGACCGGCTGGAGAGTGACCTCGTCCATGCCGGAGCAGATGGCGAGCATCTCCTGCATCTCGTAGAAGATGGCTAGGAGGCCCTGGATCTGATGCTCGGGCTGCAGTGGGTGGATCCGGTCTATGCCCGGGAGCTGCACTATCCTCTCGTTGAGCCGGGGGTTGTGCTTCATAGTGCACGAGCCCAACGGGTAGAACCCGGTGTCGATGCCGAAGTTGCGGCTCGACAGCCAGGTGTAGTGACGAACCAGCTCGGGCTCGCTGGCTCTAGGCCACGCTGGGGGCGATTTCCTGCGCATGACCTCGGGGACCGTGGACCAAGAGGCCTCGGAGTTCAACATAGGCTCGGGCTGGGACCAGCCCGCGCCCTCGGCGCCCTTGAATGCGAACAAATCGCTCATGCGCCTGCCTCCTCAACCCAAGACGACAGGCCTGTGACCAGAGCGGCGATGTCGGACTCGCTGGTGCGCTCGTCCGCACCGATGAGCAGGCAGGTCGACATGAAGTCCCACCACACACCGAGATCGAAACCCCCCAGCACCCCTTCGGAATCCAAGTGTGCCAGCGCGTCGGACGCCTCACCGGGTAACTTTACTGCGAACTCGCGGAAGTTGCTCGCACCGGGGTCGACCAATTCGATGCCGACAATCGCAGTGACGGCGGTCTTCGTGGCCTCGGTCGCAGCGGCGACCCTGAGAGCCAGCCTCTCGAGTCCGCGCGGGCCGAGCAGCGCCATGTGCATGGCGCCCATCAATGCGATGAGCGTCTCGTTCGAACAGATGTTCGACGTCGCGCGATGTCTGCGGATGTGCTGTTCGCGCGTAGACAGAGTGAGCGTGAATGCGCGCTTGCCGTCGACGTCCCTCGACAGCCCGACTATCCTGCCCGGCATCTGCCGGGTGTATCTCTCGCCGGCAGCGAAGATGCCGTAAATCGGCCCACCTGCGGTGGGTCCTATGCCGAATGGCTGGCCCTCGCCGACGACTATGTCAGCGCCCCAGGTTCCAGGTGGCTCGACGATCCCCAGAGAGACGGCGTCCACGCCGACGATGAGAGCGGTCTCCTCGCCGATGGCTTCCTTGAGCTGCATCAGACCCGGATCCAGGATCCCGAAGGAGCTAGGCTGTTCGACGTACACCGCGCAGCATCCGGCAGCCGCAGCAGCCGATTCCAGGTCTAAATGGCCGTCATGAAGGTGCTCGATCATCCTGATCTCGATTCCGCTTCCCTGAGTGTAGTTGCGAATCACCTCAAGCCTCTCGGGAGGCACGAAGCACGAGATGTAGACCACGCTCTTCTGCACGGCCTTGCGACCGTGGACCCGTACTGCACATGTGATTGCCTCGGCAGCCGCCGTCGAGGCGTCGTACATCGAGACGTTCGCTACCGGCAGGCCTACCAATTCGCTGACCATGGTCTGGAACTCCCACATCGCCTGCAGCATGCCTTGGCTGACCTCGGGCTGGTAAGGGGTGTAGGAAGTCAGGAACTCGCCGCGCGTCGCGAGCATTCCGACCATGGTGGGGACGAAGTTCCGGACTAGGCCAGCCGCGAGGAAACTGGGCCTCTGGTCGAGGGTCACATTGGCGTTCAGCAACCGCTGGGCGTCGGCCCAAATCTCCTCCTCGGACTGCGGCGCGCGCAGTGGTAGCGGAGCGTCGTGACGGATGGCTTCGGGTATGTTGGAGAACAGCTCGTCGATGGACTTCATGCCCATGGATTCGAGCATCTCCTGCTCGCGTCCGAGATTCGGCAATTGGTCCACTGCATCCGGCTCCCGCCTCTCGGCGGCTCGAAGGGGATTAACGAGAGTCTTCAATGTTCGTCGGATTGGGCAGGGCCGGTCACCGACACACTCTTATTGGCCGGACGGAGTCAGTATCGATAGCATGAAGGTAGCAATCTCAGCCTCGGATGCGTTCGTAGCACCGTACATTACCGAGATGCTCGGCGACTCTGCCGTGGTAGTCCCTGACGAAGCCCTACAGGACTCCGCGTCACTGGACGGGATGCTCTCCCCATGCAGGGCGCTGATTCACATCAACTCGCGTCCTGCAGACACCTCCGTGGAGCGCACCGACAGAGAGGCTTACATCTCCATGAGGGAGGGCTCGAGACCGATTCTTGACGCCGTCGACCGCCATGGCGGATTGCACCTGGTCATCCTAGGCACTCTCCGCGTCCATCCCCAGTGGCGTCCCGGCGACCCGTACTACGGACTCGAGTCGACGCTGGCCCCGCGCGACGTGGCAGCGGAAGGGCAGTTGTGGATGGAGGAGAACGCGTTGGAAAGAGCGGAGACTGAACGTCCCGTCAGCATCATCCGAACCTCTAACGTCCAAGGCGTACCCCTGAACGGTCCGCCGGGCAACGGTTTGCTCCATCGCTGGGCGGAGGAGTGCCAGATTGGCTGGATCAACATCCCAGGAGACGGCTCAGACGTCAAGGACTTCATCCACGTGCAGGACCTCGCCCGGGTCGTGGAGGCGGTCTTGGACGATCCGCCCCCGACCAGAGAGAGCGTCGCAGTCGGCTCGGGCAAGGGCATATCCATGGCCGACCTCGCAGCCGTCTACCAGAGCAACACTGGATGTGATACCGAGTTCGGCCAGAGCGACGCCGGCGAGGTGTTCGGGATAGTGGATGCCTGGGTCCTCGAGGAGAGGTTCGGGTTCAGGCCTCGGATCAGTCTCGAGGAGATGATGAGCGAGGCCTTCGAGGCCGTCGCTCGCTAAGCGTTGAGGATCAGGCGCTTGCGGATTCCGTTCCATCCGGCTATCGATGCCGTCAGTCTGTGCTCCGAGCCGCGTCGGTATGCCCCCGCATCGGCGTCGCTGCGCAGCCTGATCTCGATCTCGCCCACGTCGGCGACCTCGGCGACAATGGTGCTGCCGCCCCTGTAGGCGTCGTCCAACCCTATTCCGAATGTGCGCTCGGGCGCAGACGAGACCTTCATCGAGAAGTCATGCGGCTGCCCCTTGAGCGAGTCGACCAGTTTCCTCTGGTCACTCAGCATCCTCGCCTCAGCGAATGCAGCGACAATATCGCTGAGCCCTGCGGCGGCGGCCCGCGGGGCCTCGGAGGCATCGCCGGCCTGCTCCACGGCAGGCTGCCCGGTCTCAGTGGACTCACGGGCGACCACAGCGTGCGAATGCTGCTTACGGGCGCGGACGGAGACCCTGTCGGGGACGGATACCCTCGGGGAGATGTTGACCCGATGGCTGTCGTGCCATTCCAATGAGCCTGAGCGCTCGGGGATGTTGACCCTGTCGGGGATGTCGACCTTGTCGGGGATGTCGACCTTGTCGGGGATGTGGACCTGTTCGGGGGCGGTGACGTGGTGCCTCTCGTGCCAACTATGAGAGCTGTCGTAGAGATATTCTTCGGATTCCGGCTCGGGCTCGAGCTCTGGGGGCGGCGGGGGCACCCGGTCCTGTGACTGATCCCTCATGTCCGCTGCGACCGCTCCAGCCACCCCTACAGCAGCTGCCCCGGCGGCGAGGGTCCCGGGGCTGGGCATCCTAGCCTCTATGCTGGCTTGGAAGGCGTCGGCACGGTCCCTCCACAACATACGCGCAGCGCTTTGCACCGAGAACGGCAGGTTGCCGATTTGCCCCTCTAACTCGGCATCCGCGAGGGCCCTCGCGTCCTCGATGCTAACAGTGCTATTCTGAGCGGCCTGCTCCATGGCGTCTAGCACGCCTTCGAAGTTGGCAGCGAACTCGTCGAAGTCCCCGGACCAGCCTTCGGAGACCGAGATCCCGGTGCTGGCGAGAAGGCCGTAGCCGTTGTTGGCGAAGAAGCGCGCTTCGTAGTCCCCCTCTTCCATTCCCCCAGAGAATGTGACTCTCCCCTCCCCCAGGCCTTGGCCCATGATTTGGGACCCGTTGACATAGAGCCAATTACCATAGTGATTGTCCCCATCAGAGGGCGCTTCTTTGCGATAGATGCCGATCCAGTCCTCGGCAGCCCCGGGTCCGTTGGAGAAGGAGACGGTGATCGGAGAGCCGGGCTTGAACCTGCCAGTCTCTGTGGATAGTGAGGCAGACGTGCTCACCGTGGAGCTCACCTCTACGGCGAAGGCCGCATAGGCCAGTTCGCGTCCGTTGAGGTCCGTGTCGTGCAGCCTCAGGGTCCACTGGCCGGGACCGGGGCTCGGGAGCGAGAAGGCGCCTCTCGTCCTGCCTTCGAGAAATTTGTAGCTGGAATCGTGCTCGTCGTTGACCGCCTCGTCGCCGTGTGGGATTTCCGCCGGGACGATTCCTATCCAGGCGTCATCGGACAGTTCGGGAACTATGAATGTGAAGTCGATGGACTCAGTGCTCTGGAAGGAGGACTTGGCCATCTTGAGCTCGATCCCCCCTGGGTCAGCGGAGTCGACCTCGGGAGCGCTCCCCCCGGAAGAGGAGATGGTTATCTTGCCTACGCCTACCCAGCGCCTCGTGCCAGTGGGCAGGCTGCCGTCCGACCTCGGTCGGGCCCAACCGCCCCTGTACCAGTCGTTGCTGCCATCTTGGTCACGGTCGTCGAGGCTCCAGGATGGTGCGCCGCCGCTGTTGGCGTTGTAGAAGTAGAGGCGGTTGCCTCGGTCGTTCTTGTACCAAGGCCTGCCGTTGATCTCGGAGTCCTGGAACTCGTATGCTCCGTTGTAGGAATCATTTGGGTGACCGGAGATGGAAACGCTGTCCCCCGCCGACAGGCCTTCGGATGGGCCGGTGTCCAAGAGAGCGAGCATCTCCTCCAAGTCGATCTTGCCGTCGGAATTGGTGTCAATGGCCCCCCACACCGCCCTGAGTATCATCGCGGGTGCCTGTTGGCCGGTTATCGACTCGAGGGCGGCCTTGAACTCCGCCTCGGACAGAGAGCCGTCGCCGTTGAGGTCGTACTTGGAGAAAAGTGCCTCCGCGGTGACGCCTTTCCTGCGCATGACCTCCTGCAGATTCTTGATCGCCACCGCCTCGATAGTACCTCGGGCGCCCTCTATCATGGCTCGGGAAAAGGCTCTACAGCAATGAGGATTTTCCCGGCGACTCCTGACTCCATTGTCGCTTCTGATCTAGACGAAAGGCGGTTGGCAGACTCGTGCCCTCACCCTCCTGCGGGGGCTCGCTTGGATCCAGACCTCCTGACCTTGCTCGACTCCGTCGAGGTACGCCATGGCTATGCCCCTGCGCTCGAGGCTGGGAGAAGGGCCCCCGCTGGTGACGTAGCCGAGCGTCTCCGCTGCCTCGCCTTCACCGTTCAGCACGGCGTGTCCGGGTCTAGGCGATGGGCCCCGATCAAGGCACAGCAGGCCCTCCCACCTAGCTCCTGACTCGAGAGAGGCGAGTACCCTGTTCCTACCGACGAAGCCATGCTCGATATCCAGGCCGTATGGCACTGCGGTCTCGGCAGTGTCTCGCGCGAGGAAGTCCCCCGGCAGGTCTGCGTCTGGCTCTATGCCCAAGCCGGGCCAGAGGAAGTCTTGGCCCGACAGCAGGTACCCCTTCTCGAGGCGCAGGGTGTCCCTCGCGCCCAAGCCGACAGGGACAAGGCCGGAAACCGCACCGGCCTCAAGTAGAGCTGACCACAGTCCGGGAGCGTCGCGGTTCTGGACGAAGATCTCCACCCCTGCCTCGCCGGTGTAACCCGTACCCTGTATCCAACCGCCGATACCGAGGTCGTTAGCGGCGATGTCCTTGCATCGGAATCTGCCGACGGAATTACCCTCGCCCAAAACCTCCGTCAGGATGGCGGACGAAGACGGCCCTTGCAAAGCCAGTATGCTGGTCTTGTCGGACAGGTCTTCGATGGAGATCGAGGCGTCTTCGGGGAGCAGGTTGGTGAACCAGTCTAGCATCACCTCGACCATGGATGCATTCGGGACGCCGAGCACCTCGGTATCTGACTTGACGGCGAAGATCATGTCGTCGATGATGCGGCCATCGTGATCCAGGAAGTGAGTGTACCCGCATCTCCCGCTTGCGAAGTTCAAGTACTCCTGAGTCGCAATGCCGCTCAACCATGACCGCACGCCCTCGCCCAAGAATCGGAAGAAGCCCATGTGGGAGACGTCGAACAGCCCGGCAGCGCTTCTGGTCGCCAGATGCTCCTCCTGAATCGAGGAGAACCATATCGGCAGCTCGAAACCGTGGAAGTCGACCATCTTGGCGTCCGTCTCGAGGTGAGACGCGTACAGGGCGGTCCTCTTCGGCGAGCCTCCTGACACGCGCAGAAGGAAAGCCGAGCGGTGCAAGAAGTTGTGGGCCAGTGTTTCCCGCCTCCCTACAACGGATAATCCCACACACCCCCCCACCGAAGGTGGAGGGGGGGTGTGTGTCCCTGCAACCGGAGAGTTTGGATTGGCCGAGGTGGATCCTAAGAAGGGAAGTCCTGCCCTGTCCCTTCTCATTGGATGAAAGTCCGATGGAGAAAACTTGCGAGCAGCGGTGAAAGAATGAACGTACAAGAGAAAGACTTAAATAAGAAAGACTCTACTATACAACTGCGAGTTGAGAAGATGGAACGAGCCACTGCTAGGCAGGCCAGCGATTCTGAGCGCACTTCCCGGAAGCGAAGCCGCTCTAAGCCGATTCGGCCTGCTCGACGCCCCTCTAGGGAGCGTGGCACAGAGTCCGTGGCAGGCCCGTGCAAGGTGTGCGGAGCCAATTCATGGGACACCGACGAGATCCGAGGAGAGACCTCGTGCTCCGAGTGCGGCTACGTAGCTGCAGAGAACATGATCGACCCTGGCGCCGAGTGGATAAACCACTCTGACGGCGATGACCGGAGCCGGGTCGGCGCACCTACCACACTCACACTCTCCGACAAAGGCCTGTCCACCGAGATTCGACGCTCCGACCTGACTGCTGGGGCTGCCAGGCGCCACGGCATGAGCGGCAAGGGCCTGCGCGAGTGGAGGCGCCGGCAGCGCATCGATCAGCGCAGCAAGACCAGGGACAGCAGGAGTCGCAACCTCTCGAAGGCGATGCAGTTCATCCGCGACCGCGGGGACCTACCGTCTCAAATCGAGCAGGAGGCGGCCTCGCTGTACAGGCACTCTGTCGAGCGCGGCCTCGTCACCGGGCGGAGCATCCGTGGCGTCTCCGCGGCTTGCGTCTACATCGCCGCCAGAGAGGCCAAAATCCCTCGTAGGATTGAGGACATAGCCGCCGCCTTCGACATGATCAAGCCGGTCGAGGAGAAGGAGCTCAAGCGAACCATCAGACTCGTTGCAAGGATGCTCGGAACGCACCACATCACCAGCCCTGACGAGTACTTCGAGAAGTTCCACTCCGACCTCGGCCTCCCGCCTTATGTGCTAGGGGAGGTCAGGGACCTGTGGGACATGGTCAAGGACGACCTGTCGTGGCAGGGCAAGAAGCCCTCAGGCATCGCAGGTGTGATTATCTACAAGGCGTCCCAGAGCAGTTCCTCACCGAGAACGCAGAGCGAGGTCTGCGGGGTCTCTGGCATCAGTGAGGTCACCCTGCGCGGTCTGCTGAAGATACTGAACCAGCTTACAGCGTAGAGTGAGATGGTGGACGCTGGGGGATTTGAACCCCCGGCCCCCTGGTTGCAAACCAGGTGCTCTTCCAAGCTGAGCTAAGCGCCCTACGAGCGGTCGAATCGGCTGAGGTTCTTGAGTGCAACCGTCGAGAGGGACTCACTTCTCCTCGGTTGAGTCCATCAGTCTAGGCAGGATGATCAAGATTCCGATGAGCGATGCCAGCAGCAGGAGGACCAGGGAGCCATTACCATCGCCGGACTCATGCTCCTCATCGCTGCCAGTGGGCAGTTCCCCGGTAGGCGGCGAGTGCACGTCAAGCGCGTAGTTGACGTAGAAGGCCCGACTGGAGATGCCAGAGTTTGAACTTATCTGGTGCATCATCGATATGTTGCCGGGCAGCAGGCCGTTCTCAGGAGCAAGAAGCACCAACTCGGTGACCATGCACCCCTCATCGACCTTGGAGCCGTTCGCGGCCCGCTCGCACGATGCGTTGAGCCATTGTGTGGCGAACTCGAAGTAGCCGTCTCCGTCGGCATCTATCTCTACCCGGTGGCTGACGCCCTCCCTGTCATCCACGTTCATGAAGAAGATCGAGTCGGTCTCCACCAGAATCCCAGCCTCGACGGAGTTCGGCGAGGAGCCGTCCTCCCTGAGCAGGAAGGTGAACTCCTGTGGGTCATGGGCCGCAACGCCTTGCGGCACCATCAGCAGCGCTGCCAGTACGAGGCTCAGCGGTGTGAGGGAACGCATGGCACTCCGCAGTGCGGCGATGGCTTCAACATGACCCGTTGACTGGCGCGAGCATGGACACTCAGCGTGTCGCGCTGGCGGTCGGGCTCGCAGCCTGCGTTTTGGTCGCCGGCGCGGCCTCCTTCATGCTGATTCGAGACTCGAGCGAGCTCGAGAGCGAGGGCACGACGATGTTGGATCCACTGCTGCAGGATGAGGAGCACGACCACAGGAACGCCAGCTATCATATCCTGTATACCGAGAACGTCCAACCGGTATCGTACAACGAGTTGACGGACACCGGCAACGCCGAGATTCAAGTCGCCGATTCTCCCGACGGCAAGACCTACGCTTACATCGCCGGTTGGACCGAGATGCACATCGTCGACGTCACCGACCCCTCGAACACCACGGTCACCGGCGTATACTACGACCCGAACACGCAGGTCTTCGATGTCAAGTATCTCGAGTACAACGGACGGGAGTACGTCATCCTCCAGAATCAGATCATCGATCCGGGCGCCGCCGACCCGAACGTAGGCAATTGGGAGGACCCAGTGCAGGTCTCGGTAACCCTGGTCGACGTCACAGACAAGAGCAATCCGAGCTTCGTCGACTTTTGGTACGACGCCGACCATCCCAGCGGGCCTCACAACCTGTACACTCACATGATCGACAACGAGTGGTACATCTTCGTCGCGAACCCCGACTACGAGTCTTGCGACGTCGGCCAAGGAGATGCCTGCGGCGGCATCACCATCGCGCACCTCAACTTCGCCGGCTTCGGCGACCTGCCAAGGATAGTCAAGATCGGCGAGGCAGAGGTCTCGTGGGAGACCACGCGTGGAGGGTGGATCTACATCCACGACATGACGGTGCAGACCTGGCCCAGCGACATCGCGGACGACCCGCGCAACGGTCGGACCTACATCTACGGGGCCTATTGGGAGGCCGGACTCCGGATCTTCGATGTAAGCGACGTGCCGCACCCGAACAAGGACATGGTCGAGTACCTGTGGTACGGCTCGCTGTGCCGCCTCTCGGGCGGCACCCAGGCCGGCTGCACATGGCGCGCCCCCGAGGTCGGGATGTGGATGGACTTCGAGGATTTCGACGGCGACGGCGAGCCTGACAGCGGCACCACTGGCAATGAGAACGGTGGCCGGGCCTCGTACATCCACTACGCCGAGCCGTTCGACAAGATGGTCGATGCCAGCCATCTCGGATATCCTCAGGGCAAGCGCCACCTGACGCTACTGGCGACCGAGGTCCTCGAGACCACGGTTGGGACTGGGATGGTGTATCTTCTGGACACCACGAGCTACGAGGAGGTCAACGGGAACCTCCGCTTCCTGCCGAGTCTGATACACGGCTGGGAGAACCCGTTCGCTTGGGACCATCACATCCCAGGGGGGGAGGAGTGGCTGCTGTTCAGCCCCCACAACGCGGACACGCAGATCTTCCAGACGGGGCTTCCCGGGCTCCCGGACAACAGCCACGGCGGTGCCTGGGATGGCCGTATCTACCTCTCGAGCTATCACGCCGGGCTGTGGGTCATCGACGTTGAGACGCTGATGGCGGCAGGTCTCGAGGAGGGCAACAAGACCGATGTTCACATGGCCGCGACAGTCGGCTACCACGTGCCCCACTCACAGGACGGCGTGGCTCCGGACAGCTCATTCTATGACTTCGGATGGACTCCCTTCCTATGGGCTGCGGAGCACCACGAGGGTTACACCTACCTGTCCTGCATCACCAGCGGGATGTACATCGTCCAACTGGACATAGACAAGCCGTATGGCAGCCTCCTAGAGCCCTGATTCGCCCTAGCGCGTAGCGCAGGGCGACCGGTGCATTCAACAACCGACTGAATTCGTCGGCTGGGTGACCGAGGCCTCGCCGTGTTCGGAATCCGCAACGTCCCGCCGCTACTGATTGTCGCCCTGATGGTGCTTGCACCGCTCTCAGGCTGCCTGTCGTTCATCACCGGCGAGGATTCTGACGACGATGGCTGGACTTGGGTCGACCCGGTCGTCGAGATCGAGGACGCCAACCACTCTCACAACGACATGCTGGCCCACAGGCTGTCCACCCCCAACGCCAAGCTGATAGACTACCACAACCTCAACTGCGACGGCGAGGTGAAGCCTCCGGCCGAGCTCGACAATACCGCAGGACGTCCCTGTTATCCAGAGTGGAAGAACGTCGGACCGACTCCCGGGGACAACTCCGAGATCGCCATCGAGGGCAACTTCGACGAGGACTGCGAGATCTACGCCGACGGCAGCGGCGGGTGCTATGCCTACGTCTCGAGTTACAACCAATTCGAGATCCTCGACATCAGCAATCCCAACGACATACAGATGCTGTCGACGTACTACGCCGAGATTGCTCGCATCATCGACATCAAAGTCACCTCTGACAACAACTGGGTCCTGGTCAACCACGAGTTGACTAACAGCGAATTGGACCCGATTCCCAACGACGACGACGCCAACAGCGGAAT
Organism: Candidatus Thalassarchaeum betae; assembly: GCA_003193925.1. Lineage (GTDB taxonomy): Archaea > Thermoplasmatota > Poseidoniia > Poseidoniales > Thalassarchaeaceae > Thalassarchaeum > Thalassarchaeum betae. The sequence goes on from PSPG01000009.1 coordinate 51,197, forward strand.
GAATCGCCTCGATGTCATATACGTCGGCGACAAGACCAGCCCCATCAAGGTCGCAGAGTGGAACAACCCCCCAGCCGGCTTCCACAACCAGGACCTCCACGTCTACTGCGACTGGGAGCCTGCCAACCCACTGTGGTCCGGCGAGGAGTGTCACCTGTTCCTGTTCGGTGCCGACCCCTACCCCGAGGTGGTCGCAGGAGGCGGCCCGGTGAAGGGCACTCAGGTGTTCTACGTGCCTCTGGGCTTCGAGTCGTGGATTCCCAACCAGAACGACGAGGAGCAGAACTCCAGCCGCGAGATTCTGCGCTGGGGTGCCTACACGCCCGAATCCTCCACCACTTGCGGTGGCTCGGTCTTCAATCACGACCACGTCTTCTTCATCCACCCCCTCACCAAGCAGAAGTTGATCATCGCTTCCTACTGGGATGCCGGTCTGCGCATAGTCGACGTCTCCGAGCCGCCAGATGTGGCCGACCCGAACGGCATCGCCTGGCCCCAGGAGATCGGGCGTTGGATGGGATGCGCATCGGATGACAGCGGATGGTACGGGCCTGAGGGCGGGGGACACGCTGACATGTCGTCGGACGAGTGGCTGGATGCGGCTCAGGGCAACGGCAACATACACTACGCTGTGCCATTCGACAACCTGATCTGCAATGGAATAAGCGAATACGACCCGGTAGCCGAGTGGCCGAAGGAATGCGGCTCCGGACCTAGCGACGCGACCTACGGGGAGAACTGGAGGCACTACACTCTCATATCGCCTGAATACGGCTCCAACGACAACCACACGGGATACATATGGACAATCGACACCACAGATCCGAGCAAGCCATTCCTGGTCTCGAAGTGGAGGCTGCCCGGCGAGGGCATGAAGGCTAACGGGAGCAGCCACCCACAGCACTGGATACCGGGGGGCTACATCTACAGCCCCCACAATGGGGACACCGGGACGAGTGGTCACGCCTACTGGGCGCACTACCACGCTGGCTCCTGGGCCACCGACCACGGGCAGGCTTGGGATGAGTTGGTCTGGGAGAACGGCTACCCCGAGCCCGATCGCGGGTTCACAGCGATAGTCGAACTCGCCCCCACTCACACGGTGGGCTACTACCTGCCCTCCGGCCCGGAGTGGCTGGACAACGCCTCCGCAGCGATGGGTTACGACATGGCTGACTGCTGGGCCTCGTGCATGATACCGTTCGACTGGGGCCTGCAGTACGACCCACGGGGCTTTGTATACATCTCCGAGATGGTGAGCGGGATCTACGTCGTGCAGTTCGACGAGGACTATGATCCTCGATACCACTACCCGGCACTCTGGCAGGTCGAGGCCAGTGACGACTGAGGAGATCCCATGCGCGTGAAGGCGCTCGCCGTAATCTTAGCACTGACTCTGCTGATGCCGACTGCAGCAGCGCATGGTGCGAACACGTTCTCGTTCATCATGAGGAGCCAATCGATAGACCCGAACTCAGCTCAGGTCATACAGAACGACACGCTGATCTTCTACAACACCGCTGAGCACAATCGGGCTGTCCTAATCGATATTGACGGTGATGGCCTCGACGAGGTGAATTGCGAGGCCGGGCCATCCGACTCCTCATCCATGGAGGACGAGTGTTGGATTTGGCTCGACCCCGCCAACTGGACAGCAGGAGTGTATGAGGCCAAACTGATGGAGAATGGCACGCTCTGGGGCACAGTCGAGTTTACGATAGTGCTCGATGACCACACGGAGACACTGTCCCCAGACGACCACGACGACCACGACCACGACGAGGGCGGCGCAGAGGGGGAACTGCTGAACGCTGCTGTCCTGCTGGCCGGTGCGGCGGTCTTCGTCTGGGTGATTCGCAACGTGAAGGGGGACGAAGAGGGATGAGAAGGGGTGTCGTCGCAATCATGCTGACTGTCATGCTCATGCTATCCGGCTGCCTCGGCTCTGGTTCTGATGAAATCGAGTTATTTGGCTTCGAGTACCGGGATCCCCCCGAAGCACCGGGCTTCAATCTGACTAACCAGCACGGTGAGCCGGTGAGCCTCCCGGACTTCGGGGGCAAGGTCGTAGTCGTGGCCTTCGTCTACACCCACTGCCCCGATGTCTGCACCGTCATCTCCTCGAATCTGGCATGGGTGGATGCAAACCTCGGGGACTACTCAGAGGAGGTCATCCTGCTCTCGGTCACCATAGACCCTGCCAGAGACACCGTGTCACTCCTGGCGAATTGGACCGAGACAAGGGGGTACGACTGGGACCACCTGACAGGGAATCACACGGAACTCGAGCTCATGTGGGAGGCGTGGCACGTCGGAGTGGACGACGAGCACATCGAGAACATCACCTCATCCGAGGAGGCGGGAAACGAGTCCGAAGACGGCCCACATGACTACACCCTCGGCCACTCGATCGTCACTTTCATCCTCGACAAGGACACGAGGAAGAGGGTGGCGTACTCAGGGACCGACTGGAACATCGAGGAGTTCCTGCACGATATCCAAGCCCTCGCGGACGAGTAATCACCAGCGATGAAAATATCATCGCCGACAAAGAACTGATTATATCCTATTGATAATGCCTATTGGCATGGCCGATGATGGGGTTGCGCGCTCCCTGTTCCTCGCAGGACTGATGCTTGTCAGCGTCTTTCTGGGGGTGCTGTTCTTCGATATCCAGGATGAGGGGGGGAATCTAGCGCCCGTCATCGAGGGGGATATCCCGCCGAACATCCTCATCGGCAGCGTCGACTCCGTTTTCTTGCGCATATACGATGAGGAGATGGCCGGGCTGACCCTAGAAGTCAGCCTCGACGGGGACGAGATTGACGACGAGCTGGACTCGGACGGCAAACTCGTCATCGACATCTCGCAACTCGGCGTCGGCAGCCACACGATCAAGGTAGTCGCGATCGACAGCCTCGGGCAGGAGTCGAAATGGACCGCCGCCTTCATGATCGAATACCCCGATGAGGGCTACACGGTCATCGTCGTCAGCACCAACGAGATAGTCGTCGAGCAGGGCAACAGCACCACGGTATCAGGAGTCTTGGTCCACCAGAGCATGGGCACCTGCGAACTCGAGTGGTCCGACGGTAACATCAGCCAGTTCAGCCTGACCCTCCCCTTCGACGTCGAGGGCAGGTTCGACCTCGGATTCTCGAACATCCAGGAGAACCTGACGATCTCGATTCTCGGCACCTGCGGCACCTGGGTGGACTCCAGCGAGCTCGAGGTGATCGGCATCGTCGTCACCGAGCCGGACCCGGTGCGCGGCTGCACCGACCCGGAGGCCAGCAACCACGACGAGAATGCCGAGGAGGACGACGGTTCTTGTGAGTATGACGAGCCCGAGCCCACTACGGGATGCACCGACCCTGCGGCAAACAACTACGACGAGAATGCCGAGGAGGACGACGACTCGTGCGAGTACGACGAGGAGCCTCGTGCCGAGACCGGTTCAGACGAGTGGTGGTCTCAGATCCTGCACTGCGACGATTCGAGCACCCCTCTGGTTGACGACTACAACACCACCGGACATGACGGCTGGCTGTGCTCGCTGAGCTTTTCCACCAATGAGACCCATATCCAAATCGTTACCAACGGCCTGCCCAATCACGACTTCCATTCAGGACCGGGATGCTGCGCCAGCCAGCAGGACACCGCCTGGGTAATCCCCCTCGAGCCTACTAACGAAACCGAGTGCAACCCGATTGCCTCCTCCGAAGGCTGCACGATGGCTCCCGAGAGGGGGCCTGTCGCCTTCGCAGTCAACGGAGTCGCCATCTACGGGCCCGAGGACGGACCCGGAGGAGATGCGGTAGCAGGACAGGAGGGTGCCTACGAGGAGGACCGTCAGAATGTCTGGCTGGGCCTGTGCCATGGTCACTCCGGGCCGGGTGGCGAGTACCACTACCATGCAGACGGCAACTGCATCCACTGGCACCCCGAAGGCGAACAGACCTGGCTGAATTACAGCATTGAGTCATCCAGGAACGTGACGGAGCACTCCCCCATAGTCGGCTTCGCCCTCGATGGCTACCCGATCTACGGCTTCGTCGGCTGGGACGATGACGGCGAAGTCGTCGAGGTGACCTCCTCCTACCGGCTCAAGGACGGCGAGACCGGCTACAACGGAATCGACGACTACGAGTACATCGCTGACCTAGGCGACTTAGACGCCTGCAATGGCCAGTGGGGCCCCACGCCCGACTACCCCGACGGCATCTACCACTACCACACCACCTGGGTCAACGGGGAAGGCGGAATCGGATTCCCTTACTTCCTCCTCTGCTACCAGGGGGTAGTCGAGGAAGGTGAAGACCCCTGTGCCGGGTTTGGAGTGACCTGGGGGCCGGGCATAGGCCCGCCTCCCGAGGGCTGCGACCAAGGACCGGGGGGCGGCGGTCAAGGCGGCGGTGGTCAAGGCGGGGGGCAGCAGTCCTCATCGACGAGCAGCCTGATTGCCATACCCGCAGAGTCGCCGCCACCGATCAGCGGAGCCGCTCTGCTGATCGCAGTAGCAGCAGTCGGGATCAGAGCATTGGCATCCGGCGAAGCCGCTCGAGGTCAGGCTGGTACAACTCGCGGATGTCATCCAGTTCCAGTATGAGCATGGCGAGGCGCTCTAGCCCCATGCCCCAAGCGCACACCGGCCACTCCGTTCCGAGCGGCTCGGTCACCTCGGGTCGGAAGATCCCAGAGCCACCTAGCTCCATCCACTCACCCCTCCACAGCACTTCGACCTCCACGCTCGGCTCGGTGTATGGGAAGTAGGCGGGCCGGACGCGTACGTCCGGGTAGCCCATCTTGGCGTAGAACGTCTTGAGCGTCGATATCAGCATCGGCAGGTTCGCGTCCGGCTCGTGGATGATGCCCTCAATCTGGTGGAACTCGGGGAGATGGGTGCGGTCAATCGACTCCTGCCGGAACACCCGACCTATCCCGAAGACCCTGCATGGCTCGTGGGGGTTGTCGGCGATGTGACGGATGGTGTTCACCGTCGTGTGAGTCCTCAGAAGCGCCTTCTGAGCCTCGTCCCTGTCGAAAGTGCCGCCCCATCCCCTGCTTCCGGTGTCATGGCCGTGCTCGTGCACGCTGGCCCACAAGTCGAGGTACTCGTCCTCGACCTCGACCTTCTCAGGCTCGGACAGGTAGAAGGTGTCCTGCATCGTCCTCGCGGGATGCGACTGGGGTATGAACAGAGCGTCCATGTTCCACCCGGCTGATTGCACGTACGGGCCCTCGATCTCAGAGAAGCCCATCTCGAGGAAGACCGAGCGGATTCGCTCGATCAACGCCTGCATCGGGTGCGGCCTGCCGCCCAAGGGGACGGGCGCTGGTGCATTGACATCGAACGGCTTGAACTTGGCATCCCTCCACGAGTCACCCTGCAGCATCTCGGGGGTGACATCGCCGACGAGCTCGACCTCCTCCAGCCCGGACTCGTCCTCAGACGAACCTGCTTCCGTCAGGCTCCAACTCCGAGAGACGTGCTCCTCGGTTGCGATCAGGCCCTTGCGGCCGGAGAAGTGGCTGACCATCTCAGCGTCGAGGGAAGCAGCATCGAGGGGCCCGTCAGCGAGGCTCTGGATGAAGGACGTCCTCTGCTCGATGCCTGCGACCACCGCGCCTTCGTCGGCTGTTGCCAAGGCACCGGCCTCCACCTTGATACCGAGAGCCTTGAGCAAGCCAACGCCAGGGCCGGCCTCGTGGCGCTCGAATGCGGCCGACAGACCGGCCATGGTCCTTTCAGTGGGCTTCTGCTCGGACATCCAGTCCCAGAGGCGGGCCTCCAACAGCCCGTCTGCGACCGCCTTGGCACCCTCGTCGCCAAGGGACACAATCCGACCGCGCTCCTCGGCGACCTCGACGAGTCCGGCCTCGGCGAGCCCGGCTCCGGCGCCTGCGACATGGACCTGATCGGACCAACCGGTGGCTTCGAGAAGCTCGTCCAGAGACCAAGCCCGGGAAGGCTCTGGGAGCATCGCTCGCAGCATCCGGCGCTCGTTGTTGCCCAGTTCCACGTCACTGCCTCGGACTTTGACGAATTAGGCCGTCCACTTGACGCTTGCCGATGCGCCGTCCTGCTAGGAGGGGGTTACTCCTCCTCGGATTCCCACAGGAGGGTTTCGCATTCGCTGCATGAGTGGGACTTCGGCTTCGGGCCGTCTACCCAATCGACGCCCCCGCACCTGCCGCAGAGGATCGATGTCCTGACCGGGCTCTCAAGGGTGGTGTCGACTCGGTACATGACCCGGCCAGCGTCTGGCATCTTGCCAGCCTCCGGCTCCCATGCGGCTACCTCCTCGGGGTCGACATTCTCCTCACCGGCCATCCCGAGACCGGCAATCAGGAGGGCGATTCCCGCTATTGCTAGGGGTGCTGCTACTGCCAGCGCGAAGGGCGACTCTCCGGAGGTCAGGAACACGCCGCTGCCGAGCGCTATGCACGACCAGGCGGCCAGCACAGTGTTCAGCCTGCGGTTGCGCCCGGTGGGGGCTGGCGGCATGCCCGGCCGTGTGGGGGCCGGCGCATGAATATGGCCCCTGAGACCCGATTTCGGCGATGTAGGGTTCAAGAGTCCGAGTCCGTCGTCTTAGGGCGCGCCTCAGTAGCTCAGCCCGGTAGAGCATCTGATTTGTAATCAGACGGTCGGGGGTTCGACTCCCTCCTGAGGCTCCAAGTTGCGTCTGTGAAAGGTCAAAGAGCGGAGTGCTCCGGATGGCTGTCGTGAGCGCAGATATCTTCGACGGCAAAGCGCTCGGGCGCAGGCTCGAAGAGGGGTTGTCCGACCGTGTCTCTGCACTGGGCGAGCGAGGCGTCACCCCGCACCTCGCCGTGGTCATCGCAGGGGATGATCATGCGAGTCACGTCTACGTCCGCAACAAGCAGATGGCATGTGAGAGGTGCGGTATCTCCAGCACGCGCATCGATCTGCCCGCGACCGCAACTCAGGAGGACATCTTAGGCATCGTAGCCGAGATGAACGCCGACGACTCGGTTCACGGGATACTGGTCCAGAGCCCGGCACCCGAGGGTGTCGACGAGTTGGCCATCGCCGAGGCGATCGACCCGGCCAAAGACGTCGACGGCTTCCACCCTAGGAACCTAGGAAAACTGGTGCAGGGAGTCTCTGACGGGCTTCTGCCATGCACTCCCGCGGGTGTGATGAGAATGCTGGAGGAGAGCGGTGTGGAGCTCAGTGGCGCGAAGGCGGTGGTTCTTGGACGCTCACGCATCATCGGGATGCCGATGGCGCTGATGCTGGCCCAGCGCGGCGTCGACTCCACAGTCACAATCGCCCACTCCAAGACCCACGATACTGCCGCGTTGTGCCGTGAGGCGGACATCGTTGTTGCAGCGATTGGTCGGCCGCACACCGTGAAGTCCGATTGGATCAAACCGGGCGCTGTCGTTGTCGATGTCGGAATCTCCAGAGTCGATGGCGGGGGCCTCGCAGGTGATGTTGACCCGGGTGTGGCTGAGGTTGCGGGCTGGCTGACGCCGGTGCCGGGTGGGGTCGGCCCGATGACCATCGCGATGCTGATGTCAAACACGGTCAGGGCCGCTGAGATGTCCTAGAAGATACCCAAATCCATCTGAGCGTCCTCGGATGCGTGCACCCTTGGATCCCATGGGGGGGAGAACGTGAGGTTGACGTGGACACTCTCGACGCCCTCGGTCGCGAGAGCTGACCGATGTACTGCGGCCATGATCTCTGGTGCAACCGGGCAACCTGGACTCGTCAAGGTCATGTCGATCTCTGCGTGGGTCCCATCGTCATTCTCCTCGACCCTGATGCCGTAAATCAGCCCTAGCTCGATTACAGAGAGTTTCATCTCGGGGTCCTCGACATCCTTCAGCGAGTCTATGATATCGGATTCGTGCACCATCACAGCACCTCACAGGAGCAGGGCCGCCTCCTCGCGGACCCGCTTGAACATGTTCAGGAAGCCATTTGCCCTGCTCGGGGTCAGGGAGGAGCGGATACCCATCGAGTCGGCGTAGTCCGGCTCCAAGTCGGCCACTTCCGCGGGATTCATCCCGTTGACCGCCATCGCAGTCACAGCCATCAGGCCCTGGACTATCTGTGCATCAGCCCCGCCTCGGAGGATGAAGCCTCCTTCCCCGTCAACATAGCAGATCACGTGGGCCCGAGACTGACAGCCGTGGATCTGGTTGTCGTCGGTCCACTCCTCGACGGGGAGTGGGGTCGGATGCCGCTTGGCGTACTCGAAGAGCAACTCGTAGCGCTCCATCGCATCGAAGCACTCCTGGAACTCCTCGACCACGTCGTCGAGGTGCGCAGGCCACTTCCTGCCTTCCAACATGGTGATGCGTCCTAGCGCCCCGCCTTGAACATGACTAGATGGTAATCACGAGAAGCGCTCTACCAGGTGCTGTAGGTACTCGACGAAGGCCTCTGCCTCGTCCATCGTGTTGTAAATCCAGAACGAGGCGCGGTTCGTCGAGGGCACGCCGAGCGCGTCCATCAGAGGCTGGGCGCAGTGGTGTCCGGTCCTGACTGCGAAGCCCCCCTCGTCCAGCAGAAGCGCGAGGTCCAGCGACTGGATGCTCTCGTGCAGGAACGAGACCGCCCCGCTGCTGTCCTCCCTCTCTGGCTCGCCGTAGATACGGATTCCTGGAATCTCACGCATCTGCGCCGCTGTCCATGAGGCTACGTGGTTGATGTGCTCGTGCACCTCCCTCATGTCGAACTGGTCCAGCCACTCGACGGCCGCCCCCCATCCAATCGCCTCGGCGATCCTGGGCGTGCCGGTCTCGAACCTCGCATGGCCTTCCTGGAAGGTGCTGCCCTCGGTACTGACTGACTTGATTACGAGACCGCCTGTCAGGAACGGGCCCATCTGCTCCATCGCATCGGACTTTGCCAAGAGACATCCGATACCAGTGGGGCCGGCCATCTTGTGCGCCGATATAGCGACGAAGTCAGCCCCCAGTTGATCGAAGTTGACCCTTTCGTGCGGAGCACCCTGCGCACAGTCCAGAAGGACTCTCGCTCCAGCGGCGTGCGACATCTCGATGATGTCCTCGATGGGGTTCCGGACTCCCAGCACGTTGCTGGTGTGCACCACGCACACGAGCGATGCGTCGGCGACCGCTACCTCCAAGGCATCCATGTCCAGAGTGAACGACTCGATGTCAATCGGGACGTATCTGACCTCGATGCCCCTCTCGATGGAGAGTTGCTGCCAAGGGACGATATCGGCATGGTGCTCCATCTCCGTCAGTACGATGACATCGCCCTCGCCGAGGTTCTCACGAGCCCATGCATATGCTACGAGGTTGATCGCCTCGGTCGCCCCGCTGGTGTAGATCAACCTGTCGGGCGAGGTACCGAAGTACGTGGCAATGAGCGCACGGGCGTTCTCGAGCGCGGTCGTCGCCTCGTCTGCCAGAGTGTGATTCGAGCGGTGCGCGTTGGAGTTGTACTCCTCGTAGTAGTGGGTCATGGCGTCGATGACGCACTGCGGCTTCTGCGAAGTCGCTGCATTGTCGAAGTAGACCAGTTGCTTGCCATTCGGCAGGCGACGCTTGAGAATAGGGAAATCAGCTCGTATCGCCTCGATATCCAAAGCCATAGCCGTTCCTCCTATTCACTCCAATCAACGGCCCGATATCAACTCGCGCACGTGGAAACGAAGCAACCGTGGCAGGGAAATGCAATAACGTGTCGTTTCCTACAGACGTACATGCGCAGGAGCGTCGCAGGCGTACTCCTGAGTTCACTGATGGTGCTTTCCCTGGCGATGCCGGCCGCCGCCCAATCCGAGTCTCCCCCGGAGTGGTCAGCCGCTGTTTCTGCAGGTGGGTGGTGGGAGGATCAGATCACGGACATAGCCGTGGACCCCTCCTCGGGCGACATCTTCGTCGTAGGGGCGTTTCACTACGACATGTACCTCGGTCCGTTCTACCTGACCTCGGTCCAGCACGCCACCGCAGGCAACACCAGCGACATCTTCGTCGCCAAGCTGTCCGGCTCGGAGTGGAAGTGGGCGGTCTCGGCGGGCGGCGAGGACTACGACTGGGCGAGTTCGATAGCCGTCGATTCGTCCGGTGATGCCTACATCACTGGCGGATTCCGGTCGAACAACTCCACCTTCGACCCGTTCGTGCTGACGAACGCTGACCATACCCCGCGGGTCTGGGGGCAGTCGGAGCCGACTTCCGACGGCTTCGTCGCCAAGATCGACGCGGAGGGCTCCTGGCAGTGGGCCGAGCGGATATCCGGCAATATGACCGATGAGGGCTCGCAGGTCTCGGTCGGACCGAATGACCAGATTGTGGTATCTGGTGTGTTCAGCTCGACCGCCATCCAGTTCGGCGGAGGCAAGTCGTTGACCAACACAGGCAGCCCGAGCAGCACGGACATCTTCGTCATCAAGTTCGACTCGAACGGGACTCACCTCTGGGACGCCCAGGTGATGGGCTGGGGTAACGAGGTCGTCACCGGGATGGCTATCCACGGGTACGGCGACGTCATGCTCACCGGTTACTTCACCGATCAGGCAGCTTACTTCACTCCACACAAAGCCGCCAACTCGAAAACTGGCCACTCAGAGGCCTTCGTCGCGAGGCTCTCGCCCTCGGGGTTCTGGTCATGGGTCATCGCGGCCGGAGGGGGTGGTGGCGACGAGGGGAAAGGGATTGATGTCGATTCCAATGGCAACTCGTACGTCATCGGGCGCTTCAGCTCGGATGCCATCGAGTTCAGGGATGCTGACAACAACACGAGCACGAAAGTGGTCAACACGGTCCAGACAGGGTCCACGGACGTCTTCGTCGCCAAGGTCGACGGCGCGGGCAACTGGCTGTGGGCCGTCGGCATCGAGGGTGATGGCACGGATTATGCGGGCGGCATCACTGTCGTCGACGATGGCGCGGTAGTCGCCGGAGGCTTCTACTCGCTGAACTACGTGTTCGGCTCGACCACGCTCCAGCACTCTGCTGCCGCCGCGCACGCTGACATGTACGTGGCGGGAATCTCTGAGAACGGCACCTGGAACTGGGCAATCTCCGGGGGCATGGCGGGGTGGCCCGAGTACTTCGCGCTGGAGCACCACGACGGCTCGATCCACGTCGCAGGCTCGTTCTCGGTGGGTAAGGCCACCTTGGGCGAGCACGACATGCACAACTGGGACGAGAACAGCTCCTTCCAGTGGCCAGACGCATTCGTCGCTACCCTCGAGTTCCCCCCTCCCGTGCCCGGTTGCACTGATTCGCTAGCGACCAACTACGACTCGAACGCGGATGTGGACGATGGCTCGTGCGAGTACGCCCCGGACACCGATGGGGATGGCATCAGAGACAACGTCGATACTGATGACGATGGCGATGGCCATACTGATGATAGGGAGGAGGCGTGCGGATCGGATCCACTAGATCCCCAGTCGGTGCCTTCAGACAACGACGAGGATGGCTTCTGCGACGACTTGGACGATGACGACGATGACGATGGTCTGCTTGACGATGAGGAGGCAGCCTACGGGGCCGACCCGCTGAATCCTGACTCGGATGGTGACGGCCACATGGACGGGGACGAGGTGGATGGCGGTTACGACCCTATGGACCCCGAAGACTTCGCTAGGCCACTATGCTGCGGGCCCACTCCCTTCGAATCCCTGTTCACGATGGGCGCCCCCGTGATTGTGCTCCTATTCGTAGCCGTCCTTATCCTGAGAAGTAGAAAACATCCTGAAAACGAGTGATTCGCGCTAATCCTAGGGACATTTATTGCCGTACACCCACGTGCGTCGTGCACATGGCAGGGCCCACGGGACAGGACATGGTCGAGCGGCTGGGCAGCCAAGACCTGAACAGGGACGGGGAAATTATCAATCTCGCAATCGTGGGCTCGAGCAGGTTCTACGACTTCTGGGTCTTCGAGGATGTGGTCGGTAGATGGGTCGATGAGAACGGCTATCCGGACCTCATCATCGTAGGTGGGGCGAGCGGTGTCGACTACATGGCAGAGCGCTGGGCCGACAACAACTCGATACCCATCGCCGTGTTCACCGAGGAGTGGGGCGACCCCAACAGGAGCCTGCAGGACAAGGGGCGCGCAGAAGCTCCCAACACTCTCACTGCGAAGATCCTGAACGGCGCTTCGCACATCCTGGCGATGCCCTCATCCACTAGCAAATGGACTAGGATAGTGATAGAGCAAGCGGGCGAGCTGGGGATCCCCACCGACGTTCACGAAGTCGACTGATGATGGTGCTCGTGCCGGGAGATGAGCACGTTTCCTCCGGAAACGAAGGGTTCGTTCTCACGAGGACATAGCCCGGCCACTGACGAACCAACCGTTCAAGGCTGGCACCTCCTGTCAGGGTCATGGGAAAACTCGAATTTATGGGAATA
>PSPG01000010.1 GCA_003193925.1 Candidatus Thalassarchaeum betae
TCGGCATCACTCAGTCCCCCAACACGAGATACACGCAGACTCCGACTATGATGAGGATGATGACGGGCCAGTAGCTGGTGCCGACGGGTCCCTCCCCCAAATCCTCAATTTGAAAGAACCATTCGAAAATCTTTCTCGCCCTTCCAGCCATCGCTCAGTCCCCCTCACAGTCGGTCCATTTATGTCCCGGCTTCCCACATCGCCCGCACTCGTACTTCTGCTGTCGGTGCGCCCCGCAGTAGTCGGTTCCACCAAGCTTCGAAGCGTGGCATCTCCCCGCTCGGCCCTTCCTCCGTTTGGTGAAGCCCTCGCAACGCTTCTTCTGCCCCGGCCCCCACTTCTTCAGCAACCTCTCCCGCTTCTGCTTCCATGTCACCCGGGTGCGCTTGGCGGTCTTCGCTCCCCGCGACATGATCCATCGGCGGAACAGGTGCGAGTCTGTCAGCTCGTGACACCTCGGGCAGACCTCCGCGATGTTCCCGGGGTTCTTCGAAGCGACGAGTCGGCGGAGGCGGTCATCATCGAGGTTCTCGATCTGAACCGACCCGTCGATCCCGACAGCGAGCCACTCGAGGTCATCCCTCTCGAGCCTGTCGATCTTGGCTTGGCTGATGAGGTGGTGCATCTCGGAGTCCGGGATCGCCCGAGTGCAGATCCGGCAGGTGTTCGAAGGCTCGACTCCGTATCTTGCGGCCATGTGTCCGATGAGAAGAAATCGGGGGTGTTTAGACTTCGAGGAACTCACCATTATGTTCACCTCTATGGGAAAGTATTCTCGAGGATTCAGCAGGTCGCCCGCAGTCCCTCGGTTTCGCTCTCTTCACCATATACGGCAACTTCCGGAAGAAAGGTGCTCGTGCCGGGATTTGAACCCGGGTCGCCGCCTCGAAAGGGCGGCATGATGGACCGAACTACACCACACAAGCGCTGGGCTGACGACAGCCGGCCCCCCCAATAACGATTCGTCACGGCGGGTTGCCCGTACTCCCAGTGGTGATGGTCACCGACTCTGGGGTGCCGTCCTGGTTGGAATCGATGGTGATCACGGTCACGATGAGCCCCTGCACGGTGTTGGTGACGTAGTCGACGTGGAAGGCGATCCAGGTGTTGTTGGTGTGGTAGGCGTGGCCCTGTGGGTTGATGTTCCACTCGAATACTCTGTGCGAGAGGTAGGCCTCCTGCAGCACCTCGATGTTGCCGCCGGACGACAGGGAGAGGTTCCTCGCGTGCCAGATGTTGGAGTTGACCGCGAAGGTCACATTGCCGTCCGCGTTGTCGTCCCTCGCCGCCATGTAGTGACGGTGGAACACCCTGCGCTCGAGGAAGCCGTCGTGGTCGTAGTCGGCCGCCAGCCAGGATCTGCTCAGGTAGTCGTAGGTGTCCTGGCTGCCGTCTGAGTTGTTGTCCCATGAACTCAGGCCGATGACGACCACGCGCATGGCGTGCAGGTTGTGGTTCGAGTCGCGCCAGATCTCCAGCGAATGCGTGGACACCGAATGATGTGACCATCCGTGGGCGTGCTGGTCAAGTTGAGTGGTCTCAGTGACCCTCCTGAAGATGTGCTCCTCATGACCGTCCTCGTCGGCATCGGACCATGTCAAGGTGGCGGTGTATGACTCGTGCTGCTCGAGATATGGGTCGAAGTCCCAGTCGGTCGCGTTGGCCATGTGGATGATGCGCTGCTTCCACTCAGGGATGCCGTCGGCGTCATCGTCGACCGTTCGAGTCAGGGCGAAGCGGTGGATGTGGTACTCGACCATGCCCCAGTCCCAATGCTGGTTCCAGCCGCGCATCCGAGCAGTGTAGTCGAGGTCGCCGTCGTGGTCAGTGTCGACCTTCAGGACCCCAGCCCGCCAAGTCCACTGCAGCTCTATGACGCCGTTCGAGTCGTTGTCGAACTGAACGGTGTTCTGGTGAAGGGCCCTGATCACATCGACGCTGCCGTCTTGGTTGGTGTCCTTTCTAACGACCGCGCGCAGGTTGTCGCGGTGGCGGTCGACGTTGCCGTCCTCGGTGGGGTCCCAGACCCAAGAGGTGTGGTCTATGGCCATCCAGAGCTCGGGGGTGCCGTCGTCATTGGCGTCAATCCTCAGTATCAGCCGAGTGTGCGAGAAGTACGCGGTGAGCACCGCGCCTATGCCTTGGTCGACCATCCGCTGTTGGCGGTTCAAGACCACTCGGCGCTCGAGGTTGCCGTCTTGGTCGGCGTCGGTGCGGGCGTGCACGAAGAGGTGGATGTTGACGTCCTCGTAGGTGCCGTTGTCCCAGGTCCAGACGGTTCTGGTGAGCACATCGTGGCGCTCTGGAATTCCATCAGAGTTCTGATCGACGAGGTCGAGCCCCCTGAAGCGTGTGAAGAAGAAATCGTCGTGGCCGTCCCCGTCGCGGTCTTGGGAGCAATGTAGGGTGCGAATCAGGATGATTCGCTCTGGTCCGGGGATGCCGTCCGAGTCGAACCAGAAGACTCCCACTGAGCGATGACAGAGGGTCTCGGCGACGCCGTCGCCGTCCCAGTCCTCCCAGAAGGAGTCGTTCCACCATGTGGCTGTGACCTGTGAGATGGAGCGACTGTAGGTCTGTTGGTCCAGCGAGTCATCGCTGACATCGCCCCACGCGTCGTCGAAAATCGGGTTGACAACTTCCGCGTCAGCTGCATTGGCGGGGGGAAGGGGCTCGAGCTCACTCTCGGAGGGGCCCTCATCGGACTCGACTACTGAATCCTCGTGCAGAAGCGAGTTCTGCGGCATCTGGTCGGTCTCCTCCTCGTCGCCGACCTCATCGCGCACCGACTGCTCGTCGGTGGCGACCCAGTCGTCGACCTCCTGGTCGTCGTCATAGTAGCCGTCCCCGTCCGGATCGAAGTCGGACTGCCAGTCGTAATCCGCCTCCTGCTGGGCCTCAGTGACCTCATCGACCGTGCCGTCCCCGTCCGAGTCGAGTTGCTCCTCGACCTCGGTCTCGAGCTGCTCCTCGGCCTCGGCCTCGAGCTGCTCCTGCAGCTGTGCTGCCTCGAGGTCGTCGGCCACGGAGACCACCTCGACGTGGAAGACGCGCTCAGTGGTGATACCGGTCGGGCCGGTCGCGGTCACGCGAACCACGAACACGTCCTCCTCAGTGTACTGGTGGGATTCCTCGGTGAACGCCGGGTCGACCATTGAACCGTCACCCCATTCGATGCTGACCGAGACGGGACCGAGTGGGTCCTCGGTGCTGGTGGTGATGGTCAGCTGCCCGGCCAGATTGAGGTGTATGCGGCCCTGAGGCGAAGGGTTGGTGGATACTGTGAGCGAGGGCGCGTCGGCGTGCTCGATTCTGATTGCCTCCTGGGCGTTGGCCAAGAATCCCGAGGTGTCAGTGGCTGAGACGCGAACGGCATAGGTACCGGGCTCGCCCCAGATGTGCTGCCCGGAGAGGTCCCTCTGGGTGGTGCCATCGGAGAAGTCGACTTCGACGACCAGGTCATCGCCGTCAGGGTCCGAGGCATCTACCGACCACGCCACGGGGACGCCTGCAATCCCCTCGTCGGGAAGCTCTAGGGAGACCGTCGGAGCTCGGTTGGGCTCCTGCAGAGTGAAGATGACCGCAGACACCCCTGTCACGCCCATCGAGTCTGTTATCTCGGCCTCGATGGTGTGCGTGCCGACGGAGAGGAAACCAGCGTCATAGACGAGGCTGGGCGAGGTCTGAACCAGTACGCCGTCGAGGCGCCAGTTCACGATGTATGGGCCTGTGCCCTCCTCGATCACGGCGTTGGCGACAATCAGGTCGTTGGCTGTGGTCGGCGAGCCCTCGAGTTGGACATCGGCTGTGACCACCGAGGGCTCGGGCTGCTCGACTATCTCGTCCGTCGCTCCGAGGCATCCCGAACCCACCATCAGGGCCACTAGGAGGAGTCCGGTATGGATTCGGTGTCGGGCGATTCTGTCGTAAGTCATCTCGGTCATTGGCCGTAGGGCGTCCTTTACCACCTTAAAGGAAAGTGGGTCATTGGATTTGTCAAGGCCTCGAAGAGACGGGTTCGACGAGAGCCGTCCACAGTCTCCTGCCTTCCTCAGTGAGCACTCGATTGGTTCGCAGTCCGCTCCTTCTCCGGGTGATTAGGCCCTGGGACTCGAGACGCTTCAGATGGTGGCTTACCAACTGCTGGCTCGTATCCAATCGGAATGCCAACTCCCTTTGCGTCGGAGAGGGCTGGCCCTCCTCCTGCTCGACTACCGACCGCAGCACCATCAGGGCCACGTCGCTGAGTTGATTGGCATCGACCGGACGAGGTAGATTGGAGAGTTCGGCCGCACGGTCGACGGCTGAGGTATAGTAGCGCAGCAGACGCCCGTCGCGCCTGCACCAGACGCGCCCCTCGTGCTCGAGGATCCTCAGGTGGTGCACGGCCTGGTGGTTACCCAAATTCAGAGCGCGGATGATGCCAGACAGGTGGCAGCCCGGGTGAGCAGTGAGGAAACCCTCGAGTCGGCCGCGCTGGTAGGTCCCTGCGAGTGTGCCTGTGCCCTCAGTGACCCGAAGTTGCGAGAAGCGGCCCATCGACCGGGAGATCTTGGCCCTCGTCGGCTCATCGCCGGCTGAAACCAGAGCAAGTGCGAGGAAAGTCACAGCGATGAAGGTAGAAGCGAAGGACATCGCGGGCAGAGAGAGGACGAATTGGGAGTCTTCAGTCTGCTGTCCGAGATCAGCGGGGGACTGCCCCTCTGATTCAGCCACGAACCACATATCCGCTATGGACCACATTCCTGACAGAACGTCAGTCAGTTCCACACCCACGGCGCGGCCCTCCATCGGGCTAAGGAACAGGCCGGGCTCGGGTTGGGGCTCGTGCAGCAGTCCCTGAGCGTCCTCGAGCATCCAGACTCCGGGCGAGGTGCGCACCCAGGTTGCCTCCTGGTCAGCCGCTACAGAGGGGGCCGCCAAGATGACCAGAATCGCCAGCGTAAGGCACAGTGAGGCAGCCTGTCGCGCATGCGCTGGCGCCCTCTCCATGCGATATCGGAGATGCTTGGATGGGTTAAGGGTCGTGGGTCGTCGTGTTTGTCGGACCTGAGTCCTCCCCTGGAATCAGTCCGGACCACCAACGGTTGAGCGGGATGAAGAGCATCAGGGCGAGCAGTCCCCCGGTCAGCCATGCCCAGGGGTTCCCCAGAAGACCCAGGAACTCCTCACCCCATAATCCCAGCACTAGGCCTTCCATGCCGAATCTGAATCCACGGCCCACGAGACCTGCCGCGACGAACAGCCTGAGGTCCATCCTCCCGGCACCGGCAGTCCAGGCCATGGCCACATAGGGGATTGGTGAGATAGCTGCGAGGAACACACCTGCAGATCCATATCTGAGAGTCATTGACTCCAGTCTGGAGACGGTGGTGCCGCTGACTATTCGCTCGAAGGCCGGTCTGCCCGCGTGCGCGCCGAAGGCGTATCCCAACATCGATCCGAATACGCTCGAGATGGTCGCAGTGAGAACTATTGCCAGTATTGCCAGAAATCCCTGTGCCCCCAGGACAAGGGGCAGCACGAGTAGGTCTGGTGGGACGAACGGCAGAGCAGCCTCGATTGCTGCCACCACCGCCAGGCCGAGCAGGCCGAAGCCCTCGGCCCAGCCGATAATCGAGTCGGTGATGCCCTCGAACACGTACCTTCGTCCCTCCATTTCGGGATGAACGTTGCTTCCCCCGGACAGCGCGCGAGCGCCGACCCTACCCTAGATAGCGCAGCGGGCCTACGGATTGGCATGGCTGCGGGTGAGGTCCTCGACACCGCTGCGCTCATCGCGTGGCCGATGGAGAGGATGCGGGGCAGTCTCGTCGTGCCCTCGCAGAGAGCGGAGTTGGGCCGCATCTCGCCCGAGAGGGAGATGCTGCTTGATTCCATCGGCCTTGAATGGGCGACTCCTGGAGGTGCTGCACTCGCACAGGCCAGCGAACTAGCGACCCGGACGGGGGACATGTCTGGCCTGTCGCCTGTCGACCTCGAGTTACTCGCGCTCTCGCTCGAGAGGAGCGCGACCCTCGTGACGGACGACTACAGGCTGCAGAACCTGTGTGAGTTGGGAGGCATCCGATGGCTCTCGGTCACCATGGAGGGAATTCGGGCCCTGTGGACATGGGAGTTGCGCTGCCCCGGCTGTGGAGCAGTTCAGCCCCCTCCAGACGCACCTCAGGCTAGGCGAGGAGGACTAGGGAGCTGCCCGGATTGCGGAACTGCGCTGAGACTCAGGCGCGGCAGGGAGTGACTCACTCCCTCTCGTTGGTGACTTCCTCTGTCATCCCGCCGCGATCCATGTCCTGCTCAGCAGCAGATGGCGCCATGCCCTCTTGCAGGCCCTGCTGGAACTCGCCCTTTGCGCGGCCCGCGCCGCGAGCCAGTTCGGGTATCTTCTTCGCCCCGAACAGGAAGATCGCTATTCCGACGAGGATTACTAACTCTACAGTGCCCAAGGCCATGTTATCGGCACTAGGTGAGAGCGTTCTCGTTCAAATGCTTCGGCCGAATCGACTCTCATCCACCTGAAATCGGGGGGAGGAAGGCAACTTCGGACGAATCCCTCAGAGGGGCGTCGAGAGGAGCGCCGATCTGCCCGTCAATCGCAACCCTGAGCCCCGAATTGAGAAGATCGGACAGGTCGAAGCGCTCAATCAGCTGAGTGCCTGTGGTCCCGTGCTCCAGCGCTACCTCGATCTCACGTTCGCCCAGCCTCTCGGCCAAGGGCCCGAAGAACAGCATCCTGACCTTCACAGCCTTGCCTTGGCCGACCATGCTGCGGCGAGTTCCCTGACAGCCATCAACCCATCTCCCTCGCAGGGACTATACCTCGTACACGCCGCGGCGAGGTTGCATGAGCGAGGTCAAGGCGGTCGTCTTAGACTGCGACGGGGTCCTCACAGACAACGGCTCCTCGTGGCAGAACATCCACGAACACTTCGGTACCGAGAACCTAGAGACCCTCGAGCGCTTTCTCAATCACGAGATCAGCGATGACGAGTTCATGGCTGACGACATCCGTCTGTGGACTGAGGTCCAGCCCAAGATCCACCGAAACGACATCATACGCTGCTACTCTGGTATCGCGCTGATGCCCGGGGCCCGCGAGTTGGTCCACGAGTTGCAGTCCAGAGGAGTCTTCGTGACAATCGTGTCCGCTGGTGTGGACGTTTTCGTGGGTGCCATTGCGGGCATGCTCAAAGTAGACGACTGGGCCGCCAACGGATTCGACTGGGACGAAGAGGGCTGGTTGCGTGGGCCTGCGCCCACGCGGGTCAACTCCCATGAGAAGGGGCTGATGGTCGAGAAGCTGGCGAGGATCAGGAAGTTGGATCCCGAGAGCATCGTCTCAGTCGGTGATTCCAGCACCGACCTCTCGATGATGATTCCCGGCTCGGGCTTCATCGGTTTCAACCCGGCCAGACAGAGGGCGGTCGATGCGTTCGAGGCAGCGGGAGTCCCCATCGTCCGAGAGGGTGACCTGCGTGCACTCTGGCCGCATATCTTCGACGGTGAGCGGTTTCCCGACTCAGGCGAAGGGGATTGAAGCCGTCGCGTGAGTGTGCAGGTTGACTATAGTCAGGATGCAGGGCTTGGGCTGGAAGCCCAGCATGCGCTGGTAGTCGGTCTGGTCCTGCCAGGTAGAACTGTGTACCATCGTCGTGCCCTTGTAGTTGCCAGCGTAGTGACCGTGGACGTGGCCAGTGACGAATATATCGGGCACGGTCGAGATGACCATCCGGTCCTCAGGCTCTGGTGACAGTGGGGTCTTGCCTCCCCACGACGGTGCGAGGTGCCTGCGCTCCAGCATCGACCTCATTGCCAGTTCGGGGGCCGAGTAGGTAACAGAGCGCAGCCCAGCGACGAAGTCGTCAATGCTCTTGCCGTGGTAGGATAGGATGCGGACGCCGTGCAGGCTGAAGTCGCAGGGGTTTCCTACGAACAAGGCGTTCGAGTAGTCCTGCTGGACCTCGGGGTCCAATGCTGGCTGGGGCTCCGCTGGACGGACTGCGTCGTGGTTGCCGGGCAGAATCATCAGGTCGACCCAATCGGGAAGGCCCTCGAGCAGCCTAGCTAATTCCCCATACTGGTTGAACAGGTCGGTGATGGCCAGATGGCGTTCCTGCCCGGGATATATCCCCACCCCGTCAACGCCGTCACCACTCAGTACGAAGTACTTCACAGTCCGAGCCAGGGGGTCGGTCCTGAACCACTCGATCATCTTCTCCCATTGCGGAGCTAGGAAGGTCTTGCTACCGACGTGGACATCGGACAAGAAGGCCGCCGAGACCGCCTCGTCCTCGCTGGCAGTGGCCTTGGAGTGCCGGCCCAAGGGAGGCATGTGAATGTCGCTGATCCAGAACAGCGGGCTCCTCTCCCCAATCAGGAAGTACCCGCTGACTCCGACTGTGTCGTCGTTCATCAAGCCGTCCAAAGCAGGATGGAGGTTCGAGGCTCCGGACGGGGCCTTGAGGGAGCAGCGGATCTGCATCGTCTCGTCCTCGATGACGAAGTTGAGGTTGCCGGCCCTCGACCATCTCGACTCGCTCACGAGGCCCACCAAAGTGACCTCGTACTCGCTGCTGGAGTAGCGCTGCCTGTTGCGCCACGCCTCGGAGTTGCTGATAGGACGGCGCGGCAGGGCTCGACCGGCAATCATCATCTGGCGAATCTGGCGCAAGCGATCGGAGAAGCAAGACTGCATATCGTGCATCTTCCCCTCTGTAGTCGAGTGCCCGGTGATGTCGAAGTGGATCTCGATTTCGGCGTCGACGTCCCTAGCTTCCATCGGGAAGTCGTCGAGGCTGTACTGCGCCAACCCGTGTCTGCGTGGTGCGGGGGTATAGTCAGGAGTGGCCACCGGAGCCAGTGTGCGGCCGATGGGATAGTGGCTCTCTGGGTCGGCCAAAGTGGCCTGTGCGGTTCTGATGGCAACTGGCGGAGCCTCGATGGTCTGCTCGGTCGGAACCAGTGTCAGCATCTCGTCGATTGCCCTCTCGCTGAGCATCACGACGTTGGAACTCTGAGCCGCCTCGATCAGCGGCGCTAGGTCCTGCAGGCTCTGGACCTTCTCCTGGGCGGCCCTGCCGATTACCAGCAGTCCGGCGGCAGCGAGCGTTCGCTGCCGTTCTGCCCAATCCTCGCCAGCCATCCGCCTGAGCAGTGCTCGGGACGCTCATGATGATATCGCCTGAAACCGGCCACCGGTGCCGTAGGCACCGTTTCACTCGTCCCAGTCTGTGAGCGAAGCGAGGTCGACCTTGGAGATCTCCTCTGCGACCGTCTTCTTCGAGCCCTGCCAGCTCATGCTACCCTCCCACTCCTTGTCTGAGGGGTCGAGCTCGGAAGTGTCTATGGGGGACGGCTCCGCCTCGCTGCTAGAGGCCTTGGAAGCCTTTGCCTCGGTTTCCGCCACCCTATCTAGGGCCTCGAGGACGAGTCGGAACGCGAAGGCCACGAATGAGCGCTTGTTGTCGAGTCGGTCGTTCTCCCCGAAGTCCATCCGGCGGACCAGGAAGTAATCTCCGGTCACCACCGCTACGTGGACCCTGCCGACCTCCTTCTCGGGTGTGGCCCCTCCAGGCCCGGCTATCCCCGTGATGGAGATAGCCATGTCGGAGTCCGACTGGTAGCGAGCGCCTCTGGCCATCTGAACCGCGACCTCGTGGGAGACCGCACCGGCCTCGCCCTCATCGAAGGCGGTCTTCTCGACTCCGAGCTCGCGCATCTTGGACTCGTTGCAGTACACCACCCACCCCTGCTTGAACCACTCAGAGGCCCCGGAAATGTCGGTAATCAGCGAAGCGAGCAGTCCGCCGGTGCAGGACTCGGCCGTAGAGACGGTCCATCCGCGCTTGCGCAGGCGGCGGGTCACTCGGGAGGCCAGTCCCGCAGTCTCTTCGACCACGTTCACCGGCCATAGCCGACACTCTTGAGAGTTTCAGTCGCCATCTTGCTGCCAATCGGCCCCGAGCATAGCGAAATGCTGCTTTGGGCCGGATATCGTGGATTGGTGGGTCCGGCAGGAATCGAACCTGCGATCTTCGCTTTGTAAGAGCGATGTCATAACCCCTAGACCACGGACCCTAGGAGAGCGGACAAGCGTTGTGTTCAAATCCTCTGCGGCCGAACGGTTGGTACAGGGGAGTGCGGATGAAGGATATTTCGGACTTGATTGGGCGGCTGAAGGCCGCAGGAGTCCCCCTCGATGAGAGCATCGAGGAGGCGATGGTCTCTGTGGACCCGGCATGCTTCACCGACCACCATCTGGAGCCGTTCTTGAGGGACAGCCCTGTCCCGTTCCTAGTGACTGAGGGCGGTGCCGCCAAGACGATCTCGGCCCCGCACATGGTGGCCACGCTGCTGCACCACCTCGAAGTGAGAGAGGGCCAGCACGTCCTGCTGTTGGGCTCCAAGGGAGGCTACCTCGCTGCCCTGCTGGACCGTATGCTAGGCCCGGACGGCGCGGTGACCATCATCGAGCCGCATGCCGAGGTCCTGCTCCATACCACCGAGAGGCTGGAGATGCACGACTCGATGGGGCTCCTGAGAGTCCTCCCTCCCGAGGCACTTGAGGGCTGGGACGGGTTGAACAGGCGTGTCGACAGGGTCCTGGTGACCGGGGCCGTGCGAATGCTTCCCCCCGAGATCGAAGCTATGGTCGAAGACGGCGGATTCGTTCTCGGGCCCTTCGGGGGGCCGGTGCACCAGAGGCTGCTCAAGCGCGAGAAGCAGGGGGACGAGTGGTTCGACACCGACCTCGGGGCTGTGGTTTTCGGGCCGATGGACCTCAACGAGTCCGAGCGCTCCCCACTGGACCCGCACTCGCTCGCCGACCACCTTGAGGACATACTGGGGCTGATGTCCGGGGTCATCGATATCGAGGATGAAGCGCTCGATCGCCTCGAAGGCCTCATCACCTCTCTCAGGGAACTGCCTCCCGACCTGCCCCCGCTCGATGAAGACTCGACTGAGGACGAGATCCTCGAGCACCCTGTGATGGAGTTGCTTCTGATGGAGATGGAGTGGCTCGGCCCGATGTGGCCGCTCTTCGGCGAGTACCTGCCGATCGAGTTGGCCAATCCGGGCTCTCCGGACGACGAGGAGCCGGGAATGACTGGTGGGCACGAGGACCTCGTCCCGTGACCCTGAAATCGAAGGCGAAAGGGGCTAATTCACCTCGGTATCTCCAGTTGCCGCCTCTGCCAGACGGGACAGCGGGACGGATATCGGCGGCAGGTGGTCAGAGAGCAGGTGCCTGGAGGTCTTAGGGGGGAATAACTCGCCTGAGAGTGCGGCTTCGATGACTTCTGATTTCTCCAGGGACTCCCTGCCACTCTTGGGCCATATAGCGAGGATGATGCCGTCGTCATCGAGATAGTCGACCAATACGCAAGGCAAGCACTTCAATTCCAGTCGCAGTGCCACCTCGGTGCGATGGTGGCCATCTAGTATGGTGCCCGTCTTCCGGTCAATCAGGAGTGGTTTTGTGTAAGCCCTCCAGCGCAGGGTCATCCTCTCCAACTGGTCCACTTTGTCCGGCATTATCTGCTCGTGCGGCCGCAGGACCTCGATAGGCACCAGTTCTACCTTCACAGCGGTGAGACAGGCCGTCGACCAATATGCCTAACGCCCGAAGCAATCATGTCCGATAGTCCGTCGGCGCACCATGGAGCGCGCCCTCGGGCACCTCAGCGAAGCCGATTGTCAGGTCCTTGCTAGGCTACGCTCCGCAGGCGAGGCGTGGATA
The DNA here is from genome assembly GCA_003193925.1 of Candidatus Thalassarchaeum betae. Lineage (GTDB taxonomy): Archaea > Thermoplasmatota > Poseidoniia > Poseidoniales > Thalassarchaeaceae > Thalassarchaeum > Thalassarchaeum betae. Next base: position 11,741 of record PSPG01000010.1, read on the forward strand.
GTCGGCGGCTGGGTCAGAGAAGCTGTCGCCGGGGATCGGGCGGATGAGCTCGATATCGCTACCAGCCTTCACCCCGCCGAGGTCAAGGAGCTGTTCCCACGCTCGCTGATGGTGGGCGAGAAGTACGGGACCGTGATAGTGAGGCTGGACGAGGGGAGTGCCGGTGAGCCAATCTGGGAGGTCACCACCCTGCGCAGCGAAGGGAACTACGGCGATGGCAGGAGGCCTGACGAGGTCGAGTTCGGGAACAACATCGAGGATGACTTGGCTCGCCGTGACTTCACCATCAACGCTATGGCAATCGATGCTGAGGGCTCGCTGATCGACCCCTACAGCGGGGTCGCTGACCTCCAAGTTGGGATTCTGCGCTCCGTCGGAGACCCCAGCGAGAGGCTCGGGGAAGACGGTCTTCGCATCATGCGCGCCTTCCGGTTCCTCGACTCCGAGAGTGGCACGCGTCATATGGACCCCGGACTCAGAGCTGCGGTCAGCGAGAACTCGGAGATGCTGGATATGGTCTCCCGAGAGAGAATTGGGGCGGAGATGGAACGGATTCTCTCCGGCAGGAGTCTCCGAGATATACTCTCGCAGATGAGTGGTGATGGGGTGTTGGAGAGAGTCCTGCCGGGAATCGGCACGACCACTGAGCCTGCATTCGGCGGGAACTGTATCGTCAACCTCGCTCTGCTGTGCAGCGCCGAGGCCGATGACGGCGGTGCGCTCGCTGAGAAGTTACGTGCCTCGTTGGTCTTGGCGAAGGAGCCCCTGCGGGCAATCTCCTTCCTGCATGACAGGAGAGGCGCCTCGCTATCAGTCGAAATCGGCAGCCTGAGGCGCTTCAGGGCAGCCCTACCAGAGACCTGGCAGGAGCTCTTCATTTCCTATTCCGAGGGATTGGGGCGCGATGTCGGCGAGTTCAGAGGCGCATTGGCCTCGCTGGAGTCGCTCAAGGCCGGGAACGGCCCTCTGGTCGACGGTAAGATGCTGATGGAGGCGACCGGGCTCGGGCCGGGTCCGCGAATGGGGAGGCTCAAGGGCCGGTTGCACAGGATGCAGGTCGAGCGCGACCTCTCGTCTAGCGATGATGTGCTCTCCTTGCTTGAGGAACTGGACTGGGTCGATTCGGAGCACGAGGAGTGGCCGGCCCTGTCTTGGCCCTAAGGCAGCTCGTTGAGCATCTCGATGTACTCTGCCTGGTCGAGGAACTGGTCCTCGTCGAAATCATGCGGCTTGACTATCATGCACCAACCGTCGCCGTAGGCATCGTCGTTGACCAGATCAGGGCTGTCCTCGACCTCGCCGTTCAGTTCCAGAATCTTACACGGGAACGGGGAGTTGATCAGAAGGGTCTCCACATCCCCGTCGAGGTTGGCTAAGACAGTGATCAGCAGGTCCTCCACCCCCACCTCGTCACCACTGCCCATCATGCCCGGGGAGTCATCGTCGGGACTCTCCGAATCTGAATCTAATTCGAACTTGAACTCGCTATCGTCCTCCGGACGAGTCAGCACCACTCGGACGATGTCACCGTATTCGGCACGCACGAACTCGCTGATGCCGACCTTGACCGTCCCGTCCCTGTCATCCAACGCCTGGAGCCACAGATGCTCCAGCGTGTACTTACGGTCATGAGCGACGCTAAACTCGAAATAATCGCCGTCTGCCATGTTGATTCCGCATCGGCGGCTCAGATATCCAATTTGAACTATTCGATTGGGCATGCGTCCCACAGGGACGACCAAGAGGGATTAACAACAGAACCCGTCTCGGTCGAGCGGGGAGAGAGATGGACTTCCGCGAGACCGAGGAACAGGGCATGATTCGCGCTATGGTGCGGGACTTCGCCGAGGAAGTTCTGGCACCCACATGCCTTGAGAGAGACAGGGCGCAGGCAGCCCCCTTGGACGAGTGGAGTGTGTTCTGCGGCTACGGCCTGCAGGGGATCACGATCCCCGAGGATTACGGCGGCAGTCCGGTCGACGACGTCTCCGAGGCCATCATCGTCGAGGAACTCGCACGGGTCGATGCATCGTTCTCAGTGATGTTCTGCGTTCACGTCGGACTGTGCTCGAAGACCATCGCCCTGCACGGCAACGAGCAGCAGAAGAAGGAGTACCTGCCGCGGCTTGCTGGAAGTGAGATCGGCGCCTACTCGCTGTCCGAAGCCGGCGCCGGCACAGATGCGGCTGCCCTGAGTTGCAGGGCTAAATTGAGCGACGACGGCAGCCACTACTTGCTCAACGGCGAGAAGATGTGGGTGACCAACGGCGTCAGCGCGGACATCTACGTGCTGTTCGCCAAGGATGTCGACCACCCTGACTACGGCGAGAAGAAGCACGGGGGGACCACCGCTTTCATCATCGAGAGGTCGTTCGAGGGCTTCTCGGTCGGCAAGAAGGAGGACAAGCTGGGCATTCGCTCCAGCGACACCTGCTCGCTGCTGCTGGAAAACTGCAAGGTCCCGGTGGAGAACGTCCTCAAAGCACCGGGCGAGGGCTTTCCCATCGCTATGAACGCCCTCGACAACTCCAGAATCGGCATCGCGGCTCAGGCACTGGGCATCGCTCAGGGCGCCTTCGAGGCAGCGCTGAACTACGCTCACGAGAGGGTCTCCTTCGGCAAGCCCATCGCCCACCATCAGAGTGTGGGCAACTACCTCGCCGACATGGCCACCCGCACCGAGGCTGCTCGGATGATGGTATACAAGGCCGCCTGGGCCAAGCAGAGACACTACGAGGAGGGGGCTGCGAGACACACCAAGGAGGCGAGCATGGCCAAGCTGTTCGCCGGGGACACGGCGATGTGGGTCTCAGAGAGGGCCGTGCAGGTGCTGGGCGGTTACGGATACACCACGGACTTCCCAGTCGAGCGCTTCTTCCGCGACGCCAAGATCACCCAAATCTACGAGGGCACTCAAGAGGTTCAGAGAATCGTCATCAACCGCTCCATAGCACCAGAATGAGGTGTTCCATGGCCGCTTTCCCGATCGACGAGGTGCGCTCGAGGTTCCCTGGCCTGCAACGCATGGTCGATGGCCGTCAGGCAATCTTCTTCGACGGACCGGGAGGCAGTCAGGCGCCCGATTCGGTCGGCGACGCCGTCAGGCACTACCTGATGCACCAGAACGCGAACGTCGGTATGTCGTTCGCGACCTCCGTGGAGACGGACCGCCTGATCGACGACGCATTGCGGGCCTGCGCCGACTTCGTCGGTTGCGATGACCACAGGGAGATAGTGTTCGGCCATAACATGACCAGTCTCACCATACAGCTGGCGGGCGCCCTGAGCAGAACCTGGGGTCCGGGCGACGAAGTCGTGGTCACCAGACTCGACCACGATGCAAACGTGCGCCCGTGGATGCTGGCTGCAGAGTGGTCGGGTGCTACCCTGCGTCGAGTCGACATAAACCCGGACGACTGCACGCACGACCAAGCCTCACTCAAGGACTCGATCAACGAGAACACCGTCCTCGTCGCCATCGGTGCGGCCTCGAACCTGTCTGGTACCATCAACGACGTATCCGTAATCGCCGAGAAGGTTCACGCCGTGGGCGCTGAGGTCTTCGTCGACGCAGTTCACTTCGCGCCTCACTGCCTCATCGACGTAGGGGCGATGGGCTGCGATTACCTCGCCTGCTCCTCGTACAAGTTCTTCGGGACCCACCAGGGGGTGCTTTGGGGCCGGGCGAACAGGCTCGCCGAATTGCCGGTGGCCAAGCTCCGGGTCGCCTCAGAGGAGATTCCGTTCCGATGGATGACCGGCACCCAGAACCACGAGGCGATGGCCGGCACCATCGCCGCTATCGAGCACATCGCCTGGATAGGGCGCAGCGTCGCAGGAGCTGGTTTGGGTAGGAGGGACGCGCTGCGCTGCGCCTTCGATGCCATCGAGGAGTACGAACGAACTCTGTGCTGGAGGATCATCGATGGACTGCGAGCCATCGATGGCATTATGATATGGGGGATCACCGACTCAGGACGCAATGCCGAGAGGGCGCCTACGGTCTCTTTCACCCACGACTCGATGAGCCCGCGCCAGATTGCTGACGAATTGGCGGGCCGCGGGATCTTCGTCTGGGCAGGGAACTTCTACGCCCTAGAACTCACCGAGGCGCTCGACCTCGAGCCCGATGGCGTGCTGCGAGTCGGCGTGCTGCACTACAACACGATGGATGAGGTCGAGAGTTTCCTCCATGAGTTGGCAGACATACTCTCGTGTTGAGAGCGCTACTCGACCCAGCGGTACTCGCGCTGCCCCTCGAGCTGCCCCTCGCCGCCGATGCCGACGAGGGCGAATTCCTCGCTGGGCTTGACGACCGAGCGCTTGCGCGAGCCGCGGTGCAGCGCCTCGTACACCGTCTTGTTAATCGGATGACGGGTGGAAAGGCGCTCGAAAAGGTGGAATCGCGAGACGATCTCGCGCCACTGTGACTGTACCACGCCCTCGAACACCTTGGCCTTAGCACCTGAGCCGTAGCCGCACAGTCCGACCTTCTCTCCGGCCATCTCCACGTTCTCGATGTAGTCGGACTCCATCGTTGACATCAGTGCGAGGAAGATGGAGCCGGTGTATTGGTTCCCAATGAGGCTAGATGCCCTCGTGGTTTTCTCGATGCGCTCGTCGACGAACTGCTTGAACTCGTCAGTCTTTGATATCAGCCGGCGGTAGGAGTCGTTGGCCTTCTCGAACTCCTCGATCCCATCGGGGGTGTCGGGGAAGTCATCTGGAAACGGTTCGGGGCCAATCTTCGACACGATGGCCTCCCATATCGGCAGGTGTCTGCGGTCGTGGCGGAAGACGTCGGGGAACATCCTCTTGCCCTGGAAGGCGTAGGGCAGGTGGACGATAATACGACTCCACTGGTTGGTCAGTATCTCGTCTGTCTCGGGGTCGTACCTGCCTTCGCGAATCGCCTTGGCGCGGAAGTTGATGAAGGCCTGTTTGACCGCCTCGGAGTAGCAGCGATTCGAGTACTGGCCGTCGAACACCGGGGTGTCCTTGTGAATCTGCAGCTTGGAGTTCTCAAACATCACATCGTTCTTCTTCGAAGACCTCGGAAGATACTTGAGGATGCGCTCGGCGAGACCTTCCTTGACCGTCTCGCCGCTCTCTCTGGCGAGGTCGAGCACGTTCTCGACGATGGTTCTGGTATCGATCTCGCGTCGGGGCTTGAAGAAGTCGTGAACTGGCATAGTGGAGACGCCCCATATGTCGGGAATCTCCAGCAGTCGCGGGTTGTGGCGAATCAGGATGGCGCCGCCGCCGGCGCCCTGTGTGTACTCACCGGAGGAGCCCATGTCATACTTCGCGTTGTCAGCGAAGACGACGATGCCGACTCGGTCCTTCTCCTCGCCGCCCCGGGCGACCCAGTCGAGCGTGTTGTGCATGGCGTCCACAGCGCCGATGCAGGCGAATAACAGGTCGACGACGTCGCAGTTGCGGAAGCACTCATCCCCGTGGATGGGCGTGTAGCGCTGCTCGAGCATGTCCATGATGTACGTAGCCGTGGGCTTGGACCCATCAAGGGCAGACTCAGTGCCAAGGTAGATCCTCCCGATCGAGGACGGGTCCAGACCATTGCGGTCGATGAGCCTGCGAACGGCATTGGCCCCCATGGTAGCGGTGTCTTCGTGGACATCTGGAATCGCCATGGCGGCCAGCCCGAGGCCGCGATTCAGCTTGCCGAAATCGGCGCCTCGCAGCTTGGCGAAGTCCTCCATGTCGAAGTAGAGGCGAGGGAAGTGAATCGCGATGTCATCGATTCCCACTGAAGCCACGCGCTCACCCTCTGGTCCCGCCCGGTATGGTTCAGGTTATGAGGGCTCGCCCTACCCATCCAATGGAAATATCAACTCAAACGCTTTACTGAGAGTTGGTTAGCTGATCCATTGCAGAAAGTAATTCGGGCTTATCGGCGAAGTGCTCCGAAACCGGTGCCAGAGCCTCTGCGAGGCCGTCTGCGACGGCCATCTTCGCATCGAGAGGGTGTACCGATCCATCTGCGACCGCGTCGATGAACGATTGCAGATCACCCCAGATTGAAGGCTCACCGTACTCGGGATTGGGATTGACCTGGATGGAGCCGCTGTTCGGCAACACGATGTGCCGTGCAATCTCGAACACCGGGGAGTCGGGATTGCCGATCTCGAGGAAGGCCTCGCCCATCTTCTCGCGCAGTGACTCGGGCGAGTCGTGCAGGAGGATGGCGTTGCCCGGGTCCGACTTCGACATCTTGTGGTCGAATGAGTCCATCCTACCACCGGTGCCCTTGAGCCCCGAGAGCATGGGGGTGTGGATGCAGGTTGCCTTGGTCCAGCCGTACTTGTCAGCGACATCGCGCATGTACATGTGCGCCTTGCGCTGGTCCATGCCTCCGAAGGCGATGTCGACCTCGAGCTCGAAGATGTCAGCGGCCTGCAGGGCCGGGTAGTAGAACGCGGCGAGGTCGTGCTCCGAGGAGTCCTCGTGCCGACCCATGATGCTGAATGTCCTCCTCACCCTCGAGAGGCTCATGTTCTTCGAGCAGCGCAGGACCCTCTCCCAGTACTTGCCGGAGTCCATCAACTCGGATGCACTGAGGAACCTCAACTGGCCCGAGCCCTCGCCTTCCTCCGGATTCCCGAGTAGGGCTCGGAAGACCTCTGTCATGTACTCGCCCGCGAGCGTGATCTTGTCCATGTCGCGGTCGAACTTGTCGTTGACCCATGCGTGCCAGTCTGCGAGTAGGATGATGACATTGACGCCTTCATCAAGCATGTTTCGAATGGTGTCGGCAAGGAGAATGTATGCTAGATGCGCCTTGCCGCTCGGCTCGAGACCGATGTAGGCGACAAGTTGGCTATCCCCCGAGTGGGTCGAGCCGCCGGCAATCACGGAGGCCACGTGGTCAACCCCTACGACCTCGGCGCATCCGGAGAACATCCTCGCAATGCTGGCGCGGCCCTCCTCGTCGAGCGACGAGGGGGGGTCGTCCTGACTCATGCTTCACCTCATTCGAGCGATTTCGTCAACTTCTTCGCGCGTCCCGCTGCTCCGGTGTTGTCACCTTGAGTTAGCGCGGCCTCGATTCCCTCAATCATAGACTCTGCCTGCGCTCGCACCTCGTCGGATAGGTTTTCGGACAACCCCATGAAATGGCGCGCACTTGAGATCGCCGACTTGGCTTTGCTCGCCTTCTTGGCCCATTCCTTGCCCTTGTCGCCCCTCTGCTTGGAGTTGTATCCGGTGGCTTCGTCGAGGAATATCGTCCACTTCCTACGGACATCCATCGCGGCCTTCACCGCTTCCGGGTCGTCGAAATTCGGGGCCTCGTTGGTCACGTCCACCAGCAGCGCTCCCTGCTCGTTGTAGCTCGCCGCTATCGAGGTCATGATGCCGTGCGAGCCGCTGAACGAGTTCCCGCCGGTGTCCTCGACATTCTCGAAGTACTTGCCGGCCAGACCGGCTAATCCCCCGTCTGCAGTGACCTGTTTTACCAGTCCGCGCTTGACATCGAATCTCTCCATGGCCGAGCGCTGTCTGTGACCTTCTTGAATGCTGTTGCGAGCCAGTCTGCGTCGGGGTGTGTGTCGAACGGGCTAAACCGGCATCGCCTGTCGGGCGAGCATGCGTCGAGGCATCACCAGAGCATTGGCTGTGGCCTGCGTCTTGCTGCTGACGGTCCCGGGAGCGAGCGCTGGTTCGGCCGTGAAAATGTATGATGTAGTCAGCCTCGCGGAGGAGGATCTGGGATTGAATGGAGCGGCACTCGACCCCTCCGGCGAATGGGCGATAGTATTCGGTGCGGATGCGTATCTGGAACTAGTCAGTACTTCGGATCCGGCAACTCGGATAGAGTTGCTCTGGAACAGCGATGTGGATTTGAACGATGGTGACTTTCACCCGGGAGGTCAGACAGCATTCATCGTCGGTAGAGAAGGGCAGGTACTCAGGTACGCCCGGGAGGACCACTCGATTACCAATGCTGGCGGTCAGCTTGAGTTCGGACAGACGAAGTTGACTGCTGTAGCATGGAACACCGGAGGCTCCTGGGCTTATGTCGGAGGGGAAGACGGCTGGCTCTGGAGAATGAGGGCGGCTGAAGACGGAGGCGCAGAGGTACACCAGATTCTGGGACGGGGGGCCAGTGACATCTCAGGCATCGACTGTCATCCATCGCTGATGCTCTGCGTAGTATCGAGTGTAGTGGACGGAATCGGAGTCATCGACCGGGATCACACTCTGTATTGGATAGGCGGGACGGGTTACCCATGGTCGGACGTCCAGTGTCCGACAGGGGAGCATGATGAGTGCGTAGCAGTCTCCAGCGACCGGAACATCGCCACGATCGCCCTAGATGATGAACAACCATCGACATCGGGTGTCGAAATCATTCAACTTAGCGATGCCGAGGGTTATTTCACAGGGCTGTCGCATCAGCAGGGAGACCGCTCTCTCATCATCGTGACTCCCTTCAGCCTGATAGAGCACGACCTCAGCCAGAGCGCGGCGTTCCCATGGCTGGAGTTTCCCGATGCCGTCGACTTCGACGTATCGATCGCAGGCGAGAGGATAGTCGCCACTTGGAGCACGGACAGGGACAGTGGCTGGATCCTCACCGATAGGGGTACAATAGTGCAATTCCATCCACCGCTTTCGAACTCGGTCGGAGGAATTCTCGGTGCTTGGATTCTGATTGCTATTCCACTCGCCACCCTTCTAGTGATACTCAGCCTCACGTTTGGCCTGTCCCCGGGCCTCCGGCAGTGGTTCACTCTCCGATTCGGCAGCGATGAGGAGAAGCGGGCCGCCCGCGGGGCGGCACGCAGGAAGAAGAGGGGCTGAGGGGAATTCGGCCCCCTGGGCCGCGAAGCAACGTTCATGTGGGCTACACTGTCGGGACCGGTTGAGAGCGATGGCGTACGAGGCACTGGACTTCTACGATGTCGATTCGCTGCTGACCGACGAGGAGCGGATGATCCGCGACGCCGTCCGGGACTGGGTCGAGGAGAACGTCATACCCAACATCGAGAAGGCCTGCAGAGACGAGGTATTTCCCGACCAGTGGCGCGTCGATCTGGGCGAGATGGGTGTGCTAGGAGCCCCTCTCAAGGGCTACGGCTGCCCCGGACTGTCATACATGGCATACGGCCTGATCTGCCAGGAACTCGAGCGCGGCGACAGCGGCGTGCGCTCGTTCGCGAGCGTACAGGGCTCGCTCGCCATGTACCCAATCTGGGACTTCGGCAGCGAGGAACAGAAGAACCACTACCTGCCTAAGATGCACGCTGGCGAGTGGATTGGCTGCTTCGGCCTCACGGAGCCAGACTACGGCTCCAACCCAGGCGACATGATCACCCGAGCCGAGGACAAGGGCGACCACTACCTGCTCAACGGCGCCAAGATGTGGATCACCAACGGCACCATAGCCGATCTGGCCATCGTCTGGGCCAAGCTCGACGGCGTCATCCGCGGCTTCATCGTCGAGGAAGACGATCCCGGCTTCACCGCCCCCGAGATGACCGGTAAGCACTCCCTCAAGGCCAGCGTCACCAGCGAGCTGGTGTTTCAGGACTGCAGAATCCCCAAGGACAGGATCCTGCCCGGTGTGGAGGGGCTGAAGGGGCCGTTCAGCTGTCTCAACAACGCGCGCTACGGAATCTCATGGGGAGCCGTCGGCGCGGCCCAGTCCTGTTTCAGCTCGGCCAAGGAGTACGCCCTCAGCCGAATCCAGTTCGACCACCCCATCGCTTCGTTCCAACTGGTGCAGAACAAACTGGCGTGGATGCTGAGGGAGATTACCAAGGGTCAGCTGCTGGCATACCACCTCGGCAAGAAGAAGGACGACGGGACCTGGACGTCCGAACAGATCTCGCTGGCCAAGATGAACAACGTCGACATGGCACTAGAGATTGCTCGAATGGCGCGCGACATCCACGGCGCCAACGGTATACTCGACGAATACCCGATAATGCGCCACATGGCGAACCTAGAGTCTGTAAAGACCTACGAGGGAACCCACGACATACACAACCTCATTCTCGGCCATCACATCACCGGAATACAGGCCTTCAGGCGAGAGCTCTGAATGCACAGGTGGGCTATGCAGAGCCCATTGCTCCTTCCCAATATTCTTAGAGGCAACATCGGTCCCCGAAAGCCATGGTTCTCAGGGGGATCGCAGTACTAATGAAGCAGGTCCCAGACACCACCGCCAAGATCACGGTCTCAGGCGGCAGGGTCGATGAGTCCGCTATCAGCAAGTGGTCGTTCAGCCCGTACGACGAGTACGCGCTGGAATCCGCGCTCCAGATCAAGGAGGCGGGAGGTGTCGATCTGATTGCGGTGACTTGCGGGCCGGCCCGCGCTGCGAAGATGCTGACAGATGCCGCGGCGGTCGGAGCCGACGCCCTGGTTCATGTCCTTGTGGAAGACCTCAGCGCACTCGATTCCACACAGGTGCAGGCGATTCTCGCAGCCGCCGTCAAGCACACGGGGGCGGATGTAGTGTTCTGCGGCAAGCAGGCCGCTGACACCAACGCCGGCTCGACTGGTCCGGGTGTCGCGCACCTTCTGGGCGCATCCTGCGTCACCATGGTCTCGGAGATCGCAGTGGACGGCGACTCGTTCACCGCGATGCGCGCCACCGCGGATGGCAACGAGAGAATCGCTGTATCCAGTCCGTGCGTCTTCGCCTTCGACAAGGGCACTACGGAGCTGCGCCGACCCAACGTCCGAGGCATCATGATGGCCAAGAAGAAAGTCATCGAGACGATGAGCCCGGCCGACCTAGGCGTCGATATGGGCGGCTCATCCGTTTCCATAGACGGGCACTCGCCGCCTCCCGAGAAGCCCCCCGGGCAGAAGTTCGAGGGTGCCGAGTCGGTCGCGACCGTCGTCGGCAAACTGCGCGACGAGGCGAATGTAATCTGAGGTGAGGGGATGGACATCACAGTGATAGCGGAGACGACCGGCGACGGGCTCCACCCCGTCACCGCTCAACTGGTCGGCGCTGCATCATCCATCGGTGGGACCTCGACGGTACTGTGCCCCGGAGGCGTGGGCGCGGCTGAAGCGGCTTCCATCGCAGGGGTCACCAAAGTCATCTCTGTCAAGGGAGACTGCTTCAGCTCGTTCGACGGCGGCGCTTGGGCCGAAGCCCTGAATTCAGTGGCCGGTGGCGACGTCATCATGGCGGCTGCCTCGCCCTCCGGCCGTGAGATAGCGGCCACTATGGCCGCGATGCGCGAGATCCCGATCGTGCAGGACGCGACGGCGCTCGGCCCGGGAATCTCGGTCACCCGACCAATCTACTCGGGCAAGGCCATCGAGACCTCGACCATCTCTACGCCTTGCGTGATCACCCTGCGAGCTAATGCGTTCGACGCCGCAGGCGGCGGCGGCAATGCCGACGTCAGCACGGTCAACCGGAGCGCTGACGTCGCAGTCGCAGTCAGGGAGGCCATCGCCAAGGCCAGCGAGAGGCTTGACGTGGCGGAGGCCGACATCATCATCTCCGGTGGGAGAGGCATGGGTGACCCGGCCAACTTCTCACACCTCAATGAGGTCGCCGACATAATCGGGGCTGCGGTCGGAGCCAGCAGAGCCGCTGTGGACACCTGGGACGAGATACCCCACAGCATGCAAGTCGGCCAGACCGGCAAGACGGTGACTCCGAGACTGTACATCGCGGTGGGAATCAGCGGCGCCATCCAGCATCTGGCGGGAATGAGAACGAGCAAGTACATCGTCGCTATCAACAAGGACCCAGATGCACCGATCTTCGGTGTGGCTGACTACGGGATAGTGGCTACTTGGGAGGAGGCGCTTCCCGCGCTGAAGGCCGAGCTGAGAAAACTGTAATCAGCGAACTTGGACGGTGATCGTCGCCCTCGTCGACGCTCTCCTGTCGTCGGTCACAGTCAGATGAAAGGCGTGGACCCCGCTGGCTAGCCGGACGCGTATCTGGGGCGTGTCTCCGATGACCCGTCCCCTGCCGTCCTCCCAAGCCCAGCCCTCGATGGTGCCGTCGGGGTCGTACGAGCGGCCACCGTCCAGAAGCACGGTGGCCTTGCCCTCCTCGTCTACTCCCACCGTGCGGTCGTCGCCGGCGTCGGCCACCGGAGGGAGGTTAATCGCACGGGCCGACTCCGATAGGTCCTCGAGCAGGTCGACCTCCACGACCTGCTCGTCCACCTGTATCTCCATCTCCTCGTGCAGGGTGTCGAGGATGCCTCCGGCCTCCTCGGGAAGATTCGGTCTCTGTTCGACCAGTTGCTCCTCCTCCTCTGAGAGGGCGCCTGAGTACTCGCCCGAACCCGGTTCAGTCGGCTCCTCCTCGGTAGGAAGGCCATCATAGCGCGGCGGCGTGTCGGGGTCGAGGATGACCATAGGAGCCGGAGTGCGTCCCTTCCTGTCGTCACCCAGCACCGCAACCCGCTCACCGAGGTCAAGGACGTGCTCGACCATGCCGATGTGCTCGAACTGCCATACGACCTCGCCCTCAGGGGTAATTCGAAAGATGTCGAACCACGATGCGACAAGCATGTCGTCTCCCCAAGCGCAGACCCCAGAGACCTGGTAGTCCAACTTCGCAATCAGCCGCTCCTGGCTGTCACCGATGCCCAGGCTGAGGAGGCTGCCGTCGAAACAGCCTACAATCACGCCAGAGTCAGTGGCCATCAGGGCAGTCGCTCTAGCCGGCAGTTCGGAGGTGTTGAGCAGCCCGCGCTCAGGGTGCCAGCACTCCAGCCTGTTCTCGGGTCGCTCGTCGACGGTCATACCAAGGGAGTTGCGGGCAGCCGCGAGGACGCCGTCCGAGCGGAAGACCAGGCAGGAGATCGTCTCGACGTCGTCCTCTGCGGCCGGTGATTCATGCAGCACCTCGAGCCCGGGGCCGAGAATGAGCAGCCCCCCGTCCTCGAGCGCGGCTGCGCAGGTCCCGTCCTCGGCGCAGGCAAGGCCGGTCAGGTGCCCGAGATGCGCTTTGGCGGTCTCGCTGCCGTCGGCGGCAAGCACCGTCAGGCAGCCGGAGCCGTCGGCCACGACCACGTGGCCGGCCGAGGCCGCCATCATCTCACAGCCCGAATCGACGGGGTGCTCCCAGCGGGGTTCGGTGTGGAAAGCCGATACACCGCCTGTGCTGGAGGCACCGACGACCAAGTCGCCCAGACGATCCAGTCCCACGACCATACTACCGAGGTCGACCGAGTCGATGACGACTCCGTCGCAGCCGAACACGTGCAAGGCACCGGAGTCGCATCCTATGGCGAAATTACCGTCCGAGAGAGTGCAGGTGCAGCGGGCGACTTCGTCGATGTCGATACTCGCGAGCGCGTCTATCGTGCCCCTCATGGTCTATTGAGAGATCGATTGAACTTCATTCTGCCGCGTAGGCGTGTTAAACCGATGCCTTCCTCTTGGCAGCGTCGCTGCGCTTGCTCTCGACCTTCGCCAGATACTCCTCGGTGATGCCGCCGGTGACGTACACGCCGTTGAAGCAAGAGCAGTCGAAATTGGCGAGGTCAGTGTCGCCTGCGCCGAGGCACGCCTCGACCAAGTCAGGCAACCCCTGGTAGAGCAGCCAGTCGGCGCCGATGGCCTCGCGAATCTGGTCTATGGTGCGGTTGTGGGCGATGTACTCGTCGCGTGCTGGCATGTCGATTCCATACACGTTAGGGTGCACGATAGGAGGGGCTGAGGAGGCGAAGAAGACCTGCTTAGCTCCGGCCTGCTTGGCCATCTCGACGATTCTGCGCGATGTGTTGCCCCGAACTATGCTGTCGTCCACGATCATCACGATCTTGCCTGCGAACTCCTCCTCGATGGTGTTGAGCTTCTTCTTGACCGAGTCCTTTCGCAGGGATTGTCCGGGCATGATGAACGTCCTGCCGATGTAGCGGTTCTTGACGAAGCCCTCCCTGAAAGGCACATCTAGCTCCTTCGCCATTTCCACAGCGGCGATCCTCCCGCTGTCAGGTACTGGCATGACCGCCTCGATGCGGTGGTCGGGCCTCTCCTGCTGGACCCTCCGGGCCAGCGCGGCGCCCATCCTAAGTCGGGCCCCGTGCACAGAGACCCCGTCGAGGACCGAGTCGGGCCTAGCGAAGTAGACGTGCTCGAAGATGCACGGCGTGTGAACAGGCTCAGAGTGGCACGCCTTCGATGAGAACGAGCCGTCCATGCGCACGACCACCGCCTCACCGGGTGCCACGTCGCGGTCCATCTCAAAGCCGAGTGTCTTGCAGACGACGCTCTCGGAGGCGATCACGCGCTCCGTGAAGCCGTCGGCCTCATTGGTCCCCATGAACAGCGGCCGGATGCCGTTCGGGTCGCGGAAGGCCACAACGCCCCAGCCTGTGATCACAGTGACCACGCTGTAGCTGCCCTCGGCCCTCAGGTGAGTGCGGCCGACGGCTCGGAAGATGTCGTCCTCGGTGAGAGCGTCCAGGCCGCCGGGTCGGCCGTTGACCGAGCGCTGTATCTCCGCTGCGAACAGGTTCAGCAGGGCCTCGGAGTCGGAACTGGTGTTGATCCTCCTGTGATCGTACTCCAGCAGTCCGTTGATGATATCGGTGGTGTTGTTCAGGTTGCCGTTGTGAGCGAGGCTGACGCCGAACGGAGTGTTGGTGTAAAACGGCTGGGCCTCGGCCGCCGAACTCGAGCCGGCCGTGGGGTAGCGGACGTGGCCTATTCCCATCGAGCCTTTGAGGTTAGACATGTGCTTCGACCTGAAGACGTCGCGAACGAGGCCATTGGCTCGGCGGTGCGAGATGTTGTCAGAATCGCTAGTCACTATGCCGGCGGCGTCCTGTCCACGATGCTGCAGGACCAGTATGCCATCGTAGATGCAGCCTGCGACCTGGGAGTCCGGATGCCCCACGATTCCGATGATACCGCACATCGGATACCGTACGGGCCTGACGGTCCGGGCCTTAGCACTTTCCGGGAATCACTTGCGCTCGGCCATCGAGCGGTTGCGCTTGCTCCACCTGTACTTGCGCATCCTAGCGGTGGCGCCGTAGCCGCAGTGGGCGCAGACGCCCTTGGTCTTGTGGTAGGAGTGCTTGCCGCAACGGCGACAGCGGATGTGCGTCGACTTCTGTCGCTTGCCCATGCTCGGGGTTCCCTTCGACATCGCTACCACCTATCTGGACAGCGCGGCGACCGGCCCCCGTGTTATGAGAGTTACCTAGGGGAAATGAGTCACGCAGAGCCGGATTTGGCCTCCAGCAGTGCGAGCAAAGGGTCCTCGGGACGCTTTCTGAACGAAGCCCTGAGCAGCATCACTGTGAGAATCATGAAGGCCAGTGGGAGGATCCTGATGATCGCCAGTACCCCCTCGGCCATAGTCAGCCTCAGTGCATCCAGACCGAACTCGACGTCGTGAGCCCCCGCCGTCGCATAGGTCGCGAGAACGATGACGGTGAAGGCGCCCAGCACCGGCACCGCGGGACGGTGGTATGGGTTGATGGTGCCGAGCAGCGCGAGCAGCACGCACAGCGAGGTCAGCGCTGCCGCCCCGGCAAAGGCGGTGATGGCAAACACCAGTTCAGGGCTCACCGCCATCACCCCTCAAGTGTCGACTCAGCACGCTCTCGACGTAACGCCTCTCCCTCTCGGTGAGCGGCTCGGTCACCGGCTCGGGCGGTACCATCCTCTCGGCGGTCCTGACGCAGAGCGCGAAGACCAGCAGCGCCAGCGTCGCTCCCGGCAGCACGGCCAGGGACAGCAAAAAATCAGACGGGCTGATCCCCGCTGCGACTGCATAGACCTCGTACCAAGCCACGGCGATCAGCAGCCAGCCCGCCAGCAGGGCCGGCGGGCGGCTCTTCCAGTACAACGGGGCCCCCAACATGACCAGAGTGGCGCCGAAGACCCCGGGAACTACCCAGAACATCGAATCAACCATCGCCTGAACCAGCCCCGCCTCAGGCTCGGGGAGCTCTTGCGTGTGGACCAGCATGACGGCGAGGCCGAGCAGGGCCACCGGCGCGCCGAAGCGGTGGCGCTTGAATGCCGGGCCAGTCCTGTGCATCGCTATGCCGACGATAGACAGCGCGAGGCCGAGCCACACCTGCAGGGCCCAAGGGGACATGGCCTGCGGCGTGCTTAGGCATTACATCGTATTTACGCAATCGGCCACTGGTGACTGCGCCTTCCTGCTGCGCAGGAGCCTCGATAGAGTTCATAAACGGGCCATCGGTGGCCGCGTCGTCGCAAGACGCAGAGGTGAAGTCATGGTGAAGATGCCACGTACGGTGAAGCGTTACAGCCCCGCTGCTGGAAAGCACACCGAGCACACCGTCGAACGCGTCAAGAAGCGACGTGCTAGCGAACTGAAGTGGGGTCAGCGCCGATTCCGTCGAGTCACTGCGGGTTACCGCGGTTTCCCTCGGCCGAAGCCGTCCGGCGAGAAGCCGACCAAGCGCGTCAACCTGATTTACCGATGCAACGAGACCGGCAAGGCGCACTCGCCCGCCGGGAAGCGAGCTAGGAAGTTCGAGTTAATCGACAAGTGATTGAGGTATTGGGATGAGTGGAAGGTTCCTGCGTGTGAACTGCCGTGACTGCGGTCACGAGGCCATCATCTTCGACAGGGCGTCGACCTCGATCCCCTGCTCCATCTGCGGTGCGACTCTGGCTCGCCCCATCGGGGGCAAGGCAGATCTGTCCGGAAGCACGATTGAAGACGTCCTCGAGTGAAGGGGGCGTGGTAATGGACGGCGCGGACGACTGGCCCGAGGAGGGTGATCTCCTCGTCTGCACCGTCAAGGACGTCCGCGAGAACGGAGCCTACCTCAATCTGGACACTTATGAAGGCCGCCGTGGCTTCGTCTTCATCGGGGAAGTCGCCGCCGGGTGGGTCAAGAACATCAGGTCCCACCTCAGAGTGGGCCAGCGGGTCGTGGCTAGGGTAATCCAGATCAAGAAGGACAGGCAGAGGGTCGAGCTCTCCATCAAGTCCGTCTCCGAAGAGCGCAAGAGGGACACCCTGCAGGCTTGGAAGAACAAGAAGCGTGCCGAGCAGATCATGCGCGTCGCGGCCGAGCGGGTCGGATGGGGCGAGGACAAGTCGGCGGTCGTGTGTGATGAGATGGAGGAGATCTTCGGAACGCTGTATGGCGCGCTTGAGGAGTGCACCATCAGCGATACTGCTCTTGCCGACGCCGGCTTCTCAGGCGACGACTGGATGACCGTCGTCACCGAGTTGGCCGTCGAGAACATCGTACCCCCGTTCGTTGAGATTCGCGGCGAGTTCGACATCCAGGTCTGGGGGCCTGAGGGGGTCAACGCGATTCGTGAGGCTCTGCTCGCCGCCGAGGCCTGCGCGCTCGACCTCGAGGAAGTCACACTGACATGCCACTACGACGGGGCTCCCCACTACCGGGTCGACATCCGAGCCCCAGACTATCAAGCAGCCGAGTCAGTCTGGGAGGCGGCCCAGAAGGCGGTCTCGGACAGCATGTCCTCGGTCGATGGCTCAATCACCGCCGAACGCGCCTGAGTGATGCGTTCGAGGCATAGACTTCATTGACCCTTCCAAGCGGAAGCGGACTTCGGGGATTGGATGGTCCGCACCAAGCTTCAGCGCTGCACCGCCTGCGGAGAGTACGGCCTAGAGGTCAGGTGCAAGGAGTGCGGTGCGGCTATGGTGGCAGTCTCTCCGATGAAGTACTCGCCCGAGGACCCGCAGGGCGCGAGGCGCAGGATGAGGCTGGACGTGGGCAGTAAGGAATGGTTGGAGTCGCTTCCGACCCCGCGCGAGGACGCAGGGGGCGAGGAGGAGTGAGTCGCACGAAGATATACTGGCTGGTGGGCGACGGCCTTCCCGAACACGTCGCCATGATGGAGGCGGTGCCCGGAGTGGGCAACGTCGGTAAGCTGGTGATCGACTCGCTCGTCGAGAAGCACCCCTCTCGCATCATCGGCTGGATCCTGCACCCGGACTTCCCACCCCACTCGACTCTGGACGAGAACGGTCTAGTCGCCCCTCCCCGAATCAGCATCAACTCGGTCATCCTGCCCGACGGTAGAACCGTAATCACAGTTGGCGGCCCGCTGCAGCCGATGACGGCCGCCGGCCAGTACGAAGTCGCAGAGAGCATCCTCGCGCTCGCCGCCGAGTCCGAAACCCCTCAGCTCCTGGTACTAGCCGGACTCGCGGCGGGAACCGATGACAAGGGCGTCCACGTCATCTGCGCCGACGCCTCTGTCAGGGAGAATCTGGAGGCTAACGACATCCCGGTGAGCAGGGAGCACCCCGAGGCCGGGATGATAGGAATCGCAGGCCTGCTGGTCGCGCTTTCGCCGCTGCACGGCGTGCCCACCATCGGACTGGTCGCCGAGACCCTCGGCGCCAGTACCGATGTGCTGGCGGCAGACCGGCTGGCATCGTGGATCGAGGCAGGCCTCGACCTGCCCCTGGGCCTCGATCTTGACTCCACCGAGGAAACTGCGAGGAATCTCATGGCCACCGTGGAGATCGGCAGCTCGCTGGAGGACACGCTCACGGAAGAGTCAGAGGGCTCCAGCGACTTCTACGTCTGAATCATCGGGGTCAACCACCCGACGAGACCACGATGAGCTCCAGCCGTATGTCCGACTCGATGAGGGAGGTGTGAGGCACAATCGCATCGCCGTGCACGGCCAGAACCGTGGAGGCAGGGATGTCCAGCCGCTCCAGCAACTCCAAGATGGTCAGTGGGGCCTTGGAATCCACTGACAGGAGCTCTCCGTCGTGCTCGACCTCCACCCTCATCGGGCCTGCGAGGGCTAGTCAGGCTTATCTCTAATCCGCAGGTGGCGGATTCGCTGCCGAGATCGCATAGCCCGGTATTGCGGTGGATTCGAAATCCACTGTCCATTGGACGCGGGGGTTCAAATCCCTCTCTCGGCGCCATTCAGAACCCAGGTACTTCCGAGGCGTCGCGTAGCACCACGAGGCGCCCGCCCGGACCTATCCGGACCTGCGGCTGGCCGTTGAACTCGCCGATCTCCCCGTTGAGTATGGCTATCTCGTCGCCTCGCGATACGCCTGCAGCGGCAATCGGAATGAACTGCCTGAACGCGACCACCCCTGCAGAACCCGTCTGGTCGACCAAGGTAACCGACCACCTCGTGACGCCAACTCCGTCAGGGAAGGCATTGATCGACCAGACCCTGCCGATGGCGTTGACCTTGGTCTCGATGTCGACGATGGGAGCGGAGTCGGAGTCGTCTGCGATCGCCACAGATGACTTGGCGTCGAGATCGAGGACTATCTCGCCGCGCCAGACTGACGCCATCGTGTTGTCGATCCTGACTCGGCTGCCGTTGGTTATCGCCCGCGTCACGTCGGTGGGACTGCCGTATCGCGACGGCTGGACCTTGGCGCGGTCGTAGCCCTCCTGCAGGGTAAACGACAGATCGACGGTGCCGTCGGCTGACAGATTCGGGCCACGCAGCCCCGAGACCTCTCCGACCGCGCTGACGCGGGTCACTATCTCGCCCAATGGGGTCACCGGCCAGCGGTGTCCGAAGCGGTCGATGCTGCGCTCCAGCGGCAGCTCTAGTTCGTGCTCGCTGCCCTCGCACACGCCCCTCAGCTCGCAGTGGGTGCAGCGGGCCCTAGGGTCCGGGTCGACCGGTGTCGCAGAGGGCACACCCCCCTCGTCGAAGTAGCGCAACGGAGCAGGGTCGGCTGGGCACTCAGTGATCGACGGGTCGCGAGCGTGGATTTTCTGATAGAGCTCCTCGAGCTCCTCGGTGAGTGCCTCCATCTCCTCACCGCTGGGTCTGGGGACGTCCTTTACCGTGCCCGGGCCAAGATACCAAATCTCCAGCGACTCGACCTCGTCTGCCCGTCCGTGGGTCTCCCACCAAAGCCAACCGTAGAGGCGCAGTTGCTCGAGGTAGCCGCCTGAGCGGTCGCCCTTGCCGATTGAGGCTTTGAGGTCGACGATGCGAATCCTCCCGGTCCAGTCATACACCATGTCGTACTCGCCCTGGAACCACTCCTCGGGGTGTGAGGTGGTATGCTTCCACTGCCCCGCATCCGGATCGACGAACCACGGGCGCGCGACTTCCCAGGCCTCGCACCACGTGATGTCGCCCGACCCGCGCGCGGCGGGGTGGACCTCGTTCCAGGTGCGCGGGAAGCCGTCGGGGGCGGGCCAATCGCCTCTCGGGCCGCCTTTGCGCCAATCGGCGAGCCCCGGGCCTCCGCCAGCCTTCATGCAGGCCTGAACCTGGTCGAGATGGAGGCGCAACCCAGCCCTGGTCATCTTGAGCGCCTCGTCGGGGTCGGCCTCACCGGCTGAGCCGACCCGGTTCGGAATCGACTCCCAGTCGAGCACGGCCGCGTCCCAGCAGGCCTCGAAGTGGGTCTCAGCTCTGGCCATCGCCCACGCCTCGAGCGAGTCCCGATCCGTGGGCCACTGGTCCTCGGGCAGTTCGCCCAACGTGGGAGCGGGCCAAGCCAACGGGTTGTCGTAAGCGGGTGAGCCATCGTCGAGCAAAGGCGAGGTCATTACGTCGTCGGCGTCGTCGGCGACGAGCACAGGGGAGTCGCGGAGGACCCGGCAGATGCACTCCTCCACCGCGTTGCCACGTATGATCTGGGGCGGTAGGGGACTCTTCAGGCGCTCCATGTAGGTGTAGTACCAGAGTCTGTTGCAGGACTTCCAGAGGATGACCTGGGAGGCGGACAGCCTGCGGTAGGGATTCACCCCCACGCTCTCTGGATCGCCCCTCCTGACCGGCACGACAGGCAACGAAAGTCGAGGCTCTATGAACCCAACGAGAAGTGCTCGCTACTGGTCATTGTCCTTGAGCCACACTAGGGTGACTTCCATCCTCTCGAAGGTCGGCGTCACCTCGACCATCGCCACCGCGGCTTCGACGTCCTCGGCTATCGTCTCGGCCACCACCAGCGGCAGTTCGATGCGCCCGTTCTCGGCGTCCCAGAGCATGAACCGGCGCGGCAGGTCGGTCTGCTCGATGATCTCATCAATCCAAGCGGCCTGGTCCTCCTCGGAGGAATAGACCGCGCCGAACATCAGCGTCGCGTCCTCAGTCAGCGTCTCGTGCGGCGCGATGGTCGCCTCCCCCCTCCTGAGGAAGCGCCTGCGAAGCTGCCCGGCGTCCTTGTAGACGGAAGTGCAGAACTTGAGGTGGTAGCCGTAGGGCTCACGCAGCTCGCCGTCAAGCGGGTCCGGCTCGCCGCGCTCGGCGGCCATGACTCGGTCGCGCAGCGCCAGTGCCAGTTCTGAGGAGCCCGCAGCGCCAGCGGTGATCTCTGTGGAGAGGTTGAATCCGCGCAGCTCCATGTTGTCGATGTTGCCCACGGTGATCTCGAGCTCGTTCAGATTGAGGAACGAGACTTCGAAGCCACGCAGCGTCTCGAGGAGCTCAAACAGCTCGGACTCCTTGTCCGGCTCGCACGGCAGCTCGACGCCGGTGGAGATGCCCGCGGCTGAGCAGGCTGCGATGGTCTGGCGGTACTGCTCGGCCTCCAAGTCTAGGAAGTGGAAGCGGATCTCGTCAAGCCCGGCTTGGGCGAACTCGTTCGCTCCCTCGGGCCGGAACGGGATGCTAGTGTACATGTGCAGGTGGAAGGAGGAGCCGAACTCGCCCTTCAGCCGCCTGATTCCCTCCAGAGTGCGCTCGCGCGCCATCAGCGGGTCGCCGCCGGTTATGCCAGCACCCGTCGCGCGCATAGCCCGCGCCTCCTCGATGACCTCGTCGAAGTTGTCGCATTGGCGCTCGTTGGCGAACATGTGGTCGATGTCGCGGCGGGTCTCGGAGAGCGGGCAGTAGTCGCAGCGCCAGTGGCAGTTTCCGGTGACGAAGAGCACCAGCTTGCTGCCCATCTGGCACTGGATGCAGCCCTCGGCATCGGCCTCCTCGGGTGGCTCGTGCAGGTCGGGGACCTGCGGTAGCCGCAGGCTGATGCTCATGCGCTACCCCCGTTCGCCGCCGTCTCCAACAGCCAGCGGTGGAAGCCAATATCGGTCGACAGCTCGGGGTGGAAGGTCAGGGCCAGCCTGTTGCCGGTCATGACTCCAACGACCTCATCGCCGTGGAGCACGGCCACCTCGGACCCCTCGCCGTTGGACGAGAAGCGCGGGGCGCGGATGAAGACGCCTGGGAAGTCGCGCCCCAGCAGAGAGGCCTCGAGGGTGGCTTGGAACGAGTCGGCCTGGCGGCCGTACGCGTTGCGGTCGATCACAGCGTCGACCAGTGGGCCGCCGCCGTCCCGCGGGTCGGCTAGAAGGATTGCCCCCGCGCACGTGCCTAACACTGGGCGCGTGTCGTTGCTGCGTATCCACTCGAAGAGAGCCGGAAGGAGGCCGGAGGCCGGGTCGGTGCCGGTGAGCCGCATGGTCGTGGACTCCCCTCCGGGTATGACTATGGCATCGGGGTCTGCGGCGGCGAGGTCAGAGGCCTTGCGCAGTTCGTGAATCTCGACCTCGATGTCGGACTCATCGGCCGCCAGTCGCAGCGCCGCAATGTGGACGTGGCGGGCGCCCTGCAGCATGACGAGGCCTACGCGAAGCACATCTCTCCGTCCGGCCACCCGAAAATTAACCCTGTCGTGGGCTCCGATGGGCTGAAAGACCCGAAGCGGGCGCGTCGGGCCGTGGAATCAGTCGGTCGCATCCACAACTTCGGCGCCGGCCCCGCCGTACTGCCCATTGAGGTGGTCGAAGAGGTAGCGGCCGCGCTGCCCAACCTGCTCGACAGCGGTTTCGGTCTGCTCGAGGTCTCGCACCGCAGCGCCACCTTCCAGAGCGTCATCGACTCGGCGATGGAGCGAATCAGGAGGGTGCTGTCGGTACCAGACGACTACGAGGTCCTGTTTCTGCAAGGCGGCGCCTCGACCCAATTCTACATGACCGCCCTGAACCTGATCGGCGAGGGTGAGAAGGCAGACTTTCTAGTGACCGGCGGATGGTCGCAGAAGGCGCTCAGGGAGGCAGGGCGGGTAGGCGATGCTGCAGCTGCGTGGGACGACTCGGCCAACGGATTCAGGTCCGTTCCCCAAGACGGTGACTACTCCATCCGTGAGGATGCAGCCTATGTCCACTACACCTCGAACAACACCCTCTACGGAACCCAGTACCACCACCTGCCCGACAGCGGCGGCAAGCCGAGGGTCGTCGATGCGAGCTCGGACATCTGCGGCGTGCCGATCGACGTCTCAGCGCACGACGTGATCTACGCAGGGGCGCAGAAGAACCTCGGGGCTAGTGGGGTGACCCTCGTCATCATCTCACCATGGGCGCTGTCAAGGGGCAAGGAGGGGCTGCCCACCATGCTGGACTACAACACCCACGTCTCCAAGGGCTCGATGTTCAACACCCCCAACACCTCTGGCATCTACATCCTAGACCGCGTCTTCGCTTGGATTGAGCAGAATGGCGGGCTCGAGGGCGCCATCGAGCGCAACCGGACCAAGGCCGCTTTGCTCTACGGCGAACTCGACCGCAGCGACTTCTGGCGGCCGCATGCACACGGCGGCTCTCGCTCAGTGATGAACGTCACTTGGCGGCTAGCCGACGAGGCGCTCGAGAGCGTCTTCCTCGCAGAGGCTGAGGCGGCAAGGATGGGCGGGCTCAAAGGTCACCAATGCATCGGAGGCATCCGCGCCAGCATGTACAACAGCTGCTCGATGGAGAGCGTCAAGGCTCTCGTCGGATTCATGCGCGACTTCGAGTCGCGACACGGATGAGTGGGAGGATGGACGCGCGCAGCGTACTCGACTTGCTCGACCTGACCCTGCTCGATCACGATGCCACCGAGGCCGCCCTCGACGCGCTGTGCGAGCGAGCCAATGCTCACCGGCCAGCCGCAGTGTGTGTGTTCTCAGAGCACGTCCCCTATGTGAGGAGCCGTCTAGACGATGGGATCGCGCTGGCGGCGGTTGCCGGCGGGTTCCCGATTGGCAGCTTCGATCCAGAGGTGATATCGGAAGCGGTACGCGCCGCCGTCGAGGCTGGCGCGGACGAGATAGACTGCGTGCTTGAGCCTCACGAGGCCGAGGGCTTCCCGGGCGAGCCCGAGCTTGCGATGCTCATAGCCATGCGCGAGGCATCTGCTGGCTACACGCTGAAGGTCATCATCGAAACGCCGCTGCTCGAGGAGAGGAGGATGCGCGCGGCCGCACGCATGGCGCTTGCAGCAGGAGCGGACTTCGTCAAGAGCTGCACCGGCAGGCGAGGAGGCTGCAGCGACGAGGCGGCTGGAATCCTCGCGTTCGAGGTGCGAAGGTACGGTGTTACCATGGGTCACAGGCGCGGCGTGAAGCTGTCCGGGGGCATCCGGACCAAGGAGGACGTCAAGCGTCTGCTTGGCCTCGTCCACTCGGAGGACTCCACCATCAACGGCCCTGCGAGGCTGAGAATCGGAGCCTCGTCGCTGCTTGACGACCTGCTGTGAGACTGAGAGCCGGAATAAGACACCAGGACCGACGACGGAAGCAGTCACACCCAGAACGATAGAGGGATGAGGCTCAGGATTCCGTCTCGCCGGTCGAGGATGCCTCGATTCCGTGGGCCTTCAGCATATGTGCCTCGACATTGCGAGGCCTCAATCTCGCCGAACACTCCGGGCAATCGACGAAACCGCCACTGCTTGAGTACGAGGTCACTATTTTCGATGCCTTCTGCTTGGGTTTCCTGATCTTGATGATGAGACCGAGCAGCCCCCCGAGCAGGACGCTGGCCAAGAGCAGAGAGGCGGCCAACGAGTGCCAGAATCCTGGGTCGACATCGAGTCTCAGATCGTGATTGACGAACCTGTCTTCCTCCAGAGGTTCGCCGTCCGGACCTATCAGATCCATCGTGTGCTCGAATCTCTGTCCGTCGACATTGAGGACGAGCAGCTTTCCGTCATCGGTCGAGTGGACGTGCAAAACGAGTTCGTAACTCCCGAAGAATCCTGTGCCGTCGCTGCGGTTCGCATTGTGATCACAGAGGGATTGATCGGTTGCACCGTCGGAGCAATCGATTTCGACGTTCATCCACCTTACTGCATTACCGTCGGGTGAGAGGATCTTCCCCTCGATGGTGTAGCGATGATCCCATTCATGTTCCGCCTGCACCGAGCCGGCCGCCAACACGAGAATAAGAGCCAGAACAGCTATCCAAGTGATCCTTTCACTCATGAAACCGGTTCGGGCGAGGTTCTGTTAAAGATTGCTCGTCATAGATGTTCATCGATGATCGAGCCTGCAGAATCGATGTGTCAACATCCAGCATCGCACTTATCACCCAGTGAGGATGTTCAGCGTTCATGGCACAGCCGGTGGCGAGTCAGAACCGCCCCTACGTGATCGAGGTCGAGGAGGGTAAGAAGGTGGCCTGGTGCGCCTGTGGCAGGTCGGCCAACCAACCCTTCTGCGATGGCAGCCACTCACGTGAGAACACGGGGATCACCCCTATCGTCTTCACTGCCGAGAAGAGCGGGAAGGCTGCCCTGTGCGGCTGCCGCACCAGCGGGAACAAGCCCCACTGCGATGGCAGCCACAAGAACCTCGACTGAACTCGACTCAGCCTCGGACATCTCGCGCGTGGCCCTCGAAGGCCTACGGCGTTCAAGGGATGAGTGGTGGGCTCGGCAGGATTTGAACCTGCGATCTTCGCCGTGTGAAGGCGACATCATAACCCCTAGACCACGAGCCCGCGCCTCGATGCCAGCCGCGAGTCGGCAATAAGCGTGATGACTCGATTGGTGAGCAGGACTCCCGCCGGAATCAAAAGTCGGCTCTAGGTCGGCGGTCCGTGGTGGCTGGTCTGGACTTCGACGTTCTGCGCCAGAGGGAGACCTGGCGGGCGTTCGGCATCGGCGTTGTCCTGTTCTGCATCATCGGGTACTCCTCTCTCAGCCTGTTCGGCCTCTCGTCCTCCGCGTACGGGGTCTCCGAAGACGTCGAGTTGGTGCCTGACTTCGAGGTCGCCTCGATGAACCGCACCGGCATCGATGATGCCATCGCGGACGAGAGTGGGATGGTGCGACTCTCGAGTCTGAGAGGAAGCGTCGTCGTCCTCGACTTCATGGCGGTGGACTGCGGAAGCTGCCACTACGTTCAGGAGCATATCGAGCGGAACATCGACGCTTGGGGCGAGCTGGGGGGCGACTACCCAGTGGTGGTCATCTCCATCGGCTCCTGGTACGGCTACGAGCCCTTCGAGCGCATCAACGAGACCTTCGGCGATGCTGATTCCTCCAGGCACATGCGCTGGCCGGTGGTCATGGGGGCCACTGACTCGGTGCTGCTCGAGGACGGGGGCAGGGGAGACCTCGTCGAGTACTACTCCGCTCAGAACCTGCCTCTCGCGCTGGTGATCGACCATGAGGGGTACGTCGTGACCAAGGAGGGCACAGGATTTCCGTTGGATGGCTGGGATTCGTTCGACTCGGCGATACAGAGGGCGAATGCCGGTACCGCCGACTCACTGAGGTTCGGTATAGAGAAGGTGGACCGCTCGCTCACCGGGGTCTTCGTGATCGGCCTTTTCCTCGGGGTGCTGGTCTACTTCTCGCCGTGCGCCTTCCCGGTCCTCCCGTCCTACATCGCCTACTACCTCAACCTCGGGATGAGGGAGGACGAGCTCCGCGAGGCCGGCAAGCTCGCCGGAAGCATGCCCAAGCCCGTCGAGGTCGGTGGCTACGCCGCCCTCGGCCAACTGACCTTCTTCGGGGCGGTCGGAGTCGTCATCTTCGGGCTCGCCGAGGTAATCGACCTCTCGGGCGTGCTGCACGACATCGCGGTGGCTATCGCCTGGCTGTTGGTCATCCTCGGCGCGCTGATGCTGCTCGGATGGGCCTCACACCTGCTGGCTTGGGTCCAGAGGGTGCTCGACCGCTACCAGACCACCGAGATGGACGAGCAGTTCTCTCCACGCCGCAACATGTACCTGTGGGGCATCGGCTACAGCGCGGCTTCAGTAGACTGCACAGCAGCCGCGGTCTTCCCGTTCGTAGCTTGGCTCGCAGTCGTGGGAGAGGGTGCCTTCGTGTTCGGGATGGCCGGGCTGATACTATCAGTCACACTGCTCATGATCACGATCACCGTGCTGGTGGGATTGGGTCGGCAGGCGACGATCGACTTCCTGCGCCGTTCGACCGGGATAGTCAAGGCGACCGGGGCTTGGATGATGATGTTCGCTGGAGTCGGCCTGCTCGTATACCTGACGCAGCCCGAAATTATCGCAAGTTTGCTCTGAGCAGTTATCAAGTACCACTAGTGGTGCGCGCGAATCAATGGAACCACTGATGGGACTCGTCCTCTTGGTTTCGATAATCGTCTGCGCGTATCTAGCGTGGAACATCGGTGCCAACGATGTTGCGAATGCGATGGGGACTTCTGTCGGCTCTCGCGCTCTGACGCTCAAGCAAGCAGTAATCGTCGCTGCCATCTTCGAGTTCATAGGCGCTTTCTTCGCTGGTGATGCGGTCACAGACACTGTACGCAAGGGAATCCTGTCAGTTGACTTCGATACCGTCACCGTTGGCTTCGCCAACGATCTGATGTATGCTTTCATCGCGGCCATGATGGCAGCCGCTGTCTGGCTTACGGTAGCCACGAGGTACGGCCTTCCAGTATCGACCACACACAGCATCATCGGTGGCATTATCGGCGTCGGGCTGGTCATGGAGGTCCAGTACGGTACCTCCCTGATTGACTGGGAGGTCGTCGAGAAGGTCGCCATCTCATGGGTTGTCAGCCCACTGATGGGAGGTTTGTTCGCATTCTTCACTTTCTGGGTAATCAGAGAGACCATTCTCGATGCCGCTGACCCAGAGGCGCGCTCGCGCTGGGTGGCACCGATACTCGCCATCCCGACATTCTTCGTGCTTACTATCGCACTGCAGTTCAAGGCCCTGAAGGGGTTCTTCGCCAAGGCCCAGAGCAATGGCTGGATCGAAAACAAGTCCGACTGGCTGCCGGTCACGGAGAACGGAGTCTGGGACCCTCTAGCGGAGAACGCCTGGTTCCCCATCAACAGCCTCATCCTAGCCTGCGTCGTCGCCACAATCGCCGCAGCGGTCCTGGCTTACGTCCTGAGGAACTACGATTTCAAGGGCGAGGAGGACGGCTTCCACGGAGTCGAGAGGATCTTTGTCTGGTTGCAAGTCATCGCTGCCGCTTATGTCGCCTTCGCCCACGGTGCCAATGACCGGTCCAACGCAATCGGCCCTATGGCGACCGTCTACCAGGTTCTCTCAAGCGAGGGGGGGGAACTCGCAGCCACGGCCGATGTACCGACCTGGCTGGTATTGCTCGGAAGCGCTGGTATCGCAATCGGTGTGATGACTTGGGGGTGGAGAGTGATGGAGACCATTGGAAGCAAGATCACCGACATCACCCCGACCCGTGGCTTCGCCGCTACGTTCGGTGCGGCGACGACTGTCCTCATCTTCTCCATGCCATTCCTTGCGATTCCCGTTTCCACCACGCACACACTCGTGGGTGGCGTAGTGGGTGTTGGGCTGGCGGGAGGTGCGAAGGCCGTCGACTTCAGGGTCTTCGGGAAGATCGTCGCGTCATGGCTGGCAAGCATTCCGGCCGCAGGATTCGGTTCGATAGTGATCTACGTAGCCGCCGGCTCCGATCCGATCAATATGCTCATCGTCATACCCATCGCACTCGCCGCGGTAGCCTATGTAATCTGGTCAACTCGCGACAGCGAGGTGTACGTAGACGAGGCGCTGGCGGATGCGGGTGGGGCAGAAATCGTGGGGCCGACATACTTCGAACTCTTCCACACCCACGCTGAGGTTGTCGAGGAGACAGTCAACCACATGCTCCTCGCTGTGCGCTGCGCTGCTGATGGCAAGGATACAAGCGAGGCCATCGAGGCGACTATCTCGGCTGAGTTGAGGGCTGACCATGTGAAGAACGAGCTGCGGCGAAAGGTTGGTTCGGGCAAGTGGAACCTGCTGATGAGGTCCGATGACTTCTACCACATGCTGGCTCGCCAGGACCGCATCGCCGACTATGCTCAGAATGTTGCCGAACAACTGTCGTTCAGACCGCTCTACGACAATGCGGAGGCCAGGGCCATGCTCAAGGAGATGGCCGAAGCGGTCGCCAAGACCGCTGCCGTGTATGAGGATACAGTCGAGGCGCTGCGTGACCTCACGCTCTCTGGCTTCACCAAGACTGGTCGGGAGAAGCTAGGTGACCTGATTGACGATGTCAACCTCGCAGAGCACGAGGCTGACCTGGTCGAGAGCCGGGCCGCAGGATTCGTGTTCAGCACTGGCGAGGACGACCCGTTGGCTGCTGTCCATATGTACCGAGTTCTGCAGCGTCTGGACGATGTGGCCAACGCCTGCGAGACCGCCGCGAACGCCTTCCTGCCGATCGTGTACAACTGATCAGGTCCAGCCGGCGTCCTCGGCGACCTGCCCGCCACCATCGCTCGCGACCAGTTCGAGCGCGGGCTGGAACAGCCTCCAAGCTACCATACCAACAGCGAGCCCGGTCACCAGATCGAACAGGTAGTGCTGCTTGGTCGTCAGGATGCTGATGCACAGCAGGGCGTACTCGACCCACAGCAGGACGACGAAGGCCCTGGCCAGCGGCTTGCCCTCATGCTCGCGTGAGAGCCAGTGAGTCATCAGCCTCGCGAGGATGTACGAGTGCACGATGTGGAGGCTGGGCCATGCGTTCCACGGGTTGTCCGAGAAGTGGATGAACCCGAACAGGGAGGACTCCAAATCGGTCAGCGAGTCCAAGTCCAACTGGTCCCTGAGGTCGATCTCGGCAGGGAAGACGAGGAAGAAGAAGGAGCAGAACAGAGTCGCGAGAATCAGCGTCTGCATAGCGAGGACGAGCTCTGCGCGTCCCCTGTCGTGCCTCGGGCTGACCACGAGTGTGGCGGGGTAGAACAGGTAGAGCGCGGCATAGGGGATGATCATCCAGTTAATCACTGGTATCTCGCGGTCGAGCCACATCTCGGGGTCCCACACGGTGCCGAGGTAGTGCGCGGCGATGTTGTTCGAGGCGAAATATGGAACTGCGACGAAGAGCAGGCCCAAAAGGAAGATCTCGAATCTGAACCAATGTCCATTGAGTAACTCCCTTCTGGACCAAGTCGACCTCCAGAAGCCCCTCCAAGGCAGGACTAATCTGTGATGCAGGTCGGACTGCCCCCAATCCATATAGGGTGCCCATGCGAGTCCGGCAAATGAATCACACGACTTCGTCGGGCATCGCATACGAGCCTGCCACCGTCACCACGGCAGAGCCGATTACCGCTGAGAGGAACACCTCGAGGTTTGCCAGGCCCCACTCGTTTGTCGGTGAGGTCAGGTAGCCGATGCCGGTGGCTAAGTCGGCTGTCGCGGCTCCGTAAGCCACTACAGACAGGAGTCCTGCCACGGCTCCGAGCAGAGCCCCCTTGGAGGAGACCTTGTCCCAGAGAGTCAGCAGCACCGGAGCGACTGTTGCTGCGGCGAGTAGGTCTGCGAAGAGGAAAATCTCGAACACGCTCAGAGCGTCGATCGTGGTCGCCAGATAGATTGCTATGGGTATCATCGCTATGGTGGCGATTCGTGCTTGACCGAGCTGCATCGAGCCGTTAGCGATGTCTCGTGAGATGGAGGCGACCACAGCGTTCTGCAGGGTATCAGTGCTCGAGCAGACGAGCGCGACTGCGAGAACGATGAAAGCGGCGATTAGCAGGATTCCAGCGTCCTCGATTAGGTAGAAGAAGGCTGCAGATGGGTCTCCCACGGCTCCCTGGCCCGCCACCACTGTGCCGAGCACACCCATAACGAAGACGAGAGGTAGGGCGAGGCCGGCCGCAAGGAAGGCCCCCTTCCTCAGGGCCTCGTCGCTCTCCGAGGCCCACGCACGCTGCCAGTTGCCCTGAGAGAACATCTCGGCCGCGGTTATAGCCACCACCAGAGCGAGTCCGGATCTGAACGAGTCCATGTACGACATGCTACCGATTGACCACTCGTCCTCGGGGTTGTACGCCTTGGCGTCCTCGATGAGAGTTCCGAAATCGGCACCGAACAGAATCAGCAGCAGCGCGATGACGAGCCATAGTATCATCCAGGCTTGCCAGCGATCCGTCTGCAGGGATGCCGGCAGCCCGCCATACGCGGTGTATGCAGCCGTCACCGCTGCGACGGCGACCATTGGAACCAGAGGGTCCATGCCAGCGAGGGTGTCCATCGCCTTGCCGATTGCGGTGAACTCGGCGAACAGGAAGGTGAACATATAGAGCACCGAGATCAAGCCGACGTAGACCTGCATGGGGCGGCCCAGTCTCATGCTGACGTAGTCGGCCAGCGTGACACCGTAGGGCAGGCGCTCGCGGATCATCGGCCCGACGTAGGCCAGCAGCATGAAGGGGGTCGCGGAGGAGAGCGCGTAACCAACGACGTCCCAGAAGCCGCCATAGTAGCCGACCTCAGAGGGTCCGAACAGTATCCAGATTCCCATGCCCGATGCGAACAGGCTCAGTCCGATTTGCAGCCAGCTCTGACTGCCTCGCGCGCTCAGGTAAGTGTCCGAGTCCATCTCGCGCTCGGCCGCAGCAGTGTAGCCGACGTAGCCGAAGAACCCAAGGGTCCCCAGAAGCAGGACGTAGGAGATCAATGGGTCCATCAGTCACCACCCATGAACGGATAGGTCCAGTCCTGAGGTATGTCCAACGTCCTCTTCACAGTCCTCGGTGAGATCCAGCGAAGCAGGTTAAGGGGGCTACCGGCCTTGTCGTTGGTACCGCTGGCCCGCGCCCCGCCGAACGGCTGCTGAGCGACGACGGCCCCTGTCGGCTTGTCGTTGATGTAGAAGTTCCCGGCAGTGAAGCGAAGCGCGTCGAGGGCCTTCTGGATGTTCGCCTCGTCGCTGGCGAAGATGGAACCGGTGAGGGCGTACGGGGAAGCCTCGTCGCACAGCGCGAGGACCTCCTCGAACTCACCGTCCTCGTAGACGTAGACGGTGAGCACTGGCCCGAATATCTCCTCGACCATCGACTCGGAAGTGGGGTTGGTCGTTACTATGATGGTGGGCTCGATGAACCAGCCGGTGCTGTCATCGGACCCACCGCCGACGATGACCTCGCAGCAGTCACGGTCCCTGGCCCGTTCGATGTAGCCGGTGATCTTACGATAGGCGCGCTCGTCGATGACAGCGGTCACGAAGTTCGTGAAGTCGCGCGCATCGCCCATCTTGATCTTGCCAATCTCGGCGCACAGATCGCTTGAGATGGCATCCCAGACCGAGCTCGGGATGTAGGCCCGGCTCGCAGCCGAGCACTTCTGGCCCTGGTACTCGAAGGAGCCGCGCAGCAGCGCGACCAGAAGCCCCTGCCGGTCGCAGTCCGGGTGAGCGACGACGAAGTCCTTTCCTCCGGTCTCACCCACTATACGCGGGTACGAGCGCAGGTTGGGCAGTGCTATGCCGATCTCCTGCCACAGCCCCTGGAAGGTGGAGGTGGAGCCGGTGAAGTGCAGGCCGGCGAAGTCTGGGTTGGCGAGGGCGATCTCGGTGATCCCGGCGCCCGAGCCGGGCAGGAAGTTGATGACGCCGGCAGGCAAGCCGGCCTCCATCATCAGCCGCATCAGCATGTAGTTCGAGTGGTACGAGTTGCGGCTGGGCTTCCACACGCAGGTGCAGCCGACTATCGCGGGCGCGCTGGGCAGGTTGCCTGCAATGCTCGTGAAGTTGAACGGGGTGATGGCGAGGACGAAGCCCTCGAGCGGGCGGATCTCAGTCGAGTTCTCGACGCCGCTCGGCGATATCAGAGGCTGGAAGTCGTCGTGGAGGCCGCGCGCGTAGTGGCAGTTGAAGCGCCAGAAGTCGATGAGTTCGCAGGTTGCGTCTATCTCCGCCTGGAACGCCGTCTTCGACTGGTTCAGCATGGTGGAGGCATTCACCCTCATGCGCCAGTCGCCTGCCAGCAGGTCGGCGCAGCGCTCGAAGACCGCACACCGACCCTCGAGCCCGAGGTCGACCCAGTCGGCCTGGGCGGAGACCGCGGCCGCGCAAGCGGCCTCCATCTCCTCCCTGCCCGCTAGGTGGACGTTGGCGAGGACGTGGCCGTGGTCGTGCGGGATGACTTGGGTGGTGGTCGTGCCGGTGTAGACCTCCTCGCCGTTGATGATGCAGGGTATCTGGACGACCTCGGACATCTGGCGGTCCATCTCGGCCTGCAGCAGCGCGCTCTCCTCGGAACCGGGGGCGTAGCCTAGAATCGGTTCGTTGCTCGGGTGCCCTGCCACGCCTTTTCGAGAGGGGGCACAACTAACATTGTTGCGTTGGGTGAATCACTCAGGTCCACTCGGTAGGTTCGTCCTTCTTGGCCTTCTTCCAAGCACGGTAACAAGCCTTGCATACCGTGACTCTGCGCGAGTCCTTGTTGAGCCCCGACTCGCCCCAGACCTCGGCGGCCCTGTCGAAGGCCAGCTTGCGACCTCCGATATTCTTGTCGGCCCAGTTGTCACAGCCGGCGACGTCGCACTTGGTCTCGCCGACGAACTCCTCGGCCGCCTTCTCCTCGGGGCCTGCCGCTGCTGCCGCGGTCTGGCGCCTCTTGCGGGCATTGGACTTGAATCCCATGACGGGCCGGCCAAAGTGACCCGATTAGAAGGTTGCCTCGACAGAAGGAAGGTCGAACGGACCTCCCGTCTTGGCTATGGACGCCCGGCGGTCGGGGCCGACACCGATGCTTACCACAGGCACTCCTGCTAGGTGCTCGATGCGAGCTATGTACTCCCTGATCACATCTGGCATGGCATCGAATCCGGTGCCCTCGGAGCTCGCCCTGTCTGCCATGGCTACCCACTCCTCGTCGGACAGGGCAGGGAAGCCCGGGTGAGTCTCGTAGATCGGAGAGCAACGGGCCAGATCCTCGCTCGTAGTCGGCATGACGTGCAGCGTCCTGCCGTCCATCTCGTAGCCGACGCATATCTTGAGCTCGTCCAAGCCCCCTAGGACGTCCAGCTTGGTGATGACCAGCCCCGTGTACCCGTTGATCCGGTTGCTCTCGCGCAGGGCGACCATGTCGAGCCACCCGGTGCGCCTGGGCCGACCGGTGGTGGTGCCGTATTCGTTGCCTATCTGCGCCATGTGCATGCCCGGACCCTCGTCGAGAGAGAGTTCGGAGGGGAAGGGTCCGTTGCCAACGCGCGTTGTGTACGCCTTCGAGATGCCGAAGCACTGGTCGACGTGTCCCGGGTGGATGCCGGCTCCGTGGGTCGCGTTGGCCCTGCTGGTGACTGAGGAGGTGACGAAGGGGTAGGTTCCATGGTCGATATCGAGCATGGCTCCTTGTGCCCCCTCGAGCAGGACCCTCTCGCCGTTCCTCAGAGCGAGGTCGACCATCAGCCCAGTGGGCTTGATCGCCTCGGAGAACCTGTTGAGTATCCACTGCAGATCTGCCTGCAGAGCGTCAGGCTCGATGCTCTGCTCGACCCCCACGGTCGCCAGCTGCTTGCTCATGCGCTCGGAAGCGGCTTGGACCGCCTCGGCGTCGTCAACGATGTTAGCGAGATCCGCGAACCTGATTCCGACCCTCTCGATGCGGTCGCGGTAGGTCGGACCGATTCCACGGCCCGTGGTCCCGACGAGCTTGTCGGCACCGTCGTACAGCCTGTGGAAGGGTAGGATAATCGAGGCCCGCTCGCTGATGAACAAGCGCTTGCCCTCCGGCCTCTCGCCAGTGAGTGCATGCCACGTGTCGAGCTCCTCCTCGAGCACCCATGGGTCAATCACCATGCCGTCGCCGAGGACGAGGTTGCAGTGCTCGTAGGACACTCCTGAGGGTATCTGGTGTAGTTTGAGCGTGGTCTCGCCGAGGACGATGGTGTGACCGGCATTGCTGCCGCCTTGGAAGCGAACAGCCCAGGTGGAATGGCTGGCCAGCTGGTCTATGGCCTTGCCCTTGCCCTCGTCACCCCACTGGGCTCCAAGCACGACGCTGGCAGGCACCGTAGCCTCGGGCAGTATGGAGAGTGGATGAATGCTTTGGCTAGAAGCAATCCGGTTTTCCAGCGATTTCGCGGTGGGAAGCGATTATGAATGGTTGGCAGGTCGGCCGGTCTGCATGGCTCAGAGGCACCCGGAGGCAGAGGCTCGATTGCTGAAGAAGTGGATTTGCATGCGCTGCTCGGCGACCCACAGGGGACGTAAGCCGAAGGTGTGCCGCAAGTGCGGATACACAGGCCTGCGGCACAAGGCCATCGAGCGCAGGAAGACATGAGCATGGGCATCGAGTCTGCGGGACTCGAAGGCTTCGCTCTGAGTCTCGGACTCATTCTGGCGCTGGGCCCTCAGAACGTGTTCGTGCTCAGACAGGGACTGCTTCACTCGCACGTCTTCGCCGTCTGCCTCGTCTGCTCTCTGGCCGATGCCACCCTGATTGCTGCCGGCGTCTTGGGCGTCGGCTCGGTCCTCTCGGGGATGGAGGACGCGGCGGTCTGGATTGCAGTCTTCGCAGCCGCCTTCCTAACCGGCTACGGATTGTTCCGTGTCAAATCGGCGATGGACCCCGAGGGTATGGTCGCTGAAGGCGAGAGCGATAGCGAACTCGGGCCGACCATAGCCGCTGCACTCGCCTTCACTTTCCTCAATCCGCATGTGTACCTCGACACCCTGCTGCTGATCGGCGGCGCCTCCAGCCGCTATCTGGGGGATGAGCGGCTGGCCTTCGGGATTGGGGCTGCCACGGCCTCCTTCGTGTTCTTCTTCTCGCTAGGCTACGGGGCAAAAATGCTCTCGCCGGTGCTGAACAATCCCAAGGCGTGGAGAGTCATTGACCTGGGGGTAGCCTGCATCATGTTCGCAATCGCCGGTGCGATACTCGCGCCTCACGTTTGACCGAGTAGCTCGGCCAGTGCCTCGAACAGCATCTCGACGTCCTCAGCATCGTTGTCGATATGAGGAGATACCCTGAGCAGACCCGCCCGGCTCGTAACCAGTATTCGATATTCGTCCCGCAGCCTCCGAGCTATTTCCTCACTGCTGGTGCCCTCAGGCAGTCGCAGACTCACTATGGCGCTGCGCTCGGCGTCCGAGAGGGGGGATACAACTCCGAGCCCGAGACTCGAGGCCCCCTCGACTACGATATCGGCGAGAGAGAGGTCGTGCCTCCATACCTCGTCCATGCCCCTCTCCACCAGTTCCTCTACCGCTGCGGCGAGGCCCAGAGCGGCACCGAAGTGGATGGTGGTGTACTCGAACCGGCTAGCGTCATCGGGTAGCTCCAGTCGGTCGGCCCTCAAATCCCACAGGTCGGAGTGGCTGCGGAAGCCCAGCAACCCCGGCACCAAGTCGCCCCTCACCGAGGGCGAGATGTACCCGACTGCGGCACCAAAAGTGCCTCGGAGCCACTTGTACCCGGATGAGACCAGAGCATCAGCGCCTGTCGCCCGGGCGTCGATAGGCAGCATCCCCATAGACTGCGTTGCATCGACGATTAGCATCGCTCCGACAGAATGCGCTGCCTCGGCGAACCTAGACAGGTCATAGCGCTGGCCGTTGGAGTACTCGACGTGCGACAGGGAGACCACGGAGGTATCCTGGTCAATCAGTGCGAGTATCTCCCCGGGGTCTGTGTAGAAGTCCTCATCGTGGCCAGCGAGGCGGATTTCGGCCCCGCTCTCCTCAGCGACCCTGCGCCATGGGTAGACGGTGGACGGAAAGGAGGCGCGGGTAGAGACGATGTTGCTGTCACTGGGTGGAGAGATCGCCCATGCGAGCGAGCAGAGCAGCTCAGTCGCGCTCGAGCCGACGCACACATCCTCGATTCCGCATGACAGCATCCTCGCGGCGGCTCGGCGGAGGGGAATCATCACGTTCTTCTCGGCCTCGCCGTCGAATTCGGCAGCCCCCCCGCGCGCGAGCGCGTCGGACCACTCCGAGGCTATCCTGTGCGCGGCGGGGGATGTCGTAGCGACGTTTGCGTAGGACAGGTTGGTCCACGTATCTAGCGCCACAGTCGACCCCCTTCGGAGGCTGAACGACAGGAGTCCCGCACTTCAAGGCTCAGGAGCGCCTGACTTCGGCCAGAAGCGTCTCGAGAGCGGTTTGCACCTGAAGGCACAGGGGGCCGTAGTAGATGGGTAGGTTGGCGTCGTTGAAGATGTCGTCTAGAATCGAGGCGGTCATGCCCAGCCTCAGGTCCATCTCCTTGTCCTTGTTGAGCAGATGCTGCTCGACCGCGTCCTTCGACAGGATCCTGATGTTGCGTGGGACCTGACTGTCATCGAGCTGCTCGAGGACCTGGGCAATCTGCTGTATCCTGTCTTCGATGTCGGTCACGCATATCCCTCTGATGCGGCCACCCGAAAGGGCTCCTTAAGCGCATCCCCAGAACAATCCCGCATGGGTCGGGCTCAGCCCCTCCAAGTGGCCCAGGGCATGTCGGTGTTGGAGTGGCCCCGACCTTCGCCCTCGGCTCCCATCGAGATCAGTCCGACCGACACTCCATCGTCGATCAACTCGTCGATGCCCCATCGCATCGCTGCATCGAGCGAGCCACCTGTAGAGCGGATTCGCTCGTATACCCTATAGCTCAGCAGCGATCTGGTGATTGCCTCGCCCACGCCGGTGGCGGCCACGGCCAGATTGCCTTCGACCCAGAAGCCGGAGCCGGGCAGAGGGACGTCGCCGACCCTTCCGGCGGGTCGGAAGCTGGTCCCGCCAGTGCTGGTCGCGCAGGCGATTGAACCAGTGCTGTCTCGGGCGATGACGCCCACGGTGTCTCCCGACTCCTCCTTGGGGGGTCTGCCCACGACGGCGGCCTTGGGGTGACCCCTGGCATCCGCCCAGACCCTGCCCCCATCTCCGGCGAGGCCGTTGATCTCCTCGTCGAGCAGGTCGGCTGCGACACGTATCGGGTTGGGGGTGTCGCGAATCCCTATGACGAAGCCGAGGCGGCCGTCAGAGGTCTGCAGCGAGGCATCCAGCGAGACCGAGCCATCGTTTCGCAATACCCCCCCGGTGCCGGCGTTGAACACCGGGTCGTCCTCGAAGATGACACATGCCTCGACGGCGGCCTCTACAGCCGAGCCGCCGGCTTGGAGGATCTCGGCGGCGCGCTGCACCCCAGCTTCGACGTTCGCCTTCCTGTCCGGCCCCGGGCCAGCGCCGCCGTGTGCCACTGCCGCCGGTGTCGCCATCCAATCACCTATGCTGCTCCCCGCGCCTGTGGCTCGCCGCTCAGTCGCAGCCTCAGTTGGAGGATAGTGGCGAGGACGAATATAATTCCTGCTACTCGGAAGCAGGTGTGGTAGGTCCACAGGCCCGTGCCCTGCACCGTCAGTGACCACAGATAGGCTGCTAACAGAGGTCCAATGATGCGGGCCAGGGCTCCGAAGCCCTCCTGCGCTCCCATCACCATCCCCAGTTCGTAACCCCTGGACTTGGCCTCGAAAGTGAGCATCGACGACTGCGTCGGTGAGAACAGCCCGTTACCTATGGCGAGTCCCGCCGAGGATGCGAAGATGAGCCAACTGACGTCGGACGGGACGTAGGGTATGCTGGCTATGCCGAGGCCGCACAGCAGTGTGCCGACCAGCATCAGGCGCGGCATGCTGAACCTGTCAGTAAGAGGACCGATCAAGATGCCTTGAATGACGACTCCGAGCAGCCCGATAAAGGCGAAAATCCAGCCGTTGTCCAGCTCGCTCCAGCCCAGCCCCCCGTCCGCGGGTGCCATCGAGGTGAACAAGATGAACGTGCCGTGCATCATGCTGAACCCCATCAGGAAGAGGAAGTTGATCGAGACCAAGGTGGATACGATCGGGAACCTCAACACCTTGACGATGTTCGTCATCATGCCCCCGATGCCGCTGAGCACGGAGCCCTCGGAGGACTTCCTAGCCTCTGGAGGCAGGCTCTCCGGGAGGCGGGTGATGGCTAAGAAGAGCGAGAGCAGCGACAGGGCGCTGGAGAACACACACGGGAGCAGGTACGGGTAATCGATCCACAGCTGTCCGTCGAACGGCGCGCCGATGCCGTGGGCCGGGTCGGACAGAATGCCGCCGATGAACGGGCCGATCATGAAGCCCAGCCCGAAGGCCGCGCCGATCAACCCCATTCTCCGAGCGATCATCTCCGGCTCGCTGATGTCACCGATGTAGGCCCTTGCTACGGCGATGTTTCCATTTCCTGCTCCTGCTAGGAAGCGGGCGGCTATCGCCATCCCGAGGCTACCGGACAGGCCGAAGACGGTGAAGAAGACCGTGTTCGAGGCCAGTCCGAACATCAGGATCGGCCTGCGGCCCACCCTGTCACTGAGCGAGCCCAGAACCGGGGTGAAGATGAACTGGGCCAGTGAGTAGACCGCGATCACGATGCCGACCCAGAGGTCGCGGCTCCCTACGTCGACGATTCCCTCGGCGACGGCCAGGTCCTGAACGTAGTAGGTCAGGAAGGGGATTACGATGGTGAACCCGATCATGTCCACCAACACGACGAGGAAGAGTACGCTCATCGGTGAGTGCTGCTTCTGGCTCATGGCATCCCCGCTTCGCGGGGATGATGCGGGACTTGAAGCATTACGGCGAGGCGCCGCTCAAGCAGAAGGTTGGGTGTCGGTTCCCTTGTGGATGGTGTCGATTACCTTGGCTAGGCGCTCGACGAGACTGACCTTCTCCTCGGCCCCTACGAGGGAGTGCTCAAGGACCTCATCGAGTGAGTCCACAGGTATGACTTCGACCATCTGCTCCCACTTCTCGTCCATCAAGACGTCCTGCAGGTTCGCTCGCGGAATCACCACCTTCTCGATGCCGGACTTGGCAGCGGCCTCGATCTTGGCTGTGACGCCGCCGACCGGGAGGATCTCGCCGCGCACCGAGAGAGATCCCGTCATCGCGAGATTCTGCTCGATCGGCACGCCCTCGAAGGCGCTGATGATGGCAGTTGCCATGGTGATGGAGGCACTGTCGCCGTCGACGTTATGAGTACCCGGGAACTGCACATGCAGGTCATAGTCCTTGATGTCCTTGCCAGTGAGCTTCTTGACGACGGCGGTGATGTTGCTCACGCTCTCGTTAGCCAAGTCGGACAGGCCCCCCGTCGCGATGACCCGTCCGGACATGCCTTGGGCGGGAGTCACCATCGCCTCGACGGGTATGACTACCCCTGAGTAGTCGGACAGGCCGCTGTCAGTACCTAGCACGGCAAGTCCGTTGACTCGTCCCACGCGGTGGCCACGGTTGACCAGCATCGCGTACTCAGATTGGCGCTCGAGGTAGCGGTCTGCAACTTGTTGCTCGAGCGGCTTGGCGATCTCCCTGGCTCGAGTAACGTGCACCGAGCGTGTCAGTTCGGCGCCCTCCTCAGCTGCGAGGTCACCGGCTATGCGCACCAGGCCGCCGAGCTCGCGCAGTCGCAGGGACAACTTACCTCGGCGGCCGCTGCGCCTCTGGGCCTCCTTGAGGATCAGTGCTATCGAACTTCGATCGAAGTGTGGAATCGGCTTTCCGGAGTCCTTGTCAGCCTCGTTTCGGACCTCTTGCGCGATGAAGCGGATGAGGCGTCGGCGGTTGAGCTCGGTGTCGGGCATGTCGGTGTTGACATAGACCTCGTAGCCGTAGCCTCGGATACGGCTTCGCAGGGCGGGGTGCATGTTCTGGACGCTGTCGAGGTTGCCGGCCGCGATGAGGATGAAGTCGGTGGGCACCGGCTCTGACTTGGTCAGAGCGCCCGAGGAGCGCTCGGAGCGGCCGCAGATGGAGAGCTCCTTCTCCTGCATCGCGATAAGCAGGGCCTGCTGTTCCTCCATCCTGAGCATGCGAATCTCGTCTATGTAGAGCACTCCCTTGTTGGCGCGATGGACCGCGCCGGGCTCGACCCTCTCGTGGGCCGGAGTCGCCAAGTCGGCGCCGGACTGGAACGGGTCGTGTCGGACATCTCCCAGCAGGGCTCCGGCGAGGGTGCCCGTCGCGTCGATGAACGGAGGCTCGTCGCTCCGCTCGTGCTTGATTAGCAGCTTCGGGATGTTCCCCTCGTCACCGGCTGTCAGGCGGGTTCGGAGGAAGAAGTAGCCGAAGACGAGGATGAAGGAGCCGAAGATGAAGGTCAGGATCTCACCGCTGGTGATGGTCGCCAGCAGGAGGGCGGCGCCGATGACGAGGGCGACGAACAGCAGGGTGCGGTTAGTGCGCTCCCTCTGCAGGCGGATCTGAGCCCGGCGCTCGGAGATAATGCGGGAGCCGCGTCCGGCCGGGACGGTGCGGATGATCGGCTCGTTCTCGTCCTCCGAGTTGCGGTAGACCATGACGTCCTCGAGACGCTCCCGCGGCAGGAACTCCGTCATCGAGCGGGCCAGCATCGACTTGCCGGTGCCGGGATCGCCGACCATGATGACGTGGCGTCGCTGCTCGGCGGCCTTACGGACCACGATTGAGGCGGCTTCCTGCCCGATGACCTGATCGACCAGTTTCGGAGGAATCGGCACATCTGCGGTCGAGGTTATGTCGACGCCGTCGATCCACTCCTGAACATGGGTCTCGCAGACCGGATCCTTGTTGACAGAGACCCCGAACGCGGCGCCGTCTTCCCAGGATTCCAAGGGGTCCTGATCGGGCCGCTCGATGTCGTCCGACTGGTCTGTCTCATCGCTCATAGGCGCTCCCCCGAGGATGGTGCTGACGTTCGCACCTTCTTAAGGTGCGTCAAAACTGGCAATCGCTGTTAAGGGCGATTACTGGCGTCGGCGGAGGTACTCTGCACCGTAGTAGTGCCACTGTTCCATAGTCCAGCCTGGGGGCAGTCCCTCGGGTGGCAGGGGCGGTGTCATCGGAGGCGGCGGTGGTACTTCCCCCATCAGGTCCGACTCGCCCGTCTCGGAGTCATCGTAATCCTCCTCGCGGACCGCGCTGGCGTAGTCGATTGCCGACTCGGAAGCGAGGCCCTGGCGTCGCAGGACTAGGGCGAGCGAGAGGACCAGTGCGATGGCCAGCAGGAGTCCGATTCCGATCAATCCCGCCGACATCATGGCGCTCATACCGCCGGAGTCGGTTTCAGTGTCATCATTTCCGGGTTCATCGATGATCTCCTGTGGCTCGATGGCGTATATCCTGAGCTGTTCCTCCGTGACACGGTCGAAGTCGTTCTGGTCAACGCCTTCCACTATGAGGGTGATGTAGTCGCCGACGCCTAGGCCGGCGCCGCTGGCGGGGTTCACGATGAACGGCCCGTAATTGTGCGAGACGCCAGAGGAGTGGCAGACTCCAGTGATGCTGTTGCAGACCGTCCAGCCGACCCTGATGTCGGTCAGCACGTACGGCCCCACATTCTGGATGGTGAATGTCGGATTGGTGCCGTACTCGACAGTGTCGAAACTAGCCACAAAGTCGGTTTCCCAGTAGAGAGGCAGGTCGTCGACTACGTGGACAGTGATGATGGAGGCACTGGCATCTCCGTGCCTGTCCTCCAAGGTGATGGTTACGACCTCGTCTCCAGACTCTTCCCATGCCATGGTCAGTATGCCGGTTATCGGATTGAACTGGGCTGCGCCGGGAACGAAGGTCATCGCCGTGGCCCAGATCTCCTCGTCGGGGTCATCGATGTCGGTCATCCTGTCGAGCAGCTCAAGGGTGATCCTCTCGCCGATCTTGACCGTGAACTCTTCGATTCCCGTCAGGTCGATGCGGGGGGCGTCGTTGACGTTGAGGACGTGGAAGGTGATTATGGTGTCCGAGAACTTGACGTCGTCACTGGCCCTGACGGTGATTTCGGAGATCCCGGTCGAATCATCGTCGAGCGAGCTGACCGAGAGGGTGTGGCCGGAGATGCTGGCATCGACGAGAGCCGTGTTGGAGTTCGCGAGTAACTCTAGCGTGAGTCCCGAGACTGGAACGGGGTAGCCGTTGTCATCGGTGTCGGACAGGTACTCGGTCAGCCCGATGCTGGCCGAGCCGCCCTCGTCGAAGGACTGCGTCGGGATCGGTGCCCACCTCGGAGCGCCGTTCTCTACCACGTTGAACATCATCATGCCTGAGTTCAC
Organism: Candidatus Thalassarchaeum betae; assembly: GCA_003193925.1. Lineage (GTDB taxonomy): Archaea > Thermoplasmatota > Poseidoniia > Poseidoniales > Thalassarchaeaceae > Thalassarchaeum > Thalassarchaeum betae. The sequence goes on from PSPG01000010.1 coordinate 54,682, forward strand.
GTCGTCGCCGTCGTCGACGGAGACGAACATGCCCTGCGGGATCGGGTTGCCCTGGACGTCCCAGATGACCTCGTCGAACTCTACGACTATCTCGAGTGTCGAGGAGTCCCACTCCACGAACTCAGGCGAGTTGCTGTCGACGCTGAGCATAGAGAGCGGTGTCTCGGCGTCGTAGACGAGACCGATTACGGACACTCTCTCCTGAGTCTCTACCTTCACGGTCGGCATGCCGGCGTACTGAGAGTATCCGCTGTCCAGAACCAAGGGAAGCCCGTTGCGCAGCTCGAAAGCCTCGCCGAAAATCAGCCAGTCGCTGGTCTGGCCGCCAGAATCGGTCCACTTTACCCTGAGGTCGTAGTTCCCTACCTCAGCGTTGAGCGGAGCCCCGATAGTGTGGACGTAGCGGGCGTTGCCACCGCTCCCGATCATGTCGGCAGAGATGATCCAGGCATTGTCCCACATCTCGGTTCCAGCCTTGGCGTAGTGCAGGGTCGGAGTCATTGTGGACATATCGTCCACCATGTCGTTTGACAGAGCGGTCGACTCGAACTGGATGGTGCCGCCCCTCTCGATCGAGGTCGAAGCTATGGCCGTCGGCTGGTTGGCGACGGGCGGCATGTCGTGCAGCGCGTTGTCGTCGGCGTAGTTGTTCGACGAGACGCGGTCGCCGGTCAGGCCGGTGATCCTAGCTCGGAAGGTCGTGGAGCCAGAGGCGTACGGCGTGATGTCGGACGTGTCGAAACCAATCGTCAGAGTCTGAGTGCCGGCGGCGGCGAGGTTCGTGATAGAAGCGCCGCCGATGTAGTTCTCGTTGAGTCCCTCGAGCTCGTAAATGGTTATCTCGCCACCGTCGTTGTAGGGGTCGACGCCGTAGTTCGTGACCTCGACGCTGACATCCATGATGTCTCCCGGAACGAAGCCGAGGTTGCCGTTCTGGTTGTCGACCCGGAAGTCCGAGACGCCCACGTCGATGAGCGGGATCATGTCGAGGTCGACGGCCGAGAGGAAGGTGTTGTACGAGGCGTGCGGGCCGTCCATCAGAGCGAGGACGGGCCAGAAGTTCTCGAACTGGGTGTTCCCGCCTGCCGCCCTGACGGTGTTCAACGGAACCGTCCAAGTCCTCTCGGCGACGTTGTTCGGGGCCAGGGTCAACTCCTCAAAGCCGTTGTCGTTGCTGTTCAGCAGCCAATCCATCCAGTTGTGGTGAGGCCTGTTGCCGTTGTCGTAGGCGTCGCCGCCGAACTGCTCCGTGACTGCTCCGTAGAGGTACACGACGACCAAGGGCGACGAGCCCAGGTAGGTCACCTCGACGGTGATGGTGACCTCGTCGCCGGCGCTGTTCAGGACTGTGGAGAGTTCCATCGCGTATTCAGATATCTCGGAGCCCATGCATCCGCCGGCCTCGTAGTCGGCGTCGTAGTAGTTGGTTCCCGAAGAGCCGACCTTGTAGCAGGACCCGCTCTGGGCGTCGGCGAAGGCGAATGTCGGGTAACCACTGGAGGATGCCATCACGTGGTCAGTCCTGTAGATCGGGCCGTCGGAGGGCCAGCCTCCGGACTCGGACTCAAAGAACGAGACGAAGGTGAAGTCCTCGCCGTTCGAATTCTTGAGGTTGACAAGCGAGGGGCCTGCGCTGTCCATGCACGGTGGGCACCAATGTGCTCCGACGTATTCGCCGAACACAGCGTGCCCCGGGCTGGTTGCATACAGAGGCATTTCCTTCTGCTTCAGTTGTTCGCGTTCCTCGACCTTCTCGTCCATCACCATGAAGCCCGTGAAGGACATCACGACCACCAAGGCCGCTAGGGCCACCGGTTGGACTATTGACAGCATCCGCGCCGCAGTCATCGTCCTTTCCGTGACGAGGCGCCGTATAACCGTGCTGTAGCCCGGGTAGGGGGGGATAATCGGCTCTATAGAGCCGCCGAAGCACTTGAAGCGTGAAGGCGAGCCGCGAGGCCATGAGCGATGGCAGTGGGGGCGAGTGGGTCGCGCTGAGGGAGGACGACGGGCGAGCCTACCTGCTCCGCCGGGCGCCCGGTGAGGTCAAGGTGAAGGGGCTCGGCAGGTTCGACGCCGAGCAGCTCTTGGACGGCTACTCGATCGGCGACAGGATCAGCGTCGGCCAGAAGTCCCTGACCATCGTCGACCCCGCGCTGCCCGAGGCTCGCCGGAACATGGCGCGGAGGGCTCAAGTCATCGGCGCGAAGGACTCGGGGTTCCTCGTTTCCTGGATGGGGATTGGGGTTGGATCCAGGGTGCTCGAGGGGGGACACGGCTCGGCCGGTCTCGCCATGCACCTAGCCAACGTGCTCGGCTCGGCTGGCACCCTCATCTCTGTCGAGTCACGGCCCGAGCACGCCGAGGTCGGCCGGGCCAACATGGAGCGCCTGTCCGAGGTGCTCCCCGAATTCCCCGACTGGCACCTCATAGACGGCGACATGTCCGACATCGGCCAGACCGTCACCGAGATCTGCGGCTCGCTCGACGCAGCCATCATCGACATCGCCGAGCCGTGGCGGGTCGTCCCTGCGGTCGAGCCGCTCCTGCGGGCGGGCGGCAGGCTCGCTTGCTACTGCCCGACCACCTCCCAGCTCGAGAAGTCGTGGGAGGCGGCCGGGGAGCGGGGTCTGGTGATCGAGTGGGCCGGCGAGATAATCGAGCGCAGGTGGGTCAGGGCGAGCAAGGGCGGGGTTAGGCCCGGCAACCAGCCGATGGGGCACACCGCGTTCCTGCTCATCGCTGCCAAGGTGGCTCCGAGCGAGGAGGAATGACCACATGATTGTCACAGTCTTCCGTTCCCGACTCAATCCGGATATCGGCGAGGAGTACACGGAGATGGCAGGCCGAATGAGCGGATACCTGAAATCGGACTGATCGGCGCGGCTCGAGAAAGAGTGAGTGGTTTCCTCATGGGCTGGATCGGCGAATTCAAGGGCAGGGTCGCCGATGTCGGTTGGACCTCGGGGAAGATGCTGCGCGAGTTCATGAGATTCAACGTCACGGGTTGCTTTAACTCGGCATTCGCATTCATTCTGTACGAATTGCTCTACCGGGTCAACATCTGGGATGCTCACACGGCCGTGGCGGCTTGGGTGGTATCCAGCATCATAGGGAACGTCGAAGCCCACTATATGCACTACAGATTCACATTCAAGTCGGTCTTCAATTACACCACCAGCCTGAATAGGGCATTCTGGTGCTACACTGCTCTACTCGTAGTGACCACGACCTCGGAGTACTTCATGATAGAGAGATGGCTCATCAACCACCACATTGCTTGGCTGATCAACACCTGTCTGTTCGGCTTCCTGAACTTCGTGCTCATCCGCTGGCTGGCCTTCCCTCCCGAACTCGACGTTGCCTATATCGAGCGATTGTCGGATGATTGAGCCTCCGAGCCCGATACCATTCAAAACCCCGCCCCGACACGAGAGGGGCATGAGGGACAGCAGCGGATGGAGGCCTACGGCCTACCGCTCCCACACCATCGGGCAGGTCGTTGCCAACGGCGCGGACATGGTCGGCTCTGAGGTCACCCTAGCGGGTTACGCCGAGACAGTGCGCGGGCGGGGCGCGATCTGCTTCCTGATGCTGCGCGATGGCACCGGCCGTATCCAGGCCTTCCTGAAGAAGGACAACATGGGCGAGGCGCTGTTCGACGCCATCCAGTCGGCCACCCGAGAGTCGACCGTCCAAGTCACTGGGACGGTAGCCCAGAAGCGCCCCCCCGAGGTCGCCGAGGGCGAGCCGTCCCCACCCCCGGAGTACGAGGTCAACGTTAGCACTGGCGCCATCCTAGCCGATGCCGCAGCCCCCCTGCCGGTGGGGGTCATCGACGAGGTCAACGTCGGCCTCGATGTGCGTCTAGACAATCGTCACCTCGACCTGCGGCGCGCGCATGTGAACGCCATGTTCCAGCTGCGCGCCAAGGTCCTGCAGTACGGCCGCGACCACCTGATTTCCGAGGGCTTCCAGGAGATCAACACCCCGAAGATCATCGTCGCTGCCGCCGAAGGCGGCACCAACCTGTTCTCGCTGCAGTACTTTGAGACCCCAGCATACCTCTCGCAGAGCCCGCAGCTGTACAAGCAGCTGGCAGTACTCGGAGGCCTCGAGCGCGTCTTCGAGATCGGTCCGGCCTTCCGTGCCGAGAAGCACGACACCTATCGTCACCTCAACGAGTTCATCTCCTTCGACATCGAGGGCGCGTGGATGGACGACGAGGACGTGATGGGCGTTCTGGAGAGGATGATGTGCCACATCTGGAGCCAGGTCGCTGCCAACGACCTGGACCTGATTGACGCAGTCAACGTGTTCAGGGCGAGTCAGGGGCAGGATCCCGTGAGCGTGGAGGTCCCGAGCTTGCCCTTCCCCCGCATCCCCTACTGTGATGCCATCGATATCGTCCAGGCCGAGGGAGGCGAGATCGAGTGGGGCGAAGACATCGAAAGCCATCACTGCGACATCATCGCGACCCAATACCCGGGCTTCCACTTCATCTCGCGCTGGCCTATGTCGATGAAGCCGTTCTACATCCACCACAAGGAGGAGGAGAGGGGCTCGTCTGGCGGCCAGCTCAGCCGCGGCTTCGACCTGAACTACGGTCGTGACGAGATGACCAGCGGCGGCCAGCGCGAGCACCGAGTGGATGTGCTAGAGCAGAATCTGCGCGATATGGGCCTCGAGCCTGCCGACTTCACCTTCTACACGGACGGCTTCCGCTACGGTGCGCCGCCGCACGCCGGCTGGGGGCTGGGTGTCGCCCGCTTGCTGATGGTGCTGACCGGGGCGAGCAATGTCCGCGAAGTCGTGCTTTTCCCACGTGATCGGTCCCGAGTGACCCCCTGAGCTTCCGGACTCACGAGGATTCACCGACCTTAGACTGGCCTTTGAATATCAGCGACCGAGGTGTATATTACTAGTAAGCAGGGATTCAAATATGGGGCGCATGGCGCTCGCATTCTATGGACCTTGGTACGCTGGTACTCGCAATCATCCCACTGCTGGTAGTCGTCGACCCG
>PSPG01000001.1 GCA_003193925.1 Candidatus Thalassarchaeum betae
GCCGATGTCAGTGCGCGGTACATCGCTAGATTGCGCTCGGGGTTGATGCGCGGAATTTCGCCGCCAATACCCCCCGAGCACTCGTCTCGGAACATGAACGCCAGCTCACTCGCTCCGAGCTCCTGGTGCGTCTCGCCGAGCAGGTAGATGTGGTCGCCAGCGTTCTTGAAGTCGCTCGAGACCGCTTTGCGTACGTCAGCGTGGTTGCCGATGAGGCTGAACAGGATGGTCGGCGGGACGCTGATCTTCTCGCCGTACATAGTGACATCGTTCTTCATCGAGTCTTTGCCGCTGATGCACGGTAGCCGATAGGCTCTGCATACGTCTTCTATGGCTTGGTTCGCGCGCACCAGCTGCGCCAGTTTGTAGCGCCCGTCCGGGGTCTCGGGGGACTCGACCGAGTCCGGCCAGCAGAAGTTGTCGAGGCCTGCAATCATGTCGAGGTCGACGCCGACGCAAACCGCGTTGCGCAGAGCCTCATCCACGCACGCCGCTGCCATCGAGTAGGTGTCGATGTCCGAATACCTCGGAGTTATCCCGTTCGAAATCACAGCGCCTTGCGTGCCTCCGTGCAGAGGAGCGATGACTGCAGCGTCGCCGGGCGCGTCGTGGTTGACGCCGCAGAACGGCTTGATGACCGACTGGGCGATGACCTCGTGGTCGTAGGAGCGGACCCACCACTCCTTGCTCGCGACGTTGGGCCTTGCCATCAATCGGCGTAGGATGTCACCCATCCCGGCTGCATCCGTCTTTGGCGGAATCATTGGCTCGTGAACTGGTGGGGTCCACTCGGATTCGAGTTGCAGTTGCGGGCAGCCGTCGTGCAGGAATGAGATCGGTAGGTGCGCGACCATGCGCTCGCCGAAGCGCACCACGAAAGCGCCCGAGTCGGTGAATTCACCGATCATCGTAGCCTCGACCTCGTGCAGATCAGCTAGTGCTTCGAAAGCCGCGCAATCTTCCGGTTTGATACCTACGGTCATGCGCTCTTGGGACTCCGAGACCAGAATCTCCCAAGGCGAGAGGTCCGCTTGCTTGAGGGGGACGGCCGAGAGGTCGATGTCGGCACCGTCGGTCAACTCTGCCATCTCGCCCACACTGCTCGACAGGCCACCGGCGCCATTGTCGGTGATGACTTGGATGATCCCCTCGTCACGGGCTTCGATGATCATGTCGAGCATCTTCTTCTGGGTGATCGGGTCCCCTATCTGAACGGCAGAGCTCGGGCTCTCCTCGGTCAGCACGAGGCTCGAGAAAGTCGCCCCGTGGATGCCATCGCTGCCGACACGACCGCCGACCATGTAGATGACATCGCCAGGCGAAGGCGTCTTGTCGTGGCTCTCCCGGCCGTCGGCCAGCCTGCGTGGCATGATGCCGACCGTGCCGCAGTAGACCAGTGGCTTGCCGATGTAGCGCTCGTCGAAGACGATGGCGCCGTTGACGGTAGGGATGCCCGACTCGTTGCCACCGGAGCGGATCCCAGCGTGTACCCCCCTGAATACCCTCGAGGGGTGGAACAGGCCCTTAGGGAGTCTGCCGTCGTAGTCTGGTGGCCCGAAGCAGAAGATGTCGGTGTTGGCGATGGGGCGTGCCCCTAAGCCCGTTCCGAGGATGTCGCGATTAACGCCCACTATGCCGGTTATCGCACCACCGAAGGGGTCCAGCGCGCTCGGTGAGTTGTGCGTCTCGGCCTTCATGCACAGACTCCAGTCATCGTTCCAAGCGATCACCCCGGAGTTGTCGTGGAATACGCTGAGAAGCCAGTCGACCTCCTTCTGGATGTCGAGTGTCGGGCTCATGATGTGGGTCTTGAACAGCGAGTCGATCTGCTTCTTCTCGCCGGTCTGGTTGTCCTTGTGATTGATGCGGGCTGCGAATATCTTGTGCGAGCAGTGCTCCGACCAAGTCTGCGCCAAGCATTCCAGTTCGGCGTCAGTCGGTGCGTTCGGAGGAAGGCCCAGATCCTCTCTAACCGCTCTCACCTCCGGATTCCTATAGTGCGCTTGAATCGCATGCATCTCGTTGAGGTTGAGCGCGAGCAACCCTGTCTCGCTGATCTCCTCCAGCTGCTCGTCGCTCACCTCGAGATTGACGACCGCTGGCTCGGCGAAGACTGCCGGCGGTCGGTCGGGGAAGGCGAGTGAGGGCCAGCGCCCTGCGGCGCAGTCCTCGGCGTCGGCGATTGCGCAGCGCTCGATCATCGGGTTGTGCAAGGTAGTCGCTAACTGTGCCGCTTCGACTTCCTCCGGCACGCCCCAGAACATGTAAGTGCGAGTGGTGGCAACCTGTGCAGCGCTTCTGAGCTCGGGATAGAGAGTAAGAAGCCCGTCGAGACCCGCCTGTCCTGCGTTGTCGGTGACCCCGGGCTTGTATCCGACTTGGATGGCCGCATCCGGTGCGTCGGGGAATACCTCGTCGGCGTCGAGCAGCGCCCCGTTGCACGAGCCATGCTCGATGATCGGGTCAGCGAACAGATCGTACACTGTGCGCTCGATTTGCTCAGGCGTCATCTCGGCCTGAACCTGATAGCCCAGAGATACCCGGATAACGCCGACCTCGATACCGTGGTCCGCGGCGAGCATGCTGCGCACACTGCCTCCGCGTGCATCGGGCAGGCCCTCTAAGTCGCGTGTAGTGACCTCGATGAAGTGAACGGGAGGGCTGCCGCCCATTGTGCAGCCTCCGTTGCCGCCCGTCCATGAACAAAGCGGCGCAGGCCGGAGGCCTGATTCGGGCGGCTGTGAGGGAAAGCCTTGAGAGGGGGTCGACGGCGAGCGTGTTCGATGCGAGCCGAGAAGGCGTGGGGCGCAAGATGGCGTAGTTGCGCACACCCGCTAGCCCATCGCTTCATGGAGACGGCTGCTGAGAAGGAAACGCTGGTCGTCCTCGCAGCCGATCTCGGAACTGTCGACGAGTTAGTCCGACTGATCCATCAGGTAGGGGGACACATCGCTGCTCTCAAGACGCACGTCGACACGATAGAGGACTTCTCCCCTGAAAACTGGCAGAATGTGGTCGATGCCGCTCAATCACACGATTTGATGCTCTTCGAGGACCGCAAGTTCGCCGACATCGGCAAAGTCTCCCTGACTCAGATGAGCGGTGTCTACGACATCCGCTCGTGGGCCGACCTCGTCACCGCTCACAGCGTCTCCGGGCCGGATATCATCGATGGCATCGCAGCCGGCTGGGACGAAGTGAAGCGGGTTGGTGGCATCTTCCTACTCGCCCAGATGTCGAGCCGCGGGAACCTGCTCTCCGACGACTACACTGCCGAGACCATTGCAACGGGCACAGCCTCGCCACACGTGCTCGGCTACATCGGCAACGGCAGTTCGCCAGAAGAGGTGGCGTCTCTTCGAGTGCGGGTGGGCGTCGGTAGGATGATCTGGACCCCGGGAGTGAACCTCTCCGCCACTGAGGGCGCGCTGGGCCAGCGCTACGGCCACCCCACGGACGCCATCAAGGCCGGCGCGGATGCGATAATCGTCGGCTCTGGCATCCACGGCTCTGATGACCCGGGCGCTGCCGCTGCCACATACGCCGAGGTTTCGTGGAGCGCTCTGCTGGAGCGATAATCAGAACGACGGGATTTCGAACGGCAACTCTTCCGGGACGCCGTACATAGCGACGTAAACACCGCCTGCGGCGGTGGCTATGATGATGAGGAGCAGGAATCTGCCGAACCACCCGAGTTTCTTCTTCGGTGGCTTCTCCTCGACGGGAGCGAGTGCCTCCCCTCCGGGCAACGGAACGAGGGGCATCTCGACCGCCTCGGGCATCGGCGGCATCATTGGAGGCATCGGCATTGGTGGCTCCAGTGGCGTCTCGGGCTCCTCCACCTCCGGGTAGAGCTCGTCGAGGTCAGCGAGGCCAAGAGCAGGGGGGATATCGCCCATCATCGCCTCCCACTGCTCGTCGAAGACTGTCTGGGTCAGAGGCGTGACGAGCACTCCGACCGCCCCGGTAGAATACGCCGCGTCCTCGGCCTTCTCCTTGCCGGACCTGCTGGTCACGATGGCGATCCTGGCGTTGTAGTCGGACTCCCTCATCTCAAGCGCGGCGATATGCCCGTCCATAGACGGTATGTCGAGTGACAAAAGCACCATATCGGGGCGTAATCTCACGTATTCATCGACGGCCTTGTCTCCGTCGCTGCAGAACTCAGTGCGCCATCCCTGATGTTTCATGATGCTGCGTATCCGGCCTTCGGTGGTGACATTGCCGACCACCACGAGAGCCAATGGTGCCTCATCACCAGACATCTTCGAGCGCACGTACGGGCCGCGCTTCAAGAACGACGCGGTTGTCAGTCATGCAATTAATCTAGAACTGAGTTCACGAACCATTCCGGGTCGAACTTGAGCAGGTCGTCGTAGCCTTGTCCGACGCCGGCCAGCACTATCGGTCGGCCGGTCGCATGTGCTATGGACAGGGCCGCACCGCCCTTGGCATCGGTGTCGAGTTTACAAAGCGCGGCACCGTCGAAACTGAGCATGCGCTGGAACTCGATTGCCTGGGTGACGGCGTCGTTGCCCGCCAGCGCATCGGCCACGAAAATCACCAGATGGGGTTGTGTGACCCTGTGCACCTTGCGCAGCTCCTCCATCAGGTTGGTCTTGTTCTGCATCCGGCCTGCCGTGTCTATAATCACGACATCCTCGCCCCGGGCTTTGGCGCTTTCCACGGCATCCCTGGCGATGGCAGCAGAGTCGCCGCCCCGCTGGCTGCGTACGCAGCGAACCCCGAGTCGCTCCGCATGGGCCGCTAGCTGGTCGATTGCCCCCGCGCGGAAGGTGTCAGCGGCGGCCAAGACCACCGAGCGGCCCTGCTGTGTGAGCCTATGGGCTATCTTGGCGCACGTCGTGGTCTTGCCGGTGCCATTGACCCCGACCATCATTATCCCAACGGGGGTCTCGGCGTCGATGAACGAGTTAACGGTCTTGTCGAAGTCCCAGTAGCCGGCTTCCAAGAGTCTCAGAAGTGCGTTCCTGAGCGCCTCCTCGACGACGCCCTCGAGTTTCATCCGAGTTGATATCCTAGTTCCGATCAGAGTTGCTTTCAGAGTTCGGGATAACTCCTCGACGGCGCTCTGCGCCATATCAGCCGACAGCATCTCCACCTCGAGTTCCTCGATAATCGCGTCCAGCTTCCGGCTTCCTGTGATTACGCGCCCGCCGATCGGGGAAGCGGAATCGCCGAAATCGATCTCGAACTTCGCTGGCCCGGAGGCGATGAGTCTCTGCCCGGTGGTGCTCTCCATCCTATCCTTAGGGGGTCCTTCGCCCTTCTTCACGGGCTTCGCTGCCTTCTCCACAGAGGCTGCCCTCTTCGCTTTCTTACGCTCCTTGCGCTCCAGAGGCTTAGCGAATGGGTCCTCTGCTGGCTGTTCGTCGAAATCGTCCCATTGCCCCCCTGCGTCTGCTGATGGTTCAGCCAATTGCGGAGCTGGTGGAGCGGATTTCGAATGTTCGAGAGAGTCGATGAGCTCCTTCCTCTGCTCCAGTGCCTGCTCGGCCTCCTCGGAATCATCCTCGGCGGTAATCTCCTCTTTGTCGGCGCTCTTACTGAAGCGTTTCTTGAAGCGGTCGAACAGGCCCATGCGTAACCCTCAGTCGTCGAGCGTCAGCTCGGTGCCGCGCTTGCGCTTCCTCCTTCGCGGGGCGGCCTTCTCCTCAGCAGCCTTCGTGGGTGTCCCTTCTCTGGGTGCCTCGCCCTGAATCTGCTCAACGCTTTCATTGAACTGCTGAGCGAGGCCGACGGTGCTCTGCTCCAATTCGTCGAATTCGGACTTCATCCTCTCTATGACGGCAATCAGTTCCTCACTTCGCTTGGCGAGTATATCGGCAGCCTCCTTGCGCGTGCGCTCGGCTTGAATACGGCTGCCGATATCGATTACCGCGCCGGCGTCCGCAGGAATGTCAGCGATAATCTGGATGCCGGAGCCCAATGGTATCATGGCGCCCTCTGCGCCATCCTCGGGTATGGCGAGGAGAGCCTCTATGGCTTGCATCTGCTCGATTCGGATGGCCTCGAGCTGGCGAATCTGCTGCTCGATGACCTGCATGCGCTCGCGGTTGATCTCGATGAGCTGCGCGATGCGCTGAAACTCCGCTCTGTCGACCGTCATCGAGCCGGGTGAAATGCCCGACCCCCATGAAGCCGTCGCAGGTTCAACCCGGCTCAACGATGTGAGGTCAGGTCATCGATGATGGCCTGCCTCCTGTCTGCGATGAGTGAGAGGTGACCGTGCCCCGGCTCCAACCTGGCAGTGGCCGTGGGTATGTGCTTGAGCAGCCACTCACCATGCGCGAAGGGGACCATGAGGTCAAGATCGCCTTGCCAGACTGCGACTGGGACGGTGATTTCCGACGGTTCGAAGCCCCAGTGGTTGCAGAACACCATGTCATCGTCGATCCAGCCATCCCAGCCGTTGGTGAAGCAGCGGCGCATACTTCCCGCCCACATGGCTGCGAGACCCTGCTCGTTCAAGGCGAGCACGTCGATCTCAGGGACTAATCCCCCTAAGGCCTCAGCCAATTCCTCATCGGCAATCGTCCTGTATGGCTCCGCATGCTCGTCCATCCAGCGGCGGAGCGCCTCCTCGCCCTCCAGAGCTATTCCGAACTCCTCGACGTTCTCGGGGCCCATACCATCGAGGAAATCGAGGTCGGGCTCGCCATAGGGTCCGACGCCAGCAAGTGATGAAACCGCCTTGCAACGCTCGGGTAGCAATGCCCCGCAGGCAAGTGCGTGAGGGCCGCCGCCAGACCAGCCGAGAGAGACGAACTCGGGGATGCCCAGAGCGTCGAGCACGTCCTCGACGTCCTCGGCCACGCTTGCGACCCTCCGGCCTTCCAGCCGGTCAGACAGACCGTAGCCGGGTCGAGAGATAGCCACCAGTCTCAGATTGTTGCTCAGCGCGTCCTCATGCCAGTCAGACCAGATGGTGGCATCACTGGGGGTCCCGTGGTGACAGACCAGACCGAAAGAGGAGTCGTCGTCACCTGCGAGAAGGACGTCGAGTGTCCTTCCGTCACGGGCTTTGAGCAAGCGGAGCATGGCTCTCGATGTTCGGTATACAACTTATGGGTTGCTGGGCTTACTCGTCGTCCCAGATGCCTTCCTGGATCATGAACTCCATGACTTTGGCGGAGACGTTGGCATGGTTGCCGCCACGCACCCCGGTTGCTGAGACTGAGAAGAGTTCTGAGGGGATGTCATCGGCCTCTCGGACTTGGTAGCCGACCTTGCGACCGTATGAGATGGCCTCGATGTCGGGCATGATCAATGTCTCGACGTCTTCTCCTGCGTATCGGTGCTCAATCATCCGCTTGCGCACGTCTGCTGAGAAGGGGTCCGCCTCGGTGATTGGTGTGTCCCTGATTCCGATTACGACCCTACTGCCCTGGTCGAGTTCCCTCTGGATCAGCCACTCGTGGCCGAGGTGCAGCGGCTGCCAGCGGCCCGGCAGCAGGACGGCTTTGGGCTTCTCAAAGAGATGTGCCAACTGGTCGACGAGTTGGTCGACGCTCTTGCCCGCCTCTCCACTCGAGTCCAGAGAGATGTGAGCGCACTTCGGCTCATCGAACGGATCGGAGATGCCGGTGAAGTTGGATATCTCCCCGGAGCGTGCCTTAGCGTACAGTCCCTTGGCGTCGCGCTTCTCGCAGACCTCAAGAGAGGTTGAAATGTGCACCATGATGGTGTTGTCAGGGAGAATCTCGAGAATCTTCTCGCGGACGTTCTCGTAGGGGGTGATGAACGAGCACAGGACATGGGTGTGTTTGGATATCATCTTGGCCATCCGAGCTATCCCGAGAAGGTGGCGCTCGCGCCCTTCGTGGCTGAAGTCCTTGTTCGAGAAGAAGTCGCGGATTGTGTCGCCGTCTAGGACCTCGCACCCGTAACGCTCTGCTGCTGCTATGGCTATGGACGTCTTCCCGGCTCCAGAGAGGCCCGTGAACCAGATTATCCTGTTAGCCATCGGTTGACCCCCATAGATACGGGCGTGGCGAGACTAGTTCCCTATTTCACACCGACGGGTTTCGCGGGCCTGCCCTAGCGCTAGGGGCTTCAGTAGTCCTGCAATTCATCGGCAGCCGCCGAGAGCCTGTCCCGGGAGTCGCTGCCGAGATGGAAGAGGAACGGGTCCTCCTCGCCCATGATGTTCTTCAAGGAGGATATCGTCCGTGCCCAGATCTCCTGCTCGGAGTTCCACACCAACCAGCGCTCGATGAAATCACAGTGACGTTGGATCTCCTCGTCTTCAGGAGCCATTCGTCGGAGGATGGCGTTGGTCTGGGCAAGGAGTATCCCAAAAGGTGCATTGAGTTTGTAGGTGGTGAACGGGTTGCGCTCCTGTACGATAGTTAGGTGCTCGCGCCACAGGCCTAGGGTGGCGTCGTAAACCCTGCCAATCAGTAGCACAATCAGAATGACTGAGGCACCGATGCCGAATAGCCCCCAGTAGGTCATTTTGATACCGGCCATCGTCGATTCGGCCTCGAACCTCCAACTGACGTAGGGCCAGATCAGTAGCGTCAGGGTGCTGGCCCAGAAGCCCATCGAGATGAGGGTCTGGCTCTGTTGAACCCGCCAGTACTGACGCATGAACCACTTCTTCATCGTATTCGTCCCCTTGTGACTCTCCTTTCACCGTTGCGCGTCTGCGTCTGGTGGAACGCGCTTCTGATGCCCATCTTTTCTTGGAAGTTTGCGGCTTTCGGCTTCATCAATCATGTAGTTGGGATGATTCGAATGGTCTCAGTTGCCGCGGAAGTGGGCAACCACAACCGGGGCAATGGAGTCCGAGGGATCGATTTCCACTAGTGAATCGATTTTGACGAATCGACGGGGGACACCGTGTCGGCTGCCGAAATTTGAGTAGACTCGGTGCCAAGCGTCCTCCTCGTCGGCAGCGACGAAATCGATTGTGAATTCCTGACTCCTCTTCCCACTAGGGAAGCTGCCGATTGCGCGATAGGCCTTCATGGCGCGGGCCACCTGCGGTCTCGGTATAAACGCGACTAGCGCGGTGCGGCCCGATTCGGGTTCATTCGGCTAGGAGGGCCGGGCCGGGTCCCTCAAGGTTCAATAGCGGATGCTCGAGGATGCTCGATGATTGGATATGAGGGATGGTAAGCCCGGCCAGGACGCCGAGCAAGAAGAAGTGCGGGGTGTGGCGGCCAGACTCTCGGACATCCCCTCGGAGCGCCTTGTCGAGGAGGTCGTCTCCGTCTGGGACGAACTCATACGAGTTGAGGAGGATCTGACTGTCTCCCGACAGCGAGCTCGGGCGTTGGAGGTGGAACTGGGAGCGCGGGGGGATGATGGTTTGATGCGTGCCAGGCTAGCTGAACTGGAGGAAGTGCTCAGAGTTGCAGACGCAAGAGTTTCCCAGATGGAGGGTCTTCTTGAGAATGAACGGCGTAGGCGGGCCGATCTCGAGGAGGGTGCTGGTCGGGGGCGGGTGGAGGAACTACAGGAGGAGAACGCCCGTCTGCTTCGTAGTGAAGAGGAGCAGATGATGCTCATCCTCGATATGGAGGCCCAGATCGATCGTCTTGTCTCGGAACTCGAGGAGGGTTAGGCGCCGTTCATCTCGTTGATGAACTGAGTGAGAACTTGGTGGAGCTCGTCGGCGTCGTCGAACTCCTCGGCGAGATTGCCGGTGATAATCCAGTCGGCGCCAGCCTCAGCAGCCAGCCTCGCGGTTTTCCCATCGCGGATGCCGCCGCCAACCACCAGCGTCAGGTCGCAGGCCTCCTTGGCACTCTGGATAAGATTCTGTGCGACTGGATGGGAGGCCCCGCTCCCGGCTTCCAAGTAGAATATACGGAATCCATATGATTCCGCCGCCATCGCATAGGCCTTGACGCGCTCATCATCTTCAGCCTCGATGAGAGAGGCTTGGCCGACCTGCCCCGCCCGGCCGCCGGGAGCGCAGATGACGTATCCCATGGGGAGGGCTTCAATCCCGGCTTCCCTGATGAACGGAGCCCCCGCAGTCTGCTCCTCGATAAGGAACCGTGGGGAAGTGCTGTTCATCAGCATCATGAATGTGATCCCATCTGCAGCGGGGGAAAGAGCCGCTGCCCCTTGAGGGAACAGGATGATTGGAACCTGCCACTCCCCCTCATCGAGAGAAGAGTCTTGGCTCGAGGCCCAGGTGATCAGTTCCAACGCCTCGCGTATCGCTGTGATGGTATCGTGCACGTTATCAGTATCAGTCCCAGAAGAACCCCCCACCAGAATCATCCGACTACCTGCTGACACGGCTGCCACACAGCGCTTCGCGGCAACCTCAGCGCTCTGATCGGCGGGGTCGATGAGGATTGCGTGCCTCGTCCCGCCGCTGCGGTCGCAGACATATGCCAAGACCCAACTCTCCTCATTGGTCATGAGTCATCCTCCTGAGTGTTCCATCTAAGGGTTTCAGCCAGGCCTCTTCCTCTCACAAGCAATAGTCGCTTTCTCGACCCCGGTTCTGATATCATCAATCAAACTGGAAGTGGGGTCGTCGCCGGTCCAACTCATTCTCTGAATCCATTGGACGTCTCTCGGCTCGCTCTCACACCACCAGACCTCTACCGTCCCATCGACCCTAATCCCGCTGAGGCAGTCTCCCCCCAGAACGATGGTGTCGCACACACCCCCCTTCCAAATTGCCCCTTCCTCCCTAGCCCCAAGACAATCAACCACTTGTTCGAAATGGATTGAGCCGGATCCCACCTCACCACCTCCTTGAAAGGACACCGGGCCGGAAGAAGTACCCACACTCACTGAGCAGCCCCGAAGAAGAATAGTTCCTCCCCTCTTCCCAAAGCATGTCATCAGAGACTTCAGCAACCATGAGCGCCGCACCGCGGAGCTCTCTCCATTTGGCTGTTGAGACCCCAGATTCCCATACCAATCCTCAGGAATTCCTCCCCACTCCTTGAATTCCACCAACCCAGGACTCTCCCCCTCCTCTGGAAATCCTACTTCCGCATCCTCAGTAATCAGAGAGATTTGGTATTCCGGTTTCTGATCGAGAATACTGTGCGCACAAGCCACTCCCTCTAATGTTGAGCCGATGACTGCTATTCTTGGCTTCATCCAATTACACCCCTCGGATCTATAGATAGAGCGAACACCGGACATGCCGGGATACACAGCTTGCAGTGGGTGCAGGATGATTCATGCACGTACACCATCAGCCCCTCAAGTGTCAGAGCATCCACAGGACAGAGTGCCACGCAGGCAGCGCAGCCGAAGCAGCGATCCTCATCGACGTTGAAGAGGTGGCCTGGGATTCTCCCCATGAGACTCCGATGCGTGCCACTCTCAAATAGTGCCCTACCCCTGAATTTCCATTAGAACTGAATATCGATGGGGAAGATTCGATTGGGAGGTCACCCATCTATCAATTTCGATAGTCATGTCGTTTATGCAAGCTCAAGACAATAACTATTCCGTACTACAGACTGTTCCCTGGTTGAACCACCCCATTCTGTAGTGGAAATCGACGGGGGGTCCGGTTGCCTGATGAAAGATGACCACCCCGGAGGCTCGTGGTGTTGTACACGCCGGGGCGCACGAGTTCATATCCCAAGGATCCCGTGGAGAGCGGTTTACGGGCATTCTTCCTTGGCGGGGGTAATGAGGTTGGCAATGTCGGTTGCATACTCGAAGACCGCACTGGGACGAGATTACTAATCGATTATGGGCTGTTACCATCAAATCCGCCAAAATATCCCAGTGAGTGTCCGGCAGTGGAACATGCCATCATGACTCACAGCCATATCGATCACATCGGTATGGCGCCTTGGCTGGTAGGGCATCATGGAGTGACGTTGCATGGGAGTAGGCTTACTGCTAAACTCTCAGAAATCATGTGGAGGGACACTTACAAGGTATCCAGCATCGAAGGCTATCCTCTAGCTTGGGATCGACGGGATCTGGACGAAGCCCTGGGGTCATGGGAGACACATGAGTTGGGGGAGTGGTTTGAGATTGGGGCTTGGAGGTGCCGCTTCCATCGAGCTGGACACATTCCAGGAGCTGTGATGGTGGAGATCGAGACACCAGAGTTGCGGGTTCTCTGGTCGGGTGATATGGATACCCGATCGACTCCGAATACTCTAGGCGCAAGACCCGTGGTTTGTGACGTTCTATTTCTCGAGGGAACCTATGGGGGGAGGGAGCACCCACCACGAGCAGAGGAGGAGAGCAGATTCGTAAGAAAGATCCAGTCGATAGTGGACCGAGGAGGCGTCGCAATGGTCCCAGCTTTCGCTTCAGGAAGGGGCCAAGACATTCTCCGTATACTGCATCGTGAGGCACCGCATCTTGAGGTCCACTACGATGGGATGGGAACTCGTGTGACCTTAGATTGGATGGAGCACCCGGATTTCATCCGCGAGGCCGCCGGACTACACAAGACATGGAGATGGTGCCGACGTGTTTCGAGCAAGTCCGATCGGAAGAAAGCCCTCGACGCTGACGTCATCGTGACAACCAGTGGGATGCTCGACGGAGGACCGGTTATTTGGTATCTCAATCGGCTGCGACACAGTTCGGCTAACGGAATTCTCCTGACCGGCTACCAGGCCGAGGGCTCCGGCGGGCGGATGCTGCTCGAGAGGAGGAAACTACGCATCTTCGGCAGGATCACTCCTGTGGAACTCGAAGTCGATCAGTTCACCCTCTCCAATCACGCAGGGCACTCCGAACTCTGCTCCTTCGCCCGCGACTGCGCGCCCAAGCATCTGGTTATTTTCCACGCGGATCAGGAGGCTCGTGAGGCGCTCTCTGAAGAAATTGCACAGGAAATGAAGGTTCACTTACCAGTGAATGGAACCGAACTTCGGCTATCTTAATTCCAAATCCCCCACGAACTATTGATAGGCTGCACCAGACTCACGTGAAACACTCAGGCGAGAGCCTAGGTACAATGGAAAAAAAGGTGAAAAAATGGAAGCATTAGATCGACAATTTGGAGTGACAGAAGCGGGAAGCACTGTCGAAGGAGAAATTAGGGCTGGGGTTACGACATTCCTGACAATGGCGTATATCCTATTGGTTAACCCAGCCATGCTCTCCATCGCAGGGATTCCCTTCGATGACGCACTGTTCGCGACGGCAATAGCCGCCTTCGTGGGCTGTGTTGTAATGGGGTTGTATGCGAACCTACCGTTCGCACTGGCCCCTGGAATGGGACTGAATGCGTACTTTACGTTCGCAGTGGTCCTCGGTATGGGCATATCTTGGCAGGTAGCCCTAGCCGCTGTGTTCGTTGAGGGCATACTGTTCCTGGCAATGTCGTTGCCAGCAATCCCTGTGATTGGGGGTTGGAGATCGATAATGATCAACTCGATCCCGACGGATCTGAAGATAGCCACGGGAGCCGGTATCGGCATGTTCCTGGCGATCATCGGCCTTCGAGAGATGGGGTGGATTCAGGACGACGGAGCCACCTTGGTCAATCTCGGGGCGACGGAGTCGTTCACGTACGACCACGGCGCACTCATTTCGATGGTCTGCCTCATCGCGATAGCCGTGATGATGGCTCGAGGCATCAATGGCGCGATTATCATCGGTATCGGTGTAGCTTCGGTCTGGGGTTGGGCTACTGGGGCATACGACCCCTACAACGACTACATGGCCGGCGGTGCTGGTTTTGGCTCTGCATATGCGGAGTGGCCATCAGCTGCGGTCGGATTCGTTGGCTTGCCTGAGGAATCCCTCTTCGCGGCCACTGGGGCTCTGGGCGACATCGGCGGCGATGTGCCACTTGGTGACTTCATGCTAGTGATGATCACCTTCCTGTTCGTCGACATCTTCGACACGGCCGGGACCCTCTACTCTGTGGGTCGCCAGGCCGGCTACGTCGATGAGAACGACGAGCTGATGAACTCTGACGAGGCATTCGTGTCCGACGCTGCAGCAAGCATAGTCGGCGCACTCTGCGGAACCAGTACGACGACGACCTACATCGAGTCGGCTGCCGGAGTCGAGGAAGGCGGAAAGACCGGACTGGTAGCAGTGACTGTGGGTGTTCTGATGCTCTCAGGACTGTTCTTCTCAGACCTGTTCCAAGCTGTCCCGACATTCGCGGCCGCCTGCGCTCTGGTAATCATCGGCGCTCTGATGATGCGCCAAGCCGCTGACATCAACTGGATGGACAAGGAGATGGCTCTGCCAGCTTTCCTGACCATCTGCCTGATGCCCTTCACATATTCCATCGCGGATGGAATCGCTTGGGGCATCATCAGCTATGTGGCTATCAAGCTAGGCATGGGTAAGATGGATGAGCTGAACCCAGTCATGTGGACGCTGTTCGCACTGATGGCGATGTTCTACCTCGGACCCGGCGATCAGTCGACTTTCGAGTACCTACTCGGAAACCTCTGAGCGGGAATTACGTAACGGGAAACTTGGGCCTGACGGCATAGCCTGAAGGCCCAAGCCCCTCCCCCGACGGAGCGGGTAGCGTGTCTGACGAGTTGCTCCAGAGCCTGAGGAACACCGTACGCACGGTGCCGGACTTCCCGATTGAAGGGATCATGTTCCGCGACATCACCCCCGTGCTTGGTGACCCGGGCCTCCTGTCACGCGTCACCAATCGTTTCGCTGAAGATATGGGGGGCCTGGGCTGGCGACCCGACGCGGTCGTCGGTCCAGAGGCCCGTGGTTTCATCTTCGGCCCCCTCCTCGCGGCCAAACTGGGAGTCGGTTTCATCCCGGTCCGCAGATCCGGCAAACTCCCAGCCCCGACCAGGCAGGTCGAGTACAATCTCGAATACGGCACCAACACTCTCGAGATGCATGACGACGCAATATCACCCGGACAGAGGATCGTGGTGATTGACGATTTGCTGGCCACCGGGGGGACCGCGGCTGCATGCGTCGAATTGATCGAGGCAGCCGGAGCTGAGGTGATGGGCTCGCTGTTCGTGATAGAGTTGATTGGATTGGGGGGTAGGGAGCGCTTGGCCCCCACGCCCGTCCACGCACTGGTCGAGTTCCCAGCATGAAAACTCCAACAACATCCCGATTTCTTCAAAGGGACTCGGTGTTTGCATGGGGCGTTAGCATGGCGCGCAAACCCCCTCCCCCACCTCCTCCACCTCCAAAGGGGAAGAAGGGGCCCCCACCTCCCCCACCCCCACCTCCGAAGGGGAAGAAGGGGCCCCCACCTCCTCCCAAGGCGAAGAAATCACCACCACCAAAGCCGAAGAAGACCGCCCCAGCTCCACCTAAAGGGAGGAAGCCGCGCCGAAGGAAGGGTAAACGGCCCGCAGCCAAGGGAGCGAAGACGACTCAGAAAGGCAAACCTAGGAAGAGGGGTCGGAGGATTCGAATCAAGTTGGGCCTCAGGCAGTCCAGAATCAGAGAGCAGAAGGATTCCTATGAGGACCAGATGGGATGGACAGTCACACAGCAGGTTCTCGAGCCCTTCGAGGACCTCGAGTCCCAAGAATCCGACATCCTAACCCACCAGTGCTCGATGTGCGGCTCGATAATGCAGATTCCCCACCCCAAGCGCGAGCGATACAAGGTCATCTGCGCCTACTCTGAGTGCGGCCACGAGGACATGATAGGATTCTGATCAGACCCCAGCCACCTCCAGTATGCGATTTGCTGCTGCTATGACGAGCACCGCGACGAGCAACCTGCGCACCATCCTCTGCGGAGCTACGTCGGCACCGAGGCGTGAGCCGAGGAATCCACCGAGCATGACAACCACTGCAAATGAGCCGAGCACCCCGAAATCCAACTCTATCTGACCTGATAGGGAGGCGCCAGCCAGCCCGGCGGCGGAATTGAGCCAGATGAACAGAGCAGCGGTCGCAGCTGCGGCCTTCGGGGTGGCCCACTTCTTGAGCATGAGCACAGGAGACAGGAAGATCCCCCCTCCCACTCCGGTGATCCCACTCGCAAGGCCTATGGCGCCACCGATGGGGAGGGCAGTTGCAGTACTCGGGTATCCCATCACCCCCACTCCCCCTTCATCTCTTACCGAGAGCAGGCGCCAGGCTGCCCAGAGCAGAGCGATGCTGAGGATGACATCGTAGATCTCCCCACCGACTCTCATGTAGCCACCGAGTACGGCGAGTGGGATGCTAGCAGCGACGAAGGGAAGAGTCAACTTTGGGAGGTGGTGCCCTGCTCTCTGGTAATGCCAGAAGGCGATTCCCGCGACAATGAGATTCAGGCTCCACGCGTACTGCTTCAACCACTCCGCCTCCATTGTTCCGTAGGAGGTCAGGGAGAGCACGGCGAGGTATCCGGAGCCACCGCCGTGACCCACCGAGGAGTACAACATCGCCACTAGGAACAATCCGATGAGGATGAGGCCGAACTCCGTCGAAACCACGCATGACCCACATAGGAAGAACACTTCAACTCAACCGCCGCTCAAGCGTCATGGAGACGGGCGTCACTCTCGAGCGAGGCATCGAACTTGCATGCTCCGCTCCGTTCACCAGACACACCGAGAAGGTAAGTCTGGATGAGGCCGCGGACCGGGTTTTGGCTGCGCATCTCGCTTCCAAGGTCGACGACCCGTGCTTCGATAACTCTGCGATGGACGGCTGGGCTGTTCGTGCGGAAGACTGCCTGCAGGACGGTGCGGAATTGAGAATAATTGGCACGAGCCAAGCCGGGGCGAACGCGCCCCCACCGGTAGCATCAGGCGAGGCCTGCAGGATAATGACTGGCGCGCCGATGCCTGAAGGAGCCGACGCCATCGTGATGATCGAGGACTCGGAGGAGACTGATGGCTTGGTCAGGATATCGGGCCCGGCCCGGCCCAATTACATCCGCCGCAGGGGCGAGAACCTCATTCTGGACCAGATAGCCCTGCATGCAGGCACGCAGATGAGCCCCGCAGCAGTTTCCCTTGCCGCGACGATGGGTCACGACGAAATCGAGGTGGTCGCTCGACCGAGGATAGCAGTAATCAGCACCGGGGATGAGCTGGTCCCGCCCGGCCAAGAACTCTCTGAGGGCGAGATACACGAGTCGAACTCCTACGGCCTCGCCTCTTTGGTCGAGAGGATGGGCGGCGAGGCCGTTCGCTTCGATATTATTCACGACACCATCGAAGGACTACGCGACGCCCTCGACTCAGCCGCCAACGACTGCGACGCGCTCATTACTAGCGGTGGTGTCAGCATGGGCCAGTGGGATTTGGTCCGCAAACTGATGGAGGAAGAGGGGACACCGCTCTTCTGGAGACTCAGACTCAGTCCAGGCGGCCCACCGATTTTCGGTACCTGGAAGGGCACGCCACTGTTCGGCCTCCCTGGTAATCCGGTGAGCAGCCATGTGGTGTTCATCGCCCTTGTCGCCCCTTGGATGTCGCATTGCATGGAAGCCCACCCCGAACTCGGGCCGAAACTTGCGGAGAAGGTGAAGGTCAAACTCGTGGACTCTGTGAGGGGAGCGCGGGGTAAACTCTGCATGAGACGCATCATGATCAAGCCCGCCGGGGACGGCCTGTCAGCATCGGTGCACACCCACCAGGGAAGCGGTAACATCCACAGCATGGTGGCGCACAACGGCCTCACCCTCCTTCCACCGGACACCGACGCAGAGGCAGGAGACACCATCGATGCCCTTTGGCTGAGATGAGGCACATCTTGCTGGTGCGAGCATGAATTCAAGGACAACCTCGCGCACGCTTGCTCCGCGCGCGGGGTGCTGAGACATGGCTAAGCGAATGAAGAATGGCGCAGCCAAGGACGGATGGATAGAGGTCCGAGGCGCCCGCACCCACAATCTGCAGAACATCGACGTGAGCATTCCACGCGGCAAGTTCGTCGTTCTCTCCGGGGTGTCGGGCTCAGGCAAGTCCAGTCTCGCCTTCGACACGCTGTACGCCGAGGGGCAGCGCCGCTACGTCGAGAGCCTGAGCTCCTACGCGAGGCAGTTCCTTGGCCAGATGAAGAAGCCAGACTGCGACAGCATCGAGGGCCTGTCACCTGCAATCAGCATCGACCAGAAGCAGGGCAGCCACAACCCACGCTCCACCGTCGCCACGGTCACCGAGATCATGGATTACCTCCGCCTCCTCTGGGCTAGGGTCGGCTTGCCTCACTGCCCACAGTGCGAGAAGGAGGTCGCCCGCCGGACTGTTCAGGAGATAGTCGACGACGTGCTGTGGAGGTTCGAGAACCACGCGATTGCAGTCTGGAGTCCGGCTGTGCGCAACCGCAAGGGCACCCACGCCGAGCTGTTCCGCGCTTTCGTCGAGCAGGGCTACCTCGAGGGCAGGGTGAACGGGCGCGTCGGGAATTTCGAGGAGCCGCCCGAACTCGAGAAGAACCTCCGTCATGATATAGATGTGAGGATCGACAGGATGCGCCTAGACCGCTCCAATCGCCAGCGCCTGACCGAGGCGGTCGACGCCGGTCTGCGACTTGGGGCCGGGGCAGTCGCAGTGGAGTGCCTCAAGGCGCCCAAACCGCGAAAGTCCGATAATTCCGAAGAGCAGAGGTTCCAGACAAAGCAGGGAGAGAGCATAGCGTACTCGGAGGAGTTCGCATGCCCTGAGCACGGCGCTTTCCTACCTGAGATGAGCCCGCGGGTGTTCTCTTTCAACAACCCGTTGGGGGCTTGCCCCTCGTGTCAGGGCCTGGGCGTCCAGAGGAACTTCTCACCCGACCTCGTGATAGATCGCACGGCTACTGTCGGGGAGGGCTGCATCAGGCCCTTCCGCCGCTCGATGATGTCAGGCTGGTACCGCACTCAGATGACGCAGACCTGCGAGCACTACGACATTCCCTCGGACATCCCCTTCGGGGAGATGGACGACGACGCTCAGGACATTCTCCTGAATGGCACTGGTAGCACTGCGATTAACTTCGAGTTCGTCTCCGGGGCCGGTTCGTCCTACAGGATGGTCAGACCGTGGGAGGGCGTCTTTGCTCGGTTGCGGAGGACATACACCGACACGAGTTCCGTCCGGACCCGCTCTCGCCTCACTTCTTACATGACCGACGAGCCCTGCCCGGGATGCAACGGCCAGAAGCTCAACGGGGCGGTCAGCAGGGTCATAGTCGGGGGGATATCGCTGCCTGACATCTCCTTCTGTAGCGTCCTCGAGGCGCTGGCCGTGGTTCAACGCTGGCGCCTCGGTGGTCTGGACGACACATGGGTCAAGTTGGACCGCGACGAGCCTGACACGGAGACGGTCAGCCGGAGCGAGCAGCTCGACGAACGCTCACTGTTCATCGCTCACGAGATAATCAAGGAGATCGAGTCGCGCCTCCGCTTCCTCTCACTCGTCGGCCTCGACTACCTCACTCTCGACCGCCGCGCAAACTCCCTCTCTAGCGGCGAGTCGCAGAGGATCCGCCTCGCCACCCAGATAGGCACCCGGCTCACCGGTGTCATGTACGTCCTCGACGAGCCGAGTATCGGCCTCCACCCGAGGGACAATGGCCGCCTGCTTGAGACACTCAGGGAACTCACTTCCCTCGGCAACACCCTGCTGGTCGTCGAGCATGACGAGGCGACGCTGAGACAGGCCGACTGGCTGATCGACTTGGGGCCGGGCGCCGGCAAGGAGGGCGGCCGCGTCGTCGTCAGCGGTGAGTTGGACGAACTCTTATCGAGCAAGGAGAGCGTGACTGGTGCATATCTGTCAGGCAGGGAGAGCATACCATTGCCAGAGGACAGGGCGATCCCGGAAGACGACCGCTGGCTGGTCGTCAGGGGCGCGCGCCAGAACAACCTGCAGGATATCGACGTGCGGATCCCCCTCGGCTGCATGGTGGCCGTGACCGGAGTCTCGGGCTCCGGCAAGTCATCCCTCGTGTCCTCGACTTTAGCTCCCTCACTGCTCCGCGAGCTTCATGGAGCGGACACGACCCCCGGGCGCTGCGACAGAATCGAGGGCATCGAGCATATCGACAAGACCATCGCAATCGACCAATCTCCGATTGGTCGCACTCCCCGTTCCAACCCCGCGACCTACACCGGCGCCTTCTCACCGATACGCGACCTGTTCGCCAAGACCAACCTCTCTAAGGAGCGCGGCTACCAGCCAGGGCAGTTCTCGTTCAATGTCAGAGGGGGCAGGTGCGAGGCGTGCAAGGGAGCTGGCTCGACCAAACTTGAGATGAACTTCCTAGCTGACGTCTGGGTGGTCTGCGATGTCTGTAAGGGCAAGCGCTACACCCGCGAGACCCTCGAGGTCTTGTGGCGTGGCAAGAACATACACGACGTCCTCGAGATGAATGTCGAGGAGGCTTGCGAGTTCTTCGCCAACCAACGCTCGATCTTCCGAATCCTCTCGACAATCAGAGACGTCGGCTTGGGGTATATCCACCTCGGCCAGCCGGCCACCACGCTCTCCGGTGGCGAGGCACAGCGCGTCAAGCTCGCCACCGAACTCCATCGTCCGGCCAAGAAGCACACCGTCTACATCCTCGACGAGCCCACCACAGGCCTCGCTCTGGCTGACATCCACCAGCTGATCGAGGTGCTGCTCCGCCTCAGGCGCAACGGCCACACTGTCATCGTCATCGAGCACCACCTCGATGTGATCAAGTGTGCGGATTGGGTTATCGACCTAGGCCCTGAGGGAGGCGAGCGAGGCGGATTGCTCGTCGCCGAGGGACCTCCCGACGAGATAGCCAAGAACCCCGACAGCTACACAGGCCAGCACTTGATTGGCTATGTGTGAGTCCGGCGCCGGGCCAAGCCTTGAGAAGGCAGGCCACCTGAGGGCGGCCGATGTACCGCTCAGGCAACCCCGCGCTGTCCGATTCCACCTTCGAGAAGAGTGCCTACAAAGAGGCCAACTGGTGGGATGAGGACTCCAACCTGATGTCAATTGAAGGGGTCTCTGAGAAGACCGGAATCCTCCTCCTCATCACGGCAACCACTGCTATAGCGACAGCGATGCGGATGCCGGAGGCGGGAGCTCTGATTTTACTAGGGGTGATTGGAGGTTTCATCATCGCGATGATGATAATCTTCTCCGGTTCTATGAATCCGATGCTGATCTGCACTTACGCTGCCTTCGAAGGACTCGCTTTGGGTGGGATCACATGGATCTTCGAGGTGTATTTGGAGATGCCAGGTATCGGTATTCTCGCCGCCCTCCTGACCTTCCTCATCCTTGGGGTGATGATAGCGATATACAGGGCGGGATTGATTCAGTGGGACAGGAACACGGCCATCGCGGTCACCTCCGCCCTTGGGGCTATTGTCCTGATTTACCTCATTTCCATCGTCGGTGGTTTCCTCGGTTTCGAGATTCCGTACATCCACGGCTCAGGCCCGATTGGAATCGCATTCTCGCTCTTCGTTGTTGGGATTGGCGCGCTGTGCCTCGTCGCGGACTTCGACTTCATCGAGAAGGGGGTTGAGAGGGGTGCGCCCAAGCAGCTTGAGTGGCGCGCCGCTTTCGGGCTCATGGTCACGCTGATCTGGCTCTATCTGGAAATCCTCAAACTCCTAGCGAAGATAGCCGCCCGCACGAGGCGTTAGGCAATGGATACTGACCTGATTGCTAGCCTCGCGGCCGTCGGTGTCGCGCTCGGAATAGTAGAAGGGATCAAACCCGGCCCGCTTCTGACGATGGTGATCCGAGAGTCTCTGACTAAGGGTCTGAAGGCCGGTATGTGGACGGCCGCGGCTCCGATTTTCACTGACGGCCCGATGATCATCGCGACCCTTCTCGTGGCGGGGTGGATGGCAACTCAGCCGATGGTGCTGCTCATCATCTCCCTGCTCGGCGCCGTCTTCCTCACGAAAATGGGTGTGGACTGCTTCGGGCTCGAGCCTCCTTCTGCCGAACTCGGGGACGACGACGCGTCTGGTTCTTTCAAACGCGGCATTCTGACGAATCTGCTGAATCCGAATGTGTACATGTTCTGGGTCCTCATCGGCGGCCCCCTGATGGCTTCAGCAGCAGAGGAGGAGCCATTCGCACCGATCACATTCGCCCTGTGCTTCCTCATCTCCATCATCCTTGTGAAATCCGCGATAGCCTGGCTCTTCGTGGGGGCCGGGGATCGGTTGTCAACACGGGGCTACCGCATCGCCCTGTCGATCTGCGGCCTCGCCATGCTCGCTTTCGCAGCGGGCTTCGCCTACCAAGCGTACGGACTCTATCTGGAAGTCTTCTGACTAGAGGGTGCCCGGACCACCCACTGGAAGTTCTTCCAAGGTCCCGTTGCCGCGCAGTGAGGGGCCTATCGTCATCGTCCCGAAGATTCCTATCTCCCCCCCGATGTTGTGCGCCAGACCGAACCAGGGCCTGCCATACTGGTCGATCACGATGTCGTTGAAGTCACCGAAGCCGCCACACCGGTTGAAGCCGCAATCCGCGGTTGTGTCGAGCGGGTCACCCCAGGCGTTCACCTGCACCGTGGTCATCAGGGGCATCTCGCTGAAGGCATCGGTGATCACGGTGAGGTATCCGTTCCAGATGTCCCCCCCAGAGTCACCCAGATAACCGAAGGCTACCTTCCCGACGCCACCAGCTGCCAGAACCGGGAATCCAGTGCCGTTGAGACCGATTGGAGGGGCGATCATCAGAGGCTCGCTCCAAGTCTCACCCTCATCCTGTGAGTAGGAGTAGTAGGGCATGTTGTCGAAACCCATCCACATCGCGTGTACGTTGTCCTCGGAGTCGGCAGCCACCTGTGCCTCCTCGAAGTTCCAGGTCTCCGCCGTCCCGGTGGTCTCGGTAGGCAGCGGGTGCTCGGTCCAAGTGATGCCACCGTTCGTACTTCGGTAGATGGAGTAGCCCTCTCCGCCGTCGCAGCCTCTGTTGCCTCGGTAGAAGTTCCCGTTCTCCGAGCCCACCATGTGTCCTGTCAGCCCGCCACTATTGCATCCATTGGGTGCACCGGGCAATTCAGGCCCCCAACTCAGCCCGCCGTCATTGCTGGTCGCACACACTGGGTATGGGTAGTTCCCATTGACGCAGAACACCCAGGTCGTCGGGTGCAGAAGCGCGGGATACGGGGAGGAGGCGATCGTCTGGTGGTCCTGGACCGACCATCCTGTCGCTACCGAGGGCCCGGTCCAGCTCTCGCCTTCGTTGTCCGACCACTCGACGGTCATCCCCAACAAGGCGTGCATGTCGAACTTCATCACCCGATCCGTCCACAGGTCGACATAGAGGTACGGGTCGTTGCTGTTAGCTACGGGTAGGAAGACGTTGTAGACGTCCTCACACACGTATTCGCTGACGTTGTTCATACCGATCATGCCAGAGCAGCGAACTATGGCGGTCGCGCCGTTGTCCCCATTGCCCCAACTGGTCATGTAGAGGTTGTCTGCAGTCGTGGCGCCCACCGTAGGCTCGAAAGTCGTCATGCCGATGCCGTAGTAGGTGCCGAAGGCGCAGGCAGGGATATTGTCACCGACCAGCACCGAAGTGCCGTTGAACACGTCCGATACCTTCGTTGCGTCGGTGGCGTTCGAGTAGTGGTACCAGGTGTTGTTTGCTATGCCGTCGAGACAGAGGAGCTCAAACACGTTCTCTTCGAACTCCTCGATTTCTTCCTCGCCGAAGCAGCCGCTCAGCGGCGCCGAGAACATCATCAGGACGAGGAGCCAAACCACTGCGCGCACGATGCGCGGTCATGCCTCGCATACATCAGATGAACGGCGACCTGTCATCCCATCTTGAGGGTTGAATTGCCCCCGACGGGCAACACGGGCAGGTAAGTCAACTCCCCGTACAGTGTCGGACCCTCCATCAGAGTCCCGATGACAGCCTCCTCAAAGCCCCGCGCGTTATGCGCCAGCGCGATCCACGGACGACCCTCATCGTCAATCTCGACATCGATGAAATCACCGAAGCCGCCGCAGCGCACGTTGCCACAATCAGAGGTGATGTCCAACGGGTCGCCCGGGTGGTTGACCGCCACGCTAGTGATCAGCGGGCGCTCGGCGAAGGCATCGGTAATGATAGCCATGTAGCCCGACCAGCCACTTACCGAGGCATTGCTCTCGATGTCGTTCACCTCGCCGATGTAACCGAGGACAACACGGCCCTCGGCGCCCGCGAATATGGTCGGGAAACCGGTTTCGTTGACACCTGGGGCTGCGATCATCATCGGCTCGCTCCAAGTGTCCCCCTGGTCCCTCGAGTACGCGTACCAGGGCATCATGCCGTCGCCGATCCACGTCGCGTGGACGTTGCCGCCGTCGTCCACGGCCGTAGCGACCTCGTGAGAGTGCCAGCCCTGCTGCATCCCGACCTCGGTCGTGATGGTGTGCTCGGTCCACGTGTAGCCGCCGTCGAGCGAGCGGTATACGGCGGGGCCTTCGCAAGAGGGGTTGCCCCTGTAGACCGACCCATCAATCCCTCCCACGACCTGCCCATGGAGACCCGAGCACTGGGGGAAGTGCTCACTCGGGTAGCCGATTCTCTGAGCATCCCACGTGTGCCCGCCGGTGAGCGAGCGTGAGCATTGAGCCCCAGCAGCAGGGGAGCCCGTATTGATGCAGTAGATGTAAACCACCTCTCCTACAATGGCATTGGGGTGCGGCATCGAAGCGATGCTCTGGTGGTCTTGGGTCACATAGTAGCCTTCGACCGGGTACGGGATGCTCCACGAGTCACCGTCGTCGTCCGAATACTCCACGAACATCGCCGCGAGCGCATGCATGTCGAACTTGACCAGCCTGTCGGTGAACTTGTCGATGTAGATGTAGGGGTCGTTCGAGTTGGGCGTCTGCCCGGAATCCTCGTCAATGGAGCCAAACGGCCCGACGTCCTCCCATGTCTGCCCCTGATCGCGGGAGCGGATGATGTGCGTGCCGTCGCCCAGCCCGTTCCAGCTGGTGAAGAATATCGCACCCGACGAGGTGACCCCGATGGTCGGCTCGAAGGTGTCGTAGCCGGTGCCGTAGTAGGTGGCGTTGGCGAAGTAAGGCGTGCTGTTCCCCGTGAGATTGGCCGTGATGTTGGCCGCGGAGACCCCCGTGGCATTGGTGGCGTCGACCGCCCACGGCTCAGCGACTGTCCCGGGGTAGTGGTACCAGGTGGTGATTGGGACTTGCTGGTCGAACTCGAATGGACCCTTCTCCTCTTCTGCGACCTCATCGTCCTTCCACCACATGCACCCCGTCATCGCGGAGCTGAGCAGCAGCATGACGAGCAGATGTGCGAGTCTTGTCACGACTCTCCGTGAGTAATCTCGTTGAAAACCAATCCTGTGCCCAGTTCCTCGGTCCCACTAGGGGTAATGGAGCGGGATTATTCCGTCAAGCCCAACCATTCTCGAAAATGACGGGTACCGAATCGAGCAGCGCCTCCTGCGGCGCCTTCCACGACATTCCGAGGTCCCTCTCGGCCGGGCTGGCATCCCAATACAGACGGCGCCTTAGGTGCTGGCGCGCCCAGGCCAGGCTCAGCTTGGGGTGGAAGATTGAGACCACCAGAGCGGCCGGGTAGGGCAGGGTTAAGGTCGGCCACTTGCGCTCGGGATAGGCCTGTTTGAGAGTCAGCGAGACGTCCTTCCACCGCATGTCGCCGCTGACGACGAGGTAGCGTCCTGCGTCCTCGCCTCGTGTCAGGGCCCGGACGTGCGCTTCGGCCACATCCCTCACATCGACGATGTTGATCTGCATCGGCAGGACCACCGGCAGTTCCCTGCGGATCAGCGCCATCACTAAGGCCAGCGAGCCGCGCAGGTGCCGCCGGCTCATGGGCGGGCCGAACACAACGCAGGGATGGATGGTGACCATACGCGGTCGGGTTTCCGGGTCGGCCGCCGAATGCCAGTTCCTCACGACCCGTTCTCCCTCGACCTTGGCAAGCCCGTACGGGTTGCCGTCCAGGGTCGCGTCATCAGCCCAACTCTCGCTCGTCAGCGTCTCTCCATCGCGCCACTTCATCGGACTGATGGCCGCTGTCGAGGAGGTGTGGACGAATCTTCGGACAGTTCCGGATGCATCGATTGCGGCAACCACGTTGCGTGTTCCGATCACACTGGGATCGACGATCTGCCTCTGCGGGTCCTTGGCGCTGATCCTCACCGCGGCTGCGGTGTGTATCAGATCCGTGCAGCCGGCGATGGCAGCGTTTACCGAGGCCGGCTCGAAGAGGTCCATCTCGACGATCTCCAGACCGCCGCCTTCGGCCACGGGTAGGGCTCGGAGATGATCTGTCCGCTCTGGGTCGGAGCCATCCCTCACGGTCGCTCTGACCCTGCGCCCGCGAGCAAGCAGGTTTGCCACGACGTGGCTTCCGATGAAGCCGCTCGCGCCTGTGACCGTCACCACTCCCTCAGACACGGCCTCCGCAGGGGGCGCAGGGATTGAGAGTTTCCGCATCTAGTGGGCGAGTTCGTCGACGGAACTCACGACCAGGGACGGACTCTGTGGAGCCTGCTCCAAGTCCCCTGCTGCAGCCTCACCGCTGAGCACCAGAATACCGTGAACCCCAGCCCTCTCGGCCATCTCCATGTCGGTGTAGAGCCGATCGCCTATCATGGCGCACTGCTCAGGACGCAGGCCGAGGCCCTCGACCTTGTGGAGAATCATCCCGGCGTTCGGCTTGCCGCAGACATGCACGGGTCGCACACCGGTGGCAGCTTCGAAGAGATCCATGTACGCACCACTGTCAGGTAGCCCTCCGTCGGGCGAGGGGCAGACCGTGTCTGGGTGGCTGGCAACCATCAGCACGCCGTTGTGCAGGTGGATGGTGGCCTTGGCGAGTTTCTCGTAGGTGATTTCGGTGTCATAACCAAGAACGACGTACTGAGGAGCATCCGAATTCGTCGTGACTCCAGAATCCTCCAGCATTCCCCGCATGCCTTCGGTCCCCACCAGATAGGTCTCGGTGACGCCTTCGGAAGACAGCCACGAGAGCAGGTCGTGCGTCGAAAGGAGAACCTCATCAGCCTCGGCGGCGATTCCCAGGCCTCGGAGTTTGGAGAGGTACTGAGATACCGAACGACTCGAGTTGTTGGAGAGGAAGAACCTGTGTATCCCTCGCGACTCTATCCTCCCTAGGAAGTCCAGCGCGCCGGCGACGAGAGTTTCCCCGAGGTAAATGGTGCCGTCGAGGTCGAGGAACACAGCCTCTATGCCATCGAGCGTAGCATCCAGTTCGGCCATCCAGTCACCTCAAGGTAGCAGCAGGGCCTTGGCGAGAAACCAGGGGCTCCAGAGCACGGTCTGGGTCTCCTTGCTGGCAATCATCTCGGTCATCATATCTCTTATCTCCTGCTTCTTGGCCGATCTCTTCACGAACCAGTTCATCAGGCGCTTCCACTTGACCAGTTTCTGCAGGTGGTAAGAGTTGGTCAACTCACCACCCAATGAATCCCATATTTCAGTCATGTACTCAACAGCTAGATTCTCCGGGAAGCCATTTGAGTGAGCCTCCCGATCGAAGTACTTCGAGGTCATTTTAGCCGTCATCAGCGCGTTGCCGATTCCCTCCCCACTGAATGGGTCGACGAGGCTCGCCGCATCACCGATGCACATCGCGCCGGCCATAGCTGAACGCCGAGGCTGGTAGGAAGGCGCGTTCTTACGAGGTGAGCCGAACGGCAGTTGCCATCCCATCCCCGAACCAGGAACGAGGCGCGCGTTAGCGAACCGCCGCTTGAATTGGGGATGATCCTCAGTCACGAACTTCTGCATCTTCCTGATCGACCTCTGGATTCCCTTCTGCTTACGCTGCTCGGCTATGACCATGCCTATGCCCACGTTTACCACCCCCTCGCTCACCGGGAAGAGCCAGAAGTAACCGGGAATCACCCCTTCGACGAAGTGGATCTCAATCGGCCCACTCGTCCCCGAGAAGCCTTCGACGTTCTCCCAGTACTCGCGGTAGGCGCCACAGTAGTGCTCGTCATCCCTCATAGGCTCGCCGTGCACCCCCTCACACACCATGGTGGCCACTGGGCAGTTGTACCCACCAGCCCCGACTGTGAGGGGCGCGTCGAACGAGTAGTCCGGGCCTTCCGAGCGCATGCCGCCGAACTTTCCGGTGACGCCGATTATCCTAGCGCCCCCGGCTTCACTTTCGTGCCTGACCTCTGTGACCGCGAATCCCTGGATTACCGAGCCACCACTCTCCAGCACCAACTCGGTGGCTCGCTTGAACATCATGTAGTCGAACTGAATCCTCGGCAGGGCGTAGCCTGCCTGCATCTTCTCGTAGCTCTCCTCCGGTAGCATGACCCGGATCTCCGAGCCGTTGGCGCTGCCGAAGACGATGGAGTCGACGCGGAAGTGGGGGGTGGCCTCAATCATCTCCTTCACACCCAACTCCTCCACATGGACGAGCGATTTGCCGCCGACCGCGTCGCCGCACGCCTTGTCTCGCGGCCAGATACCTTTCTCGATGAGCAGGACCCTGCAACCGTTCATCGCGTTGTAGGAGGCGGCTGCCGAGCCTCCTGGCCCCCCTCCTACCACGATGACATCGAAGTGAGTGCCGCTTTCCGGGACCTCTCCCGTGTCGATTGGCAGAGTCCACTCCTGCACGGCCTCACCGTACCTTGGCTCAGGGACAACATCCATTCAAAGTATGCCATTGAGTTGATTCGCCACAACCCCTCCGCAGTACCATGAATCAAGCCGTCTGGGTCGTCCAGACCACCCTTCCTGGGGGTTGGATAGAAGCGGTCGTGGGCGCTTGGTCAGCATCTCTGGTCGAAAGCGGCCTCGCAGCCTGCGTTCAGAGAGATCGAATTACCTCTGTCTACTCGTGGGAGGGAGCCACTGAGAGTTCCGAGGAATGGCGCATTGAGATCAAGTCCAGCGCAGTCAAGAAGGACGCGCTCATCGAGGCGATTCTAGCCGACCACCCGTACGATACCCCGCAGATAGTGGCTTGGGAGGCCAGCAGCACATCCGAGTACTCCGATTGGGTTCAAGGCTGAAGCCTCATCGTGGGCTATGGGTTTACCCTCTTTCCTCCGACCAGCGAAGGAAGTTCCTACCACGTGGTGGAGCGCGGACGACCCGATGACCACGAGGCCACGCCCACAGAGCCTCGTCATCCTAATCTTCGGTCTTTGGGTCTTCGGCACCGGAGACGCCATCCTGATCGCCGCGGGAATCGGCAACACGCCGTGGACGGTTCTGGCCGAGGGAATCGCCATCAACATCGGTCGGTCGGTCGGTCAAGCGACTTTCCTAGTCAGCATCATCGTGCTCTTCCTGTGGATTCCACTGAAGGAGAAACCGGGTATCGGGACCATACTCAATGTCATCTTCATCGCCGCCGCGATCGAGGTCATGGTGCCTCGTCTGCCGACCCCCGATAACCTAGGAGTCGCCCTCTTGCAGGTACTCGCAGGGATACTTCTCATCGGCATTGGGAGCAGTATCTACCTCACTGCAAATCTGGGACCGGGTCCGAGAGACGGCTGGATGACCGGGCTACAGAGGATGTCCGGCGTTCCAATCAGTAGGGTCAGAGGCATCATAGAAGTGTGTGTTCTGGCTCTCGGTTGGCTCCTAGGCGGCACTTTCTGGGTAGGTACCATCCTCTTCGCCATCCTCATCGGCCCAGTCGTCGGAATTTGCCTCAACATCGCAGGCCGACTGGGGCAGCCGGGTGAGGTTCATGGCTGAACCCCCTCAGGCCGGGGCATGGGAGGGCACGGCGTGATACGCCGCTACCGCAGCTTTCTCCCGGTTTCCGATGACACACCGGTGGTCTCTTTGAACGAGGGCGGCACCCCTCTGATTGAGACACCAGAAATCGTCAGCGCGCTCGGCGGAGATTTCCAACTCTTCGTGAAGTATGAGGGCCTGAACCCCACAGCCTCGTTCAAGGACAGGGGAATGACTCTGGCGGTGTCCAAGGCAGTCGAGCGAGGTGCGCGCATCGTTGTATGCGCGAGCACCGGGAACACCAGCGCATCGGCCGCTGCCTACGCCGCTCGCGCAGGGATGAGGTGCCTGGTGCTGATCCCAGAGGGCAAGATAGCCTTCGGCAAGATGGCGCAGGCGCTGATACACGGCGCCCTGACCCTCGAGGTCAGGGGCAATTTCGACGACGCCCTCGAGATCGTCAGAGAGCTTGGCAAGAGGGACGACATCGAGGTGGTGAACAGCATCAACCCATATCGGATTCAAGGTCAGAAGACAGCTTCCTTCGAAGTCTGCGACAGCCTTGGAGAAGCCCCAGACATGCATTTCCTCCCGGTTGGCAACGCAGGCAACATCACTGCCTACTGGATGGGTTACAAGGAGTACCGTGATGCTGGTAACTGCTCCAAGCTGCCTCGGATGATGGGTTGGCAGGCCGAGGGGGCGGCACCGATTGTCCGCGGCACCCCCATCGAGAGCCCCGAGACAGTGGCTTCTGCGATTCGCATTGGCAACCCCTCGAGCTGGGAGCACGCGGTCAACGCGGCTTCCGAGTCGTCGGGCGCGATAGACATGGTCAGTGACGAGGAGATCCTCGACGCGCAAAGGATGCTGGCTAGGACGGCCGGCATCTTTGTCGAACCAGCCTCAGCAGCAGGCATAGCAGGCATCGTCAAGTGCCACACTGGAGGCGGCATACCGAACGGCAGCACGGTTGTCGTTACGGTGACCGGCCACGGCTTGAAGGACCCTGATGTGGCAGTCGAGAACTCGAGGGCCGAGTCAATCATCGTCGACGCT
Organism: Candidatus Thalassarchaeum betae; assembly: GCA_003193925.1. Classification (GTDB taxonomy): domain Archaea; phylum Thermoplasmatota; class Poseidoniia; order Poseidoniales; family Thalassarchaeaceae; genus Thalassarchaeum; species Thalassarchaeum betae. The sequence continues at coordinate 30,601 of PSPG01000001.1, forward strand.
GATATGGACTCGGTGCTGGTCGCGATAGGCCTTGACTAGCGCAGAGGCCAAGCCTCGCCCTCGAAGCTGTAGAACGAGACGAGGGTCTGTGTGTGTCCGACGCCGGGGATGGCTGACAGGTCATCGAGAATCGAGTCCCCCAAATCCTCCATGTTCCTCGCGAGCACCTCGATGATGAAGTCCCACTGCCCGGTGACGATGTGGCATCCGATAACGAACGGCATGCCGCAGATCTCCTCAGCCACGTCCCTCCTATCGGTGTGCCCTCTCTCGCCGGCCCAATTCGCAAGGATGTAGGCGTGGAGCTGCCAGCCCAGTTCCACCTTCCCCAGCTCCACGGTGAAGCGCTTCACGACCCCCCTCTCCTGGAGGCGCCGGATGCGGTCGTGCACGGTCACCCTCGGCATCCCAAGAGCGTCTGCGATCGCCTGTGTACTGGCTCTGGCGTCCTCTTCGAGAATGGCGACGATTCGAGCGTCTTTGTTGTCCAGTTCGGATAACGGCATGATTATCGGAATTGACGGTAGATAATAACATATTCCGACGATTTGTCGAATATTCTCAATATATCTGTCTTTTATTCGACAATTTCTGTAATTTACCGGCGCATAGTTGATGACCTTTTGTCGTGTCGGAGGGTCGTGAGCGACAAGTACACCGACAAGCGATTCGCGACGCGAGCAATCTGGTCAGGGACGCAGAACATCGATGGCTCTGCGACCACACCGGTCTTCCTCACCTCGACCTACCAACTCACCGACGAACGCTATCAGGGATGGGCAGATGGTGCACAGCACACGGCGTTGTACAGCCGCCTGTCAAGCATCAATTCCGAAGCCGTCGCTGCGAAGGTAGCCGCACTCGAGGGCGCGGAGGACGGCGAGGCCTTCGCCAGCGGCATGTCCGCAATCTCGACCACGCTTCTGGCACTGCTCTCCAAGGACGACCACATGGTCGCCAGCGCCGACTGCTACGGCGGAACCTATGGCTTCATGACCGAGGATCTGCCCCGCTTCGGGATCGAGGTATCGATGGCGGACATGCGCGACCCCTCGTCCTACGAGGCCGCTATACAGGATAACACCAAGATCCTCTACGTCGAGACCCTCACCAATCCGGTGCTGAAGGTCTGCGACCTCGAGGCGATGGCCGCAATCGCGAACAAGCACGGACTCATCGCCATCGTCGACAACACGTTCGCAACGCCATGGGCGTGCAATCCAATCTCCATGGGCTTCGATTTGGTTGTCCACTCCGGGACCAAGTACCTCGGCGGGCACTCCGATCTCATCGCAGGAATCGTGGTGGGTCGCAAGGACCTGATTTTTGAGATTTTCAGAAGGAAGGTCCACTTAGGAGGCGCTGCAGACCCGCACATGTGCTATCTGCTTGAGCGAGGGATGAGGACTCTGCACGCGAGGATGCCGATTCACGCTGCCAACGCCGCCGAGCTCGCGCGGAGGCTCGAGGCCCATCCCATGATCGAGAGAGTGAACCACACCTCGCTGCCGAGTTACGCCGACTACGAGGTCGCGCAGCGAATCATGCCAGCGGGCAGTGGCATGCTTTCCTACGTCGTTATGGGCGGCGACGAGGCCGCCCTGCGATACATACGAACCCTCGAACTCATCTTCGAGGCCACTAGCCTTGGAGGGGTCGAGAGCTTGGTAGAGTGCCCGTTCAACACGAGCCACATGTTCGTGCCAGAGGAGGTCCGCAGGGAGGCCGGAGTCATACCCGGCTTCGTGAGGATGAGCGTCGGCATCGAAGACATCGAGGACCTGTGGGCCGATATGGAGCAGGCGCTCGTCGCTGCTAACGCCTTCCTCGAATCCCGAGCTTGAGGCTCCTTCATGGACACCGAGTTGCTGGTGGCCACGCTCGTCTTCATCATACCAATGTGCTTCACACCCGGACCGAACAACGTACTGTGCGCGGCCCACGGCTCTCAGCATGGCCTGAGAGGAACCATGCCTCTGATAACTGGCATGGCGATAGGCTGGTCCTCTCTAGGGCTTTTCGTCGGAGCTGCTACGGTCTTCATCGAGGAGAACGAGTCGTTCTTCAGCCTGCTCACATACGTCGGTGCCGCCTACATCGCATATCTGGCATACAAGATCGCGACAGCCAAGCCGATTACCGACGAGGAACAGTCGAGTGAGCGTCTTGGTGTGATAACCGGAATCGTTCTACAGGTCGTCAATGGCAAGGCATGGATCCACTTCCTCGTTCTTATGACGGCATTCGGAAGCCTGTTCGGGGCGGGCTTTGAGGGCAAGGTGGCCCTTGTTCTCCTCAACTTGCTCTTCGGTCTGCCCGCGGTGACGTGCTGGGCCGCCTTCGGCACTCTCTTGAGGCGCGCTTTCAGCAATCCCTCCTCAGCGAGGAATCTGAATCGTGCGATGGGGCTCTCCCTGTTCGCAGTGGCGGCCTGGATTGTCCTCTCGCATTAGTCAGGGCATCGGGCCCGCACCGCTGGCTTCGGCGAGCCACCTCATGGCAGCCTCGTAGTCCTGAGCCGCATCGAGGTTATCCTTCAGCAACAGGTCCTCCGCTGCGTCCCACAGTGCTCGCATGGCCGGCACCCAGTCACCGCCCTTGTCCCGACTGGCTTCGTCGAAGCGCCAGGCATCCGACTCCGTCCTCTCGTGAACGTTGAGCCAAGCCCAGCCCATCGCCATCTCAAGGCCCTTGCCTTTGCGCGCTTTGGATACAGTCGCAGCGACTCCGTTCTCGACGGCATGGCGCACCAGAGCATCAGCGAAGTCGAGAGGCGAAGGCAAGGCCCCGATCTCCCATGGCAGCCTCTCTAGGCGCTTGGCTGTGGACAGGCTCTTGCCGAGTTCGCGCAGGAAGGCTCCGAAGCCCTGCTTGCGCTGCATTTGCTTGGCATGTATCGCTTCGGCTTCGCTTCCGGATATCCCGTAGATTTCATCCAGTATGGTCAGACCGTGGTCCGGCCACAACGCGACCAGATTGGGGTGACAGGCTGAATCCTCGAGACGAATCACATCCTCATCCAGTACCAGTACCAGTCCATCTGTCCTGATGTGGATCCCGGTGTTGAGTGAGTCCAGCACGCAGGCTATGCCCCTCCTCTCCTCCGAGTTCCCGGCCATGAGCTCTAGGAAACCGTCGCGTCCGTCTTCAGCGAACCAATGCGTGCCGAGGACGTAACCGTCGCTTATCGAGTTCAGTATGCTGCTTCTGCAAGCCACTGCCAGAGCAGCGTCGTCGAAGGACATCCGAAGCCAAGCAGTGAGGACCTCCTCGAGATTCTCCTCGCCCTCCGCGGGTAGGGCGCGTCCCTCCGGCCACCCCTTTGGCTTCCACATCCACTCCGCTTCCGCCACATCGCTCAGGCGTGGCGGCATCATACCCATCGCCACGCTTTGGGCGAACTGCTCCTCGCTCTTGGCCAGAGCAGCCGGCGTCAGGCCGACTACAGTGCCATTGAGAAATTCGAGGCGCAGCCACCCAGAGTCAGTCAACTCCCGTTCGAGGACAATAGACTCCTCGAGTCCCTTGCTCCACCTGACATCACCACCAGAGAGTTCTATGGAGGCATTGTCCAGACTCCAGTCGACCCACTCCTCTGGCGGATCCGGCTCACTGCCTGTGAATACGAAGCCACCCTCCCAGGAGAAGAACCACTGTCCTGATTTGGCGTGCTCGTCCCATACCAAGAGGCGCATCTTGGAGTGTGTGTGGTTCTGGATTCCAGCTAGGTGGCTCTGCTTCCCGTTGCCCCTGCGGATGTAACTAGATACACCGTAGAGCGGATTCTTGAACACGGCAACAGTTGAACGGCCCTCCTCGCTGGCGGCCAGCAGACTGCCGGCCAGAGCGCGGCAGACGGGGTCCCCGCCTTTCTTCGCCATGCGCTTGCGAAGCCAACGGGGGTCGTTGCGCTTGGCAGCAACTGCGGGGAGTTCCTTCAGGGTCTTGCCCATCTTATCCTTCGAGAAGAAAGAACCGTCAATAGTACCCCTAATCTCAGGCACGAACACCTCGGGGTCGTCTAGGAGCTCCTGGAGATTTCTGCCCAGCCGCTGCTGGATTTCCTTGGAGGCCTGCTTGATACCGCGCACGCGGATTTTCTTGCGGCGGGTCCTATCCCCCGGGAAACGAACCTCTGCCGGTGGTTTCGCCATCGTATCCCTGCCTTCGCGAGCCGTGGCCCCCGTTTGAGTGCGTCGACCTTCACCCACCGATTCTGCGGCGCTCGAAGGCCTCTTCCTCCAATCCGTTGAACTCAGTTGGGAGTACGAACGCATGGACCGTCCCCCCCCTCAACTCGGCCAGATCCCCCAGATGCCCGGACAGCACGCGCTCCTGCTTTGTGCCTAGGTCACTGAGAAGAATCCCGCTCCACTCCCTGACGGGGCGCTCCAGACTGGCCCGGAGCCCGTCTTCTCCCCCCTCCAGCCGCTCGACCATCTTCTCGAGCAGCCCGACCGCTTCGGCCGGGCTCATGGGTCGGGGCCGCTCGACGCCCATCCCAGTGGGGTCGAGATCGAGGAGCACGAGCGAGTGCAGACCACTCTCGAAGTTGTTGCACAGTATCTCCAGAGGCGATGTCGGCAGGTAGTCCCCGACTGCGAAGGGCAGCGTGACCTGCCTGCCGAAGCGATACGATTGCATTCCCGAGAGGGAGACCGCGAGAGCGGTCACACTCAATCCTGGAATGACATAGAAACCGATGCCCTGCTCGGCACATCTGGCTTCCAGATCGATGTGCGTGGTGGCTTGCATCGGGTCACCGACGACGAGCAGTGCCACAGCCTTGCTGCGCGCGGAGGCAAGCAGCTCCGCAGGCTTCTCCACCTTATCTCGCATGAGTCTCTCCCAAGGGCCAATCACGGATTCGAGGCGCTCCTCCTCCCTCTGGGGCAGGACCGCTGTGTAACCCTCGAGGTATCGCTTGGAGCAGCCCCGAGCCACGCTGCGGGCACGCTCGGTCATGTGGTCGAGGTCACCCGGTCCGATGCCGATCAGCCAGAGGCCGGGAGCGGGCTCATCGTCCGTCATGGTGAAGCGGGCTGCCCCGCTGCCCGTCATGAACGTGATGCGCCATCTGCTAGTCCCTAACCACCAAGTCGAGGATGCTCTCGGCCATATCCGCAGTCGAGGATGGCTCGCTCCGGGGATGAGGGTGTTCGCCTCAGAAGACGGCATTGCTCGACTGATTCCGCTCGATCCAGGAGCGCCGCTAGAGCTTCCCCAAGCGCTTGCGTCATTCGATGTCACCAGTCATGAGGGGGAAATCGACGAGAGAGCGGACAGCGATTGGTGGGGCCACCTATCCACACTCGTGGGCGATGAGGTGGTGGAGCGCCACCGGGAGGCATGGCCATCCTCTCACGAGTTCGTGGGTGACATGATGATTGTCAGAATCGAAGACGAGGTCGCCGGCTACGCTTCCCAAATCGCGCAGGCCAAGCTCCAGTCTCACCCCCATATCAGGCTGGTGCTCTCTGATGACGGCGTCCTCGGTGAATTCAGAATCCGAGAGTTGTCTCCCATCGGAGCGAGGCGAGGTGATGAGATCCTCCTGCACGACATCCCAGCAGACCTCAGTGACACAAAAGTGCACGTCAGGGAGTCCGGTAGGAGCATACTCTGCGACCCGAGAAGGGCTTACTTCTCCACAAAGCTCCAGTCAGAGCGACTCGAGACTCTAGCACTTGCCAAGGAGCTCCGCTCCTTGCTCGGCAGACCGCTTCGCGTCTGCGACCCTTTCTGCGGGGTCGGCCCGGCTCTCGCGACACTGCTGGGCGAACCCGGCCTGGTGGGGGATGCCCTAGCCTCTGATCTGAACCCCGACGCGGTAGAGATGCTGTTCGACAACCTGCGTCGCTGGGACCGCAGGGACTACCCGAGCGAGCCGAGCCCCCTCGCGCGGGTCCACGATGACATGATGGTTGGAGTGGCCGACGCCACTGAACTGGCAGGGGACACGACCATCGCAGGTAATTGGGACCTTGTCCTTGTCAATCTCCCTCATCGTTCCATCGAGTTCCTGCCGGTGCTCGCTCCCTTGCTTGACAGAACCTCCCCCTCCATGATCAGGGGCAGAGTGGTGGTTGCAGAATCTGAGATCGACGCTGCAAACGCCGCCATTCGCTCCGCACTCCCAACTCGCCTGGAGGGCACGCCTGAGCCGGCGCTGCGAATCAAGCGCGACTACAGCAGCACGCTGCGACTCTGCTCCTTCGAGGCGTGGATTTCCCCCTCATAGGATGGAAAAGCATCGATGAACAGGGTGACGATTGGTGGGAGGCCGGCTACGACGCCGGTGCTGAGTGAGTGGCGCCCCGACCGGGATTTGAACCCGGGTCGCAGCCTCGACAGGGCTGCATGATAGGCCACTACACCATCAGGGCTAGGGCTCCTCGACATCGACCCTCTTTTTCAATCTTTGATAGGGTATTGTTCATCACCCGCCCCCACTGGGGTTCGACATGGGTGAGCAGTCTCTCGTCATCGATGTCATCGACAACGGCGGCCAGTGGACCCACCGCGAGTGGCGCATGCTGCGATATCTCGGAGTAGACACTCAGATTCTGCCCAACGACACCCCGCTGGACGACCTTCGGGAGATTGACGGACTGGTCCTCTCAGGCGGAGCAGCCCGCGTGGGTCTGACAGGCGAGTTGGGCAATTGCGCTGCCTACCTCGGCCTGTATGTGCCGATCTTAGGGATATGCGCCGGGCACCAGTTCATGGCTGGCCACTACGGCGGCCAGACCGCCGAGGCGCCCAAGCCAGAGTTCGGCCCCGCCTCGATTTCGCTGGTCGGTGGCGGCGGACAGTTGTTCGAGGGCACACCGGCGGAGCAGACGGTGTGGGAGAGCCACAACGACGAAGTCACGGAGGTGCCCTCCGGATTCAGCATCACCGCTCACAGCCACTCGTGTAAGGTGCAGGGAATGGAGAAAGAGTCGGGAGACCGCTTCGGCCTGCAATTCCACCCCGAAGTCAACGATTCCGAGTACGGTGCGCGGATATTCGAGAACTTCGTCGCCATATGCGAACGGGCCCGAAGGGCCCGCTGAAGCATAGGACAGGTTGAAGAAGGCCTGCAAGGTCGCCGGCCCGATGGCTAAGGAAGCAGACCGTATGATACTCCACAAGTGTAGGAACTGCAACCGTACTGACAAAAGGGCTTCGAGCTCCACCGAGCCGCCGAAATGCAGCCATTGCGAATCGTCGATGGATCCGCTCGAGATCCGCTACAAGTGCCTGCGCTGCGGACACCTGGCTTGGAACGAGGCGCAAACCACCGGGAGGTCCTGCCACAAGTGCGGCTACCGCATCTTCGTAAAGCCCCGTAAGGAAGGCCGCCACAAGATCCTGAAGACCGAGTGAGCAGCGGGGTCTTCAAGTCCCGCCAATTCGACGACCCCTCGTGGCGGGCTGGCTCAACACTCACGCACCTCGGACATTCGACGAGTTGGCGGTGCCAGCTCAGCTCCGAGAGGCACTCGCCTCGGCCAGCCTGTCCGCAGACCCGCCTCACCTGTTGATCACCGGGCCGGCTGGGGTAGGCAAGACGGCTTCGTGGCGCCTAGTCGCTCGACAGGTCCTAGGCCCCGGATGGAAATCCACCACCCACATTCTGCAGGCACGCGACCTAGTGCGCCAGCGCGGGGCGATGGCGCAGTTCGAGGCCTTCCTGCGCCCTGGAGGCCCGGGCTCCACTGACACTCTGGCGGGAAGGCTCAGCTTGGATGCCTTCGACAGGGGGATTGTGACCGGCTTGGCCGAGGATGTCGCCCCTGCCGGAAAAGAGGTCGAGTTGGCTCCCGGCGTGCTCCCAATCAGCCGTCTCATCGTGCTGGAGGACGCCGACTATCTAGGCTCTATCCGGCAGGCCTACCTTCGTAGGATGATGGAGACTACCGGCTCGGCCTCGAGATTCGTCCTCGTGGCAAGAGCGCCTTCCCGCATCATCGACGCCCTGCGCTCCCGCACTCAGATGATACGAATCCCCTCGACGAGCCGCGCAACCATGCTCGACAGGATGAGGACCGTCGCCGAGACTGAGGGGGTGGGGGCTGCTGACGGGGTCCTGGAGGATATAGCTTACATCTCGAAGGGCAATCTGCGCAAGGCCCTATTCACCCTCGAGATGCTGCACATCAGAGGCTTGGCCCACGACAGGTCAGCCGTCCATAGACTGGTGCAGGCGACGACTTTGCAGTCGGGCAGGCATCTGCTCGAGCTCGCACTGAGGGGTAGGGTGGTCGAGTGGAGATGGGAGAGCAGGGGCGGTCGCAAGAAGCGGATTCTGGCCGGCGCGCTCGCCGAGGTCGACCGCCTGATGAACGATCACGGTCTGGATTCGGATGATGTCGTCTCCCAACTCCATGACGTGCTGGTTGGCAGGAGACTCTCGTTGCCCGATGCCCTAAGGGAGGAGGTGCTGTCGGCATTGGCCGACTGCGACGCTCAACTGACGCGCTCGATGCACGCGCGAATCCCGTTCGAGAACTTCCTCCACAAGGTAGCTCGGGCAGGTCACACTCACGGCCTCGCTTTCGGCTGAGAGAGTGGCGGGCGCGGCAGGATTCGAACCCGCGGTCCCCGGCTTAGGAGGCCGGTGCATTATCCAGGCTGTGCTACGCGCCCGCTTGGCCCACGACGCCCCCTTCAAGAAAGGTGACGCTCGCAAAACCACGGCTCCGAAGGCGGAATTAAGCCGATGCCATCAAACACACTTTGTCTTCCGGAGTTCCATGGAGCCCCCCCGCTCCTCCCTTCCGACTCCCTACTCGGACTCGAGCAAGTTCGTTGACAGCAGGCAGCGTGCCCTCCCTCGCAGAGTCGCAGCAAGAGACGCCGGCAGGCGTTTCTGGACCCGTCTGGCGACGATGCGCCCGGCCCCCGAACTCCGACTCCTCCTCTCACTCATCGCGCCCGCGACAGCACTCCTCCTCCTGGCCGAGTGGGAGTTCGCCTCTTACCAGGCAGCCATCGCGGCCTTCTCAATCCTGGCCCTTCTCCTAGTCCCAACCAATATGGCCGCCGTCTTCGCTGGGATGTCTGCGCGAGACCGCCTCAAGCTCAGGGATGGTGGACAGAGGTCGATGGACGCCTACCCCGGGGTCGAGCGCATCCTCAACACGCTTCGTGAAAGGGTACTCAGAGAGAGAATCAGGCTCCTGTCAGCATTGCTCGGAACGCTATCGATCGTCGCGGTGTGGAACTTGGACACTGGTGAGTCGCTGGGCTCACTGCTGCTGGGGGCTTCCGCGGCCTTAGGAGTCCTGTGCCTGCTCAATTCGATGAGACTCGATGAGTCCATACCAATGCGCTCGAACGCATTTCCACTCCTGTCCCTGCACGCACCCACCTTACATCACAGCGTTTTGGACAGACCACTGACCGACCTGATGGTCGCCCACCTGGATCCGGAGACTGCGGGGGCTTGGGACGAGTGGGTGAGTTCGCTGGCCGAGAGCGTCAGGATAGATCAGACCGCCGACTCCGCCATAGAGCACCTCCTCCGTGCCCTGCATCTGAACGAGCAGCGATTGCTCGACGACGCGCGGCTGCTGACTGAGGCTAAGCGCGTCTTCAAGGTGGCAGCGATTGACGGGCTCACGGACGACTCGAACAAGTTCAACCTGAAGTCGCTGAAGACCCTGCTGGCGCACACCAAAGCCTGGGAGCCGGGGCTCTTCCGCCTGATTGACAGGCTGCAGGACTCGGCCATCAGGGTTGACCACACGCTGACCGAGGAGCTATGGAGGCTGGACCTCGACTTGCCACCTCGTTGCTCGCAGGGCCAAGCCGACTTGTTCGTACTGCTCCACAACAACACTGGCAGAACGACCAACGTGAAGGTGGATGTCGTCGTCGCCGAGGGTGAGCCCGCATTGCAGACCCTCAGGGTCGAGGCACCGCCCTCCCGACGCCTCGATAGGTCTCGAGTGGTGGATCAGGTGGATTCGCTCGGACGCCTCCTCGACGACGCGATCGTTCTGTGGATAGGCCTAGCTTGGCCCGATTCCGAGCTTGGCTCGCACCCCGTGCAAGTGACCCTTAGGGGGGAGGATGGCGAGACGCTGTCGTCGATAGTGGTCCAGACCACACTCTCCTCGAAGGTGCAGCCGGAGAGCGTTGGACAGAGGATGTCGGACGCCGCATCCGCAGTTAGAAGGCTAACTCTCTCCATGACTGATTGAGTGGAATCGGGACACGGTCCCGAGCGTCACGTTCATGGCGCGATTGCGAGTGGCTCTGACCGAGTCACCATGGAGTCGTGGGACATCGTGGTTGTTGGAAGCGGCCCCGCCGCGCTGCGTGCGGCAATTGCAGCCGCAGATGCCGGCACCATACCTCTGATGATCGACTCTTCCGGTGTCGGGGCCGCCTCGGGCGCCGCTCCCCTCTCCGGCCTCGCGGCTTCCATCGACGAGGTCGATTCTACCGCTCACAGGGATGATACCGTCTCGGCGGGTGGAGACTCGACGGACAGGGTCGCAGCGGCTCGGACCTGCGGCGAGGCCGTCTCGGTCCTCGCCGAACTGGAAAGGTGGGGCCTGGTCCTGCGGCGCAGGGACGGCGGCCTGCCACACGCCTCCGAGGCACCAGGGCACAGCCGGGCCCGTCTGACCGGCTGTGGTGATGGTACCATCAGAGAAGTTACTCGCATCCTCGAGGAACAGGCGATCAAGAGGGGCATCCCCCGCCGCTCCGACCTCGTCCCACTGTCTCTGGCCATGGACAACCAGCAGGTGCGCGGCATTATCTCTCTCGACCTTCTGAGCGGAGCAGTTTCAGCCATTCAGGCCAAGGCCGTCGTCCTAGCGACGGAAGGCCACCAGGGCCTCTGGTCTTCGCCATTGAACGGTGCTGGAACCGGTGCCGCCATTGCCGCCGCCGCAGGCGTCGGACTGTCCGGTATGGCACACTCCTCGATGCACCCTCTCACTGTGAGAGACACGGACATGCAACTGCCGATTGAGCTGTTGAGCTCGGGTGGCAGGCTGTGCAAGGAGAGCGGAGACGACGTGGGCCCCGAAGCAGTCCTAGAGGGCGAGGATTGCGTACTCGACCTGCGTGGCTTGGAATCCGACGCTGCTCCTTGGTTCGCCGAGACTGCTAGACGGGTGAGAGAAAGGACGGGCTTGGACACTTCCGTGGAAGTGATACCGGTCTCGCCCAGCATCGCTGCCACCACCGGTGGCGCGCCCGTCGGAGAGGAGGGCAGAGTCACTTTCGACGACGGCAAGATGTGGTTCACTGGACTCTATGCTGCTGGGCGCTCTGCTAACACAGGCGTCCACGGAGCTGGAATGCTCCCGGGCAACCTACTGCTAGACGACCTCGTGAGCGGCCAGAGCGCTGGATCACACGCAGGAAACTGGGCCAAGGACGCTTCGTTCGGCGGCTCTTCAGTCGTTGACGCCGCTTCGAGCGAGGCTTCCGATAGAATCGCTTCACTATCCGCTGGTGCCGGCCACCCGGTTGGCCAGGTCTCAGCCAGCATCTGCTCAATCATGCAGAATGTCAACGGCAACGGCGACGAGAGATCACTCGCCGCCGCCGCCCTCGACGAGATACGGGGCACCGGAATCAAGGTGTCCGACGCTTCCAGCGTCATGAACACCGAGTTGACCACGGCACTGCATCTCGAGGGCTTGATGTTACTGGCCGATGCCATAGTCAGATCAGAGGGTCAGCATGAGCGAGCCTGAGCCGAGCATCTTCACCCTCATCATCCGAGGCGAGATACCCTGTCACAAGGTGTACGAGGACGAGCACGTCTTCGCCTTCCTCGACATCAACCCGTTCAGCCCCGGGCACACCCTTGTGGTCCCCAAGGAGCAGGCCATCACACTCGACGCCCTCTCCGACGAGTCCTCTGCGGCTATCGGAAGGGTTCTGCCGCGCATCTCGCAGGCCGTGCTCGCTGTCAGCGGGACGGTGGACTTCAACGTCCTGCAGAACAACGGCGAGGCCGCCTTCCAGTCGGTCTCCCACGTCCACTTCCACATCATACCAAAGTCCGAAGACGGTAGCGGCCTCGCTTGGCCGTTCAAGAGCACTCAACTCGACCCCGACGAGGGAGCCCGTATGGCCGAGCAGATACGCAACTATCTGGAATAGCATCGGTGCGTTCTCAATCAACCCCCTACTCGGCGTTCTCAAATAGGGCGGGTGCTCCAACTCTCTCCGTGAACGCCCGCGATGCCGCTTCCGCAGTCCGCGAATGGCTCCGGAGCGAACGCCTCGAGGCCCGCGACGTCGCAGACCAGCAGGCCATGCTGCACCTGCACGTCCGCTACCCTCCCACCAAGCAGGGCCACGTGTTCAATGTCGTCATCCCAAAGAATCGAAACCTCGTCCTAATCTACTCCGTCACCCGGGTCGACAACGGCCAGCAGAAGGAGATGAACAGCCACTCGGTGAACGACCCCGGAGAGTGGGAGAAGTGGCTGCACGAGATTAGGATCCACCTGACTCAGGCAGACTTGGACTGGGTTCTGCACGTCGGCAAGAAGCAAGAGGGGGTTCCTGGACCCCTGCAGGCGTTCAATCTCTCGAGGCCGGTCTGGTTCGACGGCCTGACCCAGAACGAGTTCATGCACAATATGCGTCACCTCTGGCTCACCAAGCTCGCTCTGATTCACAAGATCAAGTTCGGGTATGGCTCAGGAGAGGGCAAGCCGGGCCCCGTCGACGACTGGATCGCCAAGAAGACCCAGAGCAGAGGCAACCAACCGCAGACTCACTCCGAGCCGACCGAGATCCACACCGACGAGACTGGTGGGTTCGGTCGTGACTTCGATCCATCCGAATGGGCTTGAGCAAGCGTTCCACTGCACGCGCTCTCGCGTGCGCATGTGACGGCTGGGGGTCGAGGTTAAGTATCGCAGGAAGGCGAACAAGGACGATACAGCGGCGTTGCCGGAGGCTATGAAATGGAAACTGGAAAGATGAGAAACAGCATAACGATGGTTCTTCTGATGATGATGAGCACGTTCGCGGTGATGGAATTCCCAAAAGCCGAGGCGAGCGAGGTCGTGCTGACCGACGCCATACAGATCGTCAACGGCGGCTCCGCCAATGACAAAATGGTCACCGCAGATGCCGATTCCATGGGCAATGTGCACATCGTGTGGAGCCGCAACACCCAGCACCTCTGGTACCAGATGCACAATCCGAGAGGGGACGTGCTGATTCTAGAGACCCAGATCTCCAACCCCGGAGCGCACCGAGCATGGCATCCCGACATCAGAGTCGATCACGACGACAACGTACACATCACCTGGACGGACAAGGCCGGTCAGTGGACGATCTTCTACACCATGCTCGATCCCTCGCAGGACGACCAGGACGGTGATTCCGCTGTGGACGCAGTGATAACGATCATCGACGACTTCGAGGTCTCGGTGCATACCCAGAACAGGGACTGGCCCGCCATTGACGTCGATTCCGAGAACAACGCCCACATCGTCTGGGAGGATTCGTTCGAGCCATTGGACAAGTACTACCAGCAGCCTCAGATTTACTACTCGATGATCGAGCCAGACCTGCAGTCCCGCGAAGCAATCGTGGCTGTCGGCGAGACGCTACTCACCCCAATCATCGGCCACAAGGGCCACCCCGACGTGGCCGTGGACGCCGATGACTTCGTCCAGATCGTCTGGGACGATACCAGAGGCGGAAAGGTCGAGATCGTGGCACCTATCGACACCTCCGGCTCGATGAACACCGAGTGGGCCGACATGTGCGTCGTCTTCTATGGCGGCTACTTCGCCAGCGGCGGCTTCTTCGAGGGCCTCAAGCCGATGCTTTTGAGAGCCAACATGACAGTCTACGAGACCCTCTACGCTCTCAGCGGCAACTGGCCGGCCGCTGCCACCAGCGGCAATTGCGCCGCTGCTTACCAGACCGGAGGCTCCGGTGGCCAGGGACCGCGTTCGACCCCCCTCGGGCTGGTTCCCGGAGACGACTCCGGCGGAATCAGGGAGCTGACTGAGGTAGTCTACAACGGCGGCGCAGTCAATCTGCCTCAGGATGGTGGCTACTACAGCGAATTCTGGGGCCCCGGCTCCAATTGGGCTTGTTTGTCGTGGCGAGACGCCCAAGGCAACGTCCCAGGCAATCCTCCGACCCAGTTGGATCACCACTGGAATCCCAACGCGACCAAGATCGTCATCCCGATCTCCGACGAGGGCCCGTACGGCGGCGACCCCGCGCAGCAGTCAGATGACACCCAGAGCATCAACGAGGCTCACGACGCCTGCGTCATCGCCGGCATCATCCCGGTCCCACTGCTCGCTGCCGGATTCGGGGCTGGCTCCACAAACGTCGGCTCCCACATGATGGACCTCGCCCAGTGCCCGAACGGCTTCATCAGCCTAGGCACGAGGACATGCCCCGGGACCAACACGCGTCTGACCGATGCCGAGGGGATGATGTACAGCTTCCCGACGTCCTCTTCGAACTCGGCCGAGTTGCAGCTGATGGTCGAAGCCATGGTCTACCTGTCCACGAACAACTCGCGAGAGATATTCATGACAGTTCTAGACCCCCTCTCCCTCCTGCAGAACCCGCCTCCGACTTGGCAGAAGGGCGACTCGGGAACCTTCGTCGACTACACTGCTGACAGGTACATCGAGGACATCGGCCCATCCATCGACGGCCTCGGCTACGGCAACCTGGTTGTTGTCAACGACACCAGAATCACCCTCAACGACGCCTACAGCCTCCATCCGGCGATTTCGGTCGACACCTCCGGCAACACCCACCTCGCTTGGATGGACGGGCGCGCCTACGGCTTCGACATCGACGTCAATTACGAAATCTACTACACCCGTCTGCGACTGAGGGGAGCGGGCGAGTGGGATGGCGCCCCGGACGGACTGCCTTCCTACGGAATCAAGCAGATTGTCGATTCGGCGGTCTCCGAAGTCGAGGGAATCGACGGGATCCCGACGGACCTGCCGTTCGGAGCCAATTCGCACATGCCTGCGATAATCACGGACTCGTTCGACAACGTGCACCTCTCGTGGCTGGACAATTACAATGGGACTCAGGGTGAGACCGTCGTCTACACTAAGCTAAACCACACCAACGACGACTACCCCGAAGGCTTCCCGCTGAACTCACTCGCAGCCGGCATCCTCGACCCGTGGGAGATCATCCCCATCACCGAGTGGCAGTCTGACAAACTGGGCCCGAACTCTCCGGCCGTCCCCGACCTCGGCCAGCCCCCGGCATTCGCCAATGACCTAGGCAGCGGGGCCCACATCGCTTGGTCAGACACCAACAAGTGCAGCGAAATAAGCAACGGCGGCTCCTACACGCTGTGCTACGTACACGTCCTGACCGGTCTCGTCGAGGTCGCCCTCGACGAGACCGAGACCTACTACCACACTATCGAGCCCGGCGAGCAGACTCTGTACAACATGACGATCTCGAACCCGACCCCCGGGCCGGCAGAACTGGTCGCCGACACGTTCACCGTGACCCTGGAGGGGGTCCCTAACAACTGGACCGCTACTCTGTTCTTCACCACGAATCACACACCGATATTCGACTCTACTCCGGTATTCCTCCGAGGAGGTGACGTGGTTCCGATGTACATGCGTGTCCGCGCTCCGTCAATCTATCAGGCGCACGGCGACGAGTTGGCAACGATTACGGTGTCTGCAGTGTCCTACAAGGACCCAGCCATACGAGACGAGAGGCTCACGCTGACGCTGATGGACGTGGTACATGGCATCAACCTCGATACCAGCCACTTCCAGGTCGATGTCGAACAGGGGCAGTCCGCGATATTCTCGATTACGGTGACGAATACAGGGAACGTGTACGATACCTTCGCCTTCTACGATCCATCCACTTTAGAGGGTCAGGTCGAATGGGCCCTGCCATTCGGTTGGGGGATCTCCTTCCCGACCTCGTTATCTTTAGACCCGGGTCAGTCGATAACACGCAACCTGCAGATCAGTGTACCCACCTCCCAGGAGCCGGGGACCTTCGTAATCTACCTGAAGGGATGGTCCACTGGAGAGCCTGTGCTGTCCATCGACCAAGGGACCTTCGACGTCCTCGAGCTGTGGATCAATGTCTCGATCAAGAGCACCGGCAACATCGTGTTCCAACTGGGTGACACCACCCAGTACGTTTTGCCTGGCGACTGCTCGGAATTCGATATACAAGTCACCAAGCACTTCACTCCCGGTCACCTGATATTCACCACACCCGGAGGCCCTGAGGAAAGGCCTCCGGAGATCTCCGAGCAGACATGGAGATTCGACCACTGGACCGTCGACTTGGACTTCTCCGAAGCACCGGGAGGCAATGGGATACCCGATTACTCACCTCGTTACTGGTCCATAATCGACACACCGTTCACGGTCACGGCAATCATGTGCGCGCCGTACAACGCCACTGCCGGCTTGGGTGACTCGGTCTCTGTGAAGGCCCATCTCCAAGGCGCGCCACGCGTACGCGACTCCGTGGTCCTGCTGACGAACGTGGTTCAGGAGTACATCCTCGAGGCGAGCGTCCCCGAGACCATACTCGCATTGCACCCAGGGCAGTCCTATCAGCTGGATACCACCGTCGAGAACAAGGGCAACGGGGCCGACAGATACGACATCACCGTGGCCTCGATTACCGATTCGTTCGGAGGCTCGCACGTCTGGGACGTAGAAATCCCAAGGATACTGTTCCAAGAGCTGGATCGTGACGAATCGCAGACCGTCCCAATCCTCCTCAACGTTCCCGAGATGACCCATGCAGGCCAGTACACTGTGATTCTGAATGTCCTCAGCGAGGAGGCCTACGAGGGCACTAAACTGCGTGACACCATCGAGTTGCAAGTCGAGGTCGTGGAGTTCCACGACATGAGGATCGAAGTCGATCCGTTGGTCGAGAGTCGAATCAAGACGACTGCTCCCGGTAGAATCGTCAGATTCACCATGAACGTCACCAATTTCGGCAACATGCCCGACCAGCCCACTCTGCACAACCACACGATAGTCATCGGCGCGGGCTGGGACACCGTGCCCGGCATGAACACGCTGAGCGACTGGCAGATTTCCTTCGCACTGCTCGAGGACTTCAACACGGAGTACCCGACCGAGAAGCCCTGCGTCGCTCTGATGCTGGGCGATCAGGTACCTACCGAGGGTTGCTACCTCGATGCGACTACCAACGCTGTCACCCTGCCAATGATGGAGGCATACTCCACTCTGCAAATCGTCGTGATAATCGCAATCGACCCAACCGCGTCTCTGTCTAACAGGGAGATTGGAATCAAAGTCCTCTCGTCATTCGGCTCGGCTGAAGCCGGAGGAGACTACGACGAGACCGCGGTGTGGGACGACTCCTGCACACTCGACGAGAACAAGGACGGACTCCCGGACAACTACCCCCCGAACTGCGATACCAACGAGCAAATCGTCGAGTTGCGCCTGCGAGCGCCGGATTTGAAGATACTCGATGTTGATGTGGTGACCTATACCGGCGATGTCGGAGAGATGCTATCGGTGAACGTACAAGTCGTCAACGTTGGCAACGCGCACGCCACAAACGTCAACATAATCCTCTGCGTCGACCAGTCTAAGTCCGACATCAAGAAGAACGGATGTGACGAGGGGAACATCGTCTACCGCCAGATCGTCCAAGCTATCATGCCTGCAAATGATGAGGATCCACCTCTAATCGCCCTACTGTACATGGTCCAGGCCGGCAGGCACGATGTCGTCGTCGTGGTCGACCCAGACAATGTGATCGTTGAGACCGACGAGACCAACAACATTCAGAAGGTCTCTAAGAAGATGGGCTCCAATCTGGGCATTCTGGATGTCGGCATCGAAGTCATTGCTCAGTACTCCGTACCGGCCATCATCCTCGGTGCCACCTTCGCCCTGATTGGCGTTGTCGGCGTGGTGATGTACGGACGCAGGATAGAGGCTCTCACTAGGTTCGCCGAGAAGAGCAGCCTAATCGCCAACCTCGACGACGACGATGACATGGTCTTCTGAGACTCAGCGCGCCAGCCACCAAGGCAGCGGCGTGCCCTCGCGGGCCGCCACGAGCCTGCCTTGGCTGGCTGCGAAGTCGCGCATCAGTCGCTCGCGCAGGCTCTCCATCATCTCCTCGGCGCGCATCGACTGGATGCGGAGCCTCTGGGAGAATATGTCCAGGTCCAAGGGTCTGCGAGGTTGGTTCATGATGGCATGCGCAAGCTGCCTCTCCTCGTAAGACTCCGAGTGCTCCGAAATGCTCGGCGAGACCTTGCGCATGACCTGCTGGTGCAGAGCGATCACAGCATCCCTATGCTCGTCTATGCGCTCTAGGGCCGAATCAAGCTCGGCTAGGATCCCGATAGCCTCGACCATAGGCAGTTTACGCCGGGTGCCTAGTCGGTCAACGACGCTGTCCAATTCCCTCGGAAGCCTGTGAGACAGGCGCATTGGACCTCCGGCTGGTATCTTCCTGTGCTCTGCGCGGAACAAGTCGGGACCGAGGTCAAGGCGCAGGGAGAACGATTGGTCGACCTTGTACATCTTCTTCGGAGGCCCTCCCTTCTCAGAGGGAACACGCTCGGAATCGACGAATTCGGATTCCTCCAAGACTTTGAGGTGCTTGACGACCGCCTGCTGGCTCACATCCAGCAACTCGGAGAGTTGTAGGGGGTAGTGAGGCTCCTTCACCAATCGTCTCAGAATCTGGCGACGAGTCGGGTTCTCCAGTATCGTGAGTGCCTCGTCGAAACTGACCACTGGCTTCCCAACCTAAGGTTGGGTAGTCGAAGGCCATTAAAAACCCAACTTGAGCATAGGATAATATCTGACGAACTAGTAAAACTGCCATGGGAACCGGGAAGACGGTAATAGTCACAGTACTAGTCATCGCAGGATTGCTGATGCTGGCTTTGTCCTTTGTTGCTTCAATAATAGTTGATAACATTGATCAGAGGATTGCAGATGGATGCGAAGACGAGGCAGGCACAATTGGAGAAGCTCTCAATCTTGATGAGGGCCAGTGTCAAGACGGTCGCGACATGAGAGACAAAATTGATCCCTTTGGTCAGATGATTGGCTATCTAGGCGCGGCAGTTCTTGTGATATCAGTGATCATGGTCGCAATCAGGAAGAAGCAGTAATCAGCCTTCGTCCCAGCCGCGCCAGTCTGATTTCTCTTCCTCTCGCTGAGGCTCATCAGCGACCGGAACCTGACCCACGAATGGATCGGGAACGTCCCGCTCTACCTCGCTTTGGGGCAGGCCGCGATACTCCCGGTACAGCTCGTCTGTGGTGGGAAGCCTGCCTTCGGAGGGGATGATTACCGGAGAGCCGCCCTTCTTGGCGCGCCTCCAATCGATGATGGCCAGAAAGAGAGCCACCCCTGCAAGTGGCAGCCCCAAGGAGCAGCCGAGAAACATCAACACGAACCAACGATCCTTGAACAGCGCGGCTCCCGCCGAAACGTCGTCTACCAGCCACAGGGTGGAATCACCGTCATTATGCAGTGTGTATGTACCCGCCTCAATTGCTGTGAATACTCTGACTGGCATGTAACTGGTCCCGTTCTCAGTGACACGCTTTGCTTCCCAGACACCCGGAGTCGCACCCTCCTCTTCCTCTCCGGTGCTGTTGAGTAGCCTTAGCTCAGCCTCACCACCTCCCTCGATTCGCAGAGCGACATACTTCCCAGTCTCAGTCAGAGACACCTCACCGCTCTGCCCAGCCTCCAACTCCAAGAGGTGATTTTGCCCTGGATCCAGATTGTCATAGATCGAAGCCTCCGCTTGCCAGAGGGATATGACACCGATTAACAGCAGAAGGAAGGAAGCCCCAGCGAGACGCTTCGCCCAACGCATCGCTCCCCCGGTCACGTAGCGAGGTGATGGCGTTGCGCTATCAGGCTTCTCAATCAGTATCCAAGCCCCACATCCGGATGAGCGAGCTTCTCAGGCAGATAGGTGTCAGTGACGAAGTCCAGACCATACTTCGCAAGTGACTGCTGCTCGGCCTTCTTCCCCATCTCCTGCATCATCTCAATCTGCTGCTGCCACCATCCGGTCGAGAATCGGGGATCGCTCAGTTCGGCCTTGAGCGCCCCAAGATCCTGCTTCGACAAGTCGTCACTCGGCAGGTCGTAGGCGAGTATGTCGTCCGCGGTAATCCCTAGGTAGGTCGCGCCCTTTGTCGCGAGGTACTCTGAGATGTGCGCAGTCTTGATGGCGCCGTATGCTATGCTCGCATAGATGCGGAACGACCACGGGTCGCAGTCGGTGAACACGATGATCGGCTTCTTCCACTCGTCACTCATTCGCCGCATTATTCGACGGGTCGAGCGCGCAGGCTGACCCTTCAGATGAATCAGTGCACACCGAGCCTCCTCGTCGAAACCGTTCTCGATGAGTCGGTCGAACATACCACCGGTCTCTATGGCCATGACGAAGTCGATATCCTGCTCGATCAGCCTGAGCTTCTTCGACTCGACATTGTATGGAACGCCGTAGCCGGAATCCCCGACGTCGTCGCGGCAGTTGATGCGCATCCAGTCCCCACGGCGGTTTCGCTCCTCGAAGGTCACGTTACCTATGATTCTGGCACCGTCCTCCTCAGGCCTGAGTCGGAAGTCCTCGCGCAGGCACTTGGTGACGATCTCCAAGTCCTCGGCGAGGTTGTTGCTCTCATTCTGAGAGTGGAACTTCCCATTACCCCAGCCCTCGGAGATGTAGTACATCTCCCTGAGAGTCGAGGACTTGCCGGCATGAATCATCTCTTCGATGAACTCTGTGACATGCAGTGAACGGAGAAGCTGCCTAGCGGAGCCGAGACTGGTTGCGTCTCGCACGGTCTTCTTCTTGCCGTACTTGTAGACTCCGAGCTTCTGATCGAAGGCGATGTTGCTCTTCGAGCGCACGGGCAGCGTCATGGTCGGGGGTTTCCCCTTGACCATCCTGTCATGCATCTCGGAGGCGACGCCGTGCAGCGCCTGAATCACCTCCTCCTTCGACTTCTCTGGGCTGGAGATGCTCACTCACCCCCCTCCTGATTAGGGACCCAGTCCAATGATCCTGGATCCACTGGTGTGGATTCTTGTTCTGGATCATCCCGGAGGTTCTCCTCAGCTCTCTCGGCCAGTGGGCCGATTCCAGATTCTGCCTTGCGCACCTCCTCCTCAGCAGCACTCAGAGCCTCCCTGTTCCTCATCTCCTCCAGCAGTTTCTCGTCAATTTTAGTGGCTCCGATGATATCCCCGTTTCCTCGGAAGAAGATGTCAGTATCACTCCATTGTCCCTTGCTGAGCCCTGAAAGTGAGAATGAGATGGTGGCCGAGGTGCCCGGATTCAGCGTGTCGAGCCTCCAGGCCCACAGCCCATGAGCCTCCTTTCTACCCCCTAGGGGATTGTTCTCCATCGCCACGTAATCCGATTCGGGCCACTTGGCCAGTATGGTGTATGCCCGGGCTCTGGCTGTGTAGTTGAGCACGGTTATGTCGCAGGTAGCGAGCCTTCGCTCTTTGTCCCAGCCGAGCTCCTCCTCGCAGAACACTGCGTTCATAATCTGGGTGATGATGGGTGCAAGGTTTGGCTCCTCTCTGTTGAGGAGTTGCGAGGATTTCCGGGAGATCTCGGGCAGAATGACGTTAATCAACTCGAACTTCTCCTGTGCCTTCTTGCGCTGCGAACTCTTCTTCAGGTGACTCTTCAGTCCGCGTCCGACCTCTAATAGAGCCCTCCTGATTTCCTCTAGGACCTCCTCGTTAACGGCCACGGCCTCCTTGGCTTCGCTGGTGAACTGCACATTGGTCGAAGCCAAGTGGATGAGCACCGCGGCCGGCCCCTTCGGGATTCCACGGCCACCCGGCTGTTCCAGCCCATAGCGCTTCCAGTCTATCGATTCCAGCGCTTTGGTCAGCAGGCAGCCGCCCTGTTGGTACATCAGGGGAACCCGATTGGCGAATCTGAGAATCTCAATCGGGCTGTCAGCGGCGAGGTCACCGCCGAAAACCAAACCAATCTCGACTTGGAACGGGTTCCCCTGAGTGACTTGTGGATCTCTTGTGACTGTAGAGGCGAAGCGGGAGTCGATCGCCTTGGATAGGCTCTTTTTAATCAGGAGGTCCTCGATAGGAGAGAGGCAATCCGTGGGCGGGTTGAGGAGTTTCACCTTCTGGAAGCAATCCAGGATGAGTTGAGCCTCCTCGGCTCTGATTCTGCGAGGCTGCCGACTCTCGTCCAGTCCAGCCTTCTCGAGTATCTCCCTCGCGGCCCTCATGCTGACGCCCGAGAAGTTGTGCCTCAGGAATGAGGTCATCTTCCTCTCCTCAGCCTCGCGGAGCATTCTCTGGAGGGTTCCGAGATGTATTCCGTGTGGGTGCGGCTTGATCTCCGTGACCACCCTGGGGAGCTTGTCAGTGGTCCTGGGCCAGTTTCCTGCGTCGATGATCCCGCCGTCCCTGTCTCGAACCGTTAGCGTGATTGTCGCGTGCGGGTTCACAATCGAAGTCATTCTGAGGTACTGATGCACGGATTGTCGGCCCCGTTGGTACTTGGCGTTCATCACAGTCTGCAGTCGCAGACCGTGACTGACCTCCTCCCCCGTGACGTCGTCGATCCAGATGTCCCTGATCTCCCCGGACTTGATCGCCCTGTTCTTCTTAGTGTCTATCCCCAAGTCGACGAAGACCGCCGAGGAGTCGCCCTCCACCTTCGAGACCACGCGTGTCTTCGCGCCGGTCGTAAGTTGGCTGTACATCACAACGCCCGTGATGCCGATTCCCTGCTGCCCTCGTGTCTGCCGGATGGCATGGAATCTTGAGCCGAGCAGGAACTTGCCGAACACATGCTCGATGGAACTTCTCGGGATGCCCGGACCGTTGTCCTGAGCGATTAATTCGATCCGGTCGCCCTTGAGACGACTTACCTCGATTCTGATCTCGGGGAGGATTCGCTCCTCCTCGCAAGCGTCGAGTGAGTTGTCCACCGATTCCTTAACTGCGGTGATGATGGCTCGGTGTAAGGAATCAAAGCCCAGAAAGTGTTTGTTCTTCTCGAAGAATTCGCTAATCGCAATCTGCCTCTGTTTTCCAGTTGATGGTTTTCCTTCGCTCATCCGCAACCCTCCACCAGGTCCTCCCAATACCCGAATGGCACGGGGCCTGCTTGTGGTAAGTCGTAGCGGCCACGGCTGTCTATTCAATCTACTCGTTCGGAGGGGGGTGTTGCACTCGCAAAGTGAAGGCCATCCCATGATTCGCCTAGGAGAAGATGTCGGGGTGCCACGCTACGATCTTCCCGGTGAAGGCGCTGGCCATCACCGTCAACGGGCTTGCGAGGTAGAGCCTGCCCGGGCCTGAGCGGCCCTGGTAGTTGCGGTTAATCGCCGATATGGTGACCTGCTCAGCATCATCACTGATTCCCGGACCGGCGCCTATGCAGGCGCCGCAGCCCGGGTCGATGAGCTTGACACCAGCGCGCTCGAACATCTCGGTCCAACCATTGCGCGCTGACAGGTCCTTGACCGTCTTCGAGCCGAACTGGATGTAGCAGTCGACGTCCTCGGGTATGGTCAGGCCGGCCTCGAGGGCGGCCTCGGTCACCCGCGCGTAGTAAGCGAAATCATCCTCCTTGCCCGCAGTGCACGAGCCAGCGTAGGCGATGTCGATGCTTACCTCACCCAGCTCGTGGACGTAGGCGCCGTTGGTCGGGTCCGACGGAATTCCCTTGTCGGGATCCCCGGGATGAGCTACCATCGGCATGATCTCAGAGAGGTCGATGGTGTGGACCCCGCCATCGTATCTCGCGCCCTCGTCAGGCATAATGAAGTCGGCACGGATATCCTCCTCGCTCACACCTGATCTGCGTCGCATCAGCCACTCGACTGTCGCGTCGTCAGGCTCGCATATCCCGGTCTTGGCGCTGCACTCGGTAGCCATGTTGCATAGAGTGGCTCGCTCGTCCATCGACAGGCCAGCCAGTCCCGGCCCGCCGAACTCCATGCTCCTGTCGAGGGTCTCGGAGTTCGCGGCGTACTTCCAGAGGATATGCAGGATGACGTCCTTCGCGGTGCATCCCGGGTCGAGAGTGCCCATCAGCTCGAAGCGTATGCTCTCGGGTACTTGTACGAAGGCGAATTGGTTGTGGATGAGGTTGGCGTACTCGGTTGAACCCACTCCGTAGGCCAAGGCGTTGGTGGCACCGCCCATGCAAGTGTGCGAGTCAGTCGACTGGATGAAGTCACCAACATCGATGAACTCCTCCCGTGCGACCTGATGGCAGATGCCCGGGCTGATGCCGTCCTCGGCCGAGTAGTCGCGCACTCCAGTGCGCTTCTGAAACATCTCCTGCATGTCGCGCAGCGTCTGTATCTTCTCGGTGAACCTACCGTACTTGGGCACGCCGGTGGCGTACAAGAGGTGGTCTTCGAAAACCGCGTATTTCGATGGGTTTGGGATCTTGTAGTCATCACCATACTCCAACTTCAGGAACTCGTGAACCTGAGCTGTCGTGAACTCGTGGGAATAGCCTCCGTCGACCTGAGCCAGCACCGCGTCGCCCGGCTTAACGTAGCGAGACGCTCCGTTCTGACTCAGCAACTTGCCCGCAATCATCTTCTCAACCATGGTCATCGGGCGAGCCCCCGTCGTCAATTCCGGAATTCGGAGCTCTCCCGCTTTGAGTTTCTTGGCGAAGGGGAAGATCCCTCCGTTCTCGATGATTAGCCTGGTCACAGGATCGTACTTCGAGGTGAACTCGTCCAGCGAGATGCTCTCTCCGTCCTGCAGGCGCTCAAGCATCGAGTAGTCGCCCATCAACTGGCCGAGGTTGATGTTGTTGCGCTCGTGGATGGGTGCGAAGGAGGCAGCGATGACGATCCTGACTCCCGACCAGCGTTCGCACTGGGCTGCCGTCTCGCGACTCGATCCAGTGCCCTTTCGATGCCCGGAGACGATGACCTCGAAGTCGCCGTCGAGCAAGGCCCGCGGCTCGAACACCCGCCTGCCCTCGTGTACCAAGCCAGCGTAGGCGTTCTCCGCGATTATCGCCGGTTCGTGGTCGAAGCAGACCCACGCCGGGGTCATCACATCGGTGTTGATGTCATCGAGAAAATCGCTGACATCGAGGTCCTCCATGCGCAGGTCCACGCCCTCGTAGAGTTGCTTGCGAATCAACTCGAGATCTTTGGTCAGGAAGAGCACCCTCTTGCCTGCCGTCAGCCCTATTCGCTCCGGGGGCCATTGCTCCGACAAGGTTACACCACCTTCCTCGATGCTAGCCAAGGTTGCCGTGTATTTCACCGTTCTCAATCGTTCGATTACAGTGTGCAGCCTCTCAGCACAACGGTAATGCTGGGTTTTCTTATACTGTCACTCTTAAATAAGATGGTCCGTCGGGATTCATTATCTTTGCTTGCAAAGGTGGAGTGAGGGAATGGCAGATTATCTGGTTGAAGACACTGTGAAGTGCAGTGAGTGCGGAAGTAGGAGCCTGAACAGAGATGAGACCAGGGGCGAGGTCGTATGCGAGGATTGCGGCCTCGTGCTGGAAGACAACGTGATCGACCAAGGCGCCGAGTGGCGTGTGTTCAGCCCCGAGCAGGGAGACCAGCGCGCGCGTACAGGCGCGCCGATGACGGTGATGCTGCACGACAAGGGACTGTCTACCGACATCGACTGGCAGAACAAGGACTACTCCGGCAAGGCCATCTCGAGCAGATATCGGAGCCAGTTCTACCGAATGAGGAAGTGGCAGAAGCGCTCGCGTGTCAGTAACGCGACCGAGCGAAACCTAGCCATGGCTCTGGCCGAGCTAGACCGCATGGCCAGCCGTCTTGACCTTCCCAAGTCGATTCGCGAGGCGGCTGCTGTGAATTACAAGAAGGCCGTCGAGGCGAGGCTCATCCGTGGGCGCTCGATCGAGGGAGTGGCCGCTGCCAGCCTCTACGCTGCTTGCAGGCAGTGCAACAACCCCAGAACCCTAGACGAGATTGGCGAGGCCAGCAGGACCGGACGCAAGGAGATCGGTCGGACCTACCGATTCATGGTCCGTGAACTCAAGATGAAGATCCCGCCGACCAAGCCCGAGGACTACATACCCCGATTCTGCTCCGGCCTCCACTTGGACGCCGAAGTCCAGTCGAAGGCATACGAGCTGATTGCGGCCGCGCAGGAGAAGGAACTCACGAGCGGGCGCGGCCCCACTGGAATCGCAGCCTCGATCATCTACATCGCGAGCGTGCTGTGCGGTAAGCGCAGGACCCAGCGCGAGGTCGCCGAGGTCGCAGGTGTGACCGAGGTCACGATTCGCAACCGATACAAGGAACTGATTCAGAACCTCAATATCGAACTCGAGATCTGAGCCCCGAATCAGGAGCATCCTGTGGTAGCGCCACAGGAGTTGCACCTCAGACAGGTCCCGTTCCTAGTCATCTGGCTGCTGCCGCACTCGGTGCAGATATCTCCAGTGAAGCCACGCTCCCGAGCGGCTTGGCGCACCCGCGCCTCGAGATCCTCCAGGGGAGCGACAGCGGCCTCCAGAGTCATCTGGAGATCGCGCTTCTCTCCTTGAGTGCGGCTGATGCCTTCTTCGGTGATGGCGGGCTTGCTAATCGACGTCTTGTCCAGATCCTCCTCAGTGACATGAGCTAGGTCATCCCGATTGAGATAGTGAATCCCCAGTTCCCTGAAGATGTAGTCGACGATGCTAGTCGACATCTTGACCCGACCGCTCCCTCCGGTGACCATCCCACTGGGCTCGAACTTCTGGAACGTGAACGACTTCACGAAGGCGTCCAACGGCACCCCGTACTGCAGGCCGATGGATACGGCTATGGCGAACTGGTTGAGCATCGAGCGCCAAGCCGCACCCTCTTTCGAGGTGGTGATCATGATCTCGCCTAAGCGACCGTCATCGTATGTGCTTGATGTCAGGTACACGGTGTGCCCGCCGACCCGAGCCTTCAGGCCTCGCTGTTCCTTCACATTAGGCAGTGGTCTCCTACTGGTGATATAATCCTGAACGAAGGACTCGGCCAGCGGCTTGGCTTCCTGCTCTGGCACAGGCAGCACCCTGACGGTCTCCTCAACCATCTTCTCTACCATCTCTTCCTCTTCGCGCTCCTCTGCGTACTCGGCCGTGTCCACGAGTTGGTTCATCAGCGGCTGTGACAACTTGGAGCAGTCGCGGTATACGGCGCACGCCTTGTTCATCGTGGTGTGACTGAGGTTGTAGGCCTCTCTGATGTCATCCACGGTGGAGTCGGATGGCATGTTGATCGTCTTGGAGATAGCTCCTGAGATGAACGGTTGCGCCGCAGCCATCATCCTGACGTGAGCAGGCCAGTCGATCGACCTCTTGCCGTACTTGCCGCAGGGGGTGGCGCAGTCGAAGACCGCCAGATGTTCGTCCTTCAAACCGGGCGCGCCCTCTATCGTGCCGTAGCCGAAGATATGTTCGTCGGCTGCGTCTATCT
Organism: Candidatus Thalassarchaeum betae; assembly: GCA_003193925.1. Classification (GTDB taxonomy): domain Archaea; phylum Thermoplasmatota; class Poseidoniia; order Poseidoniales; family Thalassarchaeaceae; genus Thalassarchaeum; species Thalassarchaeum betae. Next base: position 58,065 of record PSPG01000001.1, read on the forward strand.
CAGTCGTGGTGAAGCCAAGGTATCCGAGGGTATCGAAGAACGAGTCTTCGTACTGGGCCTTCGACATCCCGAGCGTCCCGGTGCAGAACTGATCGCTGAGGATCGAAGGGGAGAAGGCGGAGCGGATGTCGAACACGTCGCTCATCTTCTTTTCAATCCCCCTAACCCGCGCGGCGGTGAAGCCGAGATCCTTCAGGCGTTCGGCGGAGAGAGTGGGGCAACCGCTCAAGCGACCGGTCCCCACGATGAACTCCTCGATCGCCTCGGTCTCGCTGTTTGAGTAGCCGAGCCGACGTAGGGCGTTCGAAACGCTTCTGTTGATGATCCTCAGAGAGCCGCCGCCGGCCAGAGTCTTGTACTGGACGAGGGAGAATGCCGGCTCCACGCCGGTGGTGTCCGCGCCCATAACGAGCCCGATGGTGCCGGTGGGCGCGATGACCGTGGTCTGCGCGTTGCGGTAACCATGCTCCTCGCCGACCCGAACGGCACGGTCCCAAGAGCTCCGGGCCGCATCGAGTAGATCCTTCGGACACTTCTTGGCATTGATTCCCATTGGAGGCACGGTGAGTCCCTCATATTCCTCCGCCGGTGCGTCGTAAGCGGCACGCCGGTGGTTGCGCATCACTCTCAGCATGTGCTTGGAGTTCCTCTCGTAGTCGGGGAACGCCCCTAGGATGGAAGCCATTTCGGCGCTCGTGGCATATGCCTCGCCGCACATGATGGAGGTGATGGCCCCGCAGATGGCGTAGGCCCGCTCGTCGTCGTAAGGGATTCCCATGTGCATCAGCAGCGAGCCGATGTTGCAGTAGCCGAGACCCAAGGTGCGGTAATCGTACGATTTGCGGGCTATTTCCTCCGAGGGGAACTGGGCCATCAGAACGCTGATCTCAAGGGTGGTCGTCCACAGTCGGACGCTGTGGCGGAAGTCTTCAATCTGGAAGGTCTGCGTGCCCAAGTCGTAGTAGTGGAGGAGGTTGATGCTGGCTAGGTTGCAGGCTGTGTCATCGAGGAACATGTACTCCGAACACGGGTTCGAACCGTTGATCCGACCGCCTTCGGGACAGGTGTGCCACTCGTTGATGGTGGTGTCGAACTGGACTCCAGGGTCAGCGCATGCCCAAGCGGTGTAGGCGATTTTCTCCCACAGTCCCCCGGCATCCACGGTCTTACACGGCTTGGGCTCCCTGCCTCGCTTGGTGGCTTTGTCCAGCTCGGTCCGCCAGTACAGGTTCCAATCACCGCCGCCCCTTACCGCTTCCATGAACTCGTTGGGAACGCGGACCGAGTTGTTGCTGTTCTGACCGGAGACAGTCATGTAGGCCTCGCCCTGCCAGTCGGTGTCGAAGGACTCGAAGTCAACCCCTTTCCAACCTTGTCTAGCAAGATCGACGATCCTCTGTATGTGGGGGGGTGGGACATCATCCTTGATGGCACTGAGCATGGCTCTGCGAAGCCCGAGGTTAGTCCGCTGGTCGAATCTGCCTTCGTCGTCGCCATACTCCCAGATGGCGTCCATTAGGGTGTTGGCGTTCTTCTGCAGGATGCTGCTGCCGATTACGAGGGCGGAGACCTTCTCCTCCTCGCTGTGCTTCCAGTCGATGTACTCCTCGATATCCGGGTGATCGAGGTCCAGCGTGACCATTTTGGCAGCACGCCTCGTCGTCCCTCCCGACTTGATTGCTCCGGCAGCCCGATCTCCTATCTTAAGGAACGAGAGCAGCCCGCTCGAACTGCCGCCACCAGACAGGGGCTCGCCGGCACCGCGAACCCTAGAGAAGTTCGATCCGGTGCCTGACCCATACTTGAAGAGCAGGGCCTCGCGGCTCCACAGTCCCATGATGGAGTCGGAGCCGCCGACCAGTGAGTCCGATACCGACTGGATGAAGCAGGCGTGTGGCTGGGGGCGCTCGTAGGCATTAGCAGAGTACTCCAGCGCGTTGGTAGCCGGGTTCACGAAAGAGTGTCCTTGGGCCGGCCCCTCGATACCGTATGCCCAGTGCAGACCAGTGTTGAACCACTGGGGGCTGTTAGGTGCCGAACGCTGACTCGCAATCAGGTAGCACATCTCATCGAAGTAGGCGCGGGCGTCGGCCTCACTTGCGAAGTAGTCGTACTTCCAGCCCCAGTAGGTCCAGGTTCCTGCGAGGCGTCGGAAAAGTTGCCTCCCATCATTTTCTCCACTTGTTCTATCGTCCACGTCAAGTGTCTGAAGCTTCTCATGATCCGGGACACTTCGCTGGAGCCAGACGGGCACACCGTCCTCCGGGACCTTCCGGAGGGCCTTGGGAACGCCGGCCTTGCGCAGGTACTTCTGGGCGCATACCTTCCCCGCAACCCCGGTAAAGCCGGGAGGCAACCTCACACCCTCGATGGCATCGGCCATCGAACCGTCCGGGTTCCTAATCTCCACATCCATCTCAATCCAGTCGAAGGCCTCGAACGGATTGTCCCCGGCCGTGGTGAAGCGACGCTCGATGACCATCCCGATCTCGGCTTCGCCGGTTTCGAGGTCACCACTGATTCTGGTCTCCATCATGCATCCTCTCCTTCGTGATTACCGGGTCGGTTAGGGCGTCCCTCGCGCAAGAGTCGCCCTTCCGAATGGGGGGTGTTTAATGATTGAGGAAGTGAACCCGTCGGAGGAAGACGATTACAGAAATTCTACTCGGGTTCCGCCGTTGGAGAATTCTTACATTATCGGAAATACGTCATGCTCTGATGTCGACTGACCAGTCCAGTGCAACTCCTGCACCAGTCATCATCGCACCGACGGAACAGTACTTCTCATGACTCTGCTCGATGAGTCGATTGACCAGTTTCTCCGGGACGTCTCCCTCGATGACATACTTCATACGGACAGCCGTGAAGACACGCGGATGCTCATCTGCTCGATCCGCCTCGAGCTCGACCCATGCGGAGCGCACGTTGTCCATCCTGTCCTTCAGGCCCGCAATCACGTCGATGAACGAGCAAGCACCATGTGAGATGAGCACCATCTGCATCGGGCCGGCGTGTGCTTCACTGTGTATACCGAAACTCTTGCCAGCGATCTCACCTACCATTTCCTCGCCCGTAATCCAATGCACTGTCCCTTGCATGCTCTCGCACAATCGTCTCAGACCATGAGGGTTGGCTTCATGAAGGGGGGGTTGGTCGGCGCGCTGAGAGACATGGCCGAGGGGACCCGAGTATCGATGGTGGAAGGCCACCTGAGCGTGCCCGACCATCCTGTCGTCCACTACATCGAGGGCGATGGCATCGGCGTCGACATCACACCGGTGATGATGGCTGTGGTCGATGCCGCGGTCGAGCGTGCATACGGCGGCCAGCGCGGCATCCACTGGAGCGAGGTGCTCGCCGGGCAGAAGGCGTTCGACGCCACTAGTGAGTGGCTGCCCGAGTCCACCAAGCAGGCGATGCGTCAGGGACTAGTCTCGATCAAGGGGCCGCTGACCACCCCGGTGGGTGGTGGCATCCGCAGTCTCAATGTCGCCCTACGCCAGCAACTCGATCTCTATGCCTGCGTGCGTCCCATTCGCTGGTACGCAGGTACCCCGAGCCCGGTCAAGGACCCGGGAGCAGTGGACATGATCATCTTCAGGGAGAACAGCGAGGACGTCTACGCAGGGATCGAGTGGGAGGCCGGCAGCGACGAGGCGCGCAAGCTCATCGACTTCCTGCAGAACGAGATGGGCGTCACCAAGATTCGATTTCCCGAGACTAGCGGCATCGGCATCAAGCCGGTGAGCCAGCAGGGAACGGCTCGTATCGTCCGCGCGGCTATCAACCATGCAATCGAGAACGACAAGGACAGCGTGACGCTGGTCCACAAGGGCAACATCATGAAGTTCACAGAGGGTGGTTTCCGCGACTGGGGCTACCAGCTCGCCAAGGACGAGTTCGGAGCCACCGAACTCGACGGCGGGCCCTGGTGTACCCTGACCAACCCGAGGACCGGCACTGAGATTGTCATCAAGGATGTCATTGCTGATGCAATGTTACAACAAGTACTGACCCGACCAGCCGAATACAGTGTTCTGACAACGATGAATCTCAATGGGGACTACATCTCCGACGCTCTGGCCGCCCAGGTCGGCGGCATCGGCATCGCTCCGGGTGCCAACATCAACTACGACACCGGTGTGGCAATCTTCGAGGCGACCCATGGTACGGCACCGAAGTACGCCGGCCAGGACAAGGTCAACCCCGGAAGCCTGATTCTCTCGGCCGAGATGATGCTGCGCTACATGGGCTGGGCGGAGGCTGCCAATCTCATCATCAGGGGTATGGAGGGCGCCATCGGTGCCGCCACCGTGACCTACGACTTCGAACGCCAGATGGACGGTGCGACCCTGCTCAAGTGCAGTGAGTTCGGTGCCGCCATCATTGCACATATGTGAGTTGACCCCATGGATTTCACTTCTCTCAACCTCTGTCAGCCCCTGCTGGATGCCCTTGACGAGATTGGTTACGTCTCGCCGACGCCGATTCAAGCCCAGGCCATCCCCTACCTCATTGAAGGCCGCGACATAATCGGTTGCGCCCAGACGGGCACAGGGAAGACCGCCGCATTCGCCCTACCAATCCTCGATGCGATGGCCAAAGATCCGTGGGTGGGCTCACGCCGCATCCGCGCTCTGATGCTGTGCCCAACACGCGAGCTTGCAACCCAGATTCACGACAATATCGAGCAATATGCTCGACACCTCGACATCCGTTCGATGGCTATGTTTGGCGGAGTATCGCAGCGCCCTCAGGAGAATATTCTGCGCCGCGGCGTTGACATCTTGGTCGCCACCCCCGGTCGCTTGCTTGACCTCATCTCACAGGGATACGTTGACCTGTCCTACGTGCAGTTCCTCGTTCTCGATGAGGCGGATCGCATGCTCGACATGGGTTTCATCCGAGACATCCGTAAAATTCTAGCACAAATTCCAAAGAACCGCCAGAGTCTGCTATTCAGTGCCACCATACCGCGCTCGATTGTCGATTTGTCCCGTGATATGCTCTATGATCCGGTAAGCGTCTCCATCACACCCGAATCAGCCACCGTAGAGGCCATCGAACAATCTCTTATGTTCGTCATGAGGAGCGACAAGCGTGGCCTCTTGACTTACATTATCGAGGAGAAGCGACCCGATAAGGTGCTTGTGTTCAGCCGCACCAAGCACGGTTGCAATCGCATCGTCAGACAACTTGGACAAGACGGTATCGAAGCCCTCCCAATCCACGGCAACAAGAGTCAGGGCGCGCGTGAGAATGCCCTCCGCCGATTCCGCAATGGTACCCTCCAGGTACTAGTCGCCACCGACGTGGCGAGCCGCGGCATCGATGTCTCCGACATCAGTCACGTCATCAATCTGGATCTGCCTAACGAGCCCGAGGTCTATGTGCACCGCATCGGACGTACGGGACGTGCAGGCCAAGCGGGCATCACCATTGCTTTCTGTGATGAGAACGAAGGCGAGTATCTGCGCGAAATCGAGAAGATGATTCGTCAGGACATCCCAGTCGATGAGGATCACCCTTTCCACTCCGAGAAGGCTCGGTCGCGCAAGGGCAACAAGGCGCCCAAGAAGCAGCAGAATCGGGGCCGCGGCCGTCACCAGCCTCGCAATGGCAAATCCGACGGCAAGCGCTCGAATGGCAAATCAAATCACCAGTCCAACGGTGGACGCAATGGCCGGCGTTCAGGCCGCGGCCGAAGCCGCAAGCAACGCAAGCAACGCAAGCAACGCAAGCACCGGACCCGTTACTGAGTTAGCACGTACGCAGCTACTACTACGACAGCAGCAATTACGGCGTACTTGATCATGTCCGCACTGCCCTCGCCCGAGCCTGAGCTCACACGGAGAACACTGTCATTGGGTCGGACCCTCTCAGGGACCTTGATTCCGATATCATCTCCGGCTCCGGCCGAAGTAACTTGTTCCCTTTCTATCTCTATCGAATCTACCACAATCTCGAAGTCCGTGGTCGCTCCGACGAACCTGATCCTATCCCCAACGGAGAGGTCTGCGGTAAGCTCCAGCGCGGCGACCCCGACCTTTCGGAAATAACGGTCGACCCGGCCTACTTCTTCGTCTGACACATTTTCACCTCGTCGACCGAGCAGGGCAATTGGTCATCAAGTTACGGATTCACGGAAATTGGGTATTATTGAGGGAATCTCCCCGGTGATAATCGCACTCTCTGACTCTCGCAATAGCGTTCAAACACTGTTTCTCTCTCTCCTTGAAGTTTAATTATAGCACTGATTAGGCGGGCTATGCCCGCCGTAATCGTCGGATACGCGCGTTCACCCTTCACACCCGCTAGAAGGGGCGCCCTCGCTCGAACGAGGCCCGATGACATCGCAGCAGCAGTCGTGAACCAACTCATCTCGGATGTCGGGGTCGATCCCTCTCTGGTCGAGGACCTCATCGTCGGGTGCGCCTTCCCAGAGGGCGAGCAAGGATACAACCTGGCTCGGGTCATCACCTTCCTTACCGACCTGCCTGAGACTGTGCCCGGAGTGACAATCAATCGTTTCTGCGGCTCGTCGATGCAGTCGATTCACGATGCCGCAGCCCGCATCGCCGCAGGTCAGGGTCACGCCTTCATCGCTGGGGGTGTCGAGTCTATGTCGCGAATCCCGATGACCGGGTTCAATCCGCTTCCCAACCCCACGCTAGACGAGGAGGCAATGACGTCGATGGGCACCACTGCCGAGAATCTCTCCAACATGCACGGCATCGACCGCGAGGCCCAAGAGGCATTCGCTGTTGAGAGCCAGGCGAGAGCCGCCGCCGCTCGTGAGTCCGGTGCGTTTGCTGACGAGATCGTCCCAATCGAGACCAGTGATGGGATTGTGGACACCGATGGCTGCATCCGAGCTGGGACCGACGCAGAGACGCTAGCAGGACTTCGCCCTGCGTTCGATGCCAATGGGACGGTCACCGCCGGAACCTCGTCTCCGCTGACTGACGGGGCTGCATTCGTCTTCGTCTGCTCCGAGGAGTTCGCAGCAGAGCACGGGCTCGCCCCTATGGCCCGAATCAAGAGCGCCGCCGTCTCCGGATGCGCGCCCGAGATCATGGGCATCGGACCCGTGCAGGCGACGAGGAAAGCCCTAGAGCGGGCCGGTCTGACTCTGGACGACATCGACCTCATCGAACTCAACGAGGCCTTCGCCGCGCAGTCGCTGGCGGTGATAGGAGAGCTTGGCCTGGACAGGGACAAGGTCAACATCGAGGGCGGCGCCATCGCACTCGGCCATCCCCTAGGCGCCAGCGGAGCGAGGATTACCGGCAAGGCGGCTCAACTGATGCAGAAGAACGGGGCCGAGCTCGCTCTGGCCACTCTGTGCGTGGGAGGCGGGATGGGCATGGCCACCGTGCTCGAGAGGGTCTAGGTGGTAACTTGTCGAGCCCCATACAGCGAGTCGCCGTCATCGGCAGCGGCGTGATGGGTGCCGGGATAGCCGCCCATTGTGCCAACGCCGGCTGCGACGTACTTCTCCTCGACATCGTCCCGGACGGCGCAGAGGACCGCAGTGTAATCGCCAAGGGCGCGATTCAGCAGATGCTCAAGTCGAACCCCGAGATGCTGATGCACAAGCGAAACGTCAAGCGCATCAGCGCCGGGAATATCGAAGACGACCTGTCAAGGTTGGGTGATTTCGACTGGGTGGTCGAGGTGATTATCGAGAACCTCGACATCAAGCGCAGCCTCTACGCTAACCTCGCAGAGCATATCGGACCAGATACGATCGTATCGTCCAACACATCCACTCTGCCAAGGTCAGAATTGGTCGAAGGAATGCCAAAAGAGATGGCCTCTCGCTTCCTCATCACTCACTTCTTCAATCCCCCTCGATACCTGCCCCTGCTCGAGGTCGTCACAGCCGCTGAGGTAGACGAGTCAGCGACCGAGCGATTCAGCTCGTTCGCCGACGAGCGACTCGGCAAGAGAGTGATAATGTGCAACGACGAACCTGGCTTCATTGCCAACAGGCTCGGCGTCTATTTCATCCAAAGGGCGTTCAAGGCGACGATCGACCACGGCTTCACCGTCGAGCAGGCAGACGCCATGCTGGGGCGGCCCATCGGGGTCCCCAAGACCGCGGTGTTCGGTCTGATCGACTTGGTCGGCGTAGACCTGTCCGGCCACGTGATAGAGAGCCTGCTCTCGCACCTCCCCCCGGATGACCCGTTCCACGACATCGTGGGTACTGGGGAAGACATCATTCAGGCAATGATCGCGGACGGATACACCGGCCGCAAGGGCAAGGGCGGCTTCTACCGTCTCAACAAGGAGGGCGGCAAGCGCGTCAAGGAGGCTCGAAGCCTAACCACAGGCGAGTACTCCCCGGCCGACCGCAAGGCCACGTTTCCCTCTGCCAAGATGGGCAAGCAGGGACTGGGCCCGCTGATGGACTACCCCGATGAGGGAGCCGCTTTCGTAACCGAAATCCTGCTCGACACGCTGTCCTACGCGGCGCACCTCGTGCCCGATGTCAGCGACGACGTCTATTCGATAGACAGCGCGATGAAGGTTGGCTACAACTGGAAGCGAGGCCCCTTCGAGATGATAGATTCGATTGGTGCTAGCAACTTTGTCGAGAGACTCAAGACAAGCGGACGCAGCGTGCCCGGCTTCCTCAAGACTGCCGCAGGCAATGGAGGCTTCTACTCGGTCGCGGACGGGGAGATCCAGCGACTCACCCCCGACGGCTCCATGGTCGCCGTCGAAAGGCCCGAATCCACTCTCACCGTGGCCGACCTCAAGCGCCGGGGCAAGGCGCTCAAGCGCAATGGCTCGGCAAGCATCTGGGACATGGGCGACGGAATCATGCTCGTCGAGTATCACTCAAAGATGAACGCAATGGACCCGATGAACATGGAGATGCTCGTCAACGCAGTCGACCTCGCTGAGTCCGAAGGCTGGGAAGGGATAGTCATCGGCAACGACGCGCCCAACTTCTGCGCCGGAGCGAATCTCGGCTTGGTTCTATTCGCGGTTAATCTCGCGGCATGGAAGGACGTCGAGGACTTCATCGCCGCCGGACAGGACACCTATCAGGCTCTCAAGTACTGCGAGGTCCCCGTGGTCGCAGCTTCAGCTGGACTGTGCTTAGGCGGTGGTGCCGAGGTGCTCATGCATTGCGATGCTGTTGTTGCCCATGGCGAATCTTACGTCGGACTCGTCGAGGTCGGGGTCGGCATCGTCCCGGCCTGGGGCGGCTGCAAGGAGCTGATGGGTCGCCTGCGCGATTTCGGCCTCGTCGAGGAGGGGCCCATGCCACCTGTGATGAAGGCGTTTGAGTATATCGGCACAGCTCAGGTCGCGAAGTCAGCAGAACAAGCGCGTGACATGGGTTTCATCGCACCTGACGACCGCATCACGATGAATCGCGACCGCCTGCTCGCAGACGCCAAGGCCCGCGCGCTCGAACTCTCTGAGGATTACAAGCCTCCCGAGCCGCGAACCTACATTTTGCCCGGGCCATCGGGGAAGGCAGCACTAGATCTCGCGGTCAGAGATTTGGCTCTGTCTGGCCAGGCCACCGCTCACGATGTGGTAGTGACTGGCGAACTCGCTTGGGTTCTCTCAGGGGGCGAAACCGACTTGATCGAGTCTGTTGACGAAGACTACATCCTCGCCATGGAGAGGGAAGCGATAGGCAGACTCGGCCGGCTCGAGGCCTCGCTTGATCGCATGGAGCACATGCTAGAGACCGGCAAGCCATTGAGGAACTGAGGTGATTGAATGGTAGTGTGGGATGCCCCGATACGCGATTACGAGTTCCTCTTCAACGAGGTGTTCGACTCCATCGAGACCGTGCAGCGCCTCGGCTACGACGACTTCGACGCAGACTACCTGAGCATGCTCATGGAGGGCTGGGCCGAGCACGCCAAGGAGGTATGGCTGCCCATCAACGCCCTCGGTGACCACCGTGGGCTGAAGTTCGAGGATGGCAGGATCACCATGCCCCAAGAGTTCCGTGACGCATACCGCAAGGGCATCGACGAGGGCTGGCTTTCGACCTCATGCAGGCCAGAGCACGGCGGTATGGGCCTGCCGATATTCTTCCAAGCGGTGACTTGGGCCGAGTTCGGAACCTCTACCTGCATGGCGCTCAGCGTCCTCCCGGCGCTGACCATAGGCGTTTACGAAGTCCTCGCGGCGAACGGCAGGCAGGACCTCATCGACTACTTCGCGACCAACCTCGCCTCGGGCGAGTGGGCCGGCACGATGTGCCTGACCGAGCCGCACGCGGGCACCGATCTCGGCATCATCACCACCAAGGCTACTCCTCAGGACGACGGCACCTACCGCGTCTCTGGCACTAAGATATTCATCACCTACGGTGAGCATGACATGGCGGAAAACATCGTACATCTCGTCCTCGCCAAGGCACCGGACGCCCCCGAGGGGTCAAGGGGCATCTCACTTTTCCTCGTCCCGAAGCATCTCCCGAAGGAGTGGGAGTCAGGCGGCATGGGGGGAATTTCCCACGATCTCTCTGGCGAGCTCAATGGAATCACCTGTTCCGGGAGCGAGGGGAAGATGGGGCTCCACGCTTCGCCTACCTGTGTCATGAACTTCGACGACAGCGTCGGCTGGCTCGTCGGCCCGCTGCACGGTGGTATGCCATTGATGTTCCAGATGATGAATCGCGAGAGGGTCGCTACTGGAATGATGGGTCTAGGACTCGCTGAGATAGCCTACCAGAACGCGCTCGCGTGGGCGCGCGAGCGCCGTCAGGGCCGCGACATCAAGGGCATCCGCGAGCCGAACGAACGCGCAGACAACATCCTCGTCCACCCCGATGTCCGCCGAATGCTGCTCGAGGCCAAGGTCAACAACGAGGGCTGCAGAGCTCTGGCATCTTGGACCGGTCTGCTGCTCGACCAGATGCACAGCGACGACCCCGAAGAGGCCGAGCGGGCCACTGCCCTAGTCGCTCTTTTCACACCTATCGTCAAGGCGCACTTCACCGATTTGGGCTGCGAGACCACCAGTACGTGCATGCAGGTCATGGGCGGTGCTGGATATATCACCGAGTTCGGCGTTGAGCAGTTCTACCGCGATGTGCGTATCTCGAAGATATGGGAGGGCACTAACGGAATCCAAGCACTCGATTTGGCCGGGCGCAAAATCACCCAGAACATGGGGAAGAACCTCCGTCACCTGATGTGGCCACTGACAGAGTTCATCGAGGAGAACCGCGAGATTCCCGAGATGTCTGAGTTCAACAAACCCCTCCATCAGGGAGTGCGAGGACTCCAGCAGATCACACTCCTGATGATTGCCGAGGGCATGGCAAACCCTCACTTCCTCGCAGCCGGCGCCACCGACTACTGCCGCTACTTCGGCAACATCCTGCTCGGCTACATGTGGGCGAGGATGGCTAGGATCTCCCTCGAGAAGAAGGGCGAGCCGTTCTACGACGCGAAACTGGCCAGCGCTCGCTTCTTCTTCACGCGGATATTCCCTGAGACCATCGGTCTCGCAGCCAAGATCCAGTCCGGTCCTAAGCCGCTCATGGACTACCCAGCGGAGTTGTTCTGATGTCTGACGGCAAAGCGGGACGCAGCCTGAGGATGCGCTTCAAGCGCGCCACCAAACGCGTTTGGGAACTCCCGACCAGACCGTCGAACAAGAAGTTACTCGAGATGTACGCGCTGTACAAGCAGGCGACTGAGGGAGACTGCGAGGGCAGGGCACGGGGGGGACTGAGGGACCGTGCCAAGTGGAAGGCTTGGAAGGGCGTTGCCGGAACTTCCGAGGCCGATGCCATGGAGCGATACTGCGAAATCGTCGACTCACTGATGGTGTAGTCCCATGCCGATAGACGAGACCAAACTGGTCGCTGAGTACCGAGTTCTTCTGGGTGCAGTCAAGTTCCGCCTTTTCTCGGCTCTCTCCATGCCCACTGCTAGGTTCGCAGGACTTCGTATGAATCGCATCGACGATGAGGTCTGCGTGACCTCTATTCCCGGTGGATGGCGCTCCCAGAACCCGTTCAAGACGATGTACTGGGCCGTACAGGGCATGGGCGCAGAACTCGCAACAGGCGCAGCACCGTTCGCCATGTCGCGCGCCATGCCCGAAAAACTGCGCATGTTTGTAATCGACTGCAAGGGCACGTTCACCAAGCGCGCCAAGGGGCGCATCACCTTCACCTGCGACGGAGTCGCAGCCGCCCGCCAAGCCATCGAACAGAGCATGGCCACCGGCGAAGCGATTGATTGCGAACTCAGATCGGTTGGGAAGGATGCATCGGGCGACATCGTCTCCGAATGGGTATTCAAGTGGAATTTCCGAGTGCTGGATGGCAGGTGAGTGGTTGGTAAGCACGAGGTTCACCGAGGACGCAGGGGTCGAGTACCCGATCATCTGTGGTGCGATGTACCCGTGCTCGAACCCGGAGTTAGTGGCCGCAGCAGCCGAGGGCGGCGGCCTCGCTATCATGCAACCAGTCTCCATGACCTACGTGCATGGTCATGACCTCAGGGAAGGCATCCGTTTCATGCGCACGCACACAGACAAGCCGATCGGCTTCAACGCCCTCATCGAGAAAGGCTCCAAGAAGTACTTCGAGAAGATGTCTGGCTGGATTGACATCGCCCTCGAGGAAGACATCCGTTTTTTCGTGACTTCTTTGGGCAAACCAGACTGGGTCTGCGACAAGGTCCACGCATTCGGAGGAGTGGTCTACCATGATGTCACCACCCGCAAATGGGCCGAGAAGGGCAAGGATTGCGGGGTCGATGGCCTGATTTGTGTTAACAACCGTGCCGGTGGGCACCTCGGCCCATCGACGCCGGAGGAGATGTACGAGGAGTTGTCCGACATGGGACTGCCTTTGATATGCGCCGGTGGAGTTGGTAGCGAGGCAGAACTCAACAGAGCGCTGGAGATCGGCTACGACGGCGTGCAGATGGGAACGAGGTTCATCGCCACCACAGAGTGCAACACACCTGAGGACTACAAGGACGCCATCGTAGGTGCAGGAGAGGAGGACATCACTTGGACCAATAGGCTGACTGGAGTGCCGATTTCGGTAATCAAGTCGCCCGGCTTCAAGCAGGAGAACTCATGGCTGATGCGCAAACTCCTCAGTAGCAGATACAAGCACACGGCCCGAATGATGCTGAACGCGAACTCGTTCATCCGCCTGAAGTACCTCTCGAGGAGCAAGAGCAAGAACACGGCGAAGAAGAAGAAGTTCTACTCCGCGGGCAAGAGCGTCGAGACGGTGCGTAGCATCGAGTCGGCCACCGTAATCATGCGCCGCCTAGGCGAGTCCCTGGACTCCAACCCGAAACTTGCGGAGGAGTGGTAGTCAGAGGACGCGGCTGTTTAGCTGCTGGGCATCACCCACCACGCCGAACCCGTACTCCTCCTCGAGCGCGCGAGAGACCAGCCTGAAGTCGGAGTCGCGTGTGGCAACTAAGATGCTGCCGACGTCGTTGATGCTGGTCGAAGCGAGAAGTGCGGCATCGCACATGATGTCCCGATCCCCTCTTTCCGGGTAGATCTCCTCTCCGCCGATGGACGTCCTCTTCGGTGCTTTGCCACCTCTCCTCTTCTGCTCGTCGACCAGTTGGAAGACCTCACGGTGCCTGACGAGGAACTCGTCCAGCCCGACGTCGGTCTTGTTCCCCTCCGAGCCGGAGTGCTTCCAGTCACCGAAGGCCGTGCAAATCGCCTGCACCCTCTCCTGGAGGAACTCGGCAGTGATTTTCTCACCCCACATGCCCTTGTCGATGTACACGTCCTCGAACAGTCCCAAGACGGAGTCCGGGCTCTTCGCCCGATGCAGGAACTCGCCCTTGGCGGCAGGCGGTATGTGAAGATGAACACGATCTTCCCCTCTCCTGCGTCTCAGCATCCAGTGGAAGGCCCTCTCCACCGTCCAGTCCAGACTTCCTAGGCTATCCACTGATATCTCCATCAGCAGGTCGTCTTTCAGCGCCCCGATCAGAATGTTGGTATCGACCAGTATCAGCGGTCTGAGGGACAGGTTCCTCAGCGTCCTCCTGTCCTTGACCGGTATGGTTCCGCTGTGGCTTCCGAAGAGAGCTCGTTGGGTCCTCTTCAGAGTATTCTTCTGCTTGGCATTGAGGCTGCCAGATTCGATGGCCTTCTCTAACATCCAGAGTCCACGAAGCGGGTCATCCTCTGTGACTTCCATGCAGATGAGTGTGATTTCCTGAGTGTCCTTCTCCCCCCTCATCTCAATCAGGAACCTCCTCTCCAAATCGGATTGACGACTAGTCTCGGAGCTCCTCAGCTCCTGAAGAGCGGCCCTGACTCTTCCTTGGAACGGGTCCAGGGGGAGGTCATGCTCGTTGGGATACCTCTGCAGGGTCTCCAGAGCCTCGAGGCGCCTCGCCTTGACTCCGTTCCCAGCGCCGTTCCTCGTACGCTCCTCCTCTCGAGCGGCGAACTCTATCAGGCGACTGCTGGCAGCCTCCTTCTTGCCTTCTTCGTGGTCCCTGCAGATTCTGAGGTAGAGTTTGAATCGGTTCGTGACGGAGCTTGAGAGAACAGGATGGCCATCGATTAGGGCCACCGCTTCCCTCCACCCCGCGGCGTGAGCGAACTCGATGAGCGACTTGCGCAGTATCAGAGCCGAGCGCTCAAAGTCCAAGCGTAGTTTCATCGCAGCATCTTTGTAGGCCCGGGCCGCGTTCATACGATCGTCGTTGCCTCGCAGGATGGCGGCCCTGACTATCTGAAACTCCGCCCCTGACCTGTCGTGGTTGCTATACCACTTCTCCAGAGGCCCGACTCCTACATTGTGCTCGATAACCAGATTGGTCGCGCCACCGATGATGCGCATCGACGAGTCTTTGCGACCACAGAGACGACCCAAGGACTCAGCCGCGCTCTCCTCGCGCTCCGTAACTCCACTCTGCAGGTCCATCGCAGCGCGGTTCAGTAGCAGCGCATCGATGAGAGCGTCGAACAGCCTACTCTCCAGACGGGTGAGTTCGGCGATTTCGATGGAATGTCTCAGATCCTCTATTCTAGCCTCTCTGACGACCCCGTCACCTTCGGGAGACAGGGCCCGCCTGACCTCGTTGAGAGCCCTGAGTCCGTCCGAGTCGAGTTTCTTATGCACCGATTCGATGTCTTGCGGGATTCCGTCTAGCAGGGAGATCAGGGCGATAGAGGCATCCGAGAGGATTCCGTCGTCGACGGAGCCCTCGATCGACATCAGCGCTGACTTTCGCAGCGCTGACAGATTATCCTTGGAGCCGATGGCGTCCTTCCCACTTATCAGGTGCCAAGCCAGCAGGACCCGATGAGGGTAAGCACGAGCGAGTGACGGGTCTTCCTTGAGAACGCCAACCAGACCACCGATGTCAGCCGCACTAGTGAACATGTTGAGTATCTCGTCGGTGTGCCTGATGGAGTCCATTTCGGAGAGCCTCCTAGCGGCCTGCAGTCTGATTCGAATTGGGACGCCATCATGCCTCATCACGAGGAGGGCTCCATCCCCGTCCATGGTGGTCACCGCTTCGGTGACGGAATCGCCGAGAGCCTCCGAGTCTACCGTCACGAGGATGTCCAAAGCCGTGGAGACTTGCAAGGACCCCTCGATGCCAAGCTTCTCGATGTGCTGAAGCGCTTCGCTGGCCTTGCCTTCTGAAACCAGGCTCGAGGCGAGGCTCCACTTCAGCGCTTCCGGTATCACCTCACCAACTTCGGCGAGGACCGCGGATCCTGCGAGCAGGTCTTGCACCGATAACTCAACTCCAGAGTCTTCGACGCGCCGCCAGGCTGCGACTCTGAGTGCCCTAGACAAGCTACCGTCCCCGCTTCGCTTGGCGCAGGCCTCCCAGTCAGAGAGGTTCCCAGAGCGGATTCTGATCAGCATGGAGTGCCTGCCGGACAGTTCTCCCAATGCGCCGCCCTCCAGTACGTCAAATACTCCTAGAGCTTCGTCGCTCGAGGCGGATGCTAGCAGGATTCCCTCCAGAAGAGCCCCCTCCTCCCGGAGTCCCCTCAGCGATGGTCGCATAGAGCTGAGCCATCGATTAGGCCTCACTCGACCCCCCGAGAGGTCGCGTTTGATGCTCTGCAGGACCGAAGCTTGCTCGGAACTGGTCTTGAACGGCAGATCCACCGAGAGCCACATCTTGAGCTCATTGTGGTCAAGCGGGTCGAAGCGGGCCGCTTGGACCCAGTCCGTGGAGTCGACGACGACAACTTCTGGCTCGACTACTGGGAAGCGCCCCATCTCTGCAAGTAGAGGCGCCTCTCTGGCCAACCGCTCCCATACAGGGTGGATACCCTGCTCGCATTCTGATCGGAGAGAGACCATTTCACCATCCCACGATGAATCCCACGACGCGCCCATCCGCTGCTTCTGAGCTGCCAGCACAGCGAGTTTGTATGCGGGCGGCTCGCTTGAGCACAGGGCCTCGGCGGGGGTTGCTAATCGGTCCTCCATGCTCCTGATCTTCCCCCTGCCGCCGCGTCGGCCGAGCCTAGGGCGGCGTCTGCTTGTCGCACCGCTAGGACCAGAGGGGACCTCGATGCCAATCGCCTCGGGAGCCGCCTTGGTCGCGGCTAGGAAGGCCAACGCCTTCCATTCGAGTGGCAGCAGGGACCAAACCCGAGAATCCCGCACCTCCTTCCGGCGCCTGCCGAGATCGTCACCGGCTCTCTGAAGGAACTCGAGACACTCGTGAAGATAATCCTCCATCGGACCCCCCGGTAGGTCGGGTCCATGCACTTCCATACATCAACACATCGCCTTGCTCTGCAAGGCGCGGGGGGCGAGAACTCAAGGCTTCACAGCCGCAGCACCGGCTGTGGAAATCGCTCGCACGGCCGTGATGCTGCTACACCCGATTGCAGCGCTGACACTGATATGGCTGTTTGCCAAGCAGCGCCGCTGGAGGAAAGAGGGACGTTTACTGAAGGGGGCGGAGAGGTCCGCTGCACTGGAGTCACACCAGGTCACTGGTGACCGGATGATGGCAGCTGTCTTGGGGGTGATAGCACTGGCGTTCACTGCGCAGTTAGCCAGAGCCCAGTTCGACGGCGTCGATGCCACCGCCTACCTCGTTCCGGGGCACTTCCACGGCTGGGCGGGGTTGCTCGGCCTCGCCCTGATGCTGAACCTCTGGAGAATGGGACGCAAGACCCGTAACCAGAAGGCCGAGGGTCAGTCGTTCGCACGCAGCAAGGAGATGCACGGTAAAATCAGCGATCTGATGATGACACTGGTCTTCATCCACGCTTTCCTGGGCTTCCTCTACCTATTCGCGATCCTGTGATCAACGCTCCGCCCACATCTCGAGCCAGACCTCCAGATTCGCCTCGATGTCCCCGTGCTCCACCGGCCGCTTCACGCTGCCGCCTTCCTCCAGCGCCCGAATCCTGCAGCCACATGCATTGGCGTGTCCTCCGCCGTCGAGGTCGAACCTCGTGGCGAGCCTCGTCAGATCGTATATCCCGCCGGAGGTGTGCAGGAATGAGTTGGTGTAGAACGATGCCGAGACAGGGTATCGCCCCTCTTCTCCGAAGGAAGCACCGACATCTCCGTGGACCACTATGCAGGCATCGCAGTCGTCGCCGACAAGCGCAGTCACATGATAGCCGTTGGAGCGAACATCCCGGTCCTCCAACCTGACGATTGCTAGACGGTCCACGACATAGGTGTTCTCGGCGATGACCGAATCCATCTCGGCCTGCTTTGCCCGCCTTTTCTCAAGTGCGGGCTCAACGACTGTATCACTCAGTATCTTATCGACTGAAACGCCGTGCTGCAAGGCTTCGAGTATGTGATTTGCAATACCCGCCTCGATATCAATTACCCGTCCCAGCCAGATTACCGGGTGGTCGGAGAGGAACTCCTCGCGGTTGATCCCGCCTCCGTCCAGCTTGTCCACCCAGACCAAGAGGTCTTCGAGGTCGCTGAGATCCACTTCACCGGCGAGCATATCGTACGCGATTCGAGCCGCGGACGGGGACTCCCTCCAAATGATGACGACACCATGGTCATCGCCCTCACTTGGAGCATTGGACTGGTGGTGATCGATGCTCAGCCCGCAGTCCGGGTGTCGGGGCAAATCGCAGACTGCGGTGTGCCTGTCGATATGCTCGTCTAGCAGCCCGGCTCGCAATTCACCTGGGTGGCCGAAGACCACCTCGGCCTCAGGCCACCAGCGCCTCAGTATCGCTGCGGTGACGACTCCGTCGAGGTCGCTGTCAGTGACTATCCTGCGAATATCCAGTGCCAGCGCTTCGCGCTCCATCTCCGCACCAGCCCTAGCCACCCCCCCATTGTGCTTTCGCAGTCGAATGCGGCGAACTCATCAGGATCCGATGGGCGCCCTAGTGGCAATTGAGATATGCATGGCCCCTTTGCGAATCCCATGGAGACTTCGT
The DNA here is from genome assembly GCA_003193925.1 of Candidatus Thalassarchaeum betae. Classification (GTDB taxonomy): domain Archaea; phylum Thermoplasmatota; class Poseidoniia; order Poseidoniales; family Thalassarchaeaceae; genus Thalassarchaeum; species Thalassarchaeum betae. Next base: position 76,464 of record PSPG01000001.1, read on the forward strand.
GCGGCTTCGTCCTCGTCAACTACGACAGCGTCCTTCTACTGCAATATCCACAAGGCCACTGGAGCTTCCCGAAGGGGCACGTCGAGGCCGGTGAGACCAACCATCACATCACGGCCTCGCGCGAGCTCGCCGAGGAGACTGGCATTAACGGGGTGGCGATTGACGACTCGTGGGGGTCGCGCACTCACTACACCTTCCGGAGGAAGGGCAGGGAGATCCCCAAGCAGGTCTACTGGTACCTCGCTGAGACGAATGAGTTGGATGTCACCCTCTCCAAGGAGCACACCAACTACCTGTGGCTGGACTTCGAAGGGGCCGAGGCCCAACTTACCTTCGACCAGGAGAAGGACCTCCTGCGCTCGGCGAGGGACCACCTGAGGTCAGTCGGAAGGTCGATTTGATCACTCCTCGCGCTTGCCCAGAGGGGTCCATAGGACCTCTTCCTCCCCTGTGTGGGAGGAAATCCAGCGCCCGAGGACGAACATCCAGTCCGAGAGCCTGTTGAGATAGGAAACGACCTCTGCCCGTATCGCCTCATCTCCGTCCATCTCACGCATCGAACAGGCGTGCCGCTCGGCTCGGCGTGCCACTGTGCGGGCCACGTGGAGAGTCGCTACCGGCGGGGATCCTGTGGGCATGATGAATGACTCCAATGGCTCGAGATCCTCCAGCCAAATGTCCATCTCTGCGACCAGCCTGTCGCATGCGTCAGAGCCGATGAGAACCATCTGCTCAGGCAGCCTGCCAGGCGTGCAGGAGCACTCCCCACCGATGTCGAAGAGCTCCTGCTGGACCCCGCCCATCGCTTCATCCGCGGCGTTGCGGACCTCGAGCGAGATGCTTGGCATCCGGTTGAGCTCCATTCTGACGACGCCGATTTGCGAGTTGACCTCGTCAATGGTCCCAAAGAGCCTCACTCGGGGATGCTCCTTGCCGACCTTGGTCCCATCGAGCAGACGGGTCTGGCCCGTGTCGCCGGCTCCGGTGTGGACCTTGGTTATTCTAACCATGCTGATTCTCCGATTAGGTTCGGTGCTATCAATCGTCCCGAAGTGAGGTCGGCTTCGTTTGACTCAGCGCCTTTTCCATGGCACCGATCCACGCTTCGTCGACGGATTCCCAGCCGCCTGCCTTCTCCAGTTCGAGAATGTGCTCGCGCTCCTCCTCCTGGTTGCCCGCATGGCGGTGAATCAGTGCGAGAGCGGCGTGGCTCATCGCGTTGATCCAGGGATTCTCCATGTCCCACGAACGCTCGAAGTGCGAGATGGCTCCATTCGGGCCGTGAATCAGGCCACGCCGAACTTGTCTCAGACCCGATTTCGACCATGAGATGGCTTGGACACCGACCACGAGGCCTCTGAAAGCCAAGTAGATCTCCAACAGGACCAGGATCGAGGCCACAGTGAATGATCCGATCTGCTCCGTCTGGCCCATGTCTGCCCACATATCGCCCATGAGGCTGATTGCGCCCATGCACAGCAGGATTCCTCCGAAGGGCGCGACCACGACGTCGTCGCGAAGAACAGCCATGTGGATGACCCCGATGACCACGGCTACGCCACCGATGAACGCGGCTACGATTGCCGGGACCGACTCGGTGGTCGGACGAGGTGCCGTGGTCGAGATCCAGAGGACGATGCCGATTATGATCAGGACAGCAGCGAACCTGCCGCTGATCTCTGGGAATGGCTGATGACGAGAATAGTACAAGGTGATGACGCCGAGGGCGATGAAGAGCGCGATCCAGAACCACATGGGAATCACTCCTCCCTTGGTTCGTCACGCCATCCCGGCTTCCAGAAGTCCTCGTCGTCGAGCCACTTCAACCACTCGTCAGCATCGGCTCGCAATAGCCTGAACGCTCTGCGGTCCAGACCTTCCAGCAGCGACTCGTCAACCTCCCCCTTGCCGTGGGACTCGGCCCACTCTGCCTGAATTTGCCTGACTTGGCGATGACCCTCAGCGGAATCGTCGAAGCAACGCTCGCAGACATCCCTGAGGTCCTGGATCCACATCCGGGCGCCTCGCATGTGTGGGTCTTCGACGAGGGGCTTCTCCCTGCGCTTGAACGGCCACCACCCCATCTCTATCACTAACCCCCCCACAGCCGACTTTCTTGATGCTTTGCGAACCGCTCAAGTCGGTGGTCGGGCACCAAGCGGCCTATGATACCCGGATAGCGCTGGTGATACGCTTGCGCACGCGCGGGGGGTTCTGTTGATAAGCGGGGCGAATTTGACGGGCCACTTCGGTGGTCGGCACGATGGACGAGACAAGCACTAGAACAATGAGAGACAGGAGGAAGAACAACTCTGCGATAGCGATGGTACTGCTCATGCTGATGAGCGCGCAGCTGTACAGCTTCCAGGATTTCGAGAGGGATGATCCCGAGGAATCCGAATGGGGTGCCGTGCCTCAGAGGACGGCATACCAGCAGATGAACCAGGCTTCGGGACCAATGTCAGGAGACTCCCAGGGTCAGCCAGCAGCGGGGTTCGCGTGGGACCAAGTCAGTTTCACCGATCCAAGGTACCACGACCCCGCTTCGTTCTTCGGCAAGGTATCGGACCCCTCCATCCTCAACCTCGATGCCGGATACGGTTTCTTCCTCGAGCAGACTCGGACCCAGGACCACGACAACGACGGTATCGACGACCTGAATGACCTCGATGACGACAACGACGGAATCAACGACCTCCTCGAGCGCTTCGACGGCTGCTACGGCACCGACCCGTTCGACCACGATAACGACGGCATCCTCGACGAGTTCGACTGGGACGACGACAGTGATGGCATCCTCGAGGGGCCGATCGACTACTCGCAGGGCACCGACCCGCGAAACGTCAGCGCCGACCGCTACGTCGAACCCTCCACCGTCCACCCGTGGACCGGGACTCCTGTCGGCACCGGCTACCTCGTCGACCAGAACCCGATGGACCACGACAACGACGGGATAACCGATGAGGACACCGACGGCACCGGCCGCGGCTCCTACGACGAGGACGACGACAACGACGGTCGGATTGACCAGTTCAAGTGGCCCTGCGACTTCGACGGCGATGGCTTGCAGGACTACTTCGACCTCGATGATGACAATGATGGCGTGGCTGACCTGTGGGACGAGCACCCGTGGGACGCCACGAAGACCGGCAACATCACTGCCACGGCTCCCCTTTGGGAGGGCTGGGTGGTGTGGTCCGCAGGAGCCACTACTCACAACGTCAACATCGTGAGTGGGGGCTACATCTCGAGTACATTGAACATCAACGCAGGCGACACCGTGGTATGGACCAACACCGACACCGTCGATCATACGGTCACCCACTCCGGCACGACCTTCGACAGCAACCCGATTTCGCCCGGTGGCACCTTCAGCTACACATTCACCACTGCTGGGACTTACAACTACTCCTGTCTGCTACACCCCACGATGACCGGCCAAGTGGTCGTCACATCCTCGGGGACGACGGCTAATGTCTACTCGCACTTCGTCGGCGGCGTCGACTACGTGCAGCGCGAGACCATGTGGCACCCGCGAAACCAGAGCTTCACCATGATTATCGACGGCGACCTCGACGGTGACGGGATCCCTAACTTCCTCGACCCCGACGACGACAACGACGGCACGCCTGACTCAGCCGACACCGACGACGACAACGACGGCCTGTTGGACATGTACGACGTCGACGACGACAACGACGGCATCCCGGACACCTGCCATCAGATCGACACCAACAACGACGGCGTAGGCGACTATCCGATTCCCTACACCAGAATAGAGGTCCCCGGCATCGACTGCGAGATGGATTACGACCGAGACCTCGACGATGACCGGTACCGCCCCATAGACCAAGATTACGACTTGGTCTGGGACTGGTTGGACCCTGACATGGGGGGAACTGCTCTCCCAGACAATCCACTCGGTGGACCCGCCTTCGACGCCAGCGACATCCCATTCGACCTCGACAACGATGGCTTGTTGAACGAGGAGGACCCATTCATGATATCGACTTGGGACGAGGTACAGACTTGGAACTGCCCGAGCGTAGACAACCCGAACCCGGTCAACTCGCACGAGAACTGCGTGCTGATGCGCAAATCGTACACTGGCAACAACGACTGGGACGGTGATGGGATCAACAACTGGGAGGACGTCGACGACGACAACGATGGCATCCTCGACTGGCTCGACCTCGACCCCGATTGCGACTTCGACGACGACAACGACCTCCACCAGCTGAACGGCTCCATGTACCGCGACGACGGTCCCAACGACATCGACACCGACATCGACGGTGACGGCCTGCCGAATGATGTGGACTGGGACGACGACAACGACGGCATCCCCGACTACTACGACCCGGATGACGGCAACTGCGGGATAGTCGACTCAGACAGCACCGACCCGTTCAGCAGCTACTACTACTCACACGGAGACGGCGATCCCATCGACGGCTCCGACGACAGTGACATGTACGCTGATGACACGGTGCACACTTTCTACTGGAACCAGAGTTGGATGTTCAATCCGTTCAATCTGGAGAACAATTTCGTCCTCGACTACAACGGCTACGTCAACGACGCCACCGGTGTGGTAACCGGCAAGGTGCCCGAGATGTACTGGTACGTCATCATGAAGTGGAGTCCATACAACGGTGGCAACTACTTCGACATCGACATGGATGGCGACTCCTTAGTCAACGGCATAGACGTCGACCAAGACGGAGACGGCCTGCCTGACTGGTGGGACCAGGACGAGGGCAATGACGGAGTCCTCGATGTGGACGACATCAAGATGGGGGGCTCCTTCGACGAAGGGACCTGCGGCTCCACATTATTCCTAGTCGTCTATCAGATTGCACTGTCCGATCACGCATGCGGCCTCGATTACGCCTGGCTGTACGGTTGGCCTCTCCAGAGGGCTACCCAGACCCAGCAGAACATCTACACCTCCCCTTACAGCTCCAGACCCGATCCGGAGCACGACGAAGGCGCTTACAACGGGAGCAATTCGCAGGGGCAGTGGACCTGCAACAAGAACTGCTTCTGGTTCGACTTCTTCGGCAATCAGGACATCGGCCCCAGCTCTGCTGTCACCTACAACCAGATCAAGGACAACCGCGACCTCTGGATTGCCTACGTCGGCATCAACTACGGCCTGTTCTCCTGGAACTCCGACGGCAACGGAAACATGTTCCCCGACGAGCGAGCCGACCTGTTGAACAACGACGTCGACCCGGACGACGACTGCGGCGCCCCCGTCGCGGGCAATATGGAACCGCAGTGCATGTTCAATGACACTGCTGACCTAGATGACGACTTCGATGGCATTTACGACCATTGGGACATCGACGACGACAACGACGGCATCTGGGACTACTTCGAGGTCGACAGCAACGACGACTTCGACGACGACGCAAACACCGAGCCTCCGGGAGCGTTCTTCATCGGCTTCAATTGCGAAGATGGCGACGATGACGGTACCGACACCGACCCCGACGGAGACGGCTGGTATCAGGCGGTCTGGGACAAGGGCGTACTAGGACAGGCCATGCTGCATCCGAAGTACTACGACGTCGACAACGACAATGACGGCGTGCCCGACGGGGAGGACCCCGACGACGACAACAACGGCCTCGATGACGAGCAGCAGGAGCTCCTGTGCTTCGTCGGTGAAGAGCAGTCCCCGTGGGACCACGACAACGACGGCGTCCTCGATTGGGTCGATGACGACTGGGACGGCGACGGCATCGTCAATGTCCTTGAACTAGCCTCTGCGACACCGTGGATTACCCCTTGGGATCACGACAACGACGGACTGCGGGACGACGTCGACCTCGACGACGACTCTGATGGCATGTTGGACGTGGACGAGATCATGCTGTGGCCCTCGAGGTTCGGAAGCGAGTCGACCAACCCATGGGACCACGACGACTTCGGTGGCGGTGAGGGCATTGCCAACCCATCCGACCCCAACACCGGCCCGGATGCGATCGATCAGGATGATGACAGCGACAACCGCACCGACCTCGACTGGGACCACCTCGAGGAGGGCTGGACTTCGGACAACTGCACCAACGGAGCAGAGTCCAGCGACTGGGACCACGACAACGACTGCATCCTCGACGAGGATGACAAGATTCCGACTAGAATCTCCTTGACCGTCCCGCCTATCCTCTGGCTGGACAATCGGTACGCTGCCAGATTCAACGGGACCGTGAACTGGCTCGACCCCGAGCAAGGGGTGTTCACACCAGCCCCTGACCTCCCCGTGCAAGTGCACATCGAATGGGCGAGGAACGGTACCTCAGCTGTCGAGACCATCGACGTGCTGACGAATCAGGATGGGGTCTTCGTGGTCGGGCAGTTCCTGTTCCCCGAGGACATACACGTCGGTGACAACACGACATACATCGTGTACGCTGAAGTGACCGAGATGTTCGTCCACGACGGCGCGTCGACGGAGCCAGTGCCCGTCGAAGTCCGTGCCAACACCACTATCGACTACGTCGCGTGGACCTACTTCCGAAGCGACGAGCAACCGCTCTTCGTAGATTACAAGGTCCACTACACGGCTGACTGGGAGCGCGGCATCTTCGGCAACAGACTGTCTCACGCCCCGGTCTCGTTCACCATCAGCGGAGGCCTCTTCGGCAACACCACCCACCCAACCGTGTTCGACGGCTACGGCTACGGCTACAGAGCCGATTCCGGTGGATGGGTATCACTCACCTTCGTCCAGAGCAGTGGCACTCAGGGAGTCTGGAAGCAGGTCCAATGGAACTCGTCGATGGACAACGGGCCGGGCAAGGTGCCTGGGGGCTACGAGGAGATCGTCTGGGACAACTTCTCCAAGACCCACAGCGTGTTAGACCGCTACAACTACACTAACACGAGCCTGCCGACCGGAGACTACGCCTTCGTCGGCTTCTCCCGTCCCGACTTGGGCGCCGAATGGCCCTGGCCTTTCCTCGAGGGAGAGAGGACCGACAGCTTCGGCATCCGCTCCATGCATCGGATGTACGTTGAGGCGGACATCATCACGCCGTCCATCCGCCCGGTCTACTTCTGGGACAGCACGCAGTTCACAGGCTCCTCCTTCGGAGCGTGGCGAGCCATGTTCCACGGACCATCGCTGGTCAATGCCGGTCTCGACTACACAGACGTCAGCCTCGGCAAGCCGTACGCGATGCTTTGGGACGGGTCACCAGCCGGCCTGACTGGCGAGGCAGCCCGGCTCAGGCCGTTCATCAGCTCCAACGGCACACACTGGTTCATCTCGATGCAGAACGGAGGCGACTTCAACGTGCCACCGTGCGGGCCTGTCAACCCGTTGGATCCTAACAGCGATGTGCGCTGCGAGATCGTCCCGGAGATGTTCACAGGTGAGACGTACCGTGTCATCGGCACCGTGTGGAACCGCACGATGACCGCTTGGCCGCACGACCCGATGGCCCTGCAGGTCGACGTCGACCACAACGGCGTTTTCGCCGGCTCCTCCGAGACCGGTTACGCCCGAGTGCCTCAGATGGTCAATGGCGAGGCACGGTTCGACTACAACTGGACCTGGTACTCGCAGTACGCCGCCGGCGTCTTCGGCATCCGGGCCGACTTCACCAACTCGAACTACTACTTCACTGGAAACCAGACATCAGTGCTGGCTCCGACAGGAGCATACGTCAACGTCTCAGTGATCGGGACCACCGACTTCCAGCTAAACAACATCCCGCGTCTCTATCGCGGTCAGAACACGACCATCGAGGCGCGGCTAATCGACAACGCGTACCAACCGGTGCGCGACGCCCCGGTCAATTACACCTGGTCGGCGGATGGTACCAGCGACATCACCGTCACCGACCACAATGGCGTGTTCGCGGTCAACCTGACCATCGGCGAGCTGCACGATCTGGGCAACTTCACTCTGAGTTACTCGTATCCGGGAGACCCCTTCCACCAAGGCAGCTCCTCCGAGATCTACCTGTGGGTTGTCTCGAGGACGCTGATCTCGCTGCAGAGCGCGACCTCGGGCTCCATGTCGAGCGGTGACATCTGGGAGTTCTCGGCCCAAGTGACCGATGACAACCGGACCCCGAACCCCACAGTGTTCGACCCGGGTCAGGCCTTGGACGGCTGCGGTGAGAACGGTGGCGAGGTGCTCATCATCTTCGAGGGCACCGACTTCGAGGACCGCACCCATCGTCAGATAGTCGAGGCGACGTGTCCGAGCGCCGGCTCGATACACCACGACATCACGCTCGACCCGCAGTTGTTGCGTGACGACCCCGAGTCCTTCCTGCCGGACGGCTTCGGACCGGTCAACGTGATTCTGAGATTTGGGGAGAACCTGCCCCACGAGGGATGCGAACTCCTGGATGACGACATGCTGCGGACTTCCGGGGCGTGGGACCCGTGTACCCAGATAATCAACAGCGAGCACTATCGCAAGGTGCTGCAGTTCAACGCGCAGGGATTCTACCTCATAGGCCGCACCAACTTGGTCGTGGACGACCAAATCGTCTACACATCCGAGATTGACCCAACCACGGGTCAGCCAATCGAGAAGCCGATGATGGTCACCGGGCAGCTGCTCGACGAGCTGGGCAGCAACCTGTCTTACAGGGCCATCCGAGTCGAATACCAGATGCTCAACATGGACATGGGCAGCCAGGTCTGCATACCCGGAACCACCAATGGCGACGGATTCTTCGAGATCATCTGCCCGCTCTCCGGTGTCGAAGCGGGACAGGCCATGGTGACGATATCGTACGACCCGTACGAGAGTCTCGACAACTGGCGTTACAGAGCAACGAACATCACCAAGATCTTCCCGGTGTTCTCGAACTCCACCATGCTGATCCAGGAGGTAGGTCCGTTCCGAACCGATGTGGACACCTACTCCTTCGCAAACGGCTCGATCTTCCCGGTCCTGTACCTCAAGGAGTCCTTCCACATCAACGCCTTGCTGACCCAGACCAACGGCAACCCGATTGGCGGCAAGTGCCTGAACATTTACCTCGACCCCATGACTAACACGCGCCCGATCGCCACTACGATCACGATGGATGGCACAGGTGAGGTCGGGTGGTTCTCGGGCGACCCCGAGGACAACCCGAGCCGGCGAGGGGTCGAGCCCAACGGCGAACAACTGGAAGGCTTCAGGACGGTGCGCGTGGCCTACGAGCCCAACAAGGAGCTGCCCGGAGGCTGCCGCGCCGAGACCACGCCAGTGGTCAACGGCTCGTTCATGGACATCGAGGTGCTCGTGCGCAGCCGCGTCGACATCCTGCTGAAGGACCACTGGGCCAGTTCTGTGGGCTACCAGCCAGGTGACTCGATCACCGGCGCGGTTTCGATCCTGAGGGACCGTCTGGACCTGTCGGTCGAGGGCGAGACGGTGATATTCACCTTCCAGTACTGGAACGGCACAGGCTGGGTGACCAACGATGTCGAGTACGCCGTGACCAACGAGCAGGGAACTGCCAACTTCAGTTACGAGTACTCGGGCGAGGACATACCTGGCGAAATCGAGTGCGATGCAGGAGGCCCCTGCGCGCAGAGCGGCAGATGGCGGGTACTGGTGCACTTCCAAGAGTCGTCATTCTTCCAAGAGGAGTTCCTCAACAGCACCCCGATCATCTTCCTCGGAGAGCCCATTGTCACTCAGAGGCAGAGTTTCTTCACCATGCGTGTGATGATTGTTTTGGGAGTCGCCCTGGCTTTCACCGCCCTCATCGGCGTCATCATGTACCGCAACTACACCGAGCGCCGGCGCATCGAGATCATCCGCGGGATACTGACGGACTCGCTGATGTCGCTCAAGGCCTCGAACGACTACATCCAGACCATCTTCAACTGCTACAAGGACCTGGTGAGGTTCTTCAGGTCCAGAGGCGCCATGAAGAAGGTCTACGAGACCACTCGAGAGTTCGAGGACGCAATCAACTCGATGCTGGGCGGAATCGCTCCGCCCGAGGACCTCGGCGAACTCTTCTCGATATTCGAGGAGGCGCGCTACTCCGACCATGAGATAGGTGCGGACCAGCGTGACAGGGCCATCGTCGCTCTGCAGGCAATCGTCAACCACCTGACCTCTGCTCTGGGCGACAGCATGCTGAGCAGGTCGTACGTTGACGAGTCGACCCTGTACGGCGCCGTGATTAAGGCCGGAGAGTTCGTCGACTCGGAGGGCCAGACCAGGATTGCAGGCATCGACGAGGACAGCCCGGACGATGGCTTCCGAATCTGATTCGGACCCATCCTGATGGGAGGGCACTTCCCTGCATCCTCCCACCGCAGTGATTCGCCCCTTCGGGGCGCCCCGTAGCATTGATAACACCGCCTCGGGTGGCCGCGCTACCCGAGTAACGCCGAGGGAGTCATATGACTAAGAACAAGAGAAAGACCAATCAGGCCCTTGTCACTCTAATCGGTGAACTCAAGGACCAGAGCAGATCGACTGGTTCTGCGCTGTGGCGAGACGTTGCTATGCGGCTCGAGTCGAGCCGCAGCAACTGGGCTGAACCTAACCTGAGCCGTCTGTCGCGTCACGCCGCGAACGAGGACTTCGTACTGGTTCCCGGGAAGTTGCTAGGCAGCGGTGATGTCGTCGGCAAACCGAGCGTCGCAGCCTACAGGGTCAGTGCCGGCGCCCGCTCAAAGATAGAGGCAGCCGGTGGCCGAGTCATGACGATCCGCGAATTGATGGACGAGAATCCCAAGGGCAAGGGGGTGAGGATACTTGGCTGAAGCTGGAACGCTGGTCTATGATGCCAAGGACAAGATCCTCGGACGCCTCGCGAGCCACGTGGCCAAGCAACTCATGGTGGCCCGCAAGTCCGGCCGAGAGCAGCGCGTAATCATCTACAACGCGGAGCACGCCGTAGTCTCCGGGCCGAAGACCAAGGTATTGGCCGATTACGACTTCAAGTACAAGCTCAACCACCCGAGGAAGGGACCCTTCTTCCCGAGAATGCCGGACCAGATTCTCAAGAGAACCGTCCGCGGAATGCTTCCTTACCAGAAGAACAGCAGCGGCCGTGGGGCACTGCGCGACCTGAGGGTCGTGATAGGCCTGCCAGTCAACCTCTCCGGCGACGACCTGCCAGAGGGCCACGCCTGGGGGGACACCTCAGGCATCGAGAGGCCCCTGCCGCTGAAGTTCGTCCGCCTCGGGGAGATTAGTTCTTCACTCGGCGTCGACGCGAGTCGATGGGGTGGTGAGTGAAGATGGCCAAGAAACCGAAGAAGAAGACCGCCGTCAACATGAGCGGCAAGCGCAAGACGGCCATCGCCCGCGCCACCGTGCGCAAGGGCAAGGGGCGCGTTCGCATCAACAGCAAGCCGATTTACATCATGGAGCCCGAACTCGCTCGCCGCAAGGCACTGGAGCCGGTTCAGATCGCCGAGGCGATGAACCGCCTCACAGACGTCGATGTCGCAGTCAATGTCGAAGGCGGCGGACAGATGGGACAGGTCGACGCCATTCGCACCGCCATCGCCCGAGGGCTGGTCAAGTGGAACGGCGGAGCCGAGGGCGATGACGAGGAACTCCGGGACGAGTACCTGCGCTTCGACCGCAGTCTGCTCGTGAACGACCCGCGCCGCAAGGAGCCCAAGCATCAAATGGGGCGCGGTGCTCGTGCGAAGTGGCAGAAGTCGTACAGGTGAGTGAGGATATGTTGATTCCAGTAAGGTGTTGGAGTTGTGGCAAGGTCATCGCCCACGTCTACGAGCAATACAAGCAATCGGTCGCTGATGGCGAGGATTCCCAGAAGGTCCTCGATGACCTCGGCATTGAGAGATACTGCTGCCGCAGGATGTTCGTCGGCCATGTCGACCTCATTGATGACATAGGCCCTTTCAGCATAGCCAGAGAGTTCTGATTCCCCGCTCCGACAGGGCTTTGACGGTCTCCTGTCTCGCTCCGAGGGCCCAAGGGCCTGTAGGTTAGTTTGGCCTATACTTCGCGGCTGGGGGCCGCGCGACCCAGGTTCAAATCCTGGCAGGCCCACCACTTTCGCTTCTGATCTTTCCATTTTTTGAAATTTAGGAGCCCTACGGGCTCCTAAACCACAGGTTGAAGGGTGTGGGCCCACTTCGCTTACCATGGTAGCGGAGCGGCCGAGCGAAGCCGGCGAGCAGGCTCTGGTAGAGTGGCTCGCCGGGCAGATATCACATCACTCACATCTCTACTACAACGAGGCGAGTCCGGAGATCTCCGATGCAGAGTTCGACGAGCTGTGGGATGAGCTGAGGAGCCTGTCTCCCGAGCACCCCCAACTGCTGAGGGTCGGCACAGACCCGCCTCCGGGCTCGGTCAAGGTGAATCACCTGTTTCCCATGCTCAGCCTCGACAAGGCGAACACCGAGGAAGAGGTAGCCCATTTCATCTCCGAGACCACGGCCCAAGGGAGGAGGTTCGTCTGCCAGCCTAAGGTAGACGGCTCCGCTCTCTCACTCGAGTATCGCCGGGGGCGCCTCATCAGGGCCGCGACTCGCGGTAGCGGAACCCGTGGTGAGGACATCACCGCGAACGTCCGCAGGATACCGAACGTCGCAGAGGCCATTGGCTGGGACGGGGATTGCCACGTTCGCGGCGAGGCTGTGATGCCCCTGGCCACTTTCCGAGAGAAGTACGCCGAGATCGCACCCAACCCCCGTAACCTAGCGGCAGGCTCACTCAGGCAGAAGCACGCAGAGGCCGGCAAGGGGCGCGCCGAGGACCTCGTGTTCCTCGCGTACGGAGCCGAGTTCCCAGCTGGTGCCTCGAGGCACCCAGACAGCCCCGAGCCTCCGGCTTTCGAATACGACTCGGAAGTGATATCATGGCTGCAGAGCATAGGGGTGGAGGTCGCAGGCAACGAAGTCACCGGCGGTGCGGATGACGACTCCACCTGCTCCGCTGTCCTCTCGGTAGTCCAAAATTGGACTGATAGGCGCGAGAGCGCGAATTGGGAGATCGATGGCATAGTGGTCAAGTTGGACCGTCTCGACAAGCGCGAGCTCCTCGGTATGACCGCTCACCATCCGAGATGGGCTCTCGCCTGGAAGTTCCCTCCCGAGGAAGCGACGACCGTGCTGATGGACGTGGCCTGGCAGACCGGCAGGACGGGGAACGTGACCCCCGTCTCCAGAGTCGCTCCGGTGATGGTTTCCGGAGTAACGGTGGAGAACACCACCCTGCACAACAGGGGGGAGGTTGAACGGCTGGGGATTCAGGTCGGCGACAAGGTCAGAGTGGTTCGCAGGGGCGATGTCATCCCGAAGATAATCGAGGTTCTGGGACCCGCAGCAGCCTCGGATCTGGAGGGCAGGCGGCACTCCGACGGCACCCCTTTCGCAGAACTGCTACCAAGGAGGATGGAGGTGACTGTACCGACCGAGTGCCCACGCTGCGGGACCACACTGATCGAGGACGGCGCTTTCATCCGCTGCACCAACCTAGACTGCCCATCACGGCTCGAGAGAGCAATCCTCTACTGGTGCAGGTACCTAGAGATGGACGGCGTAGGTGAGAAGCTGGCCGAGCAGATGTGCGAAACAGGACTCGTGACGACGCTCGCCGATCTGTACAAGCTCGAGCGCGAGGACATCGAGGGCCTCGAGAGGATGGCTGAGAAGTCTGCGAGCAATGTGATCGACCAACTGGAGGGCAGCAGGAGAATGCCACTGAGTACCTTCATCGCAGCGCTCGGACTTCCCAGGATAGGCCCTGAATTCGCTTCCGTGATAGCAACCGAGGCCGGCAGCCTCGACGAGCTCCTGGACCTGGTCTCGAAGATGGACGAGGACCCGGGAGTCGACGAGTCGGGCAAACCGAACAAGCACAATCCTTCGATGAGCAGACTCATCGCGATCGAAGGCGTCGGCGAGACGGTAGCCCGACTGCTCTTGGAGGGACTCGCAACGCGCTCCGAGATTGTAGCGGAACTGAGCGAGGAACTCGATATCACAGAGGAGTCCCCCAAGCGGGAGGCAGGCCCGCTACAGGGACAGACCTTCTGCATCACAGGCACCCTGAGCCGCCCCAGGAAGGAGACCGCTCTGTCGATTAAGGCCGAGGGCGGCAAGGTGGTCTCCTCCGTCTCAGGCAAGTTGGACTTCTTAGTCGCAGGGGCATCAGCGGGCTCCAAGCTGGAAAAGGCGAACAGGCTCGGCGTCGGTGTCCTGAACGAGGCCGAACTCGCCGAGATGTTGCGTCCTGAGCCCTCGGAGCAGCACTAGAGTGTGCTCGCGGAGTTCTAGCCGTACATCGAACTGGGAGCGCCGCCGCTCTCACTCGGCGGATTGAGGTGCACTGCCATCATCTCGCGGATCTCTCCTTCTATCCTCTGGGCCTCGGCCAACAGTGGCTCGGGGTCAAGATGCACCGCAGGAAGCAGGTTGTCCAAGCACTCGATAATTCGAGCCGCCGCACGTGCGTCAGGAAGGCTGCCGCCGATATCGCCGTCCGATTCCGCTAGAATCGCCATGGCATCGATCTCTCTCCTTCTGCACTCTCCCATCATCACTCCGGTGATGCCCCCGACCACCCCCTGCTTGAGCAGAGGCACGCCGAGACCGGCCAGAGTCTCGTGCGAGGCGTCTGTCGAGCCTATTCCGAGCATCGTCTCCTCAGACTCGTCATCGTCGAAGATCGAGTGCTGTTGGCCGATTCCTTGGGCGTAGGAGTCGATTAGAATAATCGCGCCCACGCCGTTCTCCGAGCACCAGTCCAGCAGGGTGGTCGCGAGGGGCAGGTTCAGCTCTGGAATGACCTGTATCTCGGAGGCAATCAGAACAATCTTGTCGCAGCGCTCCATGTTGCAGAGCGGCTCGCCGGAGTAGAATCTCATCGGAGGAAGTGGCTTCCCATCCTGAACTAGGCAGACCGGGGGGAGCTTAGGGTGTCTGACGCCGCCCACCAGTTCCAAGTCCAGTTTGTCGACGAGGTAATGCGCCACGATACTGCTGACGAAGCCAATTGACGGGAAGCAACTGACGACCAGAGCGCCGGTGGCGTTCAAATCAGGGTCGACCTCTACCTTCGGTGGCTCCGACATCGACGGGGAGTGTACCTACGATGCTGTTAACCGTTGTCACACCCGGTCCCTCCCTAGGGAGGGGAAGTAGGGTGGAAGACGGCTTCAAGGCTCATCAGTTGTCACCCTCTTCGTGGAATAGGTTCGAGGAGTGCCCACGCAAGTACTGGCTGTCCCGCCAACGGCTGCCGCGCAAGGCCAGCATGCCGGCTGCCATGGGCACTGCCGTGCACAACTCGGTCGAGGACCTCTGTAATCTCGACCTCTCGGACAAGGACGACTCCGAGGACGGTTGGCTCCCTCCCACAGCCAAAGCAGTTCTCGACCGTCACTGGACACTCGAGCGCGACATCTTCCTCGCCACGCCCCGCCATCCTAGATGGAAGGACGAGATGATCACCAAGGCCCACGATGGACTCGTCGGCGCACTCAACATCCTTTTCTCCAAGTCCAACATGGGCAAGGTGGGCCTTTCCGAGGTCTCCGTGGCTCAGTGGAAGCAGGTCCAGAGCATCGTCCTCGCCAACGAAGGCACACTGGTGTCCGAGTGCGGCCGTCTAATGGGTCGCTTGGACCTACTGGTAGCCGACCTCGACGAGAACGGCGACTCGAAGGGCTGGATTGTCGCCGACCTGAAGACCGGCAACCCACCGAAGCAGAAACTCAACGAGAAGGTGAGTCGCCAACTCAGGTTCTACCGCGACCTGCTGAAGGCAATCAATCCCGACCACCCCCCGGTTTACGCCGAAGGCTGGTACTCCTCCAACCAGACCATCCACCGAGCCGATGGACCTTCGGTCCTCGACGAGGCCTTCGCAGCTTGGGAAGGCATGAGGCCCACCGAGGAGCCTCTCGAGGGCACCCCGGGGGATGTGCAGTGCGGCTTCTGCGAGTGGAAGGCCTGGTGTCCAATCTGGTGGGCTGCTCGCAGGGACGGCACCCTCTCGCCGGGCAGCATGTTCCGCGACGAGGTTGTGCGAGCAGTCAGGTTCGACCGGGAGTCGGGGGCTGCTCTGTTCGAGCGCATGCCACCCCTCGGCGACGAGGGCGAACTGGCCCATTCCGACCATCGCTTCGGTGCCATACTTCGCGATCAGGCGCTCGACCAGATGCGCGAACTGATGGACTCCGGTTACGAGGGAGCCATTTTCCTCGGCAGCGTCCGAGTCGACGGCAAGATCGTGCATTTGGGGGACTGGTGCGAGGTCCTGCCGTGGACGCCGCTACTCAAGTCAATACGAGAGTGAGTCGAGAAAGTCGTCAACAGGCCCCTTGAACTTCCTCGGATAAGCCTGCATGATCCTCCACAGGAGCAGCAGGGTCGCACCCGCGTCGACGTCGGCCTGGTGGCTTCTGTCCATTCCGATTCCGAAGCGCTCGCACAAGTGCCCCAACGTGTGCCGCCCGGGTATGCCGAGCCTCCTCGCCAGAACCAGCGTGTCGATGATGGCGCGCGGGCGCGGGGTTTCCACACCCGCGCGCATGCACTCCATCTCGAGGAACCTCCAGTCGAACTGCACGACGTTGTGCCCGACTATGACGGAGTCCTCCATCATCATCGCGATGTCTGCCACGTGCTGACTGAACTCACCCGCACCCCTCACGTCATCGTCGGTGATGCCATGCACCCGCGTGGTGTTTGGATCGATGGGGACTCTGGGGTTGACCAACGACTGCAGATTGATGTGACTCCCGTCCACATCACTACCGATCAGCGCGAACTGCACTATCCTGTCCGACCTGTGATCGAAACCCGTGGTCTCTAGGTCGAATCCGAGAACGCGATAACCACTCAGCATTCCTTCAGACATGGCCACCCCTGCGTGGCACCGTCCATGAACTATCGTAAACCTCGCAGCACCGAGCCGGTTTCCAACAGCCCTATGAGCGGTCAGTATCGCAGTGTCTCTGTGACCAAGCGCCCCAGAGGGATGTGCTGCGCAATCATCGTGATGCTGCTTGCAACCAGCCTAGTTGGCTGCTCGGGACTCAGCTCCACCACGCCCAACGCCCGAATCAGTGCAGACAGGCAGGAGATCAACGTCGGCGAGACGGTGAATTTCGACGCCAGGGATTCGACCACTCCAGACCCCACCATCATTGACGAATACCGCTGGAATTTCGGTGACGGCGAGACTCGAGACACCAAGCAGGGAATCGTCGCCCACACCTATGAGATTGCAGGCTACCACGAAGCAGAGGTCATGGTGGTCAATGACAACGGTGAGAGCGATACCGCTTCGCTTGCCATCTTCGTGAACTCGCCTCCTACTATCGAGCTTGAGATGCCCACCTACATCCGGGCCGGGGACACGGCGAGGCTGGACGCGAGCGGCTCGATTGACCCCGAGGGAGGCACTGTTGAGTTCATCTGGGACTTCGACTTGGGCTCGGACTCGGACGGCGATGGCGACCAGGCCAACGACGCCGATGCGACTTCTGCTTTCGTCGACCTGACGATTGAAAGTTCGGGCAATCGCACCGGCTCCGTCTCGGTAATCGATGACAAGGGAGCCGTGGACACTATGGTGTGGAGCCTGATGGTCATATCACGCACCTTCAACGTGGTCTGGGAGGAGCAGCACATCAGGGTCGAGTGGTCGGGCTACCTCGAGCAGGGGCAGAGTTACGAAATCAGCCACGAGCCTAGCGCGGGTGCGAGGATGATACAGGTCAACGCGACCCTCATACTCGCTCGTGACATTCTCCCGATCATGTGGCCCGAGGACAACTTCACCCTCTCACTCAACGTCCCCGAGACGGGTTGGAGCATATTCGCATCGACTCACCACGACAACCTCACCGAGAACGCGAGCGCATCCATCGACAGGGGAGACATGAACTCGCACCCCGAGAGTGACTACACCATCACCGCAGACTCGTCAGAGGGCTTGGTCGAGAACCTGCTCAACGAGCCCGGGGAGCGCTTCGGACAAGGCACCTGGTATTGGACGATAACCGCAGACCAATGCGACCCGGACCTGCCCGTGGACGATGTCGACCCGGACCAGGGCAATGACTGGAAGCTCGTGGTCGAGTTCGTCATCCTGATTCCGAGGGTCAGCGAGATTGGCGTGTGATGCGCTCGCGGTCGTTGGCGAAGGGCTTTGAACTCGCCCCCGATGGCGATGCATGGTCAAGTCCATGGAGATAACCAAGGTCTCCCTGCGCAAACGACTGATCGTCGACGCCGAGGTCTGGATGAACGACCCGAAGGACTACGACTTCTCCCCTAGAGTAGACATCGAGGGCAACACTCTGAGCCTGAGGAACGAGGGTGACGAAGGTGCCTCGACCAGCATCGTGCTGGACTCTGAGCAGATGAACGTAGCCGAGCGAGACCGCATGCTGGAGCTGCGCGTCAAGTTCGCGGTCGAGGGCATGCACGGTGTGCTGACTCACAAGATCAAGAACACCAGAATCGCCCCCAACGCCAAGAAGCTGGCCGAGCCGAGGTGGAAGACCGTGCTCCCGCTGAGCATGTGATTGCCGCCCGATACCGTCGGGGTTAAACAGAGGCCGCCGGTGGAAAACGCGCTGGACCCATAGTGTAGCCTGGATATCACATGAGCTTGCGGAGCTCGTAACCCGTGTTCGAATCGCGGTGGGTCCGCCACCCCGCACTCAGCGCATAGCATAGCGACCGATTCAATTAGGTGAGGTCCTTGGCCGCGTCACTGGACCCATAGTGTAGCCTGGATATCACTCCAGCCTCCGGAGCTGGAAACCCGTGTTCGAATCGCGGTGGGTCCGCCACTCCGCTCACAGCGTTCAAGCACCTGATGCCCGACCCGGCTGCATGACCTTCACCTCGGCGCGCCGGGTCGACTTCCCGATGATCGACATGGCTGGCATCATCTACTACCCCCAGTTCTGGGATTTAGCGCACAGGTTCTACGAGGAATCCTGGGAGCACTCCTGCGGGATGCACTACGACGTCATCCTGAACGAGCACAGGATTGGCTTCCCCCTGGTTCACAGCGATGCCCAGTTCCTCCATCCGCTGAGTTACGGCGACACCGTTCATTGCACGATCACCGTGCCACGCATCGGCAACACCTCGGTGACGTGGCGCTACGAGTTCCGCAACCAGGACGACGTTCTGTGCTGGACCTCGGACCAGGTCACCGTCTGCGTGGACATGGAGGACGTCAAGCAGAAGATTCCAGTCCCAGATTGGATGCGCGAGGGACTCGCGAAACTCGCACCCCAGTGACTACCGCCTCGGCCAATTCTTGGCGAGCGCCTTGCGAAGCGAGTCATCCATCTTGGCATCCCACCAGTTCGCATCGCGCCAGACCGCGTACTTGCCGCGGATTCCCCGCATGTCAGCACCGTCGAGGCGCGCTCCTTGCAGGTTGGAGAACGATAGCTTCGCCTTGACCATCCTAGCCCCACGCAGGTCAGCACCGTCTAGAGCCGCCTTCATCAGATTCGCACCCCTCAATGACGCATTTCGCAGGTCCGCACCTGAGAGGTTCGCTGCCTCAAGGTCAGATCCGTCGAGCACCGCCCTGCGAAGGTCGGCACCGGCCAACTCGGCCCCCCTGAGGTCGGCATCGATATGTGATGTGAAGGACCAGTCCTTCGGCGGTTCTGTCACGGTATCAACTCACAGCGACATCTTCTCGAGGTGGTCGATACCAGCGTCAGTCAAGACGACGTAGCGATTCTTCTCGGGCATGTCCTTGGGATATTCCAACATGGGTGACTGATCCGAACCCCCCTCTAGCATCCGGCTGATGTACAGCGACAGGTTCCACTTCGAAACGTCCTCTTCCGTCCACTTCTTGCTCTGGGAGATTAGTTTCCTCAGGTCGCGTGGAGGCGTGTCTGACTCCTTTTCGACGGACCTGAGGTAGTGGATGGCGGCTAGAATCACGTTGCTCTTCTTCTCGATACCACAGGTGTCGATCAGGCGCCTGAAGGCCGAGCCGCGCTCCGGTATGCCGCTCCTTATCGCGACTTCGCGCGCACTCTCGATGGCTTCCTGCCTAGCCACGCGTATTCTAGAGAGGGTCGACTGCCAAGTGTCCTGTTTGGTGATGTTCAGCCATGCGTCGTTCACTTCACGGGCGGAGCCCGAGAGGTCAATCTCCTCAGATCCCGCCCTGATGTATATTCTGCCCACGCCACTGCTTCTGATTCCGCCCATGCTACCCCCCGGCTATGCGTCTTCGATGTTAATTTGTCGCTGCGTTCCATAACAGGGAGCAACGCGAATCCGGGGGCTATGGGAGTCATGTTCATCGGGGGATTCAATAAACCCCGATTGAGGGGAGCAGTTCGATGGAAGAGTACTCGAGCGGCGCCTACCCTCTCGTGCTTCACGCAGGGGCCGATCCTTCTCGTCTGGGCGGTACCGCCGTGTGCGGCTTCTCCACCGTGGGGTCCGTAGGCGTCATAGCGACCTCCCACCTCATCCAGACTCTGGAACTGAGCCCGATGGGCACAGTCATGCACCCTAAGTTCCCAGCCATCGCGCTGATTCACGATACCGTTCCGAAGCATCCTGTTCGCGTGTATCAGGGTGACGGAATCGGCGTCTTCACCGCCGAGATACAGTTCCCGAGCGAGAACGACGTCTACTTCGGAGAGACGGTCTTGGAGTGGTTCACCAAGGGCGGCTTCGACCGTCTGATTGTAATTGACGGCGTTGTCAGCAACGATCTAGGAATCAAGGAGGACAGCGATCTTTGGGGAGTCGCCTCGACTCAGATGAGCCGGGACCAGCTCGACGATGCCGGCATCCAGCAGATCCAGCAAGGCATCGTCGCAGGAATAGCCGGCTACCTGATTGCAGAGGGCGAGAGGAGAGGACTGGATGTCACTGCTCTACTCGCCGAGTGCAATCCGATGTACCCCGATGCCAGAGCCGCGCTCATCGCGGTCGAGGGGCTGAGCGAACTGGTGGACCGGGAAATCCCCGTTCAGGGACTTCTGAACGACGCTCGCAACATCGAGGAGCGTGTGCGAGATGCCTTCGAGCGAGCACAGTCGATGGCTCTGCCGCCTCCTGATTCGGACGATGATGACGACAATGTCCCAATGGTCTCCTGACCTAGTAGAATGGGTTAGTACCAGCAGCGTGGTCGGTGGCGTCGACGACCTCGGAGATTCCGGGTACATTGTCAATGATCATGCCCTCGACGCCCTGCTTGAGGGTGACATCCACCATGCCGCACCCCTGACAACCACCGCCGAAAGCGATGATGGCCTTGCCCTCATCGACCCCTATCAGGTCGACGTGGCCACCGTGTGAGGCGACTACGGGGTTGACCTCGCTTGCGATAATCTCGGCCACGGCCTCGGAGAGTTCGTCCATCCACAGTGGGTTCGGGTTGTCGAAGCTGAAGCCGCCCCCCATGAGCGTCTCCTTGTAGTCGAGGGTGGTACCCTCGAGATACTTGGCGCTCCTTGCGGCGACCAGGATTCGCATGCCCTCGATTTTCAACTCGATGTCATCCTCCTTGGTATCCTTTGTCCCAATGAACTGCAGGTCGTACTGGAAGCCCTTGGGACCCCTTCCGATTATCTCGACTCTGAGGCACAGCTCGCTGGCCTCATCGGCCTGCGAGGCGAATTGGTCGAGCATCTCGCGTGCCTTCGGGCTGATACTCAGCATGGGACTCAATAGCCGGCTGGTGCAGCCCTTTATTCAACCTGTCCGAGAACAGGCAAGCCTCATCACCGGAAGGCCCCACGCTGTAACATGACCGACTCGGGAGTGCTCGACCAACTGGGCAGACCCCTCCGAGACCTGCGGATATCGGTCACTGACAGATGCAATTTCAGATGCAGGTACTGCATGCCCCGAGAGCGCTTCAACGAGGACCACACCTTCTTGCCCCGGCGCGCTTACCTGTCGTTCGACGAGATTGAGAAGGTGGTGCTCGCCTGCAAGCCGCTCGGGCTGGAGAAGGTCCGCATAACCGGCGGCGAGCCCCTGCTGCGCCCCGACCTGCATGAATTGGTCAGACGCCTTTCCTCCACCGGCGTCGAGGTCGCTCTGACAACAAATGCCTCCCTGCTGCCGAGGCAGGCGGCCAGACTTGCCGAGGCCGGTCTCGACCGAGTCACTGTCAGCCTCGATGCGCTGGACTCGAAAATTCACTCGCAGATGACGGACAGCAGCATCCCGGTCGAGACCGTGCTCGAGGGCATCGATGCGGCACTGCGGTCCGGTTTGGCTCCCGTCAAGGTGAACTGCGTGGTGCAGCGCGGCGTCAACGAGACAGAGGTCGCACCGCTGGTCCGGCGCTTCCGCGGGACCGGGATTACTGTGCGTTTCATCGAGTACATGGACGTGGGCAGGACCAACGGATGGCAGCTCGGGCATGTCGTCCCTTCCGCAGACCTGCTGGGATACCTGCAGGGCGAGTTCGACCTGACCCCGGTCGAGTCCGACAGGCCCAGTGATGTCGCCCGCCGCTGGGCTCACTCGGATGGCTCGGGCGAGATTGGCTTCATCTCATCTGTCACCGAGCCGTTCTGCGGAGATTGCGTGCGAGCGCGCCTGTCGGCCGATGGCAGGCTCCACACCTGCTTGTTCGCTTCCGGTGGCCATGACCTCAGGGCCATCGTAGAGAATGGGGCTGAGGGGCAGCAACTGACCGAGGCGATCGCTGCGATATGGAGAAGGAGAGCCGACCGTTACAGCGAACTGCGCTCGGAGGAGACGTCCGCCCTGCCTCGGATCGAGATGTCTTACATCGGCGGCTGAGGCTTGGTCGAGGCGCCTACGATCGCATCCCAGGGAGCATCGGTACGGAAGGCGGGCTTGCCGTAGTGCGCGACTGCCGCTCTATGACCAGCCTCGCGGAGAGCGTCGACCATGGCTCTCGGGCTGGGGGGGGAGCCGGAGCCGAGCCAACTCGACAGGTCATCGACCAGAATCAGGTGAGCAGCGTCGATGACCTCTGCCTCCTGTGAGATGTGCCTGACACTGCGCGCGACGCGCCTGCACTCGTAATCGAAGTCCCGGTCCGACCAGCCGACTGGATCGTCCTCGGCAACGGGGGGGCCACACATCTCCAGAGCCCGCTCCTCGGTGAGCGAAGCCATCGCATCGCGCTGGCCGATGGACCCGATCCACAGCGGCCCGGAGACCCGCTCGTCAGAGCGTCCGATGGGGTGAGATAGGGGTAGAAAGCAGTGCATCGGCAGCGAGTCCAGAGAAGTCTGGGGATGCAACCCAGTTGAAATCGACGAGCCGACCTCTTCTGCGGTCGGTGAGCTGACCCTCCAGCCAAGTGAGTCCTCGACTTCATTGGCCCCCTCGACGCCGCGCCTCACACAGACCGAGACCCTGAGGAGGTGGGAATCCCAGATCGACATCAGTGGCTCAATCGATCTCTCATGCCGCGCGGCCGCCCTCGCAAGCGTGGCCAGAAGCACCCGAAGGCCCGAGTCGTGCGCCAGCCCGTCCGTTCGCACACGCGCTCCATAGCGGCGCAGTAGCGCGCTTTTCGAAGAGCCGGTCAGAGCTGCGCTGTCCGTCGCGCTGACTTCCATCACGCCCCTCCTGGCCAGTGACTGGATGGCTGTGTCGAGGAAGGGGAGGGGAGGCCCGTACGGGTCGATGTCGACCCAGTGCCGACCGTGCTCCAGCACGGCTGTTCTCAGGTCGCCTAGGTGCGCAATCAACTCGCCCTCGCCGTGCTCGGGCGGGAACTCCTCGTGGCACCTCATAGCCCAGTCCAGAGCGACAGGATCCATGTCGCCCATCGTCGCGCTGATGCGGGCGGCGCTGTCCGCCGGGAGCTCGTTCAGCCAGCGTCTGGCCCGCAAGCCAGAAGCGGACAATCCGTCCAGAGCGTAGAGCGTTCCTTCACCGAGCAGGCCAGCCTCGATTGCATGCTGCATCAGCAGGACGCTGCGGGTCCTGCTGCCGGCCATCGCGGGGTTGTGGAAGACCGCTCCCTCACCCTTCGCAGCAGGTCCCAACCCCGCCCCCGCAGGATCGACTGCCAACCGGCACAGAGTACGCCCCTCGCGGTGCAGCACACCGGGCCAGCCTTCGGGCTCTGGCGATTCCATGCTGGCCCGAGAAGCCTATCGCACAAGGTATTGACGACGCCGAAAACGGCTCAGTAGTGCTCGAAGACCACACTCTGATCAGAGTGGGTGACCCTTCTGCCACTGTCCTTCACGACCCCTATCCTGCGAGTCCCCGGAAGCCGCTCTGCCAACCACCGTGTGACCGAGTCAGCCACAGTCTCGGAGACAGCGAGGACCATCCCCATCCCCATGTTGAAGGTGCGGTGCATCTCCCTGCTCTCGATCGAGCCTGCCTCGGCTAGCCATCCGAACTCGGCAGGCACAGGCAGTGGATCGTCGATGTGCCATCCCAGAGTCTCGTGCAGCCTCAGCAGGTTGGACAGGCCACCCCCGGTGATATGCGCCATCGCCTTGAGATCGGCCGATTCGCAGGGCCCGTCGCCGTTCCTGCAGGCCAGCACTAGGTCGACCAGCGGGTCGACGTAGATCCGAGTAGGATTCAGAAGCACCTCTCCGAGGGTGATGGGACCCTCGCTTCCGCGACCCCGTACGATTCCTCGAGCATCGTGTTCTGGATCAAAGGGAGCAGCCTCGTCGAGTGAGGCGCCAGAGCGCTCGACCACCGCACGTACCAGTGTGTAGCCGTTGGAGTGGATGCCGCTGCTCGGAAGCCCAATCAGGACGTCGCCTCCTTCCAGCCCCTCACCGGTGATTGCATGACCGGCGGGGAACCATCCGAGGGCGGTGCCCGAGAGGTCCAGTTCGGTGACTATCCCCGGAAGGGTAGCCGTCTCTCCCCCGGCCAGCGTAACTCTGGCCGCCCGGCAGCCTTCAGCCAGCGAGACCCCGAGTACCGAGTGGACCTCCGGATCAGTCTTGGGGACGGCGATGTAGTCGACGAAGGCGAGTGGCTCAGCACCCACGCAGATCAGGTCGTTGACGTTCATCGCGACGCAGTCGATTCCGACCCCCTCCAATCTCCCCAATTCACTGGCCAACTGGAGCTTGGAACCGACCCCGTCGGTAGCCAGCGCGAGCGAAGAGTCTCCGAACTCGACGATGCCCCCGAATCCTCCTGGCAGAGGCACGGGCGCACCCTTCTGGCCCGGGGCCCTCGTAGAGGAGCCCAGAGAGTCAATCAGGCTGGCGACCGCACGGCTCTCGGCATCGATGTCCACACCGCTGGAAGCGTAGTCCATCGGCTTGTCTCCCACACCCCTCCGGGAGGGGCTGCACCCCATCATCCTCACTATCGCCGAACCTCGCGCAGGCCCCTGGGAACACCCGAAATCGCACATTTCTCGCCAATATTATTGACCCAAACGGTTTACCTGTGGTAATACTCACGAATCTCTATAACCGGTACACATTGTCGCGGGCGCCACTGGAGCGTGAAACGCTATGGAAAATAAGAAAATAATTGCAATGATGCTTACCCTGAGCATGCTGACGGCTGCGTTCGTCGGTTGCCTAGGCGGAGATGATGACGAACCGGAACCAGAGATGGTCATGGGTTGCACGGACGCGGCTGCGAACAACTACAACGCCGACGCGACGATGGACGATGGCTCGTGTACGTATGACCCGACATGGTCCCTGACACCTGCTTCAGGTGTTAGTGCTGTGTGGGTGACCTCGGACTGGGACCCCATCATCCCCAACCTGATTGCGGGAGATATGTGTGATGCTATTCTCTCGGCAATGACCAAGACGGATGAGAGAGACCTTGTGGTCGATTTCACTCGTGGCTACTACACCAGCAGCCAAGGAGTCATTGGAGCTAGCGGAGCCGCTGCCATCTCTGGCATCGGCGATTTGAACGCGGCTGGAACTACGATTGCCCTGCAATCTGGAACCACCTCAGACATCTACGCTCAGGATAACCTGGACGCAGCTACGATCCAAGCCTATCCGGACTTCCCCTCGGTAATCGCAGCCATCAACAACGGAGATGCGGACTACGCACTCGGCGACGCACCTGTGCTCGCATTGGAGGGGACTCTTCTGACGACCTTCTCCGATGAGACATTCGGTCTGGCTATTCGCGAGGGCTCTGACGAGCTCGAAGATGCTCTGAACGTCGCGATAACCGCTCTAGTCGACGGTGGCCAGTACGACGCCATCTTCGGAGCCTGGTTCGAGGGCGCGGTCGTCCTGACGGATGACAGAGACGCCAACACAGCGACGGCTTACCCGACACCCACTGAGGGCAGCACCCTAACCGGTGTCCTCGAGTCTGGTAACCTGAACTTCTGCACGGACCCGTTCTACCCGCCGTTCGAGAACCTCGACGCGGATGGGAACGCAGAGGGCTTCGATGTCGATGTCGGCAACGCGATCGCTGAGGAAATGGCCGCCCACTACATGGGTGCGGCCAACCCCGATTTCGTACCGCCTGTTGTTGTGACCACGAAGATCGGACTCCTGAACCCACTGACGGGCCCGATCGCTGTCTACGCACCGCCCTTCACTATCGCTGCACAGATGGCGATTGACGACCTGAACGCGGCGGGTGGCAACTTCGAGCTGGTCGAGGCCGACTCTGGCTGCAGCGGCGATGTCGCTGCTGGAGCCGCCCAGTCCCTAGTGGACGCGGGCGTGGTCGGCGTGGCAGGAGCTGCCTGCTCCGGTGCTTCGATGGCCGCTAACGCGGTCCTCCATGCTGCCGGTGTCGTGCAGGTCTCCTATGCGAGCACCAACCCCGGTCTGAGCGATGCAGATGCCTACCCAGGCTTCTGGCGAGTCGTGCCGAGCGATGCCATACAGGGCCCTGCCATGTCTGACATGGTGGCCGCTGCTGGTGCGTCCAACCCGGCACTGATCCACATGACCAACGACTACGGTTCTGGTTTGGCAGACGCCTTCGAGGGCGCATGGGGCACTGACAACCTGTGCATCAAGGTCGGCTACGCGGACGACCAGACCGACTGGACTGCCGAGGTTCAAGCAATAGGCGACGCTAACTGTGGCTCGGTCGTCATGGTGAGTTACTCCACTGATGGAGCAGCTATCCTTGAGACAATGGCCGTGGGAGGTATTTCACTACCTACTTTCGGTGCTGACGGCATCGCTGACGCCGCCTTCTTGGACGACTTCAGCGTACCTGCTATCGCTAACGGCGTTATGGCTACCAAGCCGCGCGCTGGCTCGAGCGCTGGTGACTTCAACGAGCGCTGCGCTGCGGATGCAGACTGCGCTGGTGGTATCTACACCGCTGAGACCTACGACGCTGTGATGATGATCGGCGCCGCGTACAACGCGGGCGGCGACATGGCCGATAGCCTCAACTCGGTCGGAGTGGGCTATGGTGGAGCCAGTGGCTCCCACACGTTCCTTCCGAACGGTGATGTGGCTGGCGCTGGATACGACATCTGCAAGTTCGATGCCCTGTCATCTACTGACATCTACTTCACTTGCATGCAGTGGTGGTCAGCGATCGACGGCATCCAGGACACACCCTTTGCGGGTATGACGGTGAAGATCGGCTTCCTGAACCCGATGACGGGCCCGATCGCGGTCTACGCACCGGGCTTCGGTGTCGCCGCTAACATCGCCCTAGGCATGATGAACATCGCCGGATGGGGCAGCGGACTGCAGTTCGAGTTGGTAATGGTCGACTCCGGGTGCAGCCCCGAGACCGCTGCAACCGGCGCCCAGTCCCTACTGGACGCAGGCGTAGTCGGTGTGGTCGGAGCTGCGTGCTCCGGCGCAACGATGGCCGCCAACGGAATCCTCTCGGCTGCCGGCATCCCGATGATCTCGTACGCGAGCACCAACCCCGGACTCAGCAACGCTACGGCTTACCCGTTGTTCTTCCGCGTGGTGCCGAGCGACGCCATCCAGGGCCCTGCTCTGGCTGACGTGGTCACCGCCGACGGCGGTTCCGATGTCGCTCTGCTGTACATGACCAACGACTACGGCTCGGGTCTGGCAGACTCGTTCGCAGCCGCATGGGAGGGCGCAGGCAACACCCTGTGCGCATCGATAGGCTACGAGGACACAACCACTGACTTCACCTCGCAGGTGCAGGCCGTGACGGACAACAGCTGTGGCAGCGTTATGCTAATCTCGTACGCTGCTGATGGTGCAGCCATCGTCGAGGAGCTCGCAGCTCAGAGCTTCTCCGGACAGATCTTCGGAGGCGACGGAATCGCTGAGGAGGGCCTGTGCGCATCTATGGCAGACCCATCCCTGTGCGACGGAATCGTGGCTACCAAGCCCGCTTCTCCGACGCCGAACGAGCGCTCGGTGGCATTCGGTGCCATCTGCGCTTCGATCCCGGACTGCGCTGGCGGTATCTACACCGCCGAGGCGTTCGATGCCATGATCATCCTGGGATACTCTGTGTTCGCGCAGTTGTCCAGCCCCGGAGCGACTCTGGCGCAGATGATCGGCGCCGTCGGTCAGGGATTCGTAGGCGCCAGTGGCGTCCACACCTTCACCGCTGATGGCGATGTAGGAGGCAGCGGTTACTGTGTTGGCACGTTCAGCATGGTCGACGGTGCGCCTTCCTTCGACTGCACCCGCTCGTGGACATTGAGCGGCGGCATAATCTGAGTCCTAAAAGTGACTGAATGAAAACTGGGAACGTAAAGCACCACTGCGGGCTAACTGCCCGCCGTGGTGCCCCCCAACAATGATTACCGCACACAGACAGCGTCGAGCGTGCGGTAGCGCCGCGGGTGACGCCGATGCTTGGACCAGTATTCGACAGGTGGCACTCGCTCTCCAGAGGGCAACGCAGGACAGCCATCGCCCTGCTGATTCTCATAGACGCGAACATCGGCCTGCTGTACGGTTCAGGCCTGCTCAATCAGTTCGATTCGATATCAGGAGGCAAGATACCCAACGACATGGTCTGGCTTCTCCAGGCCATCGAGTCGATATCCGGCGGATTCTTTCTGGTCAAGATCCTGTTCGACGACGTCGCGGCCAGTTGGCCCAGATCAATCGGCATCGCTCTGTCCCCCCTGTTCATCCTGTTCATCGTGGGAATGACCCTGGACAACCTGTTCAAGGGCCTAGATGACGATGTGAGGATCACACTCGATCTGATTTCCATCTCCACTTCCACTCTGACTTGGTCGTCGACCTACCTCGCGATTGCGGTCGGCCTCACTCTGACCTACAAGGTCCAGCGCTACGGTAACTTCGCCCAGAGCGAGCTCTTCATGATGGGGATGTATCTCTCTATGGTGATGGTATGGAGCGATTACTTCTTCCCGCTGTACGACGCACCCAGAGACGGCACTCTGGCCTGGTCCCTGCTGCTCTGGACTGTGCTGGCAGCCTTCGTCCTGACTGGCATAGCTGGCATAATCATCGACCGCCTGGTCTACCGGGGCTTCCGCAAGAAGGAAACCAAACCTCAGGTGATGATGATAGCGTCTCTGGGTGTCGCACTCATTCTCAGGGCCATCGTCTACCTGCGCTTCGGGGCGGGCAAGAAGATGTTCGAGCCGGATGCGGACTGGAGGGTGCCCACCCTCAGGTGGGACATACCCACACATAAGCTGCGCCTCAACCTCGGCAACAGGGATCTCGAAGAGGGCCAGACGTACACCCACGGTCCCACCATAGGGGAATGCACCGAAATTGACGGCGCCCTTCAGCCAGAGGTCAGTGGCTCCACGCCCCTTTTCGATCTGTACAACGCGGCCAACGACTGCGTAACCGAGGCCACCACCGGCTACGCGTACTACAAGGGCGCCATGCCCCTGGTGATATTCTCCTCTGTCCTCCTTCTGCTAATCCTGCTGAGGAAGACCCGCTTGGGCCGCAGGATGAGGGCGGTCGCCGACAACCCCGACCTCGCAGCGAGCAGCGGCATCAACGTGGAGAACATCCAGATGACCAGCGCCTTCCTGTCCGCTGGCATCTCGGGAATGGGTGGGGCCATCTTCGCGATGACGCTGAGGTTCGCCCCCGAGACCGCTTTCACCCTCCTCTTGCCGTCGTTCGCCATCATCGTCCTCGGCACCATCGGCTCGATTCCCGGAGTCCTGGTCGGCTCGCTGATCGTCGGATTCGTCAGAGCACTGTCTTCGCCGGTGCTGATTGCCATTGGCCAGCCCCTGGGCCGCTCCAATTACACCGCGCTCGACGGGGTGATGCCCTACATCTTCCTCATAGCAATCCTGATGATCATGCCGAGCGGCATCGGCGCCGCCTACGAGAAGTGGAAGGTCGACAGGTTACGCAGACGAGCCGAGGAGCAGCCATCCAAGCGATTGGGAGGACTCCTCGCCATTTCCCCGTTGGGTGCTTTGGGGGCGCATAACTTCCAGCAGAGGAAGAATGCCCGCGGCGAGTCGATGATGATAGTCTCAGTCGGCGCCTACGTATTCAGCAGGATCACCCGCTTCATCAGCGGCAACTCCTTCGCCGACGGCTCGTGCTCGAACGACTGCCAAGCCAGTGAGTCCTCTGCCACCAACTTCGAGATGGTGACCGGCAGGACGGAAGGCGACTTCATTCTGGAGGACTCGCCATTCTCCCTCTCAGACGTGCCAGACCCCCCCGACGGTCTGGACGCAACGTTGCACGACCAATGGCTCACCGACGCTCTGAGCGAACTCAACAACTCGTGGTTGGACCTGATGAACACCGAGCTGGGCCTCGTGGACAACCTCGTGAGCCTCGGCGACGCCCTGTGGCCCGCCGTGCCCCTCCTAGTATGGATAATCGCAGCATTCGAGGGACTTTACCTGCTACAGGGTCGTGACGAGGACGCCCTGCGGCCCGCGACCGAGTTCCTGAACAGTCTCCTGGCCCCCGTCATGCAGTCGAGAAACTCCGGCTCAGTAGCGATGACCCAGGCTCTCGGCTTGGCCAAGGCCCCCCTCGATTCGTTCCACACAGCGCTGTATGACAGTCTGGACAGGTTCCAGTCGGGCTTCGACCGTAATCAGAAGTACATGCTCCTAGCAGTCTTGGTGATAGTTCTAGTTTCGGAGTTGCCGCCGTTCTTCGGAAAAGCCCTCCTAGTGCTCGGCTTGCTCTGGCTCGTCGGACTAACTATCCTAGCATGGCGCTCAGGCGAGGGGCCCTTGGGAGAACTGAGGCGCCTCTCCCCGCACGGCAGAGAGAGCCCCATCGGTTCGTGGGTGCTCTTCCTCTCGGTACTGGTATTCCTTCTGCTGTTCGTGGAGTGGCTGCCTGTGGCCGAGGTAGAGAATCATGACTTCATCAAGGCGCTCCAAGTCTCCAACGTCCTGACCACTCTGGCCATCTTCACCCTGATGGCTTTCGCCCTGAATCTGCATACGGGCGTAACTGGAATGGTTAACTTCGGCATCATCTTCTTCGTTGGGGTCGGGGCGATCACCGTCGGCCTCCTCACCGCCCCCAAGGACCTGCACGGGTACGACTGGCCCGTTTTCTGGGCCGTTGTCGCCGCCGTGCTGATCTCAGCAGGCTTTGGCTGGCTGCTCGCCTATCCCACAGCCAGGCTGAGGATGGACTACTTCGCTATCGTGACGATATCCCTCGGCGAGATTGCCCGCGTCCTCTTGATGGGGGAGCCACTGCTCAGAGCAGGCTCGTGGGGCTCGGCGATCGGTATCTCGAGGTACAAGCTGCCGTTGAAGGACTGGTGGTTCTGCGGTAGCGGTGAGCATCTGAGCGAAGCGGGAGGGTTACTTAGTTCGGATGAGTGCCGCGGGGTGGTGGGAATCGGCAGCCCGGCGGAGAAGCTCGGCCGCTCTGACATCCCAGTGCTCGATGACAGGGGAGGAGTCATCGATGGGGAGTTACTTTACGAAGCGACATGGTTCTCGATGGATCTTGGTGAGCCCGCGCCCTACATGATGGTGCTCGCCATCATCGGCGTCGTCAGCCTGATTCTGATCTGGTGGCTCTTGGAGACGCTGCTCAAGTCCCCGTGGGGGCGGATCCTGCGTTCGATCAGGGAGGACGAGGAGGTCGCTCAGCACCACGGGCACGATGTGCTCACGCACAAGGCGGCCAGCCTCGCTCTGGGCGCTGGGATAGCAGCCTTCGCCGGTGCCCTGTGGGCGTGGAAGCTCACCGGCTTCCAACCGTCCTTCATGGCCCCGGCGAAGTCGACCTTCCTGGTCTGGGCCGCGTTCATCGTCGGCGGGGCGGCCAACAACAAGGGCATGGTGGTGGGAGCGTTCATCATAGTACTCATGGAATTCGTGTTCAATGTCTTAGTTGCCGGCCAAGGCTCGTCAGACCTGCCGCTGCACGAGACCGCGGCGAAGATTGACCAGCTCTTCGAGTGGCTGGTCACAGGAAGCGATCTGTGGTTCTGGCCCCACACCACCCCGATCGAGACGTTCCTGCTGCTCGCTGCATTGGGACTGTTGATCAACAAATCAGCGATGGTCGAACTAGGATTCTCGGGAGTCGCCGTGTTCATGGCAACCTACCTGCTTCTGGGCGAGCGCTCCATCGACGAGTCGTTCGTCGGCGGCAGCATCCTCGCCAACATGGCCTATGTCAAGGTCTTCCTAGTCGGGTGCCTCATCCTGCTCTCGCTGAAGTACAACGCCAGGGGCATACTGCCTGAGGTGCCCGTCAGACCACCGAGGCCAACGGAAGGTGATGCGGAATGAAGAACGCGCTGAAGGTCGAGAACCTGCGAATGGAGTTCGGCGGGCTGGTCGCTGTCAAGGACGTCTCCTTCGAACTCGGCGAAGGCGAGTTCGTGGGCCTCATCGGACCTAACGGATGCGGCAAGTCGACCATCTTCAACTGCATCAGCGGCCTGCTTGACCAGACCACCGGAACGGTCGAGGTATTCGGTCAGGACGTCTCCGAGAACAGACCGGATGAGATTCAGAAGCTCGGCCTCACCCGAACCTTCCAACTCACCAGGCTATGGCGTCAGATGACGGTGGTAGAGAACCTCATGGTGCCTCCGAGAAAGCAGTTCCTCTCCCCCGAGTCCGAAGCTCCGATGCACCGCGCGTACTCCCTCCTCTCGGTCTTCGCCGTACTCGCCTCCCTCTCGGTAGTGGCGTATTATGCGATTGGGAACGGGGTGTTCTGGTCGTTGTTCAATCTCATAGCGGCCCTCGGATTGCTCACCGGCGTCATCGCATTCAGGCTGATCGAGGGTAAATCGGAGTTCGACGCAGCCACAGATCGGATTGAATCGGCATTCCTCCCCCCGCTGTTCGTACTGCACGCTCTGTTTAGGCCGGGCAGCCGAGCCGCTGAGGAGGAGCGGCTGGCCAAGGCGTACTCGGTGCTCGACCAGCTCGAGATCCCCCACATGGCTCACAACCTGACCAGCGAGCTCTCCGGCGGTCAGAGCAAGCTCGTCGACATTGGCCGCTCGATGATGGGCGACCCACAGTTGCTGCTGCTAGACGAGCCGGTGGCGGGAGTCGCTGGCCCGCTCGCACTGAAGATATTCAACAATCTGAGGAAGATAGTAGATGACACCGGCATCTCCGTGCTCATCATCGAGCACAACATGGACTTCATCCTCAGGCAGGGAGTCGACCGGATCATCGTCATGAAGGAGGGCGAGATACTGATGCAGGGCACGCCCGACGAGGTCAGGGGCAACAGAGCGGTCATCGAGGCCTACCTCGGAGCCGCAGGAGAGCCCCAGGAGGTAGAGGAATGACCAGAGTCCTGGAAATCAAGAACCTTGAGGCAGGCTATGGCTCGGTACAGATCCTGCATGGCATAGACATGCATGTCGACGAGGGCGAGTTCGTCACCGTCATCGGTCCCAACGGCTGCGGCAAATCCACCCTGATCAAGACCATATTCGGGATCGCCACCTACTACCGCGGCGACATCGAGTATCGCGACAGGGACGTCTCGGGATGGAGGACAGACCAACTCGTGAATCACGGGATAGCATACGTCCCCCAAGTCGACAACGTGTTCCCATCGCTTTCAGTCGAGGAGAACCTGCAGATGGGTGGCAACACGCTGGACACCAGAACGCTCAACGAGAGGATTGAGAGATCACTCACCATGTTCCCAGACCTGCGAAACAGGGTCCACGACCTAGCAGCCTCGCTCTCGGGCGGCGAGCGCCAGATGCTCGCCATCTCGCGCGCGCTCATCTCCGACCCGAACTTCCTGCTTCTCGACGAGCCCACCGCCGCGCTCTCACCGCTCTACCAGCAGCAGATCATCGAGCGCATCGACTCCCTGCGAAAGGACGGAATCACCGTTCTCATCGTCGAGCAGAACGCCCGTCTCTCCCTGTCGCGCTCCGACCGCGGCTACATCATGGCCAACGGCAAAATCGTCCACACCGGCGATGCCCAGCACATCCTCACAGACCCTGAGATCGCCGAGTACTTCCTCGGCGGGACCTCCGACTAGCCAGGCCGCTCGCGTAGGTGACTTTTCAGGGAATATCGCAGAAGGACAGCCTCAGGAACTCGCTGTCGGTAGCCACCCTCTCGAACGGACCCCGGTTTGCTCCACTAAGGTCCCTGAGGTGGATCTCGGCGGTCACCGCCACTATAGCACTGATGAGGTGGCCGCCGCGGACCACATGCCCATCATCGGACAGAACGACGTGGATGTGCGTGAAAGGGCCATCCGGTCCGGGAGCCAGATTCCCCTCAGTCGAGAGCAGTTCCATCGCGTCCACGTGAAGCGCGGTGCGGTAGGACCCATCACCATCCAGATAGCCCATTTCCGTATCTCTCACGCGGCCGATGCCGCTGGTTATGGCGGCGGCCGTGATCCCATGCTGCGACAGACTGCGCAGCGACTCGTGCAACTCCTCGCCCGGATCAAGCCTGACGAAGACGTCTTTGCCGTCCTGCGCGAACTCCACGCACGCCCATCGTGCCCCGACGCTTGAATGCCACCCAACGCCGATTTCCTATGGGCCCGGCGGGCTTAGTCCGTGTTCTGCAGTGGAAGCCTCCAGTGCCTCATTCGCAAGCCCGCACGAGTCGATTCTCTCCACTGGAACAGCAGGGGTAGGAATTCCCTTCCGCACTGTTCATAGGCCCCCTTGACGGACCCGCAAGGCCCGGCGGTAAGAAACGTATGACGATGGCTGCTCACGACTCATCGGCCCGGTGGCGCACATTCCTCACCGAGGCCAAGGAGGATGACATCGTCATGCTGGTCTCGAAACAGGCTCCCCCGTGCATAGAGATCCCCTTCCACGAGTTGCAGGGATTCGACCCCGAATTCGCCGATGACGTCCTCGAGCACCCCCGCCAGATCCTCAGCAGGGGCTGCCAGACTCTGAGCGAGATCTGCCGGGAGAGGGGCGAGGAAATAGACGCGGTGCTGCGCGTCGGAGAACTGCCTCGGGACAGCCGAAGGTCACTGCGCGACATCGGCGCTGCCGATATCGAGCGGCTGCGCAGCGTCGATGCCATCGTCACGAAGATATCCGAACTAAAGCCCCGTCTGCACCGGGCTGTATTCACCTGCGAGGTGTGCGACAAAATCATCGAGGTCGAGCAGGAGAACGAGAGGGAACTCATCGAGCCCCTCCAATGCCCGGGGTGCGAGAAGAGTGCAGGCCGCTCGAGAGAGACCAGGTTCACTCTGGTGGTCAACATCTCGAAGATGGTCAACAACCAGTGGATAGAGATTCAAGAGCTTCCCGAGAACGTTCCCAGTGGGGCTCAGCCGACAAGGGGCTCCGTCCTAGTCGAGGGGGATAAGGTCAACCGGCACCTCCCGGGCGAGAGGATAGTCGCCAACGTCATGCCCGTGGTCCGTAGCGAGGTCCGCCGCAACAGGAAGACGCCTATGTTCGACATCATCTATCATCTGGTAAGCTCCGAGCACGAGAACACGCCCTTCACCGAGTTTAAAATCAGCGAGGAGGAAAGGGAACAGATCCTAGAGATCTCTCGCCGTGAGGACCTGCTGAGGCTCATGCAGCAGTCGATCGCACCGTCCGTCTTCGCGACCGGCGTCATGCACTACGTGAAGCGCTCTCTGGCCTTGCAGCTCTTCGGTGGTGTCTCGAGGATCAATCCGGACAGGACACGCTCCCGTGGTGAAATCCACGTCCTGCTGATGGGAGACCCTGGCGTAGCCAAGTCGCAAGTGCTCGATTACATGTCCAAACTCTCGCCCCGGGGCAAGTTGGCCTCGGGAGGAGGGGTGTCGCGAGCCGGGCTGACCGCGGCTGCGGTGAGGGATGCCTTCGGTGACGGCAGATTCGCCCTCGAGGCTGGCATCCTGCCGCTTTCCGACCGCGGACTAGCCGCCATCGACGAGTTCGACAAGATCAACGAGGAGGATCGCCGGGCTATACATCCGGCGATGGAGCAGGGGATGATACACATTTCCAAGGGGGGAATAACGGCCACGCTGCCTGCGAGATGCGCCATTCTGGCAGCCGCCAATCCGAAGGACGGTCGCTTCTCCAAGCGCGGCCCGAACCAGAGCGTCATACGCTCCTACAACGAGACCGGTCTCCCTCCCCCCCTCGCCTCCCGCTTCGACATCATCTGGATGATCAGGGATGAGATCAGGGTCGAGGACGACGAGAGGATCGCCAGGCACATCCTCGCGGTCCGTACTCAGGGAGTCAGCGAGACGAAGGTCGATGAGTCTCTGGATCTAAATCCAATGGAGGGGCGGGAGGACCAGATATTCGCAACCGGGGCGGACGGAACCGAGCATCTCACCATTGAGTTCCTGCGCAAGTTCATCGCATACGCCAAGCGCAACATCCATCCCGACCTCAGTGAGGACGCCAGAGCCCTCATACTCGAGTACTACACGGACGAGCGACAGTCCTTCGGCCGTGAGGATCAGATGGGCGAGTCCGAGGTCATCCCGATTACCGCTCGCGCCCTCGAAGCTCTGATTCGACTGACGGAGGCCCACGCTAAGATGCATCTCAGGGAGATCGCTACAGCCGACGACGCGAAGGTCGCCCTCGCCGTCTTCAGGCATTGGAGGGAGGAATCCGGAATCGAGGACGAGTCGGAGTTGTACTCCGGTGTCTCGGCGAGGGTTCGCAGTGCGAATGCCGTCGTGCGGCAGGTCATCAGGGACATCTGCGCCGAGCGGGACGGAATCGCCCACGTCACCGAGATCTACAACAGGGCCGCATCCAGAAACGTGCCTGACACCAACGTGGACGAGGTCCTTTCGAGGATGCGGATGAGCGGCGAACTGTTCAGTCCTCGCAATGACGAGTATTCATTCGCCCGTTGAGTCTATGGAACAGGGCCGCCTCTGCGCCCTTGAGCGCAATGGAGCCGCTGGGTGACGTAACTGACTCGGGAAACCTAGATCCAGTCGGACTGGGCTTCATGTGCGGGCTTGAGATACACCAGCAACTGGCTACGGGAAAGCTGCATTCCAGAATGCCCAGCAAGCTCTTCGACCACAGCATCGATGAGGTCCCAGATGACTGGTCGCGTTCGAATCGGCGCCTCAGGGCCTCCGAGGGCGAGGCTGGACAGATCGATGTAGCCGCCCGCTTCGAGCAGCGCCGAAACCGCTCCTTCGTCTACGTCCAGCCGCCCAACGCCGGGCTGATCGAGTTGGACGAGGCCCCTCCGCTCGAGCACGATCCCGAAGCGGTCGACGTCGTTCTGACCATGGCCGCGATGATGGAAGCCAAACCGGTCCCTGCGCTTCAGGCGATGCGCAAGACCGTGGTCGACGGCTCCAACACCAGCGGATTCCAGCGAACCACCCTTATCGCGACTGATGGCAGCGTAGTGACCCCAACAGGAGAGGTGGGCGTCGATGTGATATGCCTGGAGGAGGATTCTGCGAGGAGGCTCGACACCCAGTCTTCCTCATCTGGAGAGACCGTGGTTTACACCCTCGACAGGTTGGGGATGCCGCTGGTGGAAGTCGCAACCGCTCCAGATGTCCAGACTCCGGAGCATGCCAAGGAGACCGCTCTCACTCTCGGAACTCTGCTGAGGGACACACGCAGGGTCAGAAGGGGTCTCGGCTCGATCCGCCAGGACCTCAACGTGAGCATCGCCTGCGGAGACAGGGTAGAGATCAAGGGATGTCAGGATCTCGACTGGATACCACGGATAATCAGCCTCGAGATGGCTAGGCAACTGCACATGTACCGACTCGCCAACCAACTGCGCGACGAGGCAGCCCTTCCGCCTCTGCCCCCGAACAGGGACGATGACGAGGTCCCAGTGGAGAATCGGGTGGCAGCGGCGGCAACCTCTCGTCTGCCTCTGGAGATTCACGACCTCTCGGACTTGTTCGCGAACTGCGAATCAGACGTGGTCCGGCGCTCTCTGGGTGACGGCTCGGTCATGCAGGGAGTGGCTCTAGCCGGCTTCGCCGGAAAGTTGGGCAGAATGGAAACCGACTCCGAAGGCGCCCAACTACCCCGGCTCGGCAGGGAGCTGGCAAGCGCGGCCAAGTTGGCCGGGGTCGCGGGGATCTTCCATTCTGACGAGTTGCCCGCCTACGGAATCACTGAGCCCGAGGTAGGCGCAGTGCGTGACTCCCTGTCACTCGACGACTCGGATGCGTTCGTCCTGTGCGTTGCGCCGGCATGGCAGTCAGAACTCGCCTTGGAGTCAGCCATCCAGCGCGCGAGGCGAGCCTATCATCGGATACCTCGCGAGGTCCGCAACGTGGTCATCCGCAGGGGCCAGCCGGAGGACGGCACCACAACCGCGATGCGCCCCCTACCTGGTGGAGCCCGAATGTACCCAGAGACCGACATTCCTGTGCTGGAGATTACTTTGGAGCACTGGGACGGCATCCGAGAGAACCTCCCTCTCAACGGCGAGCAGAGGAGAGCGCGACTGCACAAGCACGACCTCTCTGACAACCAGGTGGAGGCGATTCTGGGTGCCGAGTTGGACGACGTCCTGATTACAGCAGTCGAAGGAGGTCCTTGCGGCTGTCCGCCCCTGCCAGCCAAGGCATGGGCATCGACTCTCTTGGAAAATGCGCGTGCGGGAGTCGCCGAAGGCACCGATCGCTCCGAGGACGAAGTCCCGTGGCCAGTCCTAACCCTAGCTGTGCACGCGCGCGAGGAGGACATCATCACCCGCGAGGGCTTGATCCCACTAGCACGCAAACTCTGGCTGGAGGGCCCCTCATTCACCGACACCGAATTCGATCAGCGACTCGAGTGGTTCGCCGCCCAGGCCGAGGAAGCCGGGTTCACCCCCGCCGACACAGGGGCCGTCGAGCTGGCTGTCGACGAAGCCATTGCAGAGAGCATGGACATGATCAAGGAACGAGGAATGAGTGCAATGGGACCATTGATGGGCTTCGTGATGCAGAAACTAGGGGGCTCAGCAGACGGCAAGACGGTGAGCGAAATCCTGCGTAGGAAGATATCCGAGTTGGATGGCTAGGATTGTTCAATAACTTGTTTTACCGACCCGAAACTCCGTGTCCGAACTAATCGGTCTGGCAGTTCTGCTCATCCTTCTATCTCTGGTCGTAGCCTCCTCCTCCGAGGAGGAGAACAGGCTCAAGGCGCTGTCAGTCGCATGGGTGGTCTTCTTGCTTCTGACATTCTCTACCATAGCCACCGAGTGGGCTAGGATGACCGCAGTGCTAGTCAATCAGGAGGATGACCCGCACTACGGCCTGCCCGACCTCTGGGATGGTAAGCAGGTCGTCTGCCTCCACTTCTCGGGGGGCAACGTGCCCGCAGGTTTCGATGACGGGCGTCATCACATCGACTACGACGGCACGGATTTCATGACCGACGTCGAATGGAACGAGACCGGGGCCTGCATCGGGGGCTTCTCTGGATTCGAGAACGGATGGGACCTGCTCGATGCGGCGATCAACGCGACCGGCGATGACTTCGCCGTCACCACGACGTCCTACTCATTCGGGTTGATGATCGACTCCATCGCAGGTGTGGATCCGAGCACGATGGCGGGCGAGTTCAACGGCGCCTATTGGTCACTGTATCACAACGGGGCGTTGTCTATGGTTGGGATAGCCGATCTCGAATTGGACCCAGACAGCGTCGTGACATGGCGTGTGGACACTTGGTGAAACCAAACCATCAAGTGCAAGGCAACTCCACTGAGTAAGGGGCGCATATGTTCGATGCACACGCGGTGGCACTGGGACCCCATGGCATGCTCGCTGTCAACGTCGCAATGCTCTCGATCATCGGCTGGGCGCTGTGGAGGGCGGAGCAGAAACTCTCCTTCGGTAGCGATTGGATCGCACTCTCCATGCTGGGCGTATTCGCCATCGCCGGACGCGTGCTGCTCGACCCCATACCGAACGTCCAGCCCGTGACAGTAATCGTCCTGCTGGTAGGAATCCACTTCGGTGCGACCCGCTCGATCGCCCTGGCGACCGCCGTCGCGCTGGGCTCCAATCTGATTATGGGTCACGGACTGTGGTCCTTCTACCAAGCAATAGGATGGTCTGCCGTCGGAATCGCAGGAGCTCTGCTAGCGGACCGACTCTATGTGGACGGACGCCTCGCTCTGCCTGCTCTTGCCGGGGTCGCTGCCATCTCTGCCTTCGCCTTCGACTGGATAGTCTCCCTCAGTGCTCTCCACTCTCTGAGCGCAGACGTGTTCCTAGTGTACCTGATGGCCGGTATCCCGTACGATCTCCTGCACGCCGTTGGCAATGTGGCCTTCGTCGCTTGGCTCGCGAACTCGCTCAGCGACATCATGACCAGGCACGTTGCAATCCCGGCCGCAATGGCGGTGAACGACGTTGCCACGAACCGAGTCTGAGATCACGATGGTATTGGTCACGCGCAGTGACCTTGAGCTCTCGAGAGGCAAACTGGCGGCTCAATGCGGCCACGCCGTAGCGGAATGCGTGCTCAAGGCCAAGCGCGAGGCGCCACGGATGCTCAAGCGCTACATGAGGGAGGGAGCGAGGAAAGTCGTCTGCACCGCTCCGAACCTCGAAGCCCTCAGGAGGTTGTTCGGTGATGCCAGAGTGTGTGGCTTGGTCTGCTACATGGTGACGGATGCAGGCCACACTGAGATTCCTGCTGGCACAGTCACCGTCGTGGGGATAGGCCCTGGGCCGCGCTCTGAAATCGACGCCTTGACGAGCAGCCTTCCGCTAGTCAAGTGAGAAACGAGAGAAAACCCACCGTGAGCGAACGCTCTAGACGGTGGGTAATGCGGCTGGACTGGGAGGCGCTTGCCCCCCAGTCCGCCTTACGTAATTCTGCCATTCCAGTTTCCCAGAATGATATCAGGCCATCTCTGCGATCTTGACCGAAGCCAAGGCGCCGACACCGACCAACACTCCGTCAACAAGCCAGTTGCTGACGGATGCTCCGATGTCCCCGCCGCTACCAACGAGGGCACCAGCCATGTCGGATGATCCCCCGACCATGGTACCTAGCGCCAGTACGACGAAGGCGGTGACCCATGCGTCACAGCGGTCATAGACGGTCCACAGCAGTGCACCACCGGCAATCATGCCAAGCGCGCCCCACATGTCGAAGGACCACATGTCTGCGGCCACGACATCACCTACGTCACCAGAGTTCACCAGCATCAGTGCGAGCACTGCGCCGATAACCTGGCTGACAAGGCGTGTGCCGTTGTCCATCCAACCGTCCGAGTCACTTAGGTCGCCAGTCATTATGTGGCCCCAAGTGATCATCGGCAGTATGTGGGCGCCGCTAATAGCCATCCAAGCCGCAGCTAGGACTAGGGCTCCCCCAAGGTCACCCACGCCACCTGCGAGCCAGGCAACCATGAAGGCCCCGCCCATTTCGTTCATCATTGTCTCTGTATTCATCATTTTTTCCTCCTCACCTCAGTGAGTGGTTGCCGGCTTTCATGGCGATTTATAATAGAATCCTACGAAATCCGGAAACCAACCCCCCCTTGAGGGTTTTTTCCGAATGCCGGTGTTCCCAACAACACCTGATTTTCTCCGCCACACCAGGTGTCTTTCACCACTTCGGTGCTATGCACCGGGCACGACTCCCCGCGATCCTGAATCAGGATTCCTGCTCAGTAATCGTCATGAGGGACCCGCCACCCTGACGGGACAATGGTCACTCAGGTAGCACTCGAACCTGAGGCTCGAAACGAACTCCTCTCGGAGTGCTCAGGCCTTTCAGGCCTGGTGGAGTGGCTGGATTCCATCGACAGGAGACCCGGCCTCGATGAGTTGGACCAGCGCCTCAGATCGACCCAAGTCAACCTCCCAGCACTCAAGGAATGCATCGGCTACGCCGATGTCGGCTACCAGAGGAACGTAATCAAGAGGTCCGAGTTCTACGAACTCGTCGTCATCTGCTGGATTCCGGGCCAAGAGACCCCCATCCACGACCACGTCGGCAGCGACTGTGCCTTCCTCATCGTCGACGGGGTCTCGACGGAGACGATCTACGAGACCAACGAAGAGGGCCTAGCACACCCGATAACCGTCAAGCGTTATCAGCCCGGAGATGTATGTGCGGCTGAGGAGCCGGACATCCACAGGGTCTCGAACGACACCGACTCCGAACTGGTCAACTTGCACATCTACTCGCCGCCGCTGTCCGCGTACAACATCTACGCCCCTGCAGAGTAGTCAGCATTCTACCCCGTGCTCCCTGAACAGCTCCTCGAGGCGAGTCAGCCCAAGGTCCACGTTGTCGTACGGGGGTCCGAAGGAGAACCGCACCCACTGGCGGAACGGGCTCTCACCGCTTCTCTCACCTCCCGGATTGACGTCGAAGAACTCGCCGGGCACCGTCATCACCTGCCTGTCGAGGGCGGCCCAGAACAGCCCCATCCCGTCGTTGAGCGGCTCGGGCAGGTCCTCGACACATGCCCAGACGTAGAACGTCGCTGCCCCCGGCAGGCACCTCATCCCCATCTTGGTCAACCGCTCGACCATCATGTTCCGCTTCTTGACGAAGGCCACCCGCAGAGCACTCGTCTCCTGCTCGGCGTAGGCTGGCTCGAGCGCTCTGAGAGCCATGCGCTGCACGATGCGGCTGGGCCCGCCGTCGATGGCACTGGCGGCACGGCCGAGGGTCTCGACTATCTCCGGTGGGCCGAGCACCCACCCCATCCTCCAGCCGGGGTAGCGGAACGACTTGGTCAGACCGTCGATGACGAGTACCGGGTCGATATCCGGGTCCTCCACGAATTGGGCGGAGGAGACAGGACCGCGTCCGGGATGGTCACCCTCGTAGATGAAGTGCGAGTAGAACTCGTCCATGATCAGGGTGCAGCCCTCGCGGCGGGCGGTCTCGCAGTAGGAGGCGAGTTCGTCGCCTTGGATGACGTGGCCGGTCGGGTTGCACGGGTTGGAGATGAGGAAGGAGTCGAGCCTCTTCGCAGCCTCAGCGAACTCGGCGGCAGGGATAGAGAAGTTGTTCTCCTCCGCTGTCGGGATGAGGACCGGCTCCAGCCTCGAGGCGGCGTAGTCCATCATGTCCTGATAGGCGGTGTAGTCTGGGACCTGGTAGCCCATCCTGCCCTGCACCGACCCGAACACCCGGCTGAGCATCACCCGGCCGCCCTGTGAGATGCCGACGTTGGCAGCGGTGTACGGCTTCTTGCCGCGGCGGTAGTAGCGGTTGTAGTGATCGGCTACCGCCTGGCGCATCTCATCGGTTCCGTTGATCGGACCGTAGGCCTGGTCCTCGGGCTCGATGACCACGGAGCGCAGACGGTCTGGAGCACCCTCCATCTCGCCGATCTCCGGTTGGCCCTGACCGAGGTTGCACCAGTCCGGGTTGCCGTTCCAGAAGCCGCGCTTGTGGGCCTCGGCGACGACCCAGATGACACCCATGTAAGGGACCTCGCGGAACGCTCCATCCCCCGCCATGGCTCTCCGTGACGCTGGGGACAAATGAGTT
This sequence comes from Candidatus Thalassarchaeum betae, assembly GCA_003193925.1. Lineage (GTDB taxonomy): Archaea > Thermoplasmatota > Poseidoniia > Poseidoniales > Thalassarchaeaceae > Thalassarchaeum > Thalassarchaeum betae. Next base: position 120,222 of record PSPG01000001.1, read on the forward strand.
TGACTTCTCGGAGCACGCAGCGTGCTCCAAGGGTGCACGAACAATTGTTAAATCTCGACAGGGTAGTCAAGGTGCGATGCGCCGACCCACCCGACCCTCAAACGCCCTCTCGATAACCCTAGTCGTTCTGCTACTGGGAATGTCGGCCTCGCTTGCCATTGACTCAGGTGACAGAGCCGAATTGGCCGTTGACAAGCCCGTCCTTGAGACCCATTCGAATCTGTACTTCCCCGGGTCTCAGGAAGGCTCGATTTATTCCGATTCGACACTAGCCGCGTCCTCTTTTCACACATGTGTAGTGATGGACGATAAAAAAATGAAATGTTGGGGGGACGGAGTCTCCGGGAAACTAGGAAACGGCTCCTCCCTAGACAAGTATGTGCCAGAATACGTCGCATTGGGAGCAAATGGTGGGCCATCTCTAGCCACCGAGCATTTCTCTTACGGGCATTTCTCCCTGGCGCGTATGATTGATGGTTCAATCCAAGGCTGGGGTGAGAACGGCCAAAACAATATCGGGTGCGATACCACTACCTGCTGGTGGGGAGGAGGACAAAACTTGCCACTTCAAACGAAGATGCCAGCCACAAGAACAGCCATACAGGTCTCACCTGGCTTACACCACTCTTGCGCTGTCATGGATGACCTGTCGGTGTGGTGCTGGGGGCAGAACAACTACGGGCAGGTAGGAAACGGATACGCCCCTCAGGATGTGACTCAAGGACCGACCAACATCCCCATGCCCACAGGCCGCACCGCCATTGCACTAGCAGGTGGCTCCCAATACTCCTGCGCCGTCCTCGACGACGGTAGTGCGATGTGCTGGGGCAGTAATGACTACGGCCAACTAGGCACTGGAAATTACGTTGATGTGGACGAACCGACAGCAGTCACAGCCGTCCCTTCAAACCGTACTATAGCCGCGATTTCAGCAGCACAGAAGACGACTTGCGCAATACTGGATGACGGCAGTTTGGTCTGCTGGGGGCGCGGCGAACTCGGCCAATTCGGAGATGGAACCTACACATCATCGTCAACCACCGCTAGGTATGTCTCTCTACCAGCGGGCCGAACTGCGATTTCGATTACTACGGGAATGGAACACGTCTGTGCAGTCCTGGATGACCACAGCGCTTGGTGCTGGGGAAACAACTCCTATGGCCAAATCGGTGATGGGACCACTACAAACCGACCCATGCCGACTAGTGTCTCCTTCCCAGCAGGTCTGACCGTATCCGTTATCACTACAGGCAGTACTCACACCTGTGCGATTGCATCCAACGCCTCGGTGTACTGCTGGGGATCGCACGAAGAAGGAGAGCTCGGTTTGGGTCAGCTTAGCACTGGCTATAGAAGAGATAGCGACATCCCTGCGTGGGTCAACCTGTCGGGTGGAGGGGCTGGACCTGGAGCCCATGCCTCCGTGGGTGAGAGGGACCCTGACCACGACGGCATCATCTCGATCTTTGATTCGACTCCATGGCCTGCCGATTCGTGCCCTCCGGGCCAGTATCTGTGGGACCTCCATTGCGTTGACGCGTCTCCGGGTCACTACGTTCCTTACCATGGTATGACCGAGGAATTCCCTTGCCCCGAGGGGACCTTCAACCCCGATACCGGACAGAGTTCGTGCTACGATACTACCCCCGGTCACTACACAAATTCAACCGGCTCCAGCACCCAGACCGACTGTCCGCCAGGTACCTACCAACCGGACTATGGACAAACCTCGTGTTTGGATGTCGATCGCGGCCATTACAGCAATGCAGGTTCAGCCTCTGGGATACTCTGTCCACCGTCAACCTACCAGCCCGACACCGGACAGCCATCCTGCTCGGATGCCGATCCAGGGCACTACGTCTCCGAGACTGGGCAATTCGACCAGATCCAATGCTCGCCCGGCACCTACCAGCCGGTGGCCGGTCAGACCAGCTGCTTCTCAGCATCGGAAGGGTACTACGCACCGGGCTTCGGCTCTGCGGAACAGTTGGTCTGTGAGCCCGGGGCATACTCCCCCTCCACCGGCCTGGACTCCTGTTACCCTGCAGATCCGGGCTACTATGTATACGAGGAACTGGCGACTGGCCAGACGCCCTGTCCAAAAGGGTCCCATCAGCCTACTCCGGCATCGATAGGGTGCTCGCTGGTCAATCCCGGGCACTACGCTCCAGCACCGGGAACCGCATTCGAGATTCCCTGTCCCGCGGGAACCTACCAGCCCGATTCGGGCGCCGACCACTGCATCGACGCCGACATAGGCCACCACGCATCCGGCCCTGGCAATTTCGATCAATCCCCATGCGATCCGGGAACCTATGCATTCGAGGGTGGCACGGGTGACTGTCTGGCCGCAGACCCCGGGTATTACGTACCCGACTCAGGGGCGAGCAGCCAGACAGCCTGCGAAGTTGGAGAGCACCAACCGGACTCCGGTGCCCCCACATGCTTGGATAACGAGATCGGGCACTATACCGACCAGACCGGGACTGCGGAGCAGATACCGTGCTCACCCGGTACTTACCAGTCTTCGATTGGCCAAACCGCCTGTATAGAAGCCGACTTCGGATTCCACGTACCCTACTCAGGCTCTGCTGGGCAGATACCATGCTCGCCTAGTACCTACCAGTCCTCGACCGGTCAGGTGTCCTGCACCGACGCCGAGCCCGGCTATTTCGTCTCCGAGCACGAAGCCTCAGTGCCATCCGCCTGCGAGCGCGGAACCTATCAATCGGAGGGCGGCCAGACCGAATGCGTAGACGCCGATCCCGGATACTACGTCCCTTCCATGGGATCACCTTCCCAGACCCCATGTGAGAGGGGAACCTACCAGACTTCAGGTGGACAGCACGAATGCATTGAAGCTGGGCCGGGGTACTACGTTTCCACGAGTGCAGCACTGTCCCCTACGTCCTGCAGTCCAGGGACCTATCAGGACAGCACCGCCATGATGAGTTGCAAAGAGGCAGATGTGGATCACTACGTCGCTGAATCGGCTGCGGCTGGCCAGAGCAAGTGCGCCGATGGAGACAGCCAACCTGAAAGAGGGCAGACCAGCTGCATAGGGGCCGACAACACGATGCTCATCATGGGAGGGGTCGCGGTTCTCGCGGTCCTTGCCCTCACTGTGATGTACAGAAACTCGCAGAAGCAGAAGCCCGCGCCGAAGCAGCGGCGTAAGAAGCGACCGCCTGAAGGCAAGCAACGCAGGCGCAGGCCACCGAAAGGGAAGCGGAGAAAACGCCCTCCGAGCAGCGAGTGAGAGTCGAGCGCACTTGATATGTGCGCGGTCCTCCGCGCCTTCCGTGCGAGACTACCCGAGCGACCGCGTCGACCTGCGAAGCGACACTGTCACGCAGCCCACACCCGCGATGCGCGAGGTGATGGCAGCGGCAGAGGTCGGCGACGACGTATTCGGTGACGATCCCACAGTCATAGAGCTACAGAATCGAATAGCAGAGATGCTCGGAAAGGAGGCTGCGTTGTTCGTGCCTTCCGGGACGATGTCGAACGCCGTCGCAATCAAATCGCAGACTAGGCCCGGCGATGAGATCGTCACCCATCGCAGGAGCCACATCTACATGTACGAGGCCGGCGGCTATGCCGTACTCTCTGGGTGCTCGATATCTTTGGTCGAAGGCGATTGGGGAATGATGTCGCCTGAGGACGTCCAGAATGCCATCCGCAAGGTCGAGGGCAGTGATTCGCACTACCCCGAGTGCACCCTGATCTGCGTCGAGAACACCGCCAACGTGGGCGGCGGCTCAATCTACGAGCAGGACACCATGGACGCCATCTGCGAGGTCGCGCATTCGAACGGATGCCGAGCCCATCTCGATGGCGCAAGGCTGTTCAACGCCGTAGTCGCAAGCGGAGTCGATGCCGCTCGGATGGTCAGGGACTTCGACACCATCTCGATCTGCTTCTCCAAAGGGCTCGGAGCCCCAGTGGGCTCAGTCTTGGTAGGTGACGCCGCGATCATCGCAGAAGCTCACAGGTGGCGCAAGATGTTCGGTGGCGGGATGAGGCAGGCGGGTGTGCTTGCAGCTGCCGGGATATACGCCTTGGAGAACAACATCGAGCGGCTGGCAGAGGACCACGCACGCGCCCGCCGGCTGGCAGAGGCGGTGAACTCGATGGACGGCTACTCGGTGGACCTCGGGGCAGTCCAGACGAACATGGTATACGTCTCCTGCAAGGAAGGCGGTGCGAGAGCACTCGTCGCGAGCCTCGCTGAGCAGGGCGTCGATGTGCTCGACCTCGAGGAATCCACAATCAGGGCGGTAATGCACCTGCACATCACCGACGAGGACACCGACAGGGCAATCGCAGCCTTCGAGAACGCTCACATCTGACCCAAGCCTTTGAGAGCGGGACAGAGCGGCGATTCACCATGCGAGGCCGCATAGCGCTCGTCCTCATCATCGTGCTGCTCACGCCCGCACCTGGGCAGGCAACCGAGGCAGTCGACCTCTCAGAGAGCAGAGGCATCGTGGGCGGCCTCGTCATCGACCTCGGACTCGGCGAGCAGGATACCTCGGTCAGTGCTCAGGCCGAGGACCTGCCTCGGGTGGTCGAGGTGTACACGGCTACGTGGTGCGCTAACTGCGTCGGCGCCGAGCACGCGCTCGACGAGGCGATTGAGGGCGAGAACGCCGTGGTCCTCTCTCACCACCGTTCGATCGGCGAGGTCGAAGACCCCTTCGGCACACAGGACGGGGACTGGCGCTGGGAAGACCTGTACGGTAGTGCCTCCCAAGAGGTAACCGGGCTCATGAGAGCCGCCCCGACCATGGTCTTCGACGGCTGCAGGGTCAAGGTCGGGACCTCTCCCAGCGGAGACTCGCTACAGACGGATTACGAAGAACTCCTCGCATTGCCGATGCCCGTTTCAGGTGCGGAGTCATCGACTCTGACTTGGACGGGTAACAACAACTCGGGCACGGTTGGCTGGGGCTTCTCCTTCGCCCCCGCGGAGACGACCAGTTGGGTTCACCGGTTGATGGTCGTCGAGGCGGTCGCGAACTTCCCCGAGGGCAGCAACGGCTTAGAGGACTACACCACCGTCGTCAGGGAGGTGGTGACTCTCAATGGAGACGATGGCAGCATGGCGCTGGAACTGCCAGCGGCCTGGGATGGAGACGACCTCTATCTGGTTCTGCTGCATGAGTGGACAACTGTGGCTGAGGAGGCTGACGGCGGCATTCTCAGCGCTCTTCCAGGCCTTGGAATGCTCACTCTCCTGCCAATCCTGGCAGCTCTCCTGCCTTCCCGCAGAGAGCGCTGATTTCTTACCTGCGGCTACTTCTCCTCAGGTGGGTTGAATAACCCCGCCTTGCCATTGCGCATGCTCGGTGATGCCATGACTTCCACACCTCCACTTCAAGTGACCAGCGAGGAGGTCTCCCGCGGAGCTACCCCGTCTTGGCTGATGGAGCACATGATGCATCAGGCGCTGGGTCCGACGGACACCGAATCAGGTGGCTCCGGGCGAATTCTGGTAGTCTATCCGACTGAGGAGTCCCGCAGGCAGACCATGTCTCTGCTCGATGGAGCAGGCACCGCTGTCGACCGGACACTGCATCACACGGTCGAGTCGCTGAAGTCCTCCCTAGTCGCAGACCTGCGACTGCCGAGGGTGTTGACCAAGGGGGGCGCCTTCGATCTGATTCTGCACGAGGCGTGCCGTCAGGGGGCGGCGGGACTCGCCTTTCCGCTAATCAACCCTCTGCCCGACATGAACTGGGGTAGGGGGAAGACGGCGGCTCTGGCAGAATTGCACTCGTTCCTGTCTAGCGAGTCCGCTGCTGGGAGCTGGGAGGGGCCCGGTATCACCTCCTTCAGGATGATTCTCAGACGGCTTGAGAAGGAACTCCGGGGAACGCATCCCGACATGGTCGCGTCGCGCATCGTTGAGGGGCTGGAGAGCGGGTCAGAGCCGTTCACCCTCATCGACGTCGATGGCATCATCATGCTCGACCATCCTCCAGGAACCCCCCGCGCACACACGGAACTCATGCTGGCTCTGTCGAGGCATTGCCCGGTGCACCAGTTGGCCTACCCGGGCAACTTCCGACTAGGCCACCACGGCCACCTGCTGCTGGACGAGCACCCGCTCAAGAGATCAGCCGAACTGCCGAGTTGGGTTCCGAACCACGAGCCCGACGCATCGGATTCCCTCAGCGGCGCCTCGCGCCTGCTTCTGCACAGGGAGGAGCATTCATTCGATGCGGCAATCGGCCTAGCGCGAGAGCGCCTGGAGTCGAGCAAGGAAGACCGAGTGATCATCGTCGATCCGGCCTTGGAGTCCAACATGCCCCGTTGGGAGCGCGCTCTGCGCGACCTCGGAATCCCGGCCACTCCCTCGCAGGTACCAGTCTCCTCGCACTCACTGGGACACTGGCTCGGCTCACTCGCCAATCTGGCACACGGAGCCGACGCATTCTCACTGGAAAGCCTGCGCTCGCTCTCCCTGCAGCGCTCAATCAGCGCCCTCGACGAGCCCGAGCAGCACCCGTCCGAGGGCAGGGTCAGTCCACATGCGGATTCGGACCTGCTCACCGAGCTCGCCCGCGGTGAGCACGTCCTGGGCGGTCCCGGCGCTCTCAGGAGATGGCTCCAGACGATGTCGAGGCCTACGCTCTCGGAACGAGACGGCATCAGGAAGGAGTCCACCCAGTGGTGGCTCCTATGCGTGGCCAATTCACTGAGGCCGCTGCTCAGCGGCGAGGACTGCGCGGCTTTGCAGGAGGAGCATGTCAGGGTCGGCTGTCACACCGGAGCGATTCTGCCTTTGAGTGAGCCGACTCGGAGCGGAGATGCATGGCTGCTGGCCACACTCGGACTGATCGACCTCGAATCGGCGATGGAGTTGTGCGATGGTGAGGGCACTTCGCCGGCCGCGGTGGTCCAGGCTGTAGTCAGGGACCACAGCGCCCTGAGGGCGATGCAGGGCAATATCGGACAGGAAACCCCTCGCATCGGTCCCGACTGGGTCGACGAGTTCACTTCCCTGATTCAATCCTCGAGCATCCAACAAGGTGGCTCCAACGCCACCAGCAGGGTCAGGGTATTGACTCCCTCTGATGCTCTGGGTTGCACTGCCGAGCTGGTCATCCTCACAAATCTGTCCAGTTCCTCCTGGGACCTCAGGGTCCCTAAGATGGCCTTCCTCGGCGACGAGGAGCGCCATTCGCTAGATCTCCTCCGACCCGACGGGCCAGTGCGCGACGCCCGCCACCATCTCGAGCACCTGCTCGCGGCTGCCCCGGAGACCATCCTGCTGGACCCGAGCCTCGATGACGCATCTCCTGCCGCTGCGCCGATCAGGGAATGGGCAACCGCCAACGACCCCGACGACGAGGCGGAGATCCTCGACTCCCGCCCCAGCCACCCAGTGAGTCCCCGTGACTTCCGCCAGTCTGATGGAATCCTACTCAGGAGCATGAGACCCCCTATCCACCCGCCGATCAATCCCAACTCGGTCTCGATATCGATGGACCTGCAGTTGCAGCGCGACCGTGAGAGGAGGCAACCCAGTCGCTCGGAGGATGACGGCTACCTGCCTGACGGCGTCGCACCACACCTCTTCTCAATCGAGTTTGGGGACCTGTTCCGCAAGACTCCAGCAGGGGTCGAGCCGCCCCGTGCGCATGCGAGGTGGCCGCTCGTCGGAGGCTACACACAGGGTGGCAAGAGGACGCCCACCATCGATCCCCGCCCATTCTCCCCCGCAGCCTCGGGCTCGATGGTCAGCGACTCGAGGCACGGCCACTCCCCGGGGGCAGAGCAGGACGTCGCGATCTGGTCGGCCAGCAGGCTCCACGAGTGGCTGCAATGCCCTAGGAGGGGATGGCTGTCAAGGGGGCTCAAGGCGGAGCAGGAGGAACTGCAGGCCGAGGACCTTGATCCTCGTACCCACGGAGAGCTCCTGCATCTCGTCCATCACGACATGCTGTGCGAGATCCTCGACCTCGATATCGGGGACGAGCGCGAGTTCGGGGGAAACGGATCAATCAGGAGTATCGCTCAGTCGGGAACCGATGAGAACGAGTTGATGCGAATAGCCCTCGAGTCACTCGATTCCAGAGCGCCATGGCTCGACAGGACCGACGCGGTGTCCACCCACAGGCTGAGGCTCCTCACCGGGATGGACCGCGGAGCCTGGAACAGTTGGCTGGCCGACCCCAGGCCAATTCCACCGGCCGGAAGGGTCGGCACCATCGTGAGGGCCGAGAGCAGGCTCGGCGATGCTGCTCCGGTCTGCCTCGAGTGGAGCATGACGAGCCACGACGAGGCGGGCATCGAGGTCTCTCTTCCCGCTGAGCTGACCTGTGGGGGGGAAGAACTCCCCACCATCCGGGTGCGGGGCTACGTCGATAGAGTGGACATTCTGCCTATGGACGAGGAGGGACTCGTATGGATGGATGCTGACGGGAACGAAAGCGTTGCCCCGATCAGAGTCCACGAATCAGGCTGGAAGCCCCGCCGACTGGTCGCAATCAGGGATCTCAAGACGTCTGAGTCCAAGTCGGCAAAGGACCGCCACTCTGGCGGTCTGCTGGATGAGTTGCAACTAGCCCTCTACGCAAGAGCATGGGAGATCGCCCACCCTGGTGACTTGGTAGTGGCAGCCGGTATCTCTCTCTTCAGTCACAACACCGAGCACATGCTCGAGATGTCCACATGGTACTCCGCTTCTCACGCAGAGTTGCAAGTGGGTACCCGCACCGATGTCACTGCGAGTCTGCACAGGTTCGCTGACGAGGGGCCCTCGCCGGGCAGTGACCACTTCAGGGCATGGCTGGCACAGCGTCTGTCCGTTGCTCTGGGGGTTGCTGCCGGGGCGGCTTCAGGCAGCGTGCACCCGACCCCGTCGAAGGGGGTATGCAGGTACTGCCCTGTCAGCAACACCTGCGAAGTCAGAATGGAGGATGATTACTGATGCGTCTGAACACGGCTCAGCGACTCGCACTGAATCTGGATGCTCACATCGTCATCGACGCGGGGGCTGGCACAGGCAAGACCAGCACCATCGTCGACCGGGTCATCGAGCATTATCTCACCGAAGACCAGCGAGCGACCCGCCTCCTGCCCAAGCCGGAGAGGCCGTCGAGGCTCCAGGGGGGGATGATCACGCCTCCCTCCTCCGAGCGCATGGACCTGCGCGAGTGGGGCGGGCTGCTTCCCGGAGAGGTCGTTCTGCTGACCTTCACCAACCGGGCGGCCGACGAGATGAGGGACCGCCTGCGTCGAAGCATCGCCCGCCTGCGGCCCGGTCCCGTGGGCGACGACGGAACTCACAGGAGCGACCCGCGAATCAGGCACGAGGGCTTCGGCGAGCAGTTACTGACCCTGCTCGAAGACGCCCCGATAGGAACCATCGACTCGTTCCTCAATCAGCTTGTGGCACCCTATCGCGGCCTACTGGGCGACGCGCTCAGCCGCGAGAACATCTCGGACGCGGGCAGGATACTACTGGTCGATTCCGCACTCAACACCCTGTGGAGGCTGCCCAGTTCCCTATCGCACATCGGCGAGGCCGTGGATGCGGGGATACCCGCCCACATCGCCTCGGAGGTGCTTGCCGCGCGCGACAGAATCGCCCGCCATTACTCGGGGCGCAGGTCAGCCGCTGGCGTCCTGCGCAGCCTCGTAGGGCGCTCCGTGTTCATCGAGGAGGCTGCGCGCAGGATCATGGACGAACAAGGCAGGATCACCCCTGAGCTGCTGCGCCAGCAGATCATGGCGACTATCGATCCCGGTGACATCGCCGAGCACACGCATGAGGTTCATGGGATCATCGCGGAGTTCTGCGAGCTGGTCAGGGAGAACATCGCGGTACTCGCGGCAGGGGGATGGCCGGCCGAGTCCCGAATGGCCTGCCTGGACTCCCTAGCGAGTGACGGCCCACCAGACGATGCATGGGGACAGTTGACATGGCTTAGCCACGTTCTCATTTGCACGGTCAGCGCCGCCAGCCTGATGGGAAGGAATCTGACGTTCTTCCCCAACACACAGTTCCCAGATGACTCTTGGGTGCCTGGAATCGGGAAGTTCTCCGGAATCCGCGACAAGAGCACGAAAGAGCATGTCCGAGACAGCATGAAGCGCAGCATATCGACTCTGAAGGAGGCGTGGTCGACTGACCGGGGCAAGCTCCTGCTGCACTTCTCACGCATCGCCCTGCTGCTGGACGACTCCTCCCCCCCGGCAACCCCCGCCGATTGGGAGCCCCCCCTCACCCCACTGCCCGACCCCGTGCCAGAGCGACTCCAGAGGACCAGAGCTGACCAGCACTACTTCACGTTCGAGGCAGAGGTGCGCAACCTGCAGGACCTGTACATCATCCATCAGGGATTCCAGGGCGTCATCCAGAAACTCAAGGAGCATGACGAGGTACATGACTTCGATGACATACAGAGACTCGCGGGCGACCTCCTCCTCGCCAACTGCCCGGCAACCTGCAGGGCCTTCTACCATCCCTCCATCCAGAGCGCCTTGGACTCCATGGCTGACAGCCCGTGGCGCGACGACCACGTAACCGCAGCCTTCGCAGCTCTCGCCGCACTGGAGGCCGAGCCGAGCAGAGCGGGAGACTCCGCTGGCCATTTAGGCGCAATACGCGCCGACCTGGAGAGCAGGTGCGACCTGCTGAGAAGGATCAGGAGGAGGTACCGTGCCTTCGTCATCGACGAGGCCCAGGACAACTCCCCCCTGCAGTGGAGACTCCTGTCGAGGCTTTGGGGCGAGCGTCAGACCGAGGACGGCGACCCACAGACCCCCGACACGCCTTGGCAGCCTACCGTCTGCTACGTCGGCGACGTCAAGCAGAGCATCTACGCCTTCAGGCAGGCCGAGGTCACGGGTTTCCTAGAGTACGCAAGGTACCTCAGGACGGTCAACATCCACGAGTTTTCTAGCGTCGCCGAACTCACTCGCAAGCCCGCACTCAGAAGCGAGTCCCACAGCCGCGACCCGCGCAACGCCCACGCGGTCACCATCGCGACTGCCACCGAGCACATGGAGAAGGGAGGGCGCGATCTGATTGCTTGGATCCCCTTCGACGCGTCCGATAGGAATCTCCCCTCGCCTGACGGTGCGGAGGTAGACGCACGCAGGGAGGGACTGATTTCGCTTCAGGTCAACTACCGCACCGAGGGCGGGTTGCTGAGAGCGATGAACGAGTGGTGGAACGACGTCTTCTCGCCGAGGCACCGCCATTTCCCCAACGGAGACTTCTACGCAACTCCCCAGACCCTGTTCGGCAGCCCCGAGAAGCACGACAACTCCGGCTCGATCGAGTGGCTCTGCCCATTGAGCACCGGCGGCGACAGCGATCCCACTACCGACCTGTCCATCCCGCTGGACCCCTTCGGCCCGGGCAAACCCGACTCCCTGGAGAGACAGGGGATGCTCATCGCCTTGCGCGTGCGCAGCCTGATCGAAGGCTCTCCGGTCAGGGTCCGCTCGGCGGACGGGCGCTGGCATCGAGTCGACGCCGAGGAAATGGTCTCGCCCAGTGACATCATGATCCTGCTGTCGAGCAGGAGTAAGATCAGGGACATCATCATCCGACATCTCCATGATCTGGGGATACCAGCCCAAGCGGACCGCGAGGGAGGCCTGCTCGACAGACCGGCCGCTCATGCTCTGGAAGGACTCCTGCAATTCATCGCCAGACCGCGCTCCCGTCATCACGCCGCGTGGGTCGCGCGCTCCGTCCTCATCGGTCTGGATGACGCGCAGTTGCAGGATTTCATCGGTGGCTCGGAGCGCGGCGAGGACCTATTGACCAGGCTGTTGGAGCATACTGTCAACGAGCGGCAGCGAGCACTGGTGGCGAGATGGAGCGAGCTTTCCAGCGCTGGCCGTCTCATCGACCTGCTGGAGGAGACCATCGACAGGTCGGACATCCTCACCGCGTACCCCGACCTAGTCTCACGTCAGGACGTCGAGCAGATAGTCGAGGTCATCCGCGCCCTGTCCATCGAGGTAGGGGGCGACCCGATGGTCCTAGCAGACAGGGTTCGCGACCTGCGCGAGCGCAGCTCGGACGCCTTGGAGGCAGTCACCGTGCCCCCCAGCGACGCTGTGAGGGTGATGACCATCCACGGCGCGAAGGGTCTCGAGGCGAAGGTGGTGATACTGGCCGACGTGTTCTCGAACAGACTGACCAACCTGAACATCGAGGACCGCAATCGCCTCATCGTCAGTCCAGAGCTCTTCGCCGGCAACCCGAAGCCCTGGTCCAACGAGAAGTCCCCGAAGTCCGCCCTCTGGTCGCACGTCAGGATGATCCACCGGGCTCGCAAGAGTGCCGAGGCCCGCAGACTGCTCTACGTCGGTGCTACGAGGGCCGAGGAGCGCCTGATTATCGTAGGCTCGACGAGAGGGACAGACTGGTCGGACGGCGAGGGTCTGAGGGTGCCATGGACATACGACCGGGCTATGCCGCAAATCGGCCAGATGTGGATTGAGTCACTGCGTCAGGGCTCATGGCGTCGTGGTGAGACCGATTCGCCATGGCTCGATACGGACGACGGCGAGGAGCAGCCCGGGATCAAGACTCGGGGGCATCGGGTCATCGATCCTGCGAGGATGCTCTCAGGAGGCTCGCTGGGAGAGGACTCCGCCCTTTCCAGAATGCTCGTCATTCACCATCCGGACTGCTTCGACGCCGAAGACGGCGATCCTACCGGCGTCCTGACCCCACTCCAGCGCATCGAGAGGCTCGATGATGCCACTCGCACCTCCGTTGAGGAGGCTGCACCGGGGTTCCCGAAGCCTCGGCAAGAGCCAGCCCCCCGAATCCGAATCACGCCCAACAGGCTCCCGGCCTTCCAGGAGTGCGGCCGCCGCCACTGGTTCGAGACCAGGGGCGGCTTGGAACCTGATCCCATCATTCCCCGGGGCGAATCAGTAGCCGACGATGGGATGCCCGAGGGCGTCGACCCCGCCACCTTCGGCACCATCGTCCACAGAGTCATGGAAATCGGAATCGGCAACCCCGGTTCCAGTGAGGACGGACTCAGCAGCCCCCTCCTCAGATCATGGACCTCCCTCATTGAGGACCGAATGGCCGACCCGGATATCCACCGCACCGTTTTCTTGGAACTCCTGCCTACGGGAGCGGACGAGGAGCACACTGCCCGACTCGTGGAGACCATGGTCGAACATCTGCAAGCCGGCCCTCTGGGCGCCTTGGTTTCAGGAGACGCTGTGGATGGCCACAAGCTCGAGGGTCTGCGAACCGAGATGCCCTTCCACATCGCACTGACTGTGCCTCTTGGGGGGATGGTTCGACACAGATGGACTCCGGATGGGCCAGAGCCCCTCACGAGACTGGATGAAGCTACGGTCGAGATGAGCGGCATAATCGACCTCGTCCTGTGCACCAGGACATCAGAATCCTCGACGATCCGGCCGGTCGACCTCAAGACCGAAGGAGCCGGGAGGATGTCCGAGGGAGGCTCGAACGAGCTTCTCGCTGCATTGGGTTCCGAAAAGACCGGGCCAGCCTGCGAGGCTGAGGAGGCGACTCTGAGGCAGCACAGGATGCAACTGGCTCTGTACTACCGCGCCCTGAGCAGCATCGAGCACGCTAGGCAGGAAGCAGGTCTGCCCCACAGGGAGGTGCTGCGACCGGCCATCCTCATCGGTGTCACGGGCAGGATGGTCGAGTATCCCGAGGACATGCTGAAGGAGTCATTGGATGAGCTCGATGAGTTACTGGCCAGCACGGCTCGCATGGCCCTCTCCTCCGATATGCCGATCTCGCACTTCGCCAGATTGTCAGGAGAAGCCGCTTCGGCCTGCGAGAAGTGCCCCTTCCATCGAGGCTCTCTGCCGATATGCGGGCCAGCCGAGCAGTGAGGGGCCGTCGAAGAGTCCTTGTGCTCAAGGTCGCACACAAGGCCATGGAGCCAGACCTCGACGCGCTGCTCCAGCGCAGCGATGAACTCTGGGAGGAATCCATCCTGCCCAGCTTGTCAGGGTTCATTGAGATACAGGCGCTATCGCCGCTCTTCGAGCCGAACTGGGCCGAGATGGGCGAGCTGGATGCCGCCATCAACTTGTTCTGCGGCTGGCTCGACGAGCAGACCATATCGGGCATGAGTTATGACGTTCACCGCATCGACGACAAATCTCCCGTCCTTCTCGTTACGATAGAGGGCACAGGTCCGGGTGAGGCCATCTTCTACTCACACCTCGACAAGCAACCCTCCAAACCTGAGCTTTGGTCCGAAGGCCTCCACCCATTGAAGGCAGTTCGCAGGGATCCTTGGCTATACGGCAGGGGTTCAGTCGACGACGGCTATGGGGGATATCTCTGTGTGACATCAATTCGCCTGCTCCAGGAGGCAGGTATTCCGCACCCACGGTGCGTTTTCCTCATTGAGACTTGCGAGGAATCTGGCTCATTCGACCTCCCCCCGTACTTGGATGCATTGAGCGAGCAACTCGGTAATCCCGACATGATCGTTGTGTTGGACAGTGGCGGCCCTGACTACGACCACGTTTGGATGACAGAAGCTCTCAGAGGGCTGGTCTCGGGGACGCTATCCGTGCGGGTATCACACGAGGGCATTCACTCAGGGACCTCAGGCGGCTCGATAGCCTCCTCCTTCAGGATTCAGAGGGTGCTGCTGGACAGGGTCGAGGATTCCACTACTGGAGAGGTATTAATTCCAGAGATGCACGTCGAGATTGACGCCGGTATTCGTGACAAGGCAGGAGCTCTTGCCGAGGTGGTCGGAAACAGCGTGTGGGATCAACTTCCCACTGTCGATACTCTAGTACGAGTCGCTGATTCAACCGAGGACATGATCCTCGCGATGAACTGGCAGCCCACCTTGTCCATCATCGGCGCTGACGGCATGCCACCCGTCCAAATCGCGGGCAACGTCCTGCGAACGAACACTGACCTAAAGCTAAGCTTCAGGATTCCCCCTGGAGTTGATTCCGAGTCGGTTCTTGCAAAGGCCAAGCAGATCCTTGAGGCGAATCCACCCTACGGGGCCGAGGTCACATTCACCGCGGACTCTTGCGCCGACGGCTTCCACGCTCCGCCCCTAGCGGGTAATGTCAGCAATGCAATCCACGACGCCTCAATGGCACTCACCGGCTTGCCGCCGCTGGCATCTTGGACAGGTGGTACAATTCCATTCATGGCAATGATGCAGGGCAAGTATCCGGAAGCCATGTTCCTCTGCACTGGCTCCTCCGGCCCCGGCAACAATGCCCACGGGCCCGACGAGAAACTGCATATCCCATCCTCAAAGAGGCTCACTGCGGTGCTGTCGGCAACCATAGCCGCGGTTTCAAGATGACGCCGGCTAACCCCGCGCTGGCATGAGAAAGACTCCGCCGAGGTTAAAGCAGATGCACCGGTCGAGCCCCTTGAGGGCTCGTATGAGTGAAGATGAGGAAGGCACCATCACGCCTGAGCTCCGTATCAGCCAACTCGAGGAGAGGCTGACCGAGGAGACCGACCGCCTGGAGAAGCTGTACGTCGCTTACAAGAAGGCCGAGCAGGAGCTCGAGGAGAGGAACGCGATTATCGAAGTCCTCGAGAAGGAGGCCATAGACAAGGAGATCGACAAGGAGGGACTGGAGTCCCTGCTCTCGAACAAGGAAGCGATAATCCACGACATCGAGATTGAGGGCGCCAAGACGGCCAAGCGTGTCGAGCACCTAGAGCCCGAACTCGAGAAGATGGAGGAGATGTACACTCGCGAATCAGCCCGCCTCGGACGCGTCTTCGAGGTCGCCGAGGAGCTGGACGAGGCCAATCGCGTCGCCAACGCCGAATTGGGCGCCCGCGACGACTGGTACGTCCAGCACATGCAAGTCTTCGAGCAACTCAACGAAGCGATCCAGACCCGCTACTCTATGATTGACCGAGCAGTCGAAGCCGCAAAGGAACTGCTCGCCAAGCAGGACACCTTCAAGGAGCGCATGGAAGAGGCGCTCGAGTCGGTCAAGGAAACGGCCGAGGACCTCATCGATGGCGATGACGACGAGGAAGAGAGCGACCAGGACGAGTCCTGATTACTCCGGTTTGGTCCCATCAGCCAATCTGATGCACCTCGCGGGTACCCCACCCCATACTTCACCCACTGGGATGTTGGTCCACTTCGGGACGACCGCCCTCGAGGCCACAACCGCGCCCTCGCCGATCACGCAACCGGGCTGCACGATGCTTCCTGTGCCGAGCAGGGCGTTGTCCCCCACTCGAACCGGCGAGAGCACCAACTCGCCTTTCTCCGTGAGGTGGGCATTGATGGTCGCATGTCCTCCCATCACTACCCCAGCTCCTAGTGTCACCATCCCTGCATCGTTGATGTTGTCCGTGTTGAGTTGCGCTCCCTTGCCGATCTTGGCTCCCATCAGCCGGTAGTAGGTGTTGCCGAGGAACGAGGGCACTATGACCCACAGGAAAAGCAGGGCCGACCTGTGGAATATCATCGACCAGGCCCACCGGATGGTGGTGAAGGACTCGATAGGTACCCTGCCCTCCTCGAGCCTAGGTCTCGACAGACCTCCTAGGAAGCCGCAGAGAAGGACCATGCAGATTCCCCAACAGAGGTAGCCCAAACCGAGTCCGACACCCGTCCCGACTGCTTCCAGCAGCAGGCCCTCACCGACGACACGACTCCTGATTTCCATCACGATGAGGTAGCCGGGAGCAGCCGATATCCCCCATATGACGGCGATGAACAGCATCACTACGACTGACAGGACGTTCTGAATCAGGTGGAAACCCCTCATGTCACCGCTGCCTGCGCCTCAGACACCTGACTTCCCCCTAAAGCATCGTCTACGGCATCCTCAAGGCGTCGCCAGCAGCGGCACGCTCATGGCACAGGCCTCGGGCATGCTGGGCGACGGCTCGAAGTCCGTCAAGGTCCACCACCTGGTCAAGGCCCCGGAGAACACCGCCGACTCGGTTCGGAAACGCGAGTCATGGGACGCGACCGAGCCCGCGACTGTCTACAAGACTCCCGAGGTGCTGCCTGACGGGACGCCGTGCACCGCGGCCACGGTGATCTTCCGAACCCGCGGTTGCGTATGGTGGTGGAAGTCCGGATGCACCTTCTGCGGATACTTCAACGACGTGCGTGACGATGTGACCGCCGACGACCTGTTCGCCCAATGGGAGGAGGCGAAGCGGAGACTCGATGACTTCGAGGGCTGCAGCATGGTCAAGGTGTACACCTCCGGTACCTTCTTCGAGGACCGGGAGAATCCACCTGAGTGGCAGGAAGCCATCCTCAGGGAGACCCACGAGCGTGGACTTCACCTGGTAATCGAGGCGCAGGCGCAGTTGTGCACTCCAGAGAAGCTGGCTTGGGTGGCCGAGCGCCATCCGGGCTGCACGGTGGCGGTAGGCTTGGAGGCCTATGACGACGCAGTGCTTCGATTCCACGTCAACAAGGGCTTCTCCACGAAGCAGTGGCACCGCTCCGTCGACATGCTGAGGGATAACGGGCTGCGAGTCAAGACCTACCTCCTGTTCAAGCCCCCCTTCATGTCCGAGGGCGACGCACTCGAACTCACCAGCAGGTGGATCAGTCAGGTCGCACCCCTCTCGGACGATGTCTCGGTCAATCCGATGAACATCCAGAAGCGGACCATCGTCGAGCGCCTATTCCGCAACCGCGAGTACCGCCCGCCTTGGCTGTGGTCGCTGGTCGAGATGATGGAGCGGGTCCACGACGACATTTCGGAGGCGCAGACCCGTATCATAGTTCACCCAACTGCGGCGGGCCGGATCAGGGGAGCTCACAACTGCGGAGCCTGCGACGCAGAAGTGGTCGCAGCCATCGAGCGATACTCAGTGTCAGGCGACACCCGCGAATTCGCAGACTTGGACTGCGATTGCAAGAGGGTCTGGAGGGCCGAGGTAGACAACGACCTGAGCCTGCCGGCGCCTCTGGGCACTGGGGTCGACAGACGAGGCGCCCCCGTCGACCTCGCCCGCGCACCTTAGCGCGAGGGACTGCGTCCCTCGCCCAATGCTTAAGGGGCAATCTCCGGTGGTAGCGCCATTCCCATTGGGTCACGGGCGAGGGACGAAGATGTCTGATGACGGCTCCGAAGCGATAGGCGAGTTCCTGCAGGGGGAGCATGAGCCTGCGTCATCCTGGATCGTTCTGGCTTTCGGGCTGGTCACAGCACTGGTATTGCTGGTTCTCCACAGCATCCTCTACCCGGGACGGGAGTTGCCGGTGATAGCCGAGATCCTCCCTGTATTCGAGGGCGTATTCGACTCCGGAATCTGGTTCTTCATCCTAGGAGTCATGCTGGGGGGGTTCGCGATAATCGCCACCATGCTGACGGAGGCCACCAGCGAGTGAGGGATTCCCATGGATGAGGTTCTCACAACCATGGCCGTCTTCTGGGCCCTCATGCTCCTGACTTACTTCCTGATGCAGAACGGCCTGTCGATATTCAATGACGTCGCCAAGAGCATGGGGATGTTCATGCTCGAGAAGGCGCTGGGGCCGGCAATCGACCTCGTCGAGGGAAGGCCCGGCTCCGCCTCGAAGGCCTGGTTCATGCAGGGCCTGCTTTGGCTGTTGGCGGCATCCACGTTGACCTTTGAGGGACTCTGGTTGATGCATGAACCGGCGGCCCTGCACAGTCTGTCCGCCTGGGGCTACAACCCCACTTCCGACTCCCTCCTGTACGCCGGCAACTACGCCGTTCTCTATGGCGGCATCGGGATGCTCCTGATAGGCGCCGGTCTGCATATACTACCGCGACTAGCCCGAACCGAGCTTGCCAGCGAGAAGAACGCGGTACTGGTCTCCTTCCTTTGGACCCTCTCCGTGATGGTCTTGGTGATTGGTGCACACGACTCCGTGATACTCGGTGTGAACATCATATTCCTAGGCACGGCGATGCACGTACTCGCATTCTCCGCCGTGGTCATCAACCAGCTTCTGACTGTCTCCAAGCGCCAAGGCGCACTCGCGATTCCGGGATGGCTGATCATCTTCGGACTGCTGGCAGATCCAGTCGCGACGGCTGCGACGTTCATCTCGGGCTCTATCGAGACCGGTGTGGGCCAGTGGCTGCTCGGCCACATGGTCGGCGGCACCTTCTTCTTCGCCTCGGCTGCGGGAGTAGCACTCTACGCCGCGTCCAGCGCAACCGGCAACCCGCTGTGGTCCAAATCGCTCGCAGCAGCGGTCCTGGTCGGGTCAATGGCCACCATCAATCCGATGGGGGAGATCGACGGCAGGATGGCCGCGGACATGCTCGGGCTGAGTCTCGGGGACTTTCAGTTCACCACTGAGGACAATCTGGTCGCCGCCTTCCTGATGGCTCTGGCGACCATACCAATCATGGCCTTGGCGGCCAATGTCCTCATCACGTTGAGAGGCGGCGATGCCTTCGTCGAGAATCCTGACTCCGCAGGCACTGCGGAACTGAATCTGGGAGCCTCCATGCTGCTGCCTCTCGCCATAGGCTCCATGTTCATCCAGTCGGATGCGTTCGCGGCGTCCCCAGAACTCTCCGGACTCGCTCCCTCTCTGATGCTGATAGGGATCTGGTTGGTCTTCGTGCCGATCTCGCTCGGCGCTGCTCTGCACCTGTTCCCCGCCGTCACCGGCCGGCATCTGCTATCTCGCAATCGCGCCCGATGGGCCTTCTGGATGATGGGAGGCGGGGCTTTCCTCGGCCTGACGGTGACGATGATGGCCGATATGATTGACATGGCGCTGATAGAGGCGACTGTCGGGGATCCGAGTTCTCTGGCCGGTGAGCTCCGAGTGGTCGGCGCGGTACTCTTCTACGGCACCGTCGTCGGCGCAGTGCTGCATACTCTCAACGCCGTCAGCGGTCTGTTCCGTGGAACCAGGGTGGACTCTGAGAGGGAGACCTCCAGCAGCCTCTCGCCGGAGTCGTACTCGCTCGCCTCCCCTACTTCTGTGCGCAGGATTCTAGCCAGCGGAGCGAACCTGGAAACAACAGTGGTACCCGTCGGGGAGAGCGATGATGCCGGTAGCGCCACAGAACTATGAGCAGCCGTAGCCGACCGTCACCTTGAGAGCGAGTGCCCCGGTTCACTCAGGGGGGATGCCATGCGAATAGGGCTGGTCGGCAAGCCGAACGTGGGCAAGTCTACCACGTTCTCCGCGCTGACGGAGACACCGGTCGATATCGCCAACTACCCGTTCACGACCATCGAGCCAAACGTCGGGGTGGCTTGGCTGCCTCTCCCCTCGCCCTGCGCCTGCGCCGAGTTGCGCAGACGCAAGGAGGCGGCCGGACGACTGGAGCCATATTCGGACGACGACCCTCGAAGGGGCAGCATCTGCATTCCCAACTCGGGCTCCTGCACCGCTCACCGGCGGCTCGTCCCGGTGACTATCGTCGATGTCGCGGGGTTGGTCCCGGGTGCGCACGAGGGTAGAGGCAGGGGGAATCAGTTCCTCACGGACCTGGCCCGCTGCGACGCCCTGATCCAGGTCGTGGACATCTCGGGGTCGACCGATATAGACGGCAATCCCGTCGGTAGCGGCGGCTCGGACCCGATCGAGGAGCACAAGTTCCTCGTCGAGGAGCTGGAGGCTTGGATCGTCGGCATCCTGAGCGTAGGCTGGAAGCGCGGGGCGAGACGGGTGCAGGCCGAAGGCGACCGGGCTCTGATGGAATACGTCGTCGACCAGCTCACTGGCATAGGGGCCACCGAGCAGCATGTCTCGGCCGGCTTCAACGCGGTTCGCTCAAAGCACCCTGATTCCGGGGTCCCGTGGAGTTGGGGCGATGCGGAACTCACTGCAATGGCATCGGCTATCCGATTCGAGTTGTTCCCTATCTCCATCGCTGCGAACAAGGCCGACAGAGCCCACTCTGGCTCATGGGCGCCCCTGTCGGAGATGATCACCAGAGAGGGAGGCATCCTCCTGCCTACCAGTGCCGAGGCCGAACTGGCTCTGAGCAGGGCCTCACAAGCCGGACTGATCGAGCACAGTCCCGGCGAGCCTACATTCGAAATCACGCCGGAGGGTGAGGAGAAGCTCTCGCAAGCACAGAGGAGAGCGCTCTCCTCGATAGCGGAGTCACTCGGCTCGTGGGAGGGCGGCGGCCTTTTTGGCCTGCTCTCTCAAGTTGTATTCGGGACACTGAGCCGCAGAGTAGCCTATCCGGTTCAGGACGAGACACATTGGGTGGACGGCGAGGGCAACATGCTCCCAGACGCGCTCCTCGTGCCACAGGGAACAACTGCGAAGGGACTGGCCTACGCTGTCCACACCGACCTCGGTGACGGCTTCATCCGCGCGGTCGACGCCCGTAGTTCGAGAGTCATCGGAGCAGAACACGAAATCCAGAACGGCGATGTCATCAGCATCTACGCCAAGACGTGATCAGGTCTCGACCTCGACGACCGGCTCCAGCACGAGCTCGTAAGTCATCGCCGTCCAAGTGATGTCGTACTCCTCGTCGGAATCGACGATGGAGCCCACAGGACCGGGCAGCGCGTTGATGTCAGCAGTGATGGTTGCAGCCCATGTCCCCTCTCCGAACCCACCGTCGTTCCACAGCGAACGGAGCTCCCCCTCGCTCATGTTCTCGACAGTTATGTTCTGGCCTGTGTAGTTGTGAGTCACGTCCCACCTCATCGTGAAGCCGGAGTCGCCCCCCGAGCACGGACCGCTCGCCTCTTGGTCCTCGAACTCCCCCTCCGCCCCACTGACATCGCTGCTCCCATCGGCGCTGTCGGTGAACCCGGGTCCGGGGTCGTCGTTGTCGTTGCAGTCGACATCCAGCTCGATGTAGCCGATGTCGAGCTCGGTCGTCACGTCGAAGTAGGTGTCATGTGTGTCACCGTCACCGAGCACCTGGTGCTCCTCCATGATGATAGGAGTCTCGGAGAAGCTGACCGTCCACTTGCCAGACGGACCTGAGGAGCCGCCGCTCATCAGGTCGTCGTCGATCAATGACGGCATAATCTGGAAATAGACCGGGAAAGCAATCAGGAAAGCAACGCTGATGCTCAGAATGCGTATCTTGCGAGGGGTGTTGACAAGGTCCTCGAAGTCCATTGCTGTCCCGTTTCGCGGTCATCACCCTCCCTATCAAACACTCTCATTCTGCGATTGCGACAGATTCGTTCACGAACCCCCGGTACAACAGTCGGCTGTAAGCGGCTTCGACCTAGGAGTTGTCCCCACTATCGTCATGGCCACCACCAAGCCCCCCCGCCTCTTCCCAGCACGAGTCTTCGAGGTTGCTCTCCGCCCCATCCTGCTTCAGGCACGGGTGGTGGTTGGTGAAGACGTCGAATTGGGTGAGCCACGGCTCGATGATCCATGCGTGAGTCATCCAGTAGTCGTCTAGGTGCACGTTGGTCCCATCCATGGAATGGCACTGCTCGTCGCTGATGTCCTGGCCGACCACTTGGAAACTGGAGTTCGTGAAGCAGAGCACCTCGTGGACATGCCACCAGTCGTTGCCACCAGGGAACCCGGCCGGTGGATTCTCTGAATCAGTCCTCACGTACCATGCGAACCCAACTAGCACTGCATCCTGTGCGCTGCTGGCGTACATCAGGAACTCAGGTCGTTCGAAATCGAAATCCTCGTCCATCCTAGTGCCGGGGAACTCTGGGTTGAGGGGGTCGAAGCCGTCGGGCTCCATCGAGAAGCCCTCGAGCCTGATGTGATGCGTGCCCATGCCCTTGACGTAGTCCACAGCCATGTGGAAACCGTCCGCTTCGGCATCGGCGACTGTGGGCCACTGCATCGCCCACTCGATAGCAGCCTCGAACTGCTCTGAAAGGTCGAGACAGTCCTGCCATGACAGCATCCCCTTCGTCATACCGTGATAGGCAGGGGCGAGGTGGTCGCCGTGCTCTTGACCATCGCCGTGACCGGTGCCCATCGAGTGGCACCACCATGGGCGCATCGACATGTCGACCTCGACATCCGCGCAGCCGTCACTGGCCGCTGTCTCGTTAGCAGGAGTCGATGGGCAGGAGTCGTCCGCGTCGACGAGACCGTCACCGTCACTGTCCCTCTCAGTAGCGCCACAGCCAGATCCGTCCACAACTTCACTGACCGGGGTCGTGGCGCATTCATCGATGGCGTCTGAGACGCTGTCACCATCCCCATCTAGCTGAGTTGCCGAGCAACCGTCCTCGTCGACCAGTTCCTCAATTGGGGTCAGAGAGCACAGGTCGAGCTCGTCGGTGACGCCGTCATCGTCCTTGTCGGGAGGTCCGACGCAGCCGGCTAGCGAGCCGCACAGCAGTAGCAGGGCCATCAGCGCGGCTCGGAGACTCATGCTGGGAAGAAGACTCGATGGGTGATAAATCCATCATGCGCGCGACCCGCCGCCCTGCCAATTGTCGATATCGATTCTCTCGCCCCGGAAAAGCACTCTGGAGCGACGGAACTCAGGCAGGAAATAACCGATCATCGAACGCTCACCGAAGCTCCACTTCCAAGGACAGCGAGGCAGCGAATCGCTCCACTCCCTCAACAGAGAAGTCCAGCTCTCGCCCTCTAGTTGACGGGGGACCTCGAAGGAGACCGTCGAGAGCCTGCCGGCTGAGCCAGGAATGTAGGACCAGGAGCGTATCGAGAGCCCAACGGCCTCACCGTCGTCCACAACTAAGCCGAGCACCCTTGCCTGCCTCGATAGGGGGACCACGATCGCCCATCTGTGAACCATCCTTGACTCTTCGATTCGGTGCATGCTCCAGCCGCGCGACTCACCGATCAGCCGCAGAGCGCGGATGGCATCGGTAGGGGCGATGCTGACAGGAATCTCAAGCAGGCGGCTCGGCGCCATCGAGATACCCTCTAGGCTCTCGCCCATAGCGGCTTCGCGTAAGTCGTGTCTGTGCGGGTTCAGCCGAAGAGCGAGCCGAGGCCCTCGAAGCCCCCGCCCTCTTCCTCAGGCTCTTCCTCTGCAGCCGCTTCCTCAACCGGAGCCGCCTCAGCAGCCCCACCGCCACCAGCGGCGGCAGGTGCGGCTGAAGCCACCGGGGCTGCCACGGCGGTAGCCATGGCCTCACCAATGTCGACAGAGCCCAAGGATGCGATCAGAGCCTTTACACGGGCTCCGTCAGCATCCACCCCAGCGGCGGTCAAGACCGCGCTGACAGCGTCTTCGTCGATGTTCTTCTCAGCAGAGTGCAGTAGCATTGCAGCATATACATATTTCATTTTTTTTCACCTTTCCTTCAACCGAAGAGATCGCCCAGTCCGTAGAACCCGGCTCACTCCTCTTCCTCCTCTTCCTCCTCGGGAGGCGCCTCAGCACCAGCATCCAAGTCAGCCGCATCGGAGGCGGCGGCGTCAGCGCCCTCGAGCGCTGAGGAATCTAATTGGCCAGCGATGGCCAGAGCACGGGCGCTCGCCCGCGCGACGAGCATGGAAGCGGTTTCGTCGTTGACGACTCCGGCTTCGATGGCCACTGCCATGGCCTCGCTGCTGGCCTTGGACAGCAGGGCGGGCACGGTGGCAGTGGAGAACCAGCGAGTGTTGCACGCTAGGTTGAAGGCACCCGAGGTCGCTGTCATGACATCGTTTCGGAAGCCTTCGAAATCGAGTTTGAGCGAGGAGGCTGGGAACACGAAGCCGCCCTCGATGGCCCCGGTCAGGATGAGCCCGATCTCGATTGGTGTGATTCCCAGCTTGGCCAGCATGATACCCAGGTCACCAGTGATTGCCTCGCCCTCGTTGACGACCGTCACGGTCCTCTGGATGGCGACCTTGCCCCTGTCTATCTTGGCTGGGATCCCGACGGCGTTGAACTCCCCGACGATGGGGCCGGGACCGAACTCGGTCGGCCCCTTCTCGACGACGATGTCTACAGGGGCCAACTCACCTTCCTTGGCAACTCGCCCCTGACGGGTCTTCTCCAGCTCGGCGAACAGCTCGAAGGCGTTCAGGGATTCCGAGTGAACTACACAAGGCTGGGCGGCGCCCTCGAACAGTTGCTCCAATTCCACCTCGGAGCGACCAGCCTGCTCCCAAGCGAGCTTGATCAGCGTCTTCTTCGCCACGGTCATCGTCATCTGGTCGCGCAGCGAGCTGCGCATGTCGAGCATATTGCCCGCAGGGACCCCGCTGATGTCCACGATGCCGACTATGCCATCGCCGCTGAGTATCTCGGCGAGCTCAGAGACGCGGTCTTTCTTCCAAGGGGCTGCCTTGGCTATCACTCGACCACCTCCACCTTGACAGAGGGCCCCATCGAGGTCTTGACGTAGCAGGAGCGAATGTTGCCCGCACCGCGCTCCAACTTGCCTGTGACCCTGTTCCATACGGCCATTGCGTTAGCAGTCAGTTCGTCGAGACCCTGCTCGCGCGAGCCCACCGCGGTGTGGAAGGTGATTCTGTCACGCGACCTGATGACCGCGGTGTCCTTGAGCCCCGCAGCGATCCTAGCGGGATCGAGGTTGGGAGGGACCGGGCGCGGCATCTTGCCACGCGGTCCCAGAACCACTCCGAGGAACCGCCCGACGGTTCCCATGTGAGGGATCTCGGAGAGGAAGAAGTCGCTTTTGTTCGCGATCTTCCTAGCCATCTGGCGGTTGCCGCCGAGGTCCTCGATGGTCGCGGGGTCGATCACATCGATTCCTGCGGCCTTGGCTTTGGTGGCCATCTCGCCGCCGGCGAACATCGTGATGCGAATCGGCTTGCCCCTCCCGGAGGGCAGCCTGACTTCCTCTTGGATTCTGTTTGCGGGGTTCTTCAGGTCGACGTCCTTCAGGGTGAACGCGATTTCGATGGATTCGACGAACTTGCGCTCAGGAGATTCATCGAGCGCCCGTTGAATCGCTGTCTGGATGTTTTCCTGCATTTTTCCTCACCTCTGCGGTCAACGAGGAAACCCTCTCCCGCAACTCGTGTCCTCAACTGAAATGTTCGCTAAACTCTCCCTCACTCATCGCTTGCAGGGCATCCTTCGGAGTCATGCCCTCCACGTGCACTCGCATCGAGACGCAGGTGCCCATCACCTCGCGGCACCGAGCGTACAGGTCAGCACCGGTCAGACGGTCCTTCTGATCCTCTGCGATTTCCTTGACTTGATCCATGGTCAGATTCTCCGAAGCCTCCTCCCAGGAGCCGTTGCAAGTCTTCTGCCCCAGCATCTGAATCACCTTGTGCGGTGTTTCGTTACGTGCAGACATTCGTGATAGCCTCCTGTAAGTGCGCCCCGCCGACCTGCTTTCCATATTTGAGAGTGATGCAACGCCCGCAGGGCGTGCTTCTAGGGCTACTCCACGCGCTGAGTCACTCGAACCTGATCGGCGCGCACGGTCAGAGCCACAGGAACAGCGGCCTCAAAGAGCTCGACCGTGACTTCCTCCTTGGATTCGGTGACCCGTGTCACGCGAGCAGCCTGGCCGCGGAAAGCACCACCGTGGATCTCCACGATGCAGCCTTCCTCGATGCCGGCGGTGGCCGCCTTCGGCTCGAGGTACGGCAGGACGTCACCTAGAGGCGACTCGCCATCGAGCACCTTGCGGCAGTTCTTCATCGGCGTAGTGGACACTCCTACGCGCCCGATGAGCTTCTCGACATGGTGCAAAGCGGAGGCCTCGACGAAGATGTAGCCGCGCATGAAGTGCGGGCTCAGGACTCCGAAGATCTGGTCTTGGATCTCCTTGAGCGAGCCGGTCCCAGAGAGTCTTGCGCGGATCTCCTTGGCGACGTTCTGCTCCTGGCCGATCGAGGTCTTGAGGATGTAGAGGAACGAGGCGACATCGCCATACATCTCACGGAGCTGCGGGGTAGCGTACTTCTTGTCTTGAATGCTGCCGGGGTCGACCCACTCGAATGCCGTGTACAGGCCTCGCGGATCGACTTCCTCGGCAGAGCTGGCGAATAGCACCGGGGTGACCTCGTTGAGGCGGTTGCCGAAGGCGAGGCCGCGAGCCTCGCCCGAGCGGACGAACTCCAGATTCTCGGCATCTATTCCGGTGACTTCGGTGATTCTGGCGGTGACGGCGTCCGCATCTTCCGGGTCGCCGACGCCGTAGATGCCATCCCAAGCCCCGGGGAAGTCTGCAACCCCGTCTGCTCGCTGCATCAGCAGGACCCTCTCCCCGTTGCGGATGAAGACAGTGAACGCGTCCGACATGTACCCACCTCATGTGCCGGTGAGCCAACCGAAGAAGGACGGGAAGGCGCTGTCCATCAGCCACAGTATCACAAATCCAATGGCGCCGAGGATGAACATCCCGATACCGCAGACTATCACGGTCTGGCGGAACTCCTGCTTCGTTGGCTTCCTAGCCATCTTGAGGATTCGGGCGTAGGATCCGGTCTGGAGGCTTCGAACGCGTCCCTCGATCTCGTCCTGCCAGCCCTGCACGGTCTCTTCGATCGGACCGACATTGGAACTCTCGATAGCCATGACTAACCCTCGAAGCGACCCGGCGACCGACAGACCCCATTTAAGCACGCCGGGCGAGCCCTAAGGGGCTCGAAATCCATTGTCGACCTCATTCAGTTCACGAACTCGACGGTGCGGTCCCTAAGGTTGCGCATCTGGGTGTGCAGCGCCGCACCGTGAATTTGCTCGCTCTTCACGCCGGTCAGCACGAGCAGGACCCTGATTTCGTCTCCCATCGAATCATCGGTGGTAGCACCCCAGATTATCCGAGCGTAGGGATTGATCTTGTCGCGAATCAGCTTGGCGCACTGCTCGGCGTCCCCGAGTGACAGGGTAGGCCCGCCGACGACGTTTACCAGAGCGCCGCGGGCATCGGAGATGTCGATGTCCAGAAGCGGTGATCGCAGAGCCTCCTCCGTGGCCTTCTCGGCGCTGCCTTCTCCTCTCGCCTCGCCGAGCCCGATCATCGCCACGCCGCCTCCGTTCTCCATGACGGAGCGGAGGTCCTCGAAATCAAGGTTGACCACGCCCTCTTTGGCAATCATCTCGGAGACTCCGGCGATGCTCCTCATCAGCAGCTCATCGGCGACGCGGAATGCAGCGTCGAGGGGCAGGTCCCGTACCCCGTCGACTTCAAGCAGGCGCTCGTTGGGAAGCACGACTACCGTGTCGCACACCTCCCGCAACCTCTCCAAACCCCATTCCGCATTCTGCTTTCGCATGGCCCCCTCCGAGAGGAAGGGATAGCTCACCACAGCGATGGTCAGTGCTCCGGCTGTACGAGCCAGCCGGGCAACTACGTGGGCACTCCCTGTCCCAGTGCCACCTCCCAATCCCGCTGTGATGAATGCCAGGTCGCACCCGTCGACCTCTGTCTTGAGCGCCCGCTCCGACTCGTATGCGGCCTGCTCCCCCTTCTCAGGGTTACCGCCTGCGCCTCTGCCTCTAGCGGAGCGCCCAATCAGCACCTTGTTCTCGACGCTGACCGTCAGCAGGTGCTGGGCGTCGGTGTTGACGGCCAGACCCTTGACGTAGGTCCCGTCAAACAGCCCCTCGAGCTCGAGCCTCGCTACGGTGTTAGAGCCGCAGCCTCCGCAGCCGAACACTCGTATCTTAGGTTGCAGCGACCTGAGGAGACTCTTCAGCTCCGAATCGCTCTCCGTGCCGACCGGGGCCTTTGGTATCCCCTCGTCATCATGGAGTTCCAGAACTCTATCGATGAGGTGCTTCACGAGGTCGAGGCGAGTCGTAGAGAGGATAACCGTTACCCCCCGCCTCCGGCGGGACAGGCGTGTTTCAGCGGGTGCTCCACGAGCCCACTAGCCGAGCAGTTGACTGCGAGTCTTGACGAAGCGGGAGAGGAAGGTGTAGACTCCGCCCCAGGCAGAAATCGCCAAGGCGGCGGTCATGCCGTTCAAATTGGAGTTGCCCAGCATCAGCCAGTCGGCGTAGTCGATGCCGCTGACGTCGATGCCGGCTCCGCCGGAGTATGCTTGCCAAGCGGCCGCAATCAGACAGGCGAGAGTGAGGACCAGACGGTCCGCCCGGGAGAAGCCGCCGTAGATCCGGTCGAGTCCGACAGACTGGGATTGTGTTCCCATGTAGGAGCCGATCAGAGTCAAGACGGCGGCGACCAAGCCGGAACTCAACTCGTCGACGAAGGCGGCATTCATTCCGATGGCGATCAGGAGGCCGACGTCGACGACCCTGTCTATCGTGTGGTCGAGGAAGTCGCCGTACGGCCCATCGACGCCCTGGTGTCGAGCCAGAGCCCCATCTAGGGCGTCGAGCACCCCGGCGAGCATGATGAGCAGAACGGCTCCGCCAATCATCGTCGCGCCATTGCCGTCGAGCCCAGCTCCGGCGAGCAGCCAGAAGGCCAAGAGTGCGACGACCAGGCTACCCCAAGTCAGAACATTGGGGTCGAGATTGCCCAGCCTCAGCACGAGGGGCTCGATTGCCTTGCTCCAAGTGCCCCTCATCTTCTCGAACATACTCACTCCTCCATCAGGGCAACCCAGTCAATCACCGAGCCCGGGCTTGCTGGCTTGAAGCCATCTGCTATCCAATGCGACAGAGCAGCAACGATGGAGCCGGCATCGCTGTCCGTGCTGTCGAACTCGATCCACGGGGCATCTCCTTCGCGCTCGTTCCACGCCCCACCGAGCAACTCCCATTCCCAGTTGGCCTGCGTCTTCTCGGCCGAGTACCCCCTGCTCGCGAGCCTCTGCTCGAGGACGTCGGGCGAGCAGCGCAGCACAGCCACGGCATCGCTGGGAAGGTGGTGAGACAGGTGCCCGTCGACGATGAGTGGTTCTGCGGGTGGCGAGGACCACTCTGGGGCCAGCGAGTCGTACAATCTGTCGAGGTCGACCGGCCTGGCCCCGTCGGCTGGGTCGAGCTCGCCCAGACAGCCATGCTCCTGCGCGAGGGACTCGACTGAAACCATCGTGTATCCTCTCACCTTGAGCATCTCCGCTATGGTGCTCTTCCCAGTACCCGGGGTACCGGTGAGGGCGAGGCGAAAGCCACCTGTCACATAACCCCCGGCTGGTAAGGAAGCCATGAACGCTACGCGTCGCCGGCGCAACATTGACCTTCTCCTCCGGGCCCGCACGGGGTCGAGAGAGCCATGGGAGAGGGCGAAGTCAATTGGATGAGAGCGATGGACCCGCGTCAGTCCAAGCTCAATCTCATGCTTCTGGCGATTCCAGCAACCTTCTACTTCGCGTACGTGTCAGGAGACCAGACAGCTGCCTTCTTCGCCTCGATGGTGGCGATAATGCCGCTCGCCTTCCTGATGGGCTTCGCAACCGAGGAGATCGCCCTGCGGACCTCGGATTCGATTGGCGGTCTGCTCAACGCCACCTTCGGCAATGCGGCCGAGTTGATCATCGCGACATTCGCAATATGGGCGGCCTACCAAGCTGGTGCCGGCTCTGAGACTGCAGACGTCATGGTGCACATCGTCCAAGCCAGTCTGATAGGAAGCATCCTCGGCAACCTCCTGCTGGTGATGGGATTGGCATTCGTCTGGGGTGGAATCCATCACAAGGTTCAGACCTTCAATGAGACCCAATTCGTCGCCAACAGCTCGCTGCTGCTGCTCGCGGTGATTACCCTGGTCGTCCCCACCGTGTACCACCTCACCGTGGGAGGGGAGGAAGGCAACGCAGGGGTGGTTAATCTCTCGAGGGCGGCCGCGCTGGTCCTGCTCGGGATGTACGTTCTGTTCCTGCTGTTCCAACTGCGCACGCACTCCGACCTTTTCGCCACCGACGGCATTAATGACGAGGAGCCCCAGATGAGCAAGCGCGACGCGGTCGTGCTTCTCCTAGTCGCCACGGTGTTCGTCTCTTGGATGGCTGAGATTCTCGTACACTCACTGGAGACCGCGGCCAATGAGGTCGGCCTGTCGTACCTCTTCATCGGAGTAATCCTGGTCCCGCTTTTCGGCAACGCGGCCGAGCACTTCACCGCGGTGACCGTCGCAGGCAAGGACAAGATGGACCTCTCGTTCGCCATCGCTATCGGCTCGAGCACCCAGATCGCGGTGTTCGTAGCCCCCTTGATGGTGGTCTTCGCCTGGATGCTCGGCGTCGGGCTGACCTTTGAGTTCGGGATCTTGGAAACGGTCGCCGCCTTCCTCGCCGTGATGATCGTCAACGCCATCGCAGCGGACGGCAAGAGCAACTGGCTTGAGGGCGCGATGCTTCTGGGAGCCTACACCGTCTTGGCTCTGGCCTTCTGGTTCCATCCCTGAACAGAGGAACGCGTCTAGTTCGTCCCATATAGATCAAACAAATATTAGCAGTTGAAGATAGATATTTTATGGAAAAAACGGTTGCCTGAAATCATGATGTTCGAATGCAATATAGACGCGAGAGGTAAGGCGTATCGCCTCAAGCTCGGAATCATGGGGGTCGTAGTTGGGTTGGTATTGGCGGCAGTCTTCTACTTTGCAGGAATCGATTGGGGTGTTCTACGGTTAATTCCTATGGCAATCATAGGCGGAGGAGTATTTTCTATTTTCGAAGGCCTGGCTGGGTGGTGCGTTGTACGAGCATTGGGATTCCGAACTCCTCTGTGAGAGAAATCAGATACTCCTCCGCATGCCCAGAGGGTCCCTCAGTGCGGACTCAAGATCTTCGTGCACAAAGTCGTAACTCTCCTTCTGCATTGACTGTGGTTGTGTGTTAATATTTGTAAAATTAATCACCTCAGTTTCTACTTGGGTACCCTCTGATTCAGATTTTCGAGTAGTATTCTGAGACTGCGTCTTCTAAATCGGAGCCCGCACGGCTCTCGTCGATGCTCACAGTCACACCGTCACGACGGATTGCTTGACCTCCGACCAGTACGTCGAGACACCTCGTTCCGCTGTAGATCAGGTTGGCCAGCAGCCTCCTGCCGTCACGGCCCCACGGCCGCATCCTGATGTCGTCGAGATCCCAGGTGACCCAGTCGATGGAACCCTTGGTGGCCAGTTGCCAGGTTTCCACGGGGTTGAGGATCCTCGCATCCCAGTGGTCGTGCCTCTGGATCAGACTCGCCACCTTAGCCTCGGCACGCATGTCGAGGCTGTTGTTGCTGGCGGCGCCGTCGGTCCCTAGACGGATGTCGACGCCGGCCTCGCGCATAGCCGGGTAGGACATGGTGCCGCCGCAGGCGAGCTTCTGGTTGCTGTTCGGACAGTGGACGGCGTGAGCCTCGTGACCTGCGAGTATGCGCATCTCCTTCTTGGTGACCCAGCCGCAGTGGGCGCACACCGTGCCCTCCTGGAAGTAGCCGATGGAGTCGAGGTACTCGACGGGGTACATGCCGTGCTCGGCGTGGCAGTCGGCGACCTCCTTGCGGGTCTCGCTGGTGTGTATGTGGAGTCTGCAGCCGAGCTCAGAGGCCATCTCGGCAGCCTTCAGCAGCGTCTCCTCGCTGCAGGTGTAGACCGCGTGGGTGCCGATCCCGTACTCGACTCGGTCGGACGGTACTCCTCCTCTCAGCAGACCACCCATCTTCTGCAGGGCCTCGGCCCCGCCAGAGGGGTAGGAGGGAGTCGGGAAGTCGGTGATCGGCCCGCAGGCGACGCCTCGCATGCCAGCCTCGACTAGGACGCCGGCCACCACGTCCGGGTGGTAGTACATGTCACAGGCGAAGGTCGTGCCAGTGGCAATCATCTCAGCCGCAGCTGCTCTGGTGCCCGCTTCGACGAACTCAGCAGTTAGGCCCTTCTCCACAGGGAAGACCGAGGTCTCGAGCCACTCCATCAGCGGCAGACCCTCGCCCATCGAGCGATTGAGGATCATCGCGAGGTGGGTGTGCCAGTTCTGCAGGGAGCGCGTCACCAGGCGCATCGTACCGTCAATCGTCTCGGCCACGTCCTCGTCGCCATTGCTCGCACAGTACGAGCCGTCTGGGTGGAGTAGGAAATCGCCGTGCTGGACTGCACCATCATGGTCAACCAGGCGCGTTCCTGTGACCCGTCGCACACCCCCGTCCATGGACGAGCGAGCGGCCCGCCCGACTCAAGTGTTCTCCATCAGTAGTCGTAGACCATCTCTGAGAAATGCAGCAGGTTCCCCTCCCTCGCGTTCTCCGACATGTACTGGATGAAGTAACGCGCTCGCGCGCCCTGATCGAAGGTTATCTCGCTACGCTCACCATAGCGGCTCATCAGATTGGTCACCGAGGGATTGTGCTGGTCGACGGTGCACTGAGCGACCTCGCTGGGCTCTTGGCCGGGCTTGTAGCCCTCGTAGAGGTCGCTCGCGTTGCAGCCGATATCATCCTCACACCAGGTATAGCAGTCGTAGGGGGTCGAGCAGATGAAGTCGCCAGTGCGGTAGCATTGGTCGGTGGGAGTGACCCAGTCCTGCGTCCAGATGAATGCCCGCGAGAGGTCCGAGTCCGAGTTCGGATCGTCGTGGAACTGGTGGGTGTGGTAGAGGCCGAGGAAGTGCCCGAGTTCGTGGCTCGGAACGGGGCTTGTCGCGAATGTCGAAGCGCGCACCGTGCTGAAGTAGTATTCTCGCGAATACCACGGATACATGCTGTAAGATCCCCAGCCGTTGCTCTGCATGACGATGTTGACATTGGCTGGGTTGTAGCCTTCAACGAAGGCGTCGCCGAGTTGGGATATCGAAATCTGGTCACCGAAATCACCACCGTCTTCGCTCGAGTTGTTGAGTGTGCCCGGCTTCTCACCCTCCTCCCCTTCCTCCTCGTCTTGGACGTCGGGGAAGGCGTCGTCGACCCAGATTATCTCGTCGAGGACGAAGTCGATTCCAGAGGGGTTGTAGACCGAGTTAATCATTTCGATTCCGGTGGCGATGGAGGTCTCGTTGATGAGCCATTCGACACCGTCGTTGTCTCGATAGACGAAGATGGTGATGGAGAGTTGTCTCACTGGCCCTGCCTCGCAATCTAGTCCCGGGTAGGGCGAGTCCTCGGTGATTTCTACCCAGTATCCCTGCTCATCGCAGCCTTCCGGCTCCGCCTCGCCACCGAGGCAGCCCGAGAGAACGGGTGCGACGAGAATCAGCACGAGCAAGGCGGCAGCTCTTCGCATGAGCCTGACTCGAGGTGGTAGGGCTAAACCCTTGCTGGCCCGGCTTCAGTTGCTGGACTTCGGCATGAACGGTATCAGCTTGCCCGCCAGCGCTTCGATGTTCCGAGTTTGGATCCAAACCTTGCCCGCTCCTGTTAACCGCAGTACAAAACCTTCGCCTCCGAACATGGTAGTCTTGAGTCCTCCCGACGGAGCCACACCGTAGGACACCCCCTCAGTGAAGGCTACGAGGTGTCCGTTGTCCACAATTATCGGGGCATCTGGTGTTACTTCGAGCTCCTTGACAGCCCCGTAGGAACTGTAGAAAACCTGACCGGGACCACCTTGTGAGAATGCCCTCAGGAAGAAGCCTCCTTCTCTGGACAGGAGCGCCTTGGCACCTTGGAATTTGGTATCGTACTCCACGTTCGGCGAGCAGGCCATGAAGGCCCCCCCTTGCATGTACAGTCCTTCACCCGGGACCAAGTCAAATGTTGAGACATCTCCCGGAGCTGAAGGAGCCATCGATATCCATCCACCAGAAGGTCCTGCGGTGTATGTGTTGACGAAGAACGACTCCCCGCCCACTACGGCCTTGAAGAGACCCCTCATCAGTCCCCCCTTACTTGCTCTGCCTGTGCTGACACTCACATCAGATGACTGGGCCACCATGGCACCGGGTTCGACCTTGATTGACTCTCCAGGTCCGAGGTTGGCGGTCATCAGTGTGAAGGCTGGTTGGAACTCGCATTCTGCGTCCATGACAACTCTCTGGAAGCACGGCTTTTTAATTGAATGGGGATGGATTAGACAACGCATTTCGCATTGAGGAGGCTGACCGTCTCACCTTCGGAGTTCTTCATCCATGCCTCCACTACATCCCCCTCATGCATCGGTCCGACGCCTTTCGGGGTGCCAGTCCAGACAAGGTCGCCCGGTGAGAGATCGTACCAGCCCTTGAGGTGGCTGAGAATTGACTCGACAGAGTGCACCATCAGCTCGGTCGAGGCCTGCTGCCTCACCTCGCCATTGACCGACATCCCGATCTCGACCGGTCGAGGATCCCAAGCCGTCCAGGTCCCGAGCACTCCCGAGCCTGCGAAGCCCTTGCCCTCGAGCCAGGGCCAGCCATTGTGCTTGGCATGTGTCTGACGAGTCCTGTTGGTGGTGTCGTTGCCTACGCACATCTCGACCGGCTCCAACTCATCACCGAGTCGGATGACCAACTCGACCTCGTGGTCGATGTGCTCCTCAGCCACCCCGAGTGCGATCACGTTGTTGCCGTTCTCGTCGGCCTCGATGAGAGCGGTCGGTGGCATCAGGAAGAAGCGGGGGTAGTCGGTGATGTCCCCGTGAATCTCCTTGGCGTGCCCCACGTAGTTGCGGAAAACAGCCCAGCCGACGCCCACGGCGCCGCCAGCGAACACAGCACCATTAGCACATCGGTGCCAATCACCCTCCGAGGGTTGAAGGCTCTCCCTCCGACCAAAGCGCTCGATGGCCGAGGACCCGTACCGCGTTCTAGGCGTTTCTCCCGACGCGACAGACGCGGAAATCAAGCGGGCCTACCGCAAACTCGCCCGGCAGTACCACCCCGACCGCAACCCGGGTGACGCAGCGGCCGAGGAGCGGTTCAAGGCGATTCAGGCTGCCTACGAGGCCGTAGGAACGGCCGAGGCGCGCAAGGAGAACGACCAGCGCCGCCGGATGGAGGAGATGTTCGGAGGCGGAGGCTCCCAGGGCAACCCGTTCGGAGGGGGCTCCGGAGGAGTCGACCTAGGCGACATCATCTCGCAGTTCATGGGTGGACGGGGGACATCGACTCCTGGCTTCGATTTCAGGTTCTCTCAGGGCTTCGGAGGCAGGCAGACCCAGCAGCCCAGGAGCGAGCCCACCGAGCCATCTAGGGGAGCGGTCATCGAGGCTGGACTCGATGTCTCGCTCGAGCAGGCCTCGAGCGGTACCGAGGTCAAGTTCGCCCACCGCAGACTGAAGCGCTGCGACAAGTGCAAAGGCTCGAGTTTCGGCACCTCGAAGCGCTGCGCTCCGTGCAACGGCACAGGGGTCCAGACCAAGGGAAGCACACTCGCGGTGAAGGTGCCCCCGAACGCTAGCCACGGGCAACTGCTCCGACTGAAGGGAATGGGCCACGAGCACCCGCAGGGCGAGCCGGGGGACCTGCTTATCACCCTGAGGCTCGACGCCGAGGAGGGCCGCCGCTGGGAGGACGGCAGGCTGGTCCAAGAGGTCCCCATTCCCATCACCACACTGTTGCTCGGCGGCAAGGTTAGAATCAGCACTCCTGTCGGCAAACGGGTGCAGATCGATGTGCCAGAGGGGACCCGGGTAGGCGACCGCCGGCGACTGCAGGGCCACGGCCACTCAGGGGGCCCTCTGGACATCGAATTCACGCTCGCTGAGCCAGACAAACTGACCAAGTCCCAGCGCGACGCCTTAGAGAGCCTGCGGGACAGCGGCCTGTGACCGCGGAGCCATCCACGGAAGGATTGAAGCCAGCGATTCAGAGGCTCGCGCGTGGAGCAGGTGCGCGACTTCAGCAAGCTCGCCGGGCTTCTGCTCGAGCGGCGCCCACAGGTGCACATCACCATCCTGCTGGTCTCGCTACTGATGATTCCCGGAATGCTCGCCAGCCTGACTCCGATAGACATCGAGTCCTACGACATGGAATCCCCCGAACTTACTGCTTACAAGGTGCTCAACGAGGAATTCGCCTCCGCTGAAGTGATGTACGGGATGATGGTGTCGATTCGCGACCCAACGCATTATTCGAGCGGTCCCGAAGCCCCTCACCGCGACGCTGATGGGAACGTTCTGACGGAACAGCTCCCCCAGATTGAGGAGAGGATTGCCTATCCCGGGGACAATGCCGGACTGGTCGGTGAGGGAGTTCCCATCGGTGGTATACTGAACCTCACGGTTCTGCGTGAGATTGACGGGAAGGCCGCTGAGATACGCGCCGACCCCATCTCAGAGTTCTCCCGCCCCATGGTCAGCGAACTGACGGGAGAGGGGAGCGATGGGGTGCTGGCTCTGCCGGACCAGTTCCGCTCGTTCATGTCCAATCGCTCTATGCTGACTCGCGACACGGTGAACGAGTTCGGGCAATTCGTGCCTGCCCGCACCAATTGGACCGACTGCTGGCCGCTGGAGTGTCTCGAGTTCGATGACCCGGGAATCACCCAGTCCCACATCGACCTCGCAGCCCATCGCATGATTGCCTCGAGCGAAGGCGTCTTCATGCGCTGGATGTCCACTGACCGAGGATTCACCTCCGATCCCAGCAGCCCGGTCATTGGCCCGATCGGTGGTAGGATTACCGAGGACGGCACCTTCGAGGGTGCGGAATGGGGACCGGGTCGTTGGTCGGCCTCTACGACTTGGATGCTCCTGCAAGTCAGCCGCGACGCGATGGAGGAAAGCGGTTTCACCCATTCCTGGAGCAACGCCAGATCGGAGCCGGATGGCTGGTCATATCATGGCCTGCAGCTTCTCACGACGCCCCCTCACCGAACCACAGAGGAGTGCAGGGCGCTAGTGGAGGGAGGAGGAGCCCCCTGTGCGGCCGAGTGGGCCATAGTCGCGCTCGAGGAGAATATCCGAACCACCGACCAGTTGACCGTTTCGATGATAATCGGCGAGGGGATCAACGTCGAAGTCAACCGAGAGCTCCAGGAATCCGCGATTCTGCTTGCCGGGATGGCCATAGCGATACTCGTGCTGCTTTGGTTCAGCCTCCGACGCCTCTCCGACGTGGCAATCGTCGGCGCCACCTTGGTATTCAGCCTCCTGTGGATGCAGGGCCTTATTGGCTGGGGCATAATCGTCGGAAGCGAATTCGACCTCAAGATCATCAGCCGCAGCCAGTTCTCCATTCTGCTACCGATACTGATATTGGCTCTCGGTATCGATGATAGCCTCCACGCGCTTCACCGATACAAGGAGGAGAGACGGAACGGCAAGCCTCCCGAGGACGCCGCCCGCGTCTCGCTCACGCGCGTCGGCCGCGCGATAATGCTCACCTCGTTCACCACCATGGCGGCCTTCGCCGCCAACTTCACGTCGGAAATACCGGCCCTGCGCTCGTTCGGCTTGGAAGCGGCGTTCGGCGTAGGCTCCGCATTCATTCTCACAGGGCTCTGGGCTCCGATTATCAGGTTGGACTGGGATTTATGGATCTTGAAGCGCGGTGAACTTGGAGAGGAGGACGGGACCACTTTGCACATGATTCGGGAGGAATGGCTCGCAGAGGTCGCGGGAACCTCCTCGAAGAAGTCCTCGCTCATCTTGGCTGCTGTATTGGTCCTCTCAGCGCTGGCCGTGCCGATGATGCTCGGTCTCGAGGGCGATTTCAAAGTCGAGGACTTCTTGGACGGTGAGAGCGATTTCGCCCAAGGCGTCGAGATAGTCAACACGCGGTTCACGGACGAAGGGGAGCCTGCTGCCATCGTCATCGAGGGCGACATGCTCGACCCAAGGGTGTACGCGGCGATCGGCGCCACCAGGGAGAACATGCTAGATGCCTCTGAGGACGACCCCCAGAGATTCACTCGCACTCCTCTGGGGGTGCCGGAGTTGCACGGCGTGGACGAGCTCGCTCTGTTCGCGATGGCCAGCATGGGGGCGAATGCCACGCCCTTCATCGAAGCGGGTTGGGCTTCTGAATCGAACAGCGGTTGCGCTATCACCTCCAACGGCCTGCCTGAGACTACAGACCGAGACTGCCTGAGGTTCCTGTACGGCTTCCTGTTCACACACGGCATCCCTGAGGGAGGGCTCATCCCGCACATTCCAGCCAGCATAATCGCGTTGTACATCCTGCCCTCATGCGAGTTGGACCCACAGGCAGTCCACCTCTGTTCTGACGGCAGCGGTCCGAGTTACGAGCGGATGACCCTGCGCTGGGGTGTCAGCGACGCCGAGAAGTTCAACTTGGTCGAATTGACTCTGGCGGAGCTCGAGAGGGACATGGCTCCGTTCCAGGAGTTGGCCGGTCAGGACATCTCGCTCCGTGTGCCCGTCAGTGAGGCCAGTGAGGAGTTTCCAGTCACGTGGGCGATACCGACGGGTGATCCTGTGACCCGGTACGTCGCCGCCTCGAGCATGCAGAACGAGCTGCAAGGGACCCTGATGCTCGGAGTCGTGTTCTGCCTGATTACGCTGTGGTGGGGATTCAGGAGGGTTGGCGCCAGTTTGAACTCGTACTCAAAGCGCGAACTCGTTCTCTCTCTGCCGGTCATCGCAGGCATTGCCTACTTTGTTCTCTGGTCGACCGGCTCCGCGACCATCTGTGCCGTGATCACTGTCTGGCTACTGCTCAATGCCGGGCTCTGGGGGACTCGTGCGCTCAGTATGGCGATGGTCACCACCACCCCCATCATCGTAGTGGTCATCTGGCTCTACGCGATCATCTACCTAGCCGGATACGGGCTCAACATGGTCACCGTCGCCATCGCGGCGATGTCTCTCGGGGTCGGTATCGATTACGTCATACACGTCGTCGAGCGCTACCGTGAGGAACACTCGCGCGGTGCGAGCTCAGAGATGGCGGTTCGCGCCGTTGGCGGAGCCGCGGGGCTGGCGCTGTTCGGCTCCGCCGTATCCGACGTGACTGGATTCCTCATCATAGCCCAGTCGCCGATGGGCTTCTTCTCATCTTTCGGCCTGTTCTGCGCCGCGATGATCGGCCTCTCTCTACTCGCGGGCCTAGTGCTCACGCCGGCGTTGCTGAGCACCATCAACAGACATCCGTCCAACAACTCAGTCTGAGTTGTCGAGCACCGAGAACTTGGAAAACTCCCTTCCCACCCATTGCGAGTGCGCGTCAGTCATCATACCCCCCCCCAGGCTAAGAACGGATCAGACACCTGATTGACGAGGCACTGAAACCACAGTTAAAACCACCCGAGGCACAAGCCCTTCTCATGGAGGGACGCGAGTCGCTGACCGACCTCGAACGCGGCGATGAGGACTGCGTACTCCGATTCGCTGACGGCGCGGCCTTCACAGTCAGTTACCTTGCTATTCGATGTCGCTGCCAGTGCGCCAAGTGCAAGCCCCGTCAGGAGAACGAGCAGAGGCTGCTCGAGTTCGAGGAGGAGGTCGCGAGGCTTCGGGTGGAGAAGCCCAAGGCCGAGCCGGTTGGTCACTATGGAATCATCTTCGATTGGCGGACTGGATGCTCCAGTGGAATACACTCCTTCAGCCATCTGAGAAGAGTTGCGGAAGAACTGGGTATCTCGCTCTGAACCACATATTCCCAGCCCGAAGAGGTCAAAGGTGAGCCTTCGGTCGCGTATTCATCGAATACACGGGTTCCCCCCGTGGCTTCGGTGGTGATCCGATGAATTGGGATGGTCCTGATACAGGCGAGCCGAAGCTCGACGAGGAGGATGAGTGGCAACTCTACGCCAGCGCCGGGTACGCCTCTGCAGAAGTCGTCACCGAGACTGAGGGGATCGAAGAGGAGGAGCATGAGGAGGTCTGGTTCGACGGCGACGACCTAGAGCTCACCGGCGCCCCGATAGACTGGGACGCACCTCCTTGCCCCGCCCCGCTCGGGATTGCCCACATCATCAGGATAGGAGCATGCGACCACTGCCTGCACAGGTTGGCCGGCCGCAGGACCGAGCTCCCTGGAGCGCCGGGGGGCGAGGAGATTCGCATTGAGGCTCTCGCCAGAGATGCAGAGCTGGCTAAGTTCGAGACCCCTGACCTGTGCCCCTTGTGCGAGGACCTGTTCGACGACGTCGGCAACATCGTCAGCAGAGTCGTCGAGTCCACCGAGGGAATCGAGCATTCCACCATCCAGTTCGGGATCCACCTGCCCAAGGACCTGATACAGGAGGAGGACCGCATCCGCAGCAGGCACGGAGCGCCGGCTTCGAGGCCTCTCAAGGCGGCCTTCGTCGACGCCATTCAGAACGAGTTATCCGGGCACATGCCCAATGTCAAGTTCATCAAGGAGAGGCCTGACCTTATGATACTGGTCGACGGCCTGACCTTGCGTATCGACGTCGATGTAAGACCGGTCTTTCTCTATAGCAGGTACCGCAAGCTCAGTCGGGAGATTCCGCAGACCCGCTGGCCGTGCAGAGCATGCAGGGGCAGGGAAGACGGTTGCGAATCCTGCGAGGGGACTGGACTCCAGTACCTCCACTCCGTGCAGGACCTCATCGGCGAGCCCCTTCGCATCGCTCTCAACGCCGAGGACACTTCCTTCCATGGCATGGGCAGGGAAGACATCGACGTCAGGTGCCTCGGCTCGGGCCGTCCCTTCGTCTTGGAGATCAAGAATCCGAAGATTCGCGAGACCGACTTAGACAAACTCGTCTCGACGGTCAATGAGAGCGCCGAGGGCAAGGTCGAGATCGACTCGCTGAGGTGGTCCAAGCGGGGTGAGGTGAGAAAGGTCAAGGAGACCCGCTCCGAGAAGACCTACACCATCCGATTGAAGGTCGACGACATCCCCGATGAGAACACCGTCGTCAAGTCCATCTCGAGCCTCTCTGGGGTCGTGTTGGAGCAGGAGACCCCCAAGAGGGTCTCTCACCGCAGGGCGGCAAAGACCCGCAAGAGGAAGATAGTCTCCATCAGCGATGTTTTCGTCGAGGGCGACGAGGTCCAGATGACGCTGCGCTGCGAGGCGGGGACCTACATCAAGGAACTCGTACACTCGGACGAGGGCAGGACCGTCCCATCGGTGAGCGGCGCGCTTGAGAGGGAATGCGAGGTCCTGTGGCTCGATGTCGAGGAGATTCACGCTGACTGAGCCCTGAACCTCATCCGAGCCCTTAAGAGGAATCGGCAGGTCGAACGCTTCCGCGACCTACGGTCGAAAGGTGATTTGTTGGCTAAGAGAGCACATGGCACACGCCAAGGCACTCGCAGCATTCTCAAGAAGAAGAAGGCCGAGCGCAGCCGCGTTTTCATCAACCGAGTGATGCACCCCTACGCCGATGGCGACAGCGTCGCGATCGTGCTTGATGGAGCCCAACAGAAGGGAATGCCCCACCGACGCTTCCAAGGCAAGACAGGAGTCATCTCCGGGACCCAGGGACGAGCATACATCATCACCATCTCCGACGGAAACATGCAGAAGACGATAGTGGCCCGCCCCGAGCACCTCAGACCGATCGAGTGAGTGATTCAGATGGTAGAACGCGAGTACGTCGATTTCGCCACCGTCCGCGACTTGCTGCTGGACGCCAACGAGCGCCGAGGCGACCTGTCATACGAGCAGAAGATGGCCCTTGGTCACGCCGAGTGGGCAGCCAGTGAGAGCCGTGGGGGGATCAAGACCGATAAGGAGGTCTTCCGCGGGCTGCGCGACGCCCTCATGGAAAACGAAAAACTCTCCCCGCATCCCGAGATATGTGCCAAGTTGGCAGAACTCCACCCCATCGTCGTAGCGGATGTGAGAGTGGTCGTCGCAAGCAAGAGAATCGCGATGGACACACCTGAAATCGAGGAGATCATCACTATCATCCGGCGGCACGTGCTCTGAACCGTCATTCTGACGTTTTTCCGCAACAAT
Source organism: Candidatus Thalassarchaeum betae (assembly GCA_003193925.1). Classification (GTDB taxonomy): domain Archaea; phylum Thermoplasmatota; class Poseidoniia; order Poseidoniales; family Thalassarchaeaceae; genus Thalassarchaeum; species Thalassarchaeum betae. Next base: position 162,686 of record PSPG01000001.1, read on the forward strand.
TCCATTCAAGGGGGGGGACCGCTCTGAATAAACGAGGGATATGCAACCTGGAGGCCAGAGCGAGCCAGACGAGGACGGCCCCGGGCTGTTCGACTCCGAGATTCACGTCAGGATCCTAGACCTGCAGGAGAGGCGGCCATTCGGACATGAGGTTCACGGTCTGAGCGAGCCCTCCTTGCATCTGGTTCGAGCGAGGGTCAACGACCTCGGGGGACTTACGAGCGGCTCCAAAGTCAAAGTCGACTCTGACAGCCTCGGGCCGTTGTCTGAGATCAGGCATCGTGACCTCTCTGCGGCTGCCAACGGTGAGTTGACCGAGGCAATCATGGATGTGATTTCGGAGGATTCCGAGAGGCATCTGGGCTTCTACAACCGCGCCAACAACCTCTCACTCAAGATGCACGCCTTCCAATTGCTGGCGGGCATCGGCAAGGCGAAGGCGCTGCAGATGGTCCAGCTTCGTGGAATGGTCGGTTGGAGCAACTTCGAGAAGGTCGACGAGGCTTGCGGCATCGACTCAGCCAGACTGCTCGCAGAGCGTTATGTCAAGGAGATGGAAGACGCAGCCCAATCGCCCCGTCTGCTCGACCTGCTGGTTCGCTCCGAGATGTGATTCGGGGTCGGGCCATGGATGACTTGGACACGCGTCTCCTAGTCGACCTCCTGCGAGACAGGGTTCGCCCGAACAGGTCCCTCGGACAGCATTTCCTGGTCGATGACGCAGTTATCTCCCGCTCGGTGGTCCTGGCTTCCTGCGCGAACCCCCTCGATTCGGACTCGCATGTGCTTGAGATAGGGCCGGGACCCGGCTCTCTCACACTGGCGCTTCTGAGGACCGGGGCTAGGGTGACCGCGTTCGAGGTGGACGGCGAGGCCGTCTCCCACTTGCAGCGCGTCTTCGGAGACGCTGACGGCCACCTCGACCTCCGTCAGGCCGACGCGTTGGAGGGCGACTGGCCTGCTGACGTAACTCACATGGTGGCCAATCTCCCCTATCAGATATCCAGCCCCGTCTTGGAGAGGATACAAAGGCATCACGCCGAGCATCCAATGGCGGCGGTCGTACTGCTCCTGCAGGCGGAGTTCGCAGAGCGGATGGCCATCAGCAGGAACCAGGCAGCTCTGAGTCCACTCGGCCTCTCTCTCTGGCTGGATTTCGACGTAGAGTTGGATGCCAAGGTGCCCCCGCACTCGTTCAGCCCCTCCCCCAGCGTGAGCTCCCGTCTGGCCTTGCTGCGCCCGGTGGACAGGGAGCCCGGGATCGACCGCAGGATGTTCAGGGCCATTACCCAGCACTGCTTCGCCAACAGGCGGCGGAAGTTGCGGACCCTGCTGTCCAAGCCGCCAAACCGCCTGAGCCGGATCAAGGGCTGGCACAGGCAGCGCTGGGCCGAAGCTGTCGACACTGTCATCCAGGCTGCTCCAGAGGGTCTCCCGGAAGGCTGGCTGGATCTGCGACCAGAGAATCTGGAGACATCCAACTGGGTCTCTCTCACGAACGCAATTTCGTTGAATTGAACCGATTTGCTGGGGTTTTGACCACGCCTTGATAGAGCACCCTCGGCTCGGCGGGTCAGGGTGGCGAGCACGCGACGGGCCCGAGCTAGGATGAGTACTCATGGCGAAGAAGGACACCTATCTCGCGCTGCTTCGACGCGGCATCGACGAGAACACGGCTCACATCCTTTCCGACAGCGGCGTCAAGGTCGGCGATCTGAAGAAACTGGACCCCGAGACGCTCATCAACAACTACGGCCTGAAGAGGGGGATAGCGAAGTCTGTCTTGGACGCAGTACGCTCAGGCCCGCGTGACTCGAGCCAGCAGAGATTCCTCGCCGACGTCCTCTCCGGCCGCGGCAAGAAGAAGGTCGACAAGATCGAGGAGCAGCGCTTCAAGCGGGAGCAGAAGGACCTGCACGCCGAACTACTCGAGAAGAAGGAGCAACTCAGGATAGCCAGAGTCGAGTCATTCCGCAACAAGAAACTGGTCATGAACCGCCTAGGCAAGACCATCGAGCTCATCGTCAAGCTGGAGAACACCTTCGATGACGAATCCAAGGACGAACAGCGCTCCAAACTGCGAGACCAACTCGAGACCAGAGGGCTCGAGGCCGCCAGAGACCACGAGATGCTCGAACTGGTCGGGACACCGCAGGACATCGTCGACTTCCGTCGGAAGATAGCACCGACGCTCTGCCTCCATGCATGCCCCTCGTGCGGAGAGGAAATGGACCCACGGGGCGGCAATGTCGTGGAGGACATGAGCGATTTCATGCTGGTTTGCTGGGAGTGCGAGGAGGAATTCAGAGCGCCAATGGCCCAAATCGTCGAAGATTGGTTGGAAAACGGCTCCAGAATCAAGATCGACCCGAAAAAGAAGCCCCGCCTGCCGGTCGCAAGGCTTCCGAAGAAAAAGGACACGCCTTCGGTGACCGACTTGATGATCCGCGACCTCGAGTCGACCGGAGCCACGGCAGAGGAGCTCGAGGCAGCCGTGCAGTCGAGCAAGCTCTCTGGCGTGCTGATGAGCATAGACGACTGGATCGACCAGACGATAGCCGCCAAGGGCTACATCCAGGCGCAGGAGCACCGCGAGGAGTTCATCATCGCCACAGGCGCGGGGGCTACGAAGTTCAACAAGTGGATGAAGAAGGCTGGACTGGTCTTCAACAAGCAGACTGGCAGATGGACACGTTGGGAAGACCGCTGAGGCAGGTCCATGGCGGACGAGACCCCCGTCATCCGGTTCTTCCGAGGCTCGAGGCCGCTGGGAACGGCCCGAATCGTGCCTGACACGCCGATTGTGGAGATAGCGGAACTCGCAGGCGTCGAGATTCCGACTAACTGCACCGCGGGGAACTGTGGGACCTGTCTCGTCAGGCTGGTTAGAGGCCGAGTCGACCTTCCCGAAGAGCTCCCGCCGGGACTGGACGATGATGTCGTGGCTGAAGGCGGCATCCTGACATGCTGCCTGTACCCTACAGGATCATGCGACATCGACGTGATTCCCCCGTTGTAGGTGAGTGAATGGTGGATTGGAGCGATCCCGAGTTTCAGAAGAGCCTGATTATCTCGATAATCGGCTTGAGCGCGGGCATCTGGTGGATATCTGGCAGGATTCGGGCCAAGTTGGCTGAAGTCGAGGAGAGAAGGGCTAGGAGATGGCATGAAACCGATGAAATCTCGGACGAATGACGGGTTTTGTTAATAATTATTAAATAATGCCAGTCAATCACTCGTTCACAGCCGCAGTCCATCGTTCTGCCTGTGGCACTCCAACCACCTCAATATGGCATCCCAGAATGCCTTTCTGCGAAGTCACCTCGTTTCTCAGTCTAATCAGGTCATCGAGGCAGCACGGGCAGTGGGGATGAGGTGGTTTGACCCACAATTCCACTATTCCGGCCTCGTCGACCTCGACCCCCTTCAGAACCGACTCGTCGGTGATTGGCTTGCCGTGCGGCTCGTTGCGACCCCTCAGCACTCTCGCGAGCCTCATCTGAGCCGTTTGCTTCGCCTTGGTCACAGTCCCAGCACCTCCGAAAGCCACGCCTTAGCGGCATCAACATCGGGCAAATCAGCGACCTCAGCACCCTCTCTGCGGTGATCCAGCCTCCTTCCAGCGAGCTCGGAGGCCCAGCCTCCGGTGCTCGACATCGTGGCTACCGGCTTTTCGATCTGCCACGCGAAGGCGATTTCAGAGAGTGTGCCAGAGCCCCCTCTGACCGCGATGCAGGCATCGCCTGCGCGAGCCACCAGCATGTTCCTGAACAGCCCGAGACCGGTAGGGATGACCACGTCGATGTGCGGATTGGCTGAATCAGGGTCCTCCATCGGCAGGATCCCGATGGTGTCTCCACTCTGGTATGACTGGCTGCTCTGTGCGCCCCTGCAGACCGCCGTCATCGAACCGCCGAGCCCTCCGCAGGCCACTCTGCAGCCCAAATCGACGATGGCTCTGCCCAGATCCTCGCACAGAGCCTCGACCTCGGGGACCTCGGAGAGGTCGTTCGAGCCGAATACGGAGACTATCGGCTTCCTCATGCTACCACTCCGTGAGTATCGGGAACGACTTCCCCATCGTCAGGCACTCCATGCCATCGCTCGTTCGAACCCAGCTGTCTTCTGTCCCGATGGCACCCTCAGGGTAAATCACCTTAGGCTCGATCGCCATTGTGCCGCCTACCTGCAGAGGCCGATCGAAACCTCGAGCCACCACCGGGGTCTCGTCGAGCTCGAGCCCGATCGAGTGGCCTAGGAACTTGGCTTGGTCGGGTGGCATGCCCATCAGGTGCTCGCCGCGCCCCATCTCGGCAACCAGCGAACTGCCAGCATCCCAAACAGCCGAGCAATCATCGCCTTTTCCGAGGCTGTCGACGACTAGGTCGCGTACCTGCGCCATGTCATCGAGCCTTTGCGTCCACTCGTCAGACAGCCGCCCGGCGCTGAACATGCGTGTGCAGTCTGAGACGTATCCCCGGTGTAAGTGAACGATGTCGACCAGCACCGGCTCACCCTCGGCAACCCTAGCGAAGCCCGCGCCGAGTGAGGAGATAGGACTCGCTCCCAGACCAGCCACTGCAGAGTCGAAGTACGAGGGCACAGCGCCCGAGCGACCTGCGGCGATGACGACCCTGTCGCAATCCATCGGCCACGTGCGCATCCTGATGCGGCCGCCGAAGCCTGCCGCCCTGCTGACCTCATCGGCGGCGCCGGCCATCTCAATCTCAGTGAGTCCAAGCCCCCCTCGGTCGCGGATAGCCTCGAACATCATCCGGTTGATCTCACCACTCCCGCGGTGCATCTCGAGCTCCCAGGCTGACTTGGTCTCCCTGAGGGTGAACAGCAGTCCTGTACAATCGGAGCTCTGCCCTTCGAGCCCACTCATCTTGGATGTGAGGAAGGACCAACGCTTCTGTGGGACCTTGCCTGCGAGCAATCCGGGTGCTTGAGTGCAACCAGCAGCCCGCAACGAGTCCTCGAAGTCCCCCATACTCGGGTGTCCCTCGATGGCATGGGGCGAATCTCCTCCCCCTGCCTCGAAGCGAGCCCGCTTCAATGAACGCCTCACCCATTGCGTACTCCCGATGCCAGAGTCATCTGCACCGACTAGGAACAGAGAGTTCTGACGCCCGCCGGTGAGCCAGTAGAGCTCTACCGGATCATCGACTAGGACGGATTCGTGGCCGGCTTCGGCGAGTGCCGCAGACAGCCTGCCCTGCCTGTCCTCCAATTCCGAGACTGGCACCCGCCAGTCCTCTCCGTCGGGGCCAGTCAGGCGCTCGGCATCCCAACTCATGCGGCTGCTTCGAGCGCCACCCGTGAAAGGCATTGTGGGGCCACGCGGAGCGTGTTCGCCACCCACAACGGCCATAGAGGGACCGCTAGTGCCGCCAATCGTGACAACCGTCCTGTCGCTGGACGACGTCCGCCTCGCGGGACGGACTGTGCTCTATCGAGTAGACGTAAATTCGCCCCTCGAACCGTCCACTGGGGCCTTCCTCGATGACAGCAGACTGCGCTCTATCCTCGAGACTCTGAGGAGCCTCTCAGACGCCAAGGTAGTGATCATGGGGCACCAGTCGAGACCAGGCAAGGACGACTTTACTGGCATGGAGGGTCACTGCGACCGACTCTCGCGCCTCCTCGGGCAGCAGATACGCTTCGTTGCCGATGTCTGTGGCGACGATGCCATCGATGCCATCGAGGAGATGCAGTCCGGCGAGAAGATATTCCTCGACAATGTCCGCCTCCATTCCGAGGAGTACGGCCCAGAGAAGGTTAGCTTCGAGGCGGAACCATCCTCCGAGATTGTTACCCGCCTGTCAGCCGTCGCCGACGTGTACGTCTCTGACGCCTTCGGCGCAGCCCATCGAAACTCGCCTTCCCTCACCGGCTTCGCCGAGGAGATGCCCTGTATCGCAGGCCGCCTGATGAACAGGGAGATCAGGGCCCTTGGCTTGGCCGTGGACGACCCTCCTCGACCCTACGTGGCGATTCTGGGAGGGGCGAAGTGCGACGACTCGCTGAGGGTCGCACTCAACCTCATCGAGCGCGGCGTCGTAGACTGCATCCCGATGGTGGGAGTGGTCGGCAACCTGATGCTGTGGGCTAGCGGGCACGACATAGGCGAGAGGAACAAGGAGTTCATCAGAAGCACGATGGGCGAGGCCTTCGACGAGACTTGGCAGATGGCCCAGCGCCTAGCGAGCGACCATTCCAAGATGCTCTTCCTCCCCAGTGACCTAGCGGTGGAAATCGATGGGAAGCGGCATCCCATAGGAGTCGACGAACTTCCCACTGAGCATTCGATATACGACATAGGCTTCCAGACCCTGATGGAACTACGACCACTGATGTTAGACGCCAAATGCATCCTGTGGAACGGGCCGGCCTCATTCTTCGAGTACCCTGAGTTCGCCATCGGAACCATCGAGATTCTCAACATGTGCGCCGAGGCCACCGGTGTGACCATCGTCGGAGGGGGCCACACCAGCGCTCTGGTCAACCAGCGTGGCCTGTCCGGGGAAATCAGCCACAACAGCACCGGGGGGGGTTCGGTGCTGGGCATGCTCTCGGGCGAGCCGATGCCGGTGATCGACGCGCTCGCGCGCTCGAACGACAAGTACAGGCCCCTTCTCGGTGCACTAGAGCTGGAACCGATTGATTGAGAGCCACTGGGGAGACTCGAACTCCCGACCTCTTGATTACGAATCAAGTGCTCTACCAGCTAAGCTACAGTGGCGTCAGCGCAACCAACTGAACCATTCGCATAAGAGAATCGGTGCGGCAGACAATGCTAAGTCAGCAAGCATACACCGGACTCTATGGAGGAGACCGAGGGGGGTGCAGCCCCGGAAGAAACGACATTCTCGGGAACACCGAACGCAGAGCCAATGCAGACCCAGGAAGTCTTCGAAGAGCCCGAAGTGCAGTACGTCAAGAGGTCTGCTGTCCCCGTCGTCATCGGGGCCATCTACTCCCTCTTCCAGGTACTCGGAGTGCTGGTTTCTTTGGCCATACTCCTCGGAGGTGCTCTGCTTGCAGGATTTGCACCAGAAATCGGAGAGGGCGCAGCCGAGGCTAGCATCTTGGTAACCGTGCTCGGCGTCGTTATGCTTGCATTATCCAGCCTGGGCGTCTATGCCGGCATACTCATGATCCGGTACCAGAAGAGGGGCATTCACATCGCATTGGGTCTGCTTGCTCTAGGCGTGGTCATGGGAGTAATCACGAACGTCGCCTTTGAGATGTCCGCCACCGATGGTTTGGTAGGCACAGTCGCTACCAACGGTATTTGCGCGGTGCTTGTCGCAATACCCTTGCTAGTATCTGGCATATCCGAACAGATGGAATAGTCAGCGCAGCGCGCTGAGATCCGCGATGTGCCCGATGCGGGCGTTCACATCCGCGAGGATTCCCTCCAGCGCAACCTCGCTCCGACCCTCTGCTCGCATCACCAAGATGTCCTCAGTGTTGCTGGCCCGACACAGGTACCAGCCGTCCTCATAGCTCACCCTGATGCCATCCACCGTCGAGCACTCCATGTCCGCGAAGGCCGCCTCTACAGCCGCCATGACCTCCTCACGCTCTCCGGGCAGGGGGATCTTGGCCTCCCCTGTTGAGGGGTAGTCGGGCAGGAACGAGAAGCGCTCGGAGAAGGACGGCCCGCCGTCGGCCGGAGCGGGGTCGCGCCCAATGATCTCGAGCAGGCGGGCGCTGTTGTACAGCGAGTCGTCGAAACCGGGCCAGCGGTCGTGCAGGAAGAAGTGGCCCGACATCTCACCAGCCATCGGGGCCTGCGGATTGTCCCACAGCTCGCGCTTCATGAACGAGTGACCGGTCCTCACCATCCTCGGCACCCCGCCGGCAGCTGCAATCGCTTCCTCGAGCGCCATGCTGCACTTGACGTCGAAGTAGACAGTCCGTTCGTCCTCCGACGCGTCACTATCGAGATTCGAGAGCACGTCCTTCGCGAAGATCGCCATCAAGCGGTCAGGGTGGATGAAGCGACCGGTCTCATCTACCACTCCCATTCGATCGCCGTCACCGTCCATCCCGATGCCGAACTCAGCGCCGCTCTCGACCACCGCTGCGGCGAGGTCGGTCATGTTCTCAGGGCGAGTTGGGTCAGGAGGGTGGTTGGGGAACGAGTTGTCCCAGTCGCAGTGCAGAGGCACGGCATCGACGCCCAGACCCTCCATCAACCGCATCGCGAGCGGGCCGGGCACGGCGTTGCCGCAGTCGAGCACGATGCGAATCGGCCTTGCTGGTTTTCCCGCATTCTCTACGACGATGTCGATGTACTGGTCCTCAAAGTTCTCCACCGTGAAGTGAGAGCCTGCACCCTCACGGAACTCGCCACTCTCGAAGGCCTCGCGCAGCATCTGCAGGTCGTCTCCGGCCACGGGCAGCTTCCCGTGGCAGATCTTGAAGCCGTTGTACTCTGGCGGGTTGTGGCTGGCTGTGATGGCAACCGCAGCCTGGACTGGCAGGTCGACGGTGGCGCGGTACAGCACTCCAGTGGTAGTCACGCCTAGGTCAAGGACGTCTGCGCCAGTGCTGACTATCCCTTCGACGAACGCCGCATGGAGCTCCGCCCCCGAATCCCTGATGTCGCGTGCGACGGCGACGGCGCCAACGTCCAGATGGGTTGCTACCGCCTTGCCGAGCGTGTTCGCGAACTCAACCGTCAGCTCGCTTCCCGCGATGCCGCGGATGTCGTACGCCTTGAACACGCTCACGACCTTGCGAGCGATGCGGCATTCATCATCTCTGTGGGTCGATGTCAGGCGCCAGAGCCCCGAAACGCCTCGCACACTATCTCGACTAGAGCCCCAGCCGGAAGATTCGGCACCTCGTACGCAGCACGCGCGGGCGGGGTGGTGCCATCGAGCCATTCGGAGTAAATCTCGTTGATGGTGCCGTAGAAGCCGATATCGGTCATCAGCACTGTCACCTTGACTAGGTCGGCTTTCGAGCTGTTCGCTGTTTCCAGAAGCCCCTCGATCTTCGCTAGGGTGCCTCTAGTCTGCGACTCGATGTCATCCCCAGCGTCGGTGGCTATCTGTCCGGAAAGCCAGATATGGTCCCTCACGGTTATCCCCGGGCTGTAGGGCCCCAGAGTACCGCCTCCGGTGTCGATCCTCAGTTTGCGAGTCATGCACGTCGCAAAGGCCAGCGGGTGATAGGCTTACTCACGCAGTATATCGACGATTCTGATGTGGTCTCCGGCCATCTGGTCGGCGGTCAGCCCGTCTATCGGCACCCAAGCGGCATCAACAGCGTCGTCTCCGCCCCTCGGCCCTGCTTCCGGGTCGACATCCACGAGGTAGAACAGCGCCACGATGTGCTTCCTGGGGTCCCTGTCGGGGTCACCGTGTATGGCGAGCGCGACCGGGTCGAAGCCATCGACCCCAGTCTCCTCCCTGAGCTCGCGCAGCACAGCGTCCTCTGGATCCTCCCCGATGTCGACGAAGCCACCTGGGAAGGCCCAGCGGCCCTCCCATATCTCAGGCTCCCTGCCCCTCCTGATGAGCAGGACCTCGGTTCCCGACTCGCCTTCCCTAAGTGCGACGGCGTCGACGGCGACGGCGGGGTTGCGGTGGCCGTCGCGGCCGCACTCGTCGCAGACGTCATCCGCCATAGCGCCGCCTCCTGCTCTGATACGACTCGATGGCCTCGTACAGGTCGACCTTCGAGAACGACGGCCAGAAGACGTCGGTGAAGTGCAGTTCGGAGTACGCTATCTGCCACAGCAGGAAGTTCGAGATTCGCTCCTCGCCGCTGGTGCGGATCACCAGATCCGGGTCGGGCAGGTCGGAGGTGTACATCCTGCTGGAGATTTGCATCGTGTCTATCGATTCTAGGGGCAAGTCACCCTTGGCGTGATCCGCCGCGACCTCGCGCACCGCGTCGACGATCTCCTCCCTGCCGCCATAAGCCAGGCACACGGTGAACAGGAAGTCGGTGTAAGACTCGGTTCGTGACTGGGCGTTGCTGATGGCCTCGCGCACCCGCTCGGGCAGCATCTCCAGACGACCCATCGCCTGCACCCTGACGCCGCGCTCGTGTATTTGCGGGTCATCGGCGATCTCGTTTAGCCCAGCGACATAGAGGTCGTAGAGGGAATCGAGCTCGCCAGGGGAGCGCTCATTGATGTTCTCCGTCGAGAGGGCGTAGACGGTGAGATAGGGTATTTCGAGGTCGAGAATCCAGTCCATGACCTCCTTGAGTTTCTCCTTGCCTCGTCGGTGTCCGAGGTCACGTTCGATGTTACTGTTCCAAGCGAAGCGACGGTTGCCGTCCATGATAATCGAGATGTGCTGAGGCAGCTCGCCTTCCTTGAGGCGGTCTCGTAGCCTGTTTGCGCGTATTCTGTCTGTGCGCGAGATGAAGCTCCATGCGTAGCTGGAGTTGGCGACAGCCCTCGCTGGTATCGAAACCAGTCTGAATCTCAGGAGCCACTTAGCGAGGTAGTCGATTCGACGCCCGAGCGACTTGCGTATGCGGCCCATGCACTCACCAAATGCTGACTGCGCTAAAGGGCGTCGCCTCTCCTCGCACCTATTCGAAGACGATGTCAGCCGACTCTCCTAGTTTGTCCAGAACTCCTTTACCGGGGTTCACGACCACTATCTGTCCGGCTCGCTCCCAAACAGCCAGGTCATGGCGGCTGTTGCCGGCGTAGCCGAACCCCTTCTCGCCGTAGCGTGCCACCAGCGCCTCGGCCTTGCGTCGGTCGCGCAGGTTGTAGTTCACGTCCGAGGCCATCACGTCTGAGAACAGGCCGACGTGCGCCGCGACTCTCTCGGCAACGATGCGGTCCGATGCGGTGGCCAGCACCAGCGTGCGACCCCTCGCATGCTCGCCGGTGATCCAGTCGAGAAAAGCCTCGTGGTAGACCAGTTCCGCTGGGTCGAAGACCAGCCTCTCGGCCAAGTCTCGCTTCCACTGCGCCCTCTTTCCTGCCAGTTCCTTCAGTAGCATGCCCGGAAGCACCCACGGGCGTCTCGCGATGACTCGCGAGAAGCTGATTCTGCTCATGTCTGAGAGAATCAGAGTGCCGTCCAGGTCGACAGCCAGAGGTATGTCAGACACAGTATCTCCCACGCACCTCGCTGAGGGGTGTGTGATTCAAGGCTTCGCAGACCGATTCAATGAAGCCGTCGACCACGTCGTGACCTCGGGGCAGCGACCGTGGCTGGGGGGGAGAGAGCTTGGAGACCGGCCGCTATGGCCGAGATTGAGAGCGATTCCGAGGCTCCAGCCGGCTTCCGTGCAGTCAGGTTCGCAGGAATAGGGTTGGTGGCCAGCATGATAGAGCCGACTTCCGTCTCCAATTTGGATGACTGGAAAACGCTCGTTTCCGAGTTAGAGGCTTGGGGAGAGGTGCCGAATCCGGATTCCATCACTCGAATCTCCTCCGAATCTTCCGACCGTGGCATGATTGCCGCTCTGAGTGCTGGCAGCGCTTGGACCGCAGAGTTCCTCCCGTGGGGCTCGGACGGTCGCCTCAGGGCTAGAGCCAAAGCGGCACCTGACGGCTCACACGTCCCCTCAGGCGGGTATACTTGGGCGGATAGGGACATGATTCTGCTCAGGAGGACCTCGGATGCGGGTTCTGATACAGCCTCGGAGTTGAAGGAGGCCCTGCGTGTGGATGACTTGTCCGATGCACAGGAGGCTCTCCGCATAGCCGGAGAGGTGCTGGGCCGGTACCACTCCGCGGTGGAGACAGTCAGAACGACTCCGCCCGATCCCTCTCGCTGGAACGCTAGGACGCAGTGGCTGGAGGAGAAGCTCCGGGCGACCCTCATCTGGCGCGCCAAGTACTCAAAGAACCAGCCCTGCACCCTCAGCCTGGGCGAAGTCAGGCTGTCGGACGTCTCCGGGGACTCGCTCAGGATAGGCAGGCCGAGGCTGGCAGACGGTCTTCGCGCCCACACCTGCGAGTTCCCAGCGATGCGCGACCTCGCATCGCTGGTCCACGATCTGTCCCGTATCCACCACTCCTCTTCCACCAGTCTGGAGCTGACTCCACTACGCTTGGCGCTGATCGAGGGATGGAAGTCAACAGCGCCGGCGGATTGGACCTCCGACGACGCCTTCTACTCACATCGGGGAGGCTTGGCGATATGGGAGTACGAGCAGTGCCTGCTCGACGTGCTCGAGGCCACCTCGCACCAATCAGGTCCGCCTGAGCCAGCAGTGACGACGTTGGCCTACGTCAAGGCGTACCAGAAGCGAATGTTCAGCAACCGCACCTACGGAGCGCTTTCGATGATGGCCGCGTTCTTCGGGATCGCCTCCCTGGTCAACACCTTCCCCCCTGCCTTGGGGGAGATTCCGATCCCAATCGCCTGCCTCGTTGTGAGTTACTGGCTGTATGGGGTCTACAAGCGTTTGTCCCCGCCACCGGAGCGGCCTTTCACTCATCTCGGGTGATGACTCCCTTATCGTAGGTGTAGTGAATCGGCTCCCCGGTCGGTATCTCGAGGGACACGATGTCCTCGGACGATATGTCCTCGATGTGCATGACAATCGAGCGCAGCGAGTTGCCGTGGGCCGAGACCAGCACGTTGTGGCCCTGCTCGAGGTCGGGTACAATCTCGTCGACGAAGTACGGGATGGTGCGCTGGGCAGTCGTCTCGAGGCTCTCCCCCTCGGGAGGGGCCACATCGTAGGAGCGACGCCAGATGTGCACTTGCTCGGCGCCGTGCTTCTCTGCGGTCTCGGCCTTGTTCAGTCCCTGCAGGGCGCCGTAGTGACGCTCGTTCAGCCTCCAGTCGCATCTGGTCGGCACACTCTCTGAAGCCCGATTGTGCCGCATGATGATCTCAGCCGTCCTCTGGGCGCGAATCAGGTCGCTTGTGTGCACAACGTCAATTCTGACGTCAGCTAGTTGCCGACCGGCCCCGTCTGCCTCCGCGACCCCCTGGTCAGAGAGCTCGACGTCGGTCCAGCCGGTGAAGCGGTTGGCGGCGTTCCAGACCGATTGGCCGTGACGGACCAGAATCAGCCTGGTCATCGTTCCACCGTTCACATCTGCGTTCTGCGCCGCGGCTCGTGGAACTTCAGACCGCTCTCGATGCCGCCAGCGCGGGCCATCAGCAGGATGTCCTCGGTGAACTCCCTCTGGGTCTTGGCCGAGGACAAGCAGTAGAAGTTGCTCGAGACCGTGATCTTAGACGGAAGACTCTCGGTGACTCGGACCCACGAGTCATCGGACTTTGTGGCCCTCGGGTCTGCCAGCACCTGCTCGTACACCGACTCGCAGAACTCGCGCAAGGAACTCCCGTCGCTGTCCCCCTCGAACTCGAAGCTCGGGCGGATCCTGCGGAACCTCCGTTGGCTGAAGTTCTCGACCGGTGAGTTGGTGATGTTTGAGTTAGGAATGGTCACCATAGTGTCCGCCCCGGTCCTCAGCATGGTCGTGCGCAGGCCGATGGTGATGACCTCCCCCTCGACTCCGTCTACGATGATCCAGTCGCCGACGTGGAACGGCTGGTCCACGATGATCGAGATGGCGCCGAAGACGTTGGCGACCGAGTCTCGGGCTGCCAGCGCGAGCGCCAGACCGGTGATACCGAGACCGGCGATGAGCCCGTTCAGGTTGACGCCGAAGAGTCCTGCGACGACGAAGAATCCGACTACTACCACGGCGAGCCTGCCAATCGACTCAGCAACGCTCGCGAGAGAGCGGCGAGCCGCCATGTTGTCTCCCTCGACTACGATGAAGGCGTCGAGGTAGTCGACCAGCCTGTAGGCTGTCAGAAGCATGAGAATTACGAAGCCAGCCCAGGCAGCGGTCGCGACATCCTCCATCAGCGCGGCGTCCCATACAGGCTCGGTGTTGGTTGCGAGCCAGTCCAGAGAGTACCACATCATCAAGAAGACAACCATCCACCTGAGTGACTTGGGGGCGAACAGGTTCCCGGCATCTATCCTCTCAATCTTGGAGAAGATGTCCATCAGTCGGGGGAAGATCATCCTCCTGGACATGACTCCAGTTGCTACACTGAGCACCGCGCAGGCGATTACAACAATCAGAGTGCCGGTCGAGAACCCGCCAATCACGGCCTCGCCCTCCATGAATTCATCGAGCATTTCCATGCTCCGGCCGAGGACCCCTCCCTCAAAAAGGCAACCCCGGTCCTGTGGACCGCTCTGCGAGGGATTGAATACCGTCCCTATGGTCGCAGAGACGTTCCCATGTCGTCTAATGCGACCCCGCGAGCCGGGGATGATGAAGCACGACTCCGGCGAGTTCCGGTGACTGCGATGCTGCTTCCGTTGCTGCTTTCGGTTATCGCCCCGGCGTCCTTGCTGGCACCCGTCGGTGCTCAGGACGACCCCCCCGGCTACGCTCCGGAGGACATCTGGTCGGACGAGTACGTATCCCAGATATTCCCTTGGGGCAACCCCCAAGACGAGCGAGTCCAGTTCAGGATGTATCACGACTACTTCACGATGAAGGACAGGATGCAGTTCCTCGCCGATCGCAACCCCGACATCATATCATTCCATGAAGGACTCATCGGCGGCATCAACTCCCGTGGCAACGAGATGGGCTCCGATGACTATGAGGGCTGGTACTACAACCACGCCAGTCCTTGGGTGAAGATCACAGCGGACGTAACCGGAGGAGATTGCAACGACTTCGTCGGAGACTGCGGCAACTACGCTGACCGTCCCGATGTCATGTTCGTAGGTAACCACCACGCAAGGGAGTGGATGTCCTACACCGTACCGATGTTGTTCATTGAGACCTTGGTGTACTACTACGGTCAGGCCGGGGTGGACAACGACGGCGACGGCCTGATTGACGAGGATGGCTGGGACGGCATCGACAACGATGGGGATTGTTTGAGGCTCGATGCTAGCATTCAGGACTACAATGGCGACGGCGTTGCATGCGGTCCCGGGGACTTGGGAGTGGACGAGGACTTCTCGGAGCAGTTCATCACCGACCTCGTCAATTCGAGGGAGATCTATGTGATTCCCATGCTCAACGTCGACGGCAATCGCTACGATCGTGAGGAGTACTGCGGCGAGACCGCATGGGAGAACTGCAGGACCAGCGGTTGGAGGAAGAACCTGCGAGACAACACCGTGACAGGAGTG
The DNA here is from genome assembly GCA_003193925.1 of Candidatus Thalassarchaeum betae. Taxonomy (GTDB): domain Archaea; phylum Thermoplasmatota; class Poseidoniia; order Poseidoniales; family Thalassarchaeaceae; genus Thalassarchaeum; species Thalassarchaeum betae. Next base: position 177,812 of record PSPG01000001.1, read on the forward strand.
ACACCTTTGCCGGACATCGATGAGGAGGTCGACGAGGGCTGCGACGGGGTCGACCTGAATCGCAACTACCAGTTCGAGTGGGGCGCGCCTCTCGGCGCGACCGGACCGCTCTTTCCGGGGATGTGCTACGCCGACGGGCCGAACAACGATGTCTACAACGGACCGGTCGACACCGTCGACAACGATGAGGACGGCAAACTCAACGAGGATCACGTCGACGGCAAGGACGACGACGCGGACGGTCTGGTAGACGAGGACTGGATGGGCGGGCACAGCGAGCCTGAGACCAAGTTCATCCAGGATTTGACCGAGATGAATGACGACGACGGCGACGGGTCTTCCGAATTCAAGACCACGATCACATGGCACTCGTACTCAGAGCTGGTCCTATGGCCATGGGGGCACTGCACCGACTGCATCACCCCCGATGACGTGTATCTCATCTATCATGGGAACATCATGGCTCAGATGACAGATTACGCCCCGATGCAGTCATCAGACCTGTACCCGACCACCGGAGACTTCTGCGACTGGCATTACGGGGTCCACGATTCTTACTGCTATACCATAGAGATCGGCAACGCCTTCCACGAGCTTCCCGAGGACATCGCCCATACCGCAGTTCGAAATCTGGGGATTTCATTCTACATGTCGGAGATTGCCGATGACCCCCGATACAGGGCGATCGTGGGGATCGAGAACACCACCACCCGTCAGTGGCTGGCAGACCCCGCCAATGTCACTGTCCCGGAGAACGGCGACATACCCATCGAGTTGTGCCTCGATGTCGCATTCCCCTACACCACTCAGATCGAGCGCACACATCTCATGTGGCGCTTCGTCGAGCCAACTAGGCAGCAGAACGACTTCGGCCCGACAGAATGGGTCGAAGTCCCATGGAAGATGTCCGCGTTCGCAGAGACTGAGGACCCCTGCGTGCTTCTAGACGGTGCCAACGGCACCCTACTCTCCGCGGACATCCCACTTCCAGATACCTCGGTCGGCAAGATCCAGTACAAGGCGATGCTAGGCACTACCAACGGGGCCTTCCCGTTCACCTACCCATCCGTGGAGGAGGGATGGAACTACTACGAGTTGACGATTCCATACCGGGCCTCCTTCGGCTCTTCGATTCTGGCTGTCCTGATGTTCCTGGTGATAGCCAGCTTCGTCTGGGGCGGCCTCGGCTACACCCTGCGGGCGATGTTCGACGATGAGCGTGGCGTGATCGGGCTGCCCGATGAAATTGGCTCGGGTGACGGAGGATGAACCCGCAGTCCGAGCCCTCCTCGGACCAGTTCAGTGGCCGTCTCGGACTCATCTTCGCCACCATCGGTGCCGCCATCGGCACTGGCAACATCTGGCGCTTCCCGAGGATGGTAGGCGCCAACGGCGGCGGCTCCTTCCTCGTGCCGTGGCTCCTCTTCCTATTCCTCTGGTCGATTCCGCTCATCATCGCCGAGTTCGCGCTGGGCAAGCGCAGCAGGACCGGGACCGTCGGCACCTTCCGCATCTTCGCCGGCCGCAACTTCGCTTGGTTGGGGCTGTGGACGGCGTGGATTTCGACTGCAATCGGCTTCTACTACGCAGTAGTAACAGGATGGTGCCTCAACTACTTCCAAGCCGCCATGCGGGGCGGACTGGCCGAGGGTGTCGACACCATTGAGGTCTGGAACAACTTCCTCCAGGCACCCGGCCAGGTCATCATCTTCCAAGCGGTCGCGATACTGATCACGATGGCCGCCATCTGGCGCGGGGCGAGGGCCATCGAGAAGGCCAACGTCTGGCTGATGACATCCCTCTTCGTTCTCCTGTTCGTCGCCCTCTTCCTCGCTTTCGTGATGGACTTCGAGGACGGCACCCTCGACGGCTTCGTCTTCATGTTCACCATCCAGCCCGAGTATCTGATGCAGCCTGAGACCTGGATCAACGGCCTCTCGCAGTCAGCATGGTCCTGCTCTGCCGGGATGGGCATGGCCATCACCTACTCGGTGTACATGCGCAAGGACGAGGACACCACCCTCAACGCCGCCACTATGTGCCTAGCCAACAACAGCGTCTCGATCATCGCAGGACTCACCGTGATGATGGCTGTGTTCGCAGTGGTCGACGACCCGCTCAGCGCGGTCGGCGGCGGCAGTTCGGCAATCACCTTCCTCGTACTGCCGGAGGTCTTCGCGCAGGCCCCAGGCGGCCCCGCGACCCAGCTTCTGATGGTCGCAGTCTTCTTCCTCGCCCTCTCGTTCGCAGCGCTGACCTCGATGATCTCGACAGTCGAGCTGTGCGTGCGCAACTTCGTCGACCACGGCGTCGACCGCTCGCAGGCGGTCGGCTTCACCGGCGCGGCCATCTTCCTCTTCGGCCTGCCGAGCGCGGGTCTGTGGATCCTCGTGGACGACTCGACAGGCGTGGCCTTCCCGCAGTTCCTCGAGGTGCAGGACCACATCTGGGGCTACGGCCTGCTGTTCAGCGGGTTGTTCATCGCCTACAGCATCTGGAAGTACGGCTGGAGCCGTTACAAGTCGTGGCAGGAGGAGAACGAGGTCGAGGACTTCGACATGGGAGACTACGTGGAGAACGGCGTCTCGGCGTTCCGCGACGACTTCATCAACACCGGCGACAACGACTGGTGGATCGGGCGCTGGTGGGACGTCATCATGTACATCGGGTTCCCGGCGATGTTCTCCATCCTGATACTCTCCTACTTCGCCGACCTGCTGACCACCGTGCACGACCCGTGGAACCCCTCGAACCCGGACGGCATCTCAATCATCCTGCTGTTCTGGGGGGTCACGGCATCCATCTTCTTCTCGCTGAACAAGTATGTCCTCGTCAACCGGATGGTCCCGACGACCGACTCCCGGTGGCCTCTCTATATCTTCTCAAGAGACTTCGAGCTTGAGCCGCGCCCGCTGTTCCGCAACGTCCCCGAGGGCGCGGACGCGTCGATTGACATGCTGCCGGGAGGCGACGACCCGTTCGTCGTACAGTCCGGGGCAGAATTACCGGATTCATTCGTCGACGAACACGGCGAGATCCGCAGCCACTCTATGGCAACAGTTGAAGCGGAATTCGCGTGAGTCCGACCATGTCCGAGCCGGCACGCTGGGAGCTCCGCTGGTCCGAGGTCGCAGTTCTTGATGGCAACGCTGCGGCGTTGGGCATCGATGAATCCTCTCTGATGGATGCCGCCGGCATGGCGCTGGCCGAGGCGGCAGCAGAGATGGCCGACGGAGCGGTGCTGGTGCTGTGCGGGCCGGGCAACAACGGCGGCGATGGCTTCGTCGCCGCGCGTTACCTGCGTGAGTGGGGCACCGAGGTGTCCGTGTTGGCCAGTCATGCCATCTCGCGCGGCGAGACCGCGCGCGAGGCCCGGAGATCGACAGGAGCGGAGGTCCGCGTCTGGCCGGAGCAGCCGTCCGGGGAGAGGACCCTCGTGGTCGACTGCTTGCTCGGTGCTGGGGCTGCGGGCCCCGGGTACAGCCTCAGGGGACCAATCAAGGAGATTGCGGCGTGGGCTGGGGGGCTCGGACTACCGGTCCTGGCATGTGACATCCCAACAGGCTTGGGAGGGCCCGACGCTCTGCAAGCGGATGCCACAATTACATTCCATAGTATGAAGGAGGGATTGGCCTCAACCGGCTCGGGGGTTGTAACAGTGGCGCCGCTTCCCTGGCCGGCCGATGTGGAGAATTGCGGCTCTGGCGATGCGGCCCGCTATCCGCCACTGGATGCCTCGGCTCGCAAGGGCGACCGCGGCAGGTTGTGGGTCATCGGCGGCGGGCCGTACCACGGCGCTCCCCTACTCGCAGGCATGGCCGCCGCTCGCAGCGGTTGCGACCTCGTCCACGTGGCGATGCCGAGCGCTGCCGCGGCAAGGGCCGAGTGGCCGCCGACTCTGATTCCCGAGGTCCTGCCTGACGAGGACAAGCTGACCGAGGCCTCACTCGCACACGTAGCCAGCGCGTTCGGAGCCCGTGGAGCACAGGCGTTGGTGATCGGGCCGGGACTGGGCAGGGACGAGGCCACCATGCACGCGGTAGGCGCACTCCTCAAGCAGGCTTCGCAGAAGGGCATCCCAGTGGTGGTCGACGCTGACGCAATCAACGCCCTACCCAAGGGGGCATGGCCAGTCGGCCTGCAAGGTGTTGCGACCCCCCACCCCAAGGAGGCCGAGCGCTGGCTCGAAGGAGCATCACCAGTGGAGGCCTTGGCCGACTGCTCGGGTGAGTCGGTGACCATCGTGGTCACCGGACCCGAGGACTCCCTCACCGGCCCGGAGGGCCGGGTCTGCCGCGCCACCGGCGGTCACTCTCGCATGGCTGTGGGCGGCACTGGCGACCTTCTTGCTGGGACGATAGGCGGGCTGCTTGCCCAAGGCATGGCAGCTTGGCCGGCAGCGAGACTCGGCTGCGCGCTGCTGCGCGAGGCCGGTGCGCGCGCAGCCCAGGGCACGGGCCCCGGGCTGCTCGCGGAGGACGTTCCCGTGGAGCTAGCCAGAGTCCTGTCGGAGTGGACCGAGGGCTAGCATGCTGGTGAGCGAGGAGTACCCGTGGCGCAAGCTGCTGCGCGAGTACGCGACCTACTGCGCTGTGGGCTGCATCAACGTCGTGGTCTTCTTCGTGCTCTACGATTGGCTGTACGGAATGGGTCTGTCCGAGCGGTTCCCGGCCGCCAGCGCATGGGCGATCGCCTACTTCGTCAGTTCTTGGCAGGCGCACTTCCTGCACCGTTGGCTCACCTTCGAGTCACCGACCGGATACACCCGGAGCCTCACCGTGATGATGGTGATCTACACCATTCTGTGGGCTATCTCGACCGTCTCGATAGCCTACTTCAGCGACACCCTCGGATACAATCACCTCTATTCGTGGGCCGCCAACACAGCAGCCTTCGGGTTCCTCACCTTCCTCGCACTGCGAATCTTCGCGTTCCCGCTCTCGGACGGCCGCATCACGCGCAAAGAACGCCTCGAGCAGTACAAAGAGCGGCGTAGGGCTTGAAGTGGGCTTGTTCGTGGCGCGGCCGTGACCCAGGGGGTACGAGGCACCCGGGACTTCTATCCCGGGGACATGCGGGTACGCAACTGGCTGTTCGACAACTTCCGCAGCGCTGCGCGCAGCCACGGCTTTGAGGAGTACGACTCCCCGGTGCTCGAGTACGAGGAGCTCTACACCCGCAAGCAGGGCGAGGAGATAACCCAGCAGTTGTACAACTTCGAGGACAAGGGCGAGCGCAGGGTCGCTCTGCGCCCTGAGATGACGCCGTCCCTCGCTCGCATGGTGATGGCCAGAGCCAGTGCTCTGCCCACGCCGATCAAGTGGTTCTCGATTCCGCAGTGCTGGCGCTACGAACGCACCCAACGCGGACGCGGGCGCGAACACTACCAGTGGAACGTAGACGTCTGGGGCACGGAGGCGCTGGAGGCTGACGTCGAACTGCTTTCGGTGCTCGTGACCTTCTTCGAGGGGGTCGGCCTGAGCGCCGACGACCTCGTCATCAGTATCAGCAGCCGCAAGGTGCTCGAGGAGGTGCTCGGCTCGCTCGGGATCTCAGGGGATGCCTTCGCGGCGACCTGCATCGTCGTCGACAAGATGGGCAAACTCCCGGACGATGTCGTCGCAGAGCAACTCGCAGAGCAGGGACTTGGCGCGGATGCGGTAGCCACCATCCAGTCGACTCTGGCACTCAGGGATCTGGATTCGCTCGCAGGAGCGCTGGGTGGGGGCAGCGCAGCCGTGGCAGAGCTGGTGGCATTGTTCGATTTGGTCGATGCCTATGGCATCGCAGACTGGGTCGCCTTCGACGCCTCGGTGGTACGGGGGCTGGCCTACTACACCGGACCCGTCTTCGAGGCGCACGACCGCGCCGGAAATCTTCGCGCCATCTGTGGCGGCGGGCGCTACGACAGGCTGCTGTCGAGCCTCGGCGGCAACGACATGCCGGCCACCGGCTTCGGCTTCGGTGACATGGTCATCATGGAGCTGCTGATGGAAGAGGGACTCGTGCCAGACTTGCCTTCGGGCAACGAGGACATCGTAATCGCCCTGAGCGAGGATCTCCGACCTGCCGCTATGTCGGTCGCCGCCAGGCTGAGGGCCAGCGGGCGCTCGGTCGACCTAGTGCTCGAGGACAAGCGCATGAAGTGGGCCTTCCGGCACGCCGAGCGCAGCGGCGCTCAGAGGCTGGTGATGGTCATGCCCGAGGAGTGGGCCGCCGGCAATGTCAGGATCAAGCAGCTCGAAAGCGGCGAGGAGTCAGACGTCGCCTTGGGCGATCTGTGATCACTCTTCGCGAGAGAGTCTGCTAGCACCGACCGCGGCCAGTGCCAGAGCACCGATGCCGGCTACGAGTCCGAATCCCGGTAGAGCATCTGATACCGCGTCTCCGATTCCACCGTCACCACCGCCTTCTCCAGGGATGGTCTGGTTAACTACAGGGAACCCGACTTCAGCACTGTCATTGCCAGGTGTATGGTAATACATCCTAAATGAACCGCCACAATAGAAGAAGATACAAGTGAAGGGACTGTCATAACCAGGATACGAATACTCAACCCTAAGTTGAGGTTCCTGAGTGCGATTAAATCTGGTCATATTTTTATCAATGTTGATATCCCAAGTCACAGTGTCATCCTGACCGGATCTATCAACCGAAGGAAACTCCTGCCTCGCTATTTGAAAAGTCCCTTTGTACAATGTTAGATTCAGATTCTCGCACTTCCGATCACCTGTACACTCACCGTCAGCATCAATATTGAAATTCAGTAAAATCTGAATAGTTCCATTCGGGTTAAGATACATGTCTTGCTTGAATGACTCCTCCATCTTGCAGGTGTAGTCCATCTCAATTTGCTGTCCATTCTGATTTGGCCACACTTCTTCCCCGTATCCTTGTTCGGCTGAACCAGTAGTATCGTTTCCATCAAAATGAGCAAAACAATTGCTTAGGTCATCATTTCCATAGATGTGCATGTGGGGATTGTCGACAGAGGGCTGCTTGGGGTCCTGAACCACATCCTGCGCGCTCGCGGGCGCGGCCACGGCCGACAGGGCTAGCAGCAGGGCCAGTCCCAAGGCGTGTGCAGCATGGTGCGTCTGCATGTTTCCGACTCCAAATGCTCCCTGTTTGAGACTTACCCCGTTCTGGGCCCCCTTCAATCGAACCTGTGGAATCCGCCTTCCGCGGTACTGCGCCCCTTCCGGGCGATGTTCAGGGCCTCTCCGAGCATATCTGCGCTCATCATCTCCTGGTCGATGCGCGAGTTGGCCACTCCGGTGATGATCGACATGACCTTGATGGTGTCTCCGAAGGCGGGGTCCTGGCGGGCCCCGAAGATGACGTTGGCCTCCGAGGACAGCCTCGACGTCATCAGGTCACAGACCTGGTTGGCCTGCTCGAGGGTCATGTACGGGCCTCCTGTGACGTGGATGAGCGCACCCGTGGCACCGTCGATGTCGATGTCGAGCAGCGGGTGGTTGAGTGATTCGTGCACCACCTCCTCCGGCCCCTGGTCGCTCTCGCCGTAGAGCATCATCGTCACGCCACCCCCCTTCATGATGCTCCGGACGTCGGCGAAGTCGAGGTTGATCAGGCTCGGCAGGGTGATGGTCTCGACCACTCCCTTGACTATCTCGGCGATGAGCTGGTCCATGATGCTGAAGGCCTCGTCAAGAGGCAGGTTAGGCACGAAGTGCAGGAGCCTGTTGTTGTCGAGGACGAGCACCGCGTCGGCCGCCTTCCGGAGCAACTCCAACCCCTCGAGCGCCCGCTGCATTCTCTGCCTGCGCTCGACGGAGAAAGGAGTCGTGACGATGGCGACGACGAGGGCACCGGAGCGCTTGGCCTCCTCTGAGACAATCGGCGCGATGCCGGTGCCAGTGCCACCGCCTAGGCCTGCGGTGACGAAGACGAGGTCAGCCCCACTGACTATCTTGGCGATGACCTCTCGCCCAGCCTCGGCGCAGCGTCTTCCGGTGACGGGGTCACCGCCGGCTCCAAGACCCCTCGTGATGTGCCTACCGATCAGCAGTTTCTGCATCGCCCTGGTGTGGTCGAGATGCTGCTTGTCGGTGTTGATCGCTACAGTGACAGCGCCTTCGACGCCGATGTGGGTGATTCGATTCATCGTGTTGTTGCCAGAGCCGCCGCAACCGCAGACCAGGATGCGCGGGTCGGGAGGTCCGAAAGACTCGAGTTCACGGTCAGTAAGAGCGGTCGGGATCCTACCATCTGGAATCTGGTCAATCGCTGACGCCGGCGCCTCCGTCATTCGTCTTACCCCAGTGCATCCCCGGCATCGCTGCCTACGGTCGCGAAGTGCCTTTCTTGGCCTTCTTAACTTTGAGGGAAGTGAGGGAGTCATCGAGGCGATTATTCAGGGGTCTCCGGAAAGCGAGATAAGGAGGGGGTCGCTCCATTGGCATGGCCGCGCTTAGCTCAGTTGGCTAGAGCACCTGACTGTAGACTGGAAACACTTGGTTGTAGGCAGCCATCAGGGGGTCCCCGGTTCAAGTCCTCTCTCGACAGGCCCACTCGGACAATGTGGGCAGACTGATAAAGGGGGGTTTGGTCGGCAGGCCGCTACGAGGTCTGACTATGGGTGTCCAGCAGTATGTCCGCTCACTCTGGAAGACTCCGAAGGCGTCGCTGCCGCCGAGGTACCGACGCGAGCGCATGGTGGGCTGGAGGCGAGAGCCGGTGTTCCAGCGAATCGAGCGACCGACCCGCATCGACGCGGCCCGCAGAGTCGGCTACAAGGCCAAGCAGGGCGTCGTCGTAGTGAGGACTCGCGTACGTCGAGGAGGACTGCGCAAGGGCAAGATCCACATGAAGCGCAAGCCGTCCAAGTCCGGCATCAAGAAGATCACCATGGCTAAGTCAATCCAGCGTATGGCCGAGGAGCGGGTCAACAGGCGCTACCCGAACCTCGAAGTCCTCAACTCGTACTGGGTCGGAGAGGACGGCAAGAACAAGTTCTACGAGGTCATTCTGCTCGACCCCGCACACCCCGCCATCAAGTCCGACAAGCAGCTTGGCTGGGTGTCGAGCGGCAACAGCCACAGGGGTCGCGCGTTCCGCGGCAAGACCAGTGCAGGCAAGCGCGGGCGTGGGCTGTACAACAAGGGCAAGGGCGCTGAGAAGCTCCGCCCCAGCCTAAAGGCCAACAAAAACCGCGGCAAGTGAGTTCTCACTCGCCGTCATATTGATGCCTGTCCCGTCTTGGCCAGTGCCGATGGCCGACCTTCAAGTGTCCGAGATTCGCGGGCTCCCGGTGATTATGCCGAGCGGCAGATTGCTCGGCACCGTCCACGATACAGTCATCGACACCGACGGATGGACCTGCACCCACATCTTCGTCGCCGACCCTCCTGCGGACCTCGTCGAGGGACGGATCCACGTCGCCATACCGTGGAACTGGGTCCGCTCTATCGGGGACGTCGTCATGCTGCGCTGGTTCCCTCCGACCCCGATTCCCCGCAAGTTGTGAGAGTTCAATACGGGTCGGCTCCCGCATCGGCCTGAGAGAGATGCTCGTACTGCATGTCCTAGGCACATCAGGCTCGCGCCCGACTCGCGGGCGCTCGGTCCCCGGTAACTATCTCTCGACGCCCTCCGGAGGTATCGTCATCGATTGCGGCGAGGGCTTCCAAGAGAGGCTGCTGAAGCACGATCTCGCTCTGAAGGCGACCGGCACCAACAAGCGCGCTCGCGCCTCGAAAATCAGAGTGATTCTGCTCACCCACAGCCATCTCGACCACTGCTGGGGTCTCCTGCCGTTCCTCTACACGATGGATCTCGACGGGCGCACCGCCCCACTCACCATCATCGCCCCTACCGCCTCCGAGAGAGCCCCGGCCCGCTCTGACTTCGCCGGCCTCTTCGAATCCTGGCGGGACCTGCTCGCCGGCGAGCTCTCTAGGGGAGGCCTCGGGTTCCCTGTCGAGTGGGTGCTGATTCCCGTCGACGGCGAAGAGCCGATCGAACCACCGGTGCAGCCGCTAGAGGGCGTGCACCTGACAGCCGTGCCCACTAGGCACGGTGTCGTCTCGGTCGCTTGGATGGTCTCCACCCCCCAGCGCTCGGGACGCTTCGACCGGGATCGGGCAGCCTCGCTGGGACTTGCCGACCATCAGGTTTCGCTGCTTGCTGCAGGAGAGAGCATCATCCATGACGGCGCGGAGTTGGACCCGGCTGACTTCCGCGCCGAGAGGCGACCTCCCTGTCGGCTCCTCGTCAGCGGCGACACCACTCGTGGCGTTGCCTCGTTCAACCAGGAGAGCTTAGGCGGTCCGGTGGACCTGCTGATCCACGAGGCCACCTACACCAACGAATACCACGACAAGTCCGAGGCATATGGGCACTCGACCGCTGTCGACGCCGCAGCCGCTGCATCGGTGATGGGCGCCAAGGTTCTGGGAATGGTGCATCTGAGCACGAGAATCAGTGATTGCGCAATACTCGAATCAGAGGCTAGGGAAATCCATCCGAGCAGCTTCGTCTGCGAGGATGGGGACATAATCGAAATCTCTCTGGATGGGGCCATCGACGTCTCCAGACGCCGTGAAAACGTCTGGATGCCTCTGAGCATAGAGTGAACGCGACTGCGATACGATTCAAAAGCAGGGAGCAAACCGTTCTGCGTGCGCCGAGCGTCAGCCAGTCTGCTAATCGCCTTGCTGCTGGTCAGCGCGGCCCCATTGGCCCAGGCTGACTCCAAGGGAGTCATCTCCTGCGTCAACGCAGACCTCACGATGATGCCTGCCAGTTGGGATGTCGAGGACCAATCCTGCGTTCGCCTGGACCTCGGAGAGCTGGAGCCCGGCGAGACCCTGTCCTTCGACATCACCTCCGACGGGCTCATCGACATCCTGCTCTTCTCGGTCAATTCCATCTCCGTCTACCAGAACGAGCAGGCTTACCGGAGCGATTCCATTTGGGAGAGCGACTCGGTCTTCGAGAACTTCAACGGCACAGGCGCATGGCACTGGACCGTACCCGACGACCGCGAGATGACCCGCTGGTACCTCGTCTTGGACAATCTCGCGCATCCGCAGGACGGAGGCGGAGGGGCTCAGGGCATAGCGAGCGCCTCAGTCAGTCTGGACTCAGGACCAGTCCTCGCTGCGCCATTCACCCTCGCCGACACCATCGTGCGACTCGATGTCGGCGAGCACTCGATTCTCCACGGGCCGTTCGTTGTCGACGCCGGCACTCAGGCCAGAATCGACGCGACGACGATGGAGGGGGCTCCCGATGTCTTCCTGATGACAGAGTCCCAGGTGACCCTGTACGAGGCAGGTGGCACCGCGGCCTCCCGCGTCGAGGGCACCGACATGCTGCTCATCACCACCGAGCGCCACATGGTCTGGCTCGTGCCCGAGACGTACGAGGGCATTGACCTCTATCTGGTGGTCGACAACAGGCCGGGCCCCTCCGGAGGTGGCGCCGGGACTCAGAAGATTGCCACCACAGTTACCCTCTCGCTCACCCCCGTGCTGGATCCGACCATCAGCAGCGAGGTCTCTCTGGACACCATCGACGTGGGGACCATCGTCATGCTGGACGCCTCCGAGACCCCGAACCGCTCCAATCAGATTCCCCCCTCCGGCTTCAGGTGGGACACTAACTCTGACGGCGTCGACGACACCGTCGGCTCAAACGTCAACATCAGCTGGTCCGACCCGACGAACATCACCATCAGGCTCACCGTCGTATCCATCGACGGTCGCAGCGCCAGCGTGTACCAGGATATCGAGGTCGCCGACATCTCAGACCCAGAAGTCAGCATCGGGGTCACAGCCATCCTCGAGCGTACCTACGGTGACAGCGTGATCCTGAGCGGACAGGTTTCAGACAACTGGGGAATCCAGACTATCGAGTGGTTCGTCGACGACGAGCTCGCCCGCAGCAACGCCGGAGACGACGAGGGAGCGACCGTGTTCAGCCACACGTTCAACTCCAGTTACTCGGCCGGGACGCACACCGTCACCCTCCGCGCCACCGACAGGTCCGACAGGGTGGCCGAGGACACAGCAACCATCAGCCTCTACGATTCGACCCCGCCAGTAATCGGGATTTTCCAGAGCGAGGTATCCCTGCAGATTGGGCAGACCTTCCGCTTTGAGGCCAATGTCACTGATGCCGAGTCGAGCAACCTGCTCTTCACTTGGGACTTCGACGACTCGGTCGACTTGGACTCTGACGGCGACGCTAGGAACGACGCTGACGCCCACGGCGACTCGGTATTGTGGAGCTACGACCAATCAGGTGCCCAGTGGGTGGTCTGTCACGTCGAGAACGATGCCGGACTGGTCAGCGAGTTCGAGATTCTCGTCAATGTACTGAGCGGATCCGAGGGCGGCGGCGCCTTCGACCTGATGACCCTGGGTATGATTGGCCTAGCAGCCGTCGTCGCATTGGCTGTCGTGATGATCTCGTGGAGAGTCGTCTCCAACCGCAGACTGGCCGCTCTCATCGCAGAGCAGGAGGAACCCGAAGAAGCCCGGGCAGCCGCTCCGTCGGCCGACGAGCAGAAGGCGATGTGGGGCGGAGGCGACATGGCTGCCGCAACTCCTCAGCACTCTCCTCAGATGTTCAGTGACTTCTCTAGTGGGATGTCAGGGGCCACCGCTGACGTTTCAACCGCGATGGGCGAGCCCGAGGGCGGCGACATAGACCCCGACATCGCGGCACTGCTGGAGTCGGCCAAGCAGTCACAGTCGACGCCCGCGTCCAGTGTCGCCAGCGACTTGCTGTCCGCCTTCGAGAGCGATGACACTGTCAAGAGGGAGGATGTCGAGTTCTCGCATGAGGGACGGACCGAGGAAGAGCCCTCGAAATGGGCCCCGGGAGAAACTGGGACCGGGGTCTTCCAGCCAGTGCAGGACCCCGAGCCAGAGCCCGAGCGGAACCGGACCGTGCGCCAGAACTGCTCGTCTTGCGAGAAGCTGTTCGAAGTCGACTTGCCCGAGGGCGTCGACGCAGCTAGGACCGCTTGCCCTCACTGTGGTTCGATAGAATCAATCAGTTTGGGCTGACCGCCATGCCGGTCTGGGTTTTTGATGCAGGGGCCGTTCCTGTAGGGCAATACCCTATAGCGCACCTCTGAGAGGTGCGAGCATGGACAACACCGGTGTCCGGCTCGTGTATCGGGCCCCTGCGGTGTCACATTCGCACACCCTGCTGATGATGCTGCTGTTCCTCCTGCCCGTTCTCTCTCCGATTGCCAGCGTCAGCGGCGAGGCTAGGATAGAATCGCAGGACTTCGAGATTCTCAATCAACTCTCGGACTTATTGGAGGAGCGACAGGAGGTACTGGAAAGCAACTCCGTCGGACAGATGGCCGGCCCGACAATCGAGGGTGTCAGCAACGCAGTCACACCCACAGGCTCGTCCGATCCCCTCTCGGACGTCGATGGCGCTATCGAAGGGGCGACAATGGCCGTCACGACTCCCCCGGAGCCCACTCATCCCGGCCCCTACCAGCTTCTGGTCGATTCCGACAGCAGGCCTCCCGGACAAGTGGACAACGTCTGGCAGACTCTGGTGAACCTCACTGACTACGTCATCTGGACCCAGTACACCGACCTCGATGGCAACGTCATCGAGAACTTCGAGGTCGTCACATTCACCGCCAACCTACTATCGCTCTTGGATATCAACTCGGACCCGCTTCTGCACGAGGTCGATATCGACAACGACGGGGACGATGACATCGAGGTCGGACTCAAGATCGCTTGGGAGTTCTCAGGCGGCTGGGGGGTCGATCTCGATAGCGGAATACTGTGGATCGAGCCAGGGATCTCCTATTCGGTCAAGGTCCTGGCTTCGAGCCAGAACGACCCCGACTGGGACGACTTGGACAAGCTCCAAGTCTCCCTGATCAAGGCCTTCGCCTATTCTGGACCGGGCTCCATCCTCGCACTGGGGGAGGGCGAGTCCTACATCTGGGTCGTCGACTCCAGATTCACGACCCAGCCGAACGACTTCTCACTGAGAGTCGGGATAGAGAGGTTCTACTTCGACATCGCAGGCGCTGGGTCGGACCTCTTCGTCACGTTGATCCAAGCCCTGACGCTCGGCATCATCAACTCGGGCGTGGATGAATCAGGGATCACCTTCGCATCGATGTCCGCTCCCTATGCCATAGAGATCAGCAATGACGGGCAGTCGACCTGCCCGGACAGATACTCCCCCGACGAGCTGCTGTTCGCCTCCTATTTGGAGTTGAACTGCGGCGTGACCGCAGGCTTCGGGTACCTGCATTTCTCACCCCCCGACGACAGTGGTGACAGAGACTTGTGGGAACTCGCTTACATCGAGCTCTCGCTGCACCCCAACAAGGACGCGGTAATACTCCCCAACCAGGTCGATATCGTCATCAGGACCGACAGCGTGCTGCCGGCGAACGGGCTGGTCGACGGGGAGGACGGCCTGACCACCATCGAGTACTGGGCTGACGAGAGGACTGACCTCCATATCCACTTCCACGAGAACCGCTCGGAGTTGCCCGCGGAGGAGTCGGACGACGGGGGCCAGGGCAACGTCACCGACTCCGTTGGCTGGCTGCGTGGGATGCCCGCAGGATCACTGTCGGAGGGCGAGATCAGGAGGGTCTTCAGGATGCTGGGTTCGGATGGCTCGCAATCGAAGTTGCCGGGTGAGCTTCCCGAGCGGTTGGGCATGATTCTCGGGATCAAGAACTTCTCGCGTGACGACAGCGAGAACGTCAACGACCCGACCCTGCCGGTCAATCCGGCAAATCCGCCAAATACGCTGATTCTGCTGCGTTCCGTCCAGTCCATCGAGGAGATCGATTACGACTCGTGGTTCCTCCGCGGAGGGGCTGTCGACGACCATAGGAAGATGCACATCTCGGCTAGGGACGTGCCTACCGCTGCAGTCCTCTACGGCTCCTTCGAGTTGGCAGGCAGGGACGAGGTAGATACCAGCTTCGATTCGGAGGACAGCCTCGACTTCATCTCCAAGATCATGGACAACGTCCTGATCAACATAGTCGATCTGTTCCTCGACATCGGCAATGTGCTCAATGACATCCCATCGGCCGTGGTCGACATCATCAGCGGGGGGGTCGATGGAACCAGCGGGCTGGAGGGGCGCTCGTTCCACCTTCTGCTCACCGACAACTGGCTGGTCACCCGTTCCGACATGCCGATTGAACACATCTCGATCCAGATAGGCTCCAGCGCCCATCCGATCCTGCCCGGTGACCATCTACTGCTGGCTCAGGACAGAGATCTCGACATGGTGAACGGCCGCAACGGGCCTGTAGATCCGCTGGTCCCGGTAGCGGCGAGCATCAGTTTCAGCGGGCTGATCGCGTTCTCATTAGTCGATGACAACGACCTCGACGAGCAGACCATGGCTCTTAGAACGGCCTCGGACGAGCCGTTCCGTTTCACTTACATCGAGCATCCTTCTGGCCTGCTTGAAGGAGCCTCCTACCAGTCGCTGACCTTGAGTGACATACCTGACAACCTCTCAACGTACATCACCCCTGAGGGGATGGAGTACACGGCTTCGACGAGCATCGATTCCATCGTCTACGCCGGCTTGGACGGAACCCAGCGCCAAGCAGCTCACATCTTCGGGGTCCCAGACAGTTTCACGACGACCTTCGGGACACACACCAGCTGGTCCTCGTCCACCCCGATCTCCACCATCGAGGCCCAGATCAGCAACGCATCAGAACCCGTGACCATGACCGGCGACCACTTCCTGTTCCACCACGACCCGGTCTCAGAGACCTCGACCATCTCGGTGAGGCTGACAGGTCTGAGCGAGGTCGGTTGGATAGAACCCGCCGAGGAGGGCGCGTCCGGGCCTGCGGGCCGGGGTACCGCCTACATGTCAGTGTCCGGTGACAGGCAGTTGAGCATCAATGTCGATCAGGCGCCCACACAGGACAGTGATCCGCTTTCGGTACTTGCCTCCATCGACCCACTGCCCTCCTCGGTGTCGGTCGGGATACCTACAGGGGCAGAGGCGGGATCGACGCTCGCAGTCCCCGAGTTCAACATCTCCAACGGTGTGTCAGGAATCGCTTTCTTCATCAGCGGGTTCGCCGACCTCGGTCGCTCAGTCAACAGCGTCCTCTCGGGAGTCACCTCGGACATCTCCACAGGTGCCGAGTCGGAGGATGACGGCTTCTCCTTCGGCATCCAGTTGGACGCTGACGCGTCCTTCGACCTCACGGTCGAGGCCATCCACGGTGATGGGTCGGTGGAGGCGCCCCCGTGGGTTCACGGCATCGCGTTCCAATCATCACCCAGTGGTATTGCAGACGGCTTCCACCTCAGGACCTGGCTGCCCAACCTGCCTCCGATGATCGACCTCTCAATCAGTAGGACCCCGACGCTCAACGGCCAGGATTGGGTGATCAGCATGGGTCTCGAGGGCTGGGTGCCAGCACGCGGCGAGTTGATGTTGCACGCCTATGGAATCAACGGACAGGACCTGCTGCTCACCCTGCAGGGGCTGACCATCGGGGAGCCGACCTCGCTCGTCGTGGACTCGCTCTTCGAGATAAGCACGATCGGCGGGATCACCGAGGTGGCGACCACGACTCACTACGAGATGTCCGAGCGACTCGATTGGGTCCACATCCTGCTAATCAACAGGGCAGCCGGCAGCAGGACTGAGGTGATGATACATGACATCCCAGAGTCGATTGACCTACATGCCAGCATCGGCACCGCGATTTCACTTGATATGACGGTGCCCGAGGCGTATCGTCGCGACGGCACCGCGGTCGGTGCCATCATGCTGCAGCAGATGCAGTGGATGGAGTCTGCGTGGTGGCCTGCGACCGTATTCCTGACCGATGTGCCGGGATGGGTCAATCTGACGACGGAGCCATCGCTGAATTTCGACATCACTCAGAACATAGCCTTCCAAGGCTCGGCGACCCTCGAGTTCAAGGCTTCTGACGAGGGCATGTCACTCTACATCGAGGCCTTCGGAAGGGCGATCAACAAGAGAGGCGACACCATCCTCCTAGCTCAGGGAATGTCCGACCGGATGTCGATCAAGCCCACCAGCTCCTTTGGCCTCGCCATCAGGTCAGGAGGTGAGGGAGTAGAACGACTCTACATCCGAATGAGCAACGTCCCGGCGACCCCACCCATCGTCCTCGAAGAGATGGAGGCTCTGGGGGAGAACCTGCAGAGGGCCACCATCCACATCAGGGAGATCGTGGGGCCATACAGCGTCATAGAGATCGATGATGTGCGAGGCGGCAGGATAATCGCCTCGGCTCGGGCATCTGCGCAAGTAGAGGGTACCGACTTTGACCTCCGAGGCGTTCTGCTGGACGCTCAGATAACCGGAGGCGTGCCGATGGGCACCACTCTTGGAGTGAACGGCCTAGCCTCCGATTTGTCTCTGCTGAACATGGTGCCGGGGCTCGATGGCTCGACCAAGCACGTGATGGTGATCGAGCCGTTCTCCTCAGCGATCCTGACTCTGCTGGCGACTGCTCTGGGAGGTGACTAACATGGGTCTGCTGGAGAAGCTGAAGGGGGAGGAGAGCATCGAGGAAAGGGACATTGACTCGCAGGTCGCCCACGAGGTGCTGGAGAAGATAGAGGAGGGTGCAAGGAGGCACATTTCGCCGACCAGGGTAATCTTCGCCTCAATCGCGGTCATGCTCCTACTCGCTACGAGCGCGTTCGTCTTGACATGGATAGTCCCGTACGACAGGGTCAGCGTCGATGTGGTGTACCGTCAAGGCGGTCCCGGGCACGTCGTACTGGTGGAGTTGGACAACAAGGGCAGCAGGACGATCGAAGACATCGACCTGCACATTAGGTTCATCGATTCGAACGGCATCGAGGTCGCTCGCTCGATATTCAATAGGGATTCCCTCCCGGCCCATACCTCAATCGCTGGGGACGACCTCGAGCTGCTCGTCGAAGGGGCCTCGGTCTGGGAGGACTACACAATCGAAATACTGCTGAACTACGAGTACTACGGCGGCGATCGCAGCGAACGCTGGACCCACGACGTTGGAGGATGGACGATGGAGATGTTCGTGGACAAGTCGCCATATCGCTTTCTCTGAGCAGTCGCAAGCATGACTATTGATGGGTTCAAAGAACCCATACGCTCAAATTGGTTCCGAGAAGGCGAGGGTCGATGACAAAGCGCTCAGTCTCCCTCGTGATGGCAGTTCTGCTACTGTCATACGTCCCAATTCTCGAGCATTCATCGAACCACGACGAGACTTCCCGGGGAGTATGGGTTTTGGATTCGGATGTGGAGAGGATCGAGATCTCCCCCGACCCCAACAGCATCCAGGACCTCGGCGCTCCTACCATCTACAACGGCTACGAGGACATCCGCTCTGTTCGCGCCGACTCCGCCATCGGGGTCTACACCGAGACAGGGCTCCTCCCAGGGGTCGCGATGACCCTTGAACTGGCCCAGACCCGCTCTGACCTGGCTGTCGTACTCGTCGACGGAAAGAGCGGCCTCTGGGATGCCAGACAGGAGATTCTCGATGCAGCGGACATCGAGATCAGATCCACCATTCCGCCGTCAGGGTTCCTCGTTCAAGCCGCACCAGACGAACTCTCCAAACTGACCCACGTCTCAGTGGTCAAGGCCGTTCACGACGTTCCAGCCGGACTGCTGGTCCACCCGGTGTTCTGGGAGGCTCATGGAGACGAGACCATCCTCGTCGAGGTGCTCGGCTGGAAGGACTCCGAACTCATCCGCCACAGCGAGCCCGGTCTCGGTCTAGACGACTCACTGAGCATCGCGGCCTCGTTGTGGCTGGAAGAGGCATGGTCGCCCGAGCGAGGGAGGATGTGGGGCGAGATCAGCCTCGAAGACGTCTCGCAGATCGTCAGGCACCCATCGGTGGCTTACGTGGCCCCTCTGCCAGTACTGGCTTTCCACAACAACGAGGCTCGCAACCACATGGGGATCAACACCGTGGAGAACACCTTCATCACTGGGCTGAACGGCAGCGGACAGAAGATCGCCGTTGGCGATTCCGGGCTCGACAACGACCACGGTGACTTCACCGGCAGGATTGCAGGGCTGACCTCCGTCACTCCTGGCGATTCATCCACCGCCGACACTCACGACGGGCACGGCACCCACGTGGCCTGCACTGTCCTCGGAGACGGCTATCGCAGCAGCGGGACCTACCAAGGAATCGCCCCTGAGGCCCAGCTCTACTTCCAGGCGATGGAGGACGACGACACAGGCGTGCTCTACAGTTACGGCATCAACAGCATGCTGAACTCCGCCTACAACAACGGCGCGCGTCTGCACACCGACAGCTGGGGTGCGGGCAGCGGGGCAGGCAGTTACTCGACGCAGTCAGAGGATGCCGACGACCGCATCTCCACTTGGGACCAGTACTGGTCGTATCAGGGAATGACGGTGCTCTTTGCCGCAGGCAACGAACGGAACGAAGGCGTCTCGCCGCCGGGCACCGCGAAGAACGTCATCACCATCGGCGCCCACGTGAATCGATACAACGGTGCCCCCGAAGAGATGTACTACTGGAGCAGCCGCGGACCGACCGACGATGGCAGGATTAAGCCGGACTTGGTCGCCCCGGGTGACTACGTCCGCTCTTGCAAGTCCCAAGAGGCCGAGGACGCACAGGGCTCTTGGAGCAACAACTGGTACCTAGAGTACAGCGGGACTTCCATGTCCACTCCGGCAGCGGCTGGCACCGCTGTCCTCGTCAGGGAGTACCTGATGGAGGTCGCAGGCAGGCAGGCTCCACAGAGCGCCCTCATCAAGGGGCTGCTCATCCTCGGCGCCAAGGACATGGGCTCCCGTGACATCCCCAACAATGACGAGGGCTGGGGAAGGGTCAATCTGGTCGACTCGCTGATTCCAGACGGCGACGTGGGCATCTTCGTGGACGACCGCTCACGCCTCTCCAGTGGGCAGGTGAGCGATTACACGTTCGACATCACGCGCTCGGGTGAGCCGCTGAAGGTCGTACTGACTTGGTCCGACTACCCCGGCTCGTCATCCTCATCCAGCCAACTCAGGAACGATCTCGACCTCGAGGTAATCTCACCGAATGGGCAAATCACGTACAAGGGTAACGCCTTCATCAACGGCCGCTCGGTCACGGGAGGGACCAAGGACTCGACCAACAACGTCGAGGTCGTCCTGATAGACAACGCCGCGACTGGCACATGGACGGTCCGTGTGCGCGATGCGCAGCATGGTGGCGGGCGAACTTGGCAGCCCTATGCGCTCGCGGTCCGCGGCGTGAACGTGAACGACCTGAGCCCTGACCCAGCATTCGTACAAAACTCGTTCGAGATTTCCTCCATGATTCCCCAAGTCGGCGAGGAGGTCGACATCTCTGTGCTGATACAGAATCAGGGCGCCGGCTCCGTAGCTGAACTCGCAGTGATCGCGAGGGCCGACAACGACCTGCTCGGAACTCGGACCCTGAGCATGTCGCCCGGTGAGTCCGCCGAGCTGACTTGGAACTGGACACCCGTCCAAGAGGGAATGATCGAATTCACCTTCCACATCGACCCGAGCGATGCGGTGGAGGAGGCCTCGGAGTCGAACAACTACATGTCTCAGACCGTGGTGGTCAGCGCACCGGGGGTTCGGGTGACCACCGAGCAGGACACCATGACTCTGGCAGATGCGACCGACAGCTCGACGGCTTGGCAATTGTCCCTCATGAACACCGCATTGTTCGAGACCAACGCCTCAATCGACGTCACCGACCCCGTGCGAGTGCAGGACGGCGTCGAGTTCGACTGGTTCACGTCATTCACTTCGAACACGTTCAACCTCGACGCCGCCGAGACGATCACCGTCGGTCTGACGATGGTCCATCCGGCTCCGCCGCCGCCCGGCCTCTATAGGATGGTAGTGACCGGGACCGATATGGAGAACGACATCGATTCGGAGCTGATGCTCTACTTCGAGGTCCCGATACTGGCCGAGGCCGACATAGTCCTCCCCGGAGAGCAGTTCCTAGTCAGCCCGCTCGAGCCGACAGATCTCCAGATTCTGGTCTTCAACGAGGGCAACGGCGCTCAGACCTACGATGTCGAACTCGTCTCCCCTGCCGGCTGGCACCTCGGTCTGGACACCCTCGGAGCCTTCGCAGGCTCCTCGCATGGCTCAACCGGCACGCTCGCTAAGGACGCCGGCCGGGCTATCGACATCACGATCAACCCGCCCGGAGCGATGATTCCAGCCGGCTCGCTCTTCAACGCGGCCGTCATAGTTCACTCACGTGTCAGCTCTGACTCCTGGAGCGCCGATATCCCCCTGATCGTCAAGGCGATCGACCAAGTCAGCGTGACCCCGTCATCGGACGGCATCGAGCACGAGATCGCCCCGGACGCTCTGCTGGAGATTGAACTGGAGTTCAACAACCAAGGCAACCGGCTGATTGACTTCCAGCCTTACGTGAGGAGCATCCCCGGAGGCTGGACCGTCACAGGCGGTCTGAACATGGTCAGCATCCCCGCAGGTGAAACGGCCGATTGGTCGGTCTCCCTGCAGGGCAACGGCGTGGCCGTCAGCGGCGACCTCGAGTTGAGGTTCGCGACCGAGGACGGCTACTACGTGGATTGGAACAGGACCCTGGATGTCCTATCTGGTGCGATGCCGACCTTGGTGTTCCACCTAGTCGCCCTCCCGGACGGAACCACTGCCGACTACCCGCTCGGAGTATCCGCTCACCCAGTCGGGGCCCCTGGGTTCGACCTCGGTTGGACAGTTACCAACGAAGGCTCCACCACGTGGCGCCCTACGACTTACATGGAAGTTCCGAATGACGATTGGTCATCGACCTGCGCCGGCCCGTCGACTCTCTCCGCAGGAGCCACTTCGACGGTCTGGTGCACCGTCGTCATCCCATTGTCCGCCGAGGCCGCTTCCGAGCCGATCGTGACTTTGGTCATGGAGGGCGAGGGAGTTGAGGTGAGAGACTCGATCTCACTGTTGGTCGAGTCCGTGGCCAGAGTGAGTTGGATCGTCACCAACCAGCAGGTCGCACATGAGGGCTACGAGACCGTGCTCTCCCTCGACCTCCAGAACGTCGGTAACTCGGACATCTCCCACGTTCTGCAAGCCTCGGGCCCAGATGGGTGGAACCCCCTGATTCTCGATGGCGTGGTAGTCAGCCTGCGCCCGGGCGAGACGCGCAATTTCAAACTCGGATTCACACCCAACACCGGAGAGGATGGCACTCTAGTAGTCGAACTTGGGGATTCCGACAACGTCGAGGACTCCACTTTCGTAATCGAAATCGACGTACTGCCAGCGAGGACAGAGGAGAGCATGTCCACTATCAAGATGGTGCTGTTCGCAATCCTCATCCTCGCCTTAGCCGGAGGCGTTGGCTTCTTGGTCTACTCTAGGACAGTTGGCAATTCGGCGAGCCTGATTAAGACCGAGGCACTCAGCAAGATCGCGGACAGCCTCGGGCTGGGCGAGAAGGAGGTAGAGGACGGCAGCGGAATCCCGTGTTGGATATGCAGTCAGGACATCGTCCTCGGCGAGGCACTGGCGTGCTCCGAGTGCGGCGCGAGATACCACAAGGCCGGACAGGTCGAGGGCTGTGATATCGTGTCGATGGGTCATTGTCTGCACTGCGACGCCGAATCAGAGGGGCTTCTAGAAGCGTGATTGAACCGCGACCCCTAGGGTCGCGATGCCCGAAGTCCTTAGAGGGATGGTGGATTCGGAGTCATGATGAAGCGTAGTCCTTCGACCGCTCTGCTGGCGGCTCTGCTGCTACTCACTGTGGCCTCACCACTGGCTTCCGCCGAGGTCTCAGTAGCCCTTTCAGCAAGCCCGATGGCGCAGGAGGCCACCACTGATGACGATGCGGAGTACGACATCACCGTGACCAACGACGGCGATGAGGACATCACGGTCACTCTGAGCACCCAGCAAGGCAGCGACTGCAGTGGGTTCTCGTCCTCCTTGGATTCCTACCAGGTCTCAGTCGACCAAGGGGACTCTGAGACCGTCAAGCTGACCGTCACTGTGAACGACCAGGCCGATGGGGAGTGCGAGACGACCGTGGACGCCCAGGCTCAGGGAGAGGGACTCCCGGGATCACCGGCCACCGATGACGTGACCGTGACCACCACCTCCGGCGATGGAGGCGGCCTGTACTCGGTAAAACTCTCGACCGATGAGTTGACCAAGACCTACGAGGGAGATGACAACGAGGGTGACAGCGTTGTCTGGGACGTCGAGGTCGAGAACAATGGCGAGCAGCAGGCCAACATCCAACTCGAGATGACCTCGGACAGCGACTGCGAGTCTGACACCTTGGACGCAACCGTCGACCCACAGGTCCTGCAACTGGAGCCCGAGGAGAATGAACAGGTCGAGGTGACCGTTGAGGTCCCCGATGGACGCTCCACCGAGGCCGGCAACCACTGCTTCATCCTCAAGGCGACTGTTACGAACGACCCTAACGCCGCCGATCAGGCCGAGGACAACCTGACGCTGACCCTCATAATACCGGAGCTGAAGGAATGCGACCCCACCCTGCAGTACACCTCGCACAGCCTCGACCCCGACGAGTCTGCCAGCAACTCATTCGAGGTCGAGAACGTCGGCAACACCGAGTGGACCGTCACCGCAAACGCTCAGGCTCAGGATTCGAGCCACGACATCACTGACTGGGTCGACTTCGACAGCCCGCTCAGTAAACTGCTCTCCGAGGCTGGGGGCTCTCAGGACAGCCATATCTTCACTTTCTCGGTCACCCCAGACGACTCTATCGAGTCGGGCACCCAGGTGGGCATCAAGATACAGGGACGTGCCGGTACCGCTGTGGGCTGCGAGCGAGTGCTCACGGTCACAGTCGGCCAGAGCCACGCCGCTACAATGACTCTGAGCAAGAACAAGCTCTCCAACGTCGAGCCCGGAACCTCAGACACAGTCTCAATACAGATAACAAATCTGGGCAACGGGATGGAGACGCTCTCCATAGGTGCCTCGGGGCTGCCTCCGGGCTGGCAGATATCCTTCTCCCAGAATTCAGTCACAGTTGGCAGCGTGCACTCTGGCAACAACAAGCAGACCATCAGCGCCGAGGTCTTCGTGCCCGAGGGCGCTAGCGCCGAGGAAGAGACTGTGATCACCTTCTCGGTCGGGCGTGGCGGTGGCAGCACGCCTTACGACACCAAGGACCTGACAGTGTCTGTCGACGCACATCACGGCCTGACCACCTCGATTCTGTCCACCCAGCAGACGGGCAGGTCCAACCAGACCGTCCAGTTCCCGATAGATGTCACCAACACGGGCAACATCCGCGACACCATCAAGCTCCTGACCTGCGACCCGAGCGACCAGACCGGATGCAACTCCCCCATGTGGGCCTCCTCGTACTCCGACTCTCAGGGAAACACGATTACTCAGATCATCCTCGACCCGAGTGAGACCCAGAGGATATACCTGGACATCCTCGTTGAGGG
Source organism: Candidatus Thalassarchaeum betae (assembly GCA_003193925.1). Classification (GTDB taxonomy): domain Archaea; phylum Thermoplasmatota; class Poseidoniia; order Poseidoniales; family Thalassarchaeaceae; genus Thalassarchaeum; species Thalassarchaeum betae. The sequence continues at coordinate 202,282 of PSPG01000001.1, forward strand.
CGAGGAGGATGCCGACTCAGCGAGCGTGCTCGCCCGCATCGCGATCTATGGCACGACGGTAATCGAAGACCACACTGTGAGCGTAATCGTCTCTAACTACAACTACGGTATGGCGATCACACCGCAGAACCCTGGCGACATCCCGGACCAGATCGATGCGACTCTCCCACCGGGAGGCTCGCTTACCACTGCATTCTGGGTCGAGAACATCGGCGACTACCCCGGTGGCGACGCCGTGGTGATATCGGTGACCGGGATGGAGTCGTCCGTACTGAGGACAATCACCGTCGAGGGAGTCGAGATCGAGGGAACAGTCTCACTGGGACTGGGTGAGAGAGTGCTCATAGAAATCGAGATAGAGGTTCTCGAGGGCGTGGCGGACGGCGTCTCTGGAGTAGTGAAGGTCAGCGCCTACTCGGAGAAGAACACGGCACAGAGCACCTCGGTTGACATGATCGTCGAGGTCAGGACCATCCATGACCTCAGATTCACCCTCGAGGGGGAGGACGAGCAGACTGTCGAGTATCCCGACAAGGCCTACTTCTCCCTGTATGTCACCAATCACGGAAACACACTCGAGACGGTCGAAGTCCTGTCCAGCGAGTCGCTCAGGGGTTGGTCCGTCGATGTGGTCGATGAGGAGTTCGAACTCGAACCCGGAGTCACCCGGGAAATCGAGGTAAGGGTGACCCCACCGAGCGACTTGCTCGATGATGACACCTATCTGTTCACTCTGACCGTGCAGCCCGAGGGTCTCACTGTGGCAGGTCAGCCCATTGATCTGACAGTGACATCGGAGATGCCCGCATCGTTCATCGGCCTGTCCGAGGAGGCAGCTCAGACACTGGTCTACGGCTCCATCATACTAGGATCGATTCTGGTCGTCGTTCTGTTCTTCCGCTCTCGCGCTGAAAACCGCAGGATAGTGGAAGCACTTGAAAATGAGTTAGAGGACTAGTCACGGCACCAAAGTCGAGTCCGGATAGGCTTATTTCCGGGTCTTAGGTGGATTGACCCGTCGGTCCCTTGAGGGACCGCCGGGTGATACCGATGACCACAGTTCCCGAGGCCTACATCGCAGTCGCTGTGATGGCTCTCGTCGGCATCGGCTTCCCGGTGGTCACTTACATCGCTACGGCCTTCCTGAGGCCGAGGAAGGACCCCAACGATCCAAACATGATGCGATCCTGGCTGCTGCCAGGGTACGAGACCGACCAGAGCCTGTACATCCGCAGGGATAGCACCTACGAGTGCGGCGCCGAGCCGGTCGGGGACGCTCACATAAACTTCCACTTCCAGTATTACTGGTACGCCATCATCTTCCTCGTCTTCGACATAGCGTTCATGTTCCTCGCCTTTGGCGGGGTCATCGCAATGCAGGACGGCATCCTAGAACGGCCGGAGGTCTACGGAGCTCTCGCCACCCTGACCGCGTTCATCGTGCTCATGGGCCTCGGCGTCTGGCACGTCTTCCGCAGGCGAGGCAGAATCTACATCTGAGGTGAGCGAATGGCGGAGGACGGGCAGAACTACTCGATGTTCAGCAGCAGGATGCTCGTCGATGTAGTCGGCGACGTCACCGACGAGGCACTCAAAGCCAGCCGCATCAAGGACATCCTCGGGGTCCTCGCTGGAAGAATCTTCAACTGGAGCCAGCGCAAGTCCCTGTTCCCGCTCCACCTCGGCATCAAGTGCTGCGCCCTCGAGATGGCCGCGGCAGGCGCAAGTCGCTTCGATGCCGAGCGCTTCGGAGTGTTCTTCCGCTCCAGCCCGAGGCAGTGCGACGTCCTGCTAGTCAACGGCCCGATCAGCAAGAAGTTCGCCGACCCCATCATTCGGCTCTGGGAGCAGATGCCCGAGCCCAAGTGGTGCATCGCCATGGGCGAGTGCTCGATCTCCGGCGGACCCTACTTCCAATCCTACAACATCCTCGAGGGCGTCGACACGATAATCCCCGTCGATGTCTACATCCCGGGATGCCCGCCTCGACCAGAGGCTCTGATTGACGGCTTCGACAAGCTGCGACAGAAAATCATCCGCATCGGTGCCATCCCGAGCGACGTCAGGCCGGAAACAGAGGCACCTCTCATCATCGGGGATGAGTAAGGGGGGGTTTCTGTGTCTAAGATCGTTCCAATCAAGGTGCAGAAGGCCGAGGCCGAGAAACTGGCCGCTGCCGTCTCGCAGATGGCCGGCGTCGAGGCCGAGGTGGTCGAGCGGGTCAATGGGACGCATCCTCGCCCCGTCGTGGTCGGGAACAGCTCCCCTGAGAGTTGGAGGGCACTCGCTGAGATGCTCCACTCAGAGCACGGCGTCGACCACTGCTCGATGGTCACCGGCATCCACTGGCCAGAGGGAGACGCGGACAAGAAGTGGGAGGTCATCTACCACCTGATGAGAATCGCGGTCAGAGACCCACCAATCGAGGATGGCTTAGTCCGGCCAATCATCGTCGACCCCTCGAAGGTGAAGGGGGCGAGCACGCCTCTGGAGCTGGAGTTCCACGTTCACCTGCCTGACACGAGGACTCCTTCGGTCGACTCGGTACAGGACATCTGGGTCGGAGCAGACTGGAACGAGAAGGAGACCTGGGACCTCGTCGGGATAGACTTCGACGGACATCAGGGCATGAGACGAGTCCTGCTGCCGCATGAGACCCCGAAGGGCTACCATCCGCTACAGAAGCAGCATCACCTGCGTTACCACGGCTTCGAGGAGATGTACGACGATTCCCAAGGATTCATGCGCAAGCCCGCTGATGCTGGCAGGATCAAGTGAGGTGACAGAATGGCAGAGATGTGGATATCGATGGGTCCCCAGCACCCGATGACCCACGGTCTTTGGACGCTCAAAGTCAAGGTCGACGGCGAGACCGTCGTCGACACCGAGCCCGACTTGGGATTCATCCACCGAGGCGTCGAGAAAATCTGCGAGGCTCGCGATTTCACCCAGATCACGACCTACTGCGACCGGCTCTGCTACGCCAGCGCCAACACCTGGTCCCATTCCTACATCTACGCGACCGAGGACCTGCTCGAAGTAGAGGTACCAGAGCGAGCAGAGTACATCCGACTGGTCGCCATCGAACTGCAGCGTATCGCGAGCCACCTGATGTGGCTCGGAGCCTACGGACCCGACACCGGCAACCTGAGCATCATGGTGTGGTGCCTGCGAGAGCGCGAGATGATGATGGATCTGCTGCAGGAGCTCGGCGGCTCGAGGCTGCACTACAACTTTCCACGTGTCGGCGGGGTGAAGCGCGACCTACCGCACGGCTTCGCCCAGCGAGCCCGCGCCAAGGTCAACCTGTTCCTCAATCGCATCCAGGAGTACGAAGCGCTGTTCGACGAGAGCACCGTCTTCCTCGTTCGCACTCAGGGCGTTGGCTACGCCAAGCCCGAGGAGATGGTGAACCACGGCGTCACCGGCCCCAACCTGCGAGCCGGTGGCGTGAACTACGACGTGCGCTGGGCCCATCCCTACGGTGTCTACAGCGAACTCGACTGGGAGCCACCGGTCGAGCGCTCGTCGATCAAGGGCGCCGACTGCTACGACCGCTACAGGGTCAGGGTGGAGGAGATGCGGCAGAGCGCGAACATGGTCTTGCAGGCTTTGGACAAGATGCCGGGAGGCGCGGACACATACCACGAGCCCGGCGACCCCATGATTCTCGCCAAGGCCCCCAGCCGCGCCCCGGAGGGGACCAGCGGAGCACACCACTTCGAGGACAGCCGAGGTGAGTCGATGTTCTATATCGTCGGAGGAGGAGAGAACAGGGGAAAGCATCCCTACAGAGTCTCCATCCGCTCTCCGATGTTCATCACGATTCCATACGCAGCGAAGTGCATGATTGGCTACAAGGTGGCCGACATCCCGGCCATCATGGGGTCCTTCGACCCGTGCATCGGGGAGACAGACAGGTGAGGTGATAGCGTGGCGAGCAGCGATTGGTTGGATGTGAACGGCTGGTCAGAGTCGTTCTCGAGCTGGTCGATGGACAGCGTCCACGACGCCCTCCCATCCGACGATATCGACTTGCAGATGACCATCCCGAGCACTTGGGCTTGGCCAGAGCCCATCACCATCGGCCCGATCTTCAACATGCAGGAAGACTTCGCGAGCATGCAGCCCGGCTTGGAGGCTTTCATGCATGCCACCATCATGTGCACAGTCGTCTTCACCGTCCTGATGCTGACGATGCTGGCGATCCCCTACATCGAGAGGAAGTTCATCGGTCGGCTGATGGACAGGCTCGGCGCCACGACCACCCTGAGAAGCCTCTGGGTCGGCGAGAGCGGAGTGACAGCAGGTGAGTGGTGGAAGCAGCTGCCGTTCGGCATGGGGACCCCCATTGGATGGACCGTCAACCTGCTGAATTCGATTTGGGGCAACAGCCACGAGTTGGAGACGGTCTCTCGGGTCAACAACCGCAGTTACCACGGTTACTGGTTCCTACTGCCAGGATTCTTCCAGGCGTTCGCCGACTTCCTGAAATTCGCGTCCAAGGAGCACATCGTTCCAAAGAACGCCGACAAGGTCGTCTTCGAGGTAGCTCCGGTCATCATCATCTCGACCACCATCCTGGTGTTCGCCTTCATCCCGTTCGGACCGCACATCTATGCGGCCAACTCCGAACTCTCCCTCATCTTCATGATGGCTATCTTCGGAGTCGCTCCGCTGGGGGTCTTCTTCGCTGGGTGGGCATCCAACAACAAGTACGCCCTGATTGGCGGAATGCGCTCCGCTGCCCAACTCACCGCCTACGAGATACCACTGCTCATCACAGTCCTCGGGGTCGCGGTGCTCAGCGGCTCGTTCAACATTATCGAGATCGTCGACTTCCAGATGGGCCAGGATGAAGGCAACGTCTGGAACATCTTCCTGTTGCCTCTGGGTGCGGCCCTCTTCCTCATCACCATGATCGCCGAGGTCGAGCGCATCCCGTTCGACATGCCCGAGGCCGAGGCCGAGCTCGTCGAGGGCTGGTGGACCGAGTACGGCGGCATCCGCTGGGGTCTGATGTTCGCCGCCGAGTACATGCGCTCGTACGCCGCGTGCATCCTCTTCGCGCTCTTCTTCCTCGGTGGCTGGGAGGCACCGTTCCAGCACACGCTCTCCGGCCTGCCCACAGTGGGTGGCACCTTCGAGGCCGTGTTCGCTGCCACCCCAGGCCTCGTCTGGCTCCTGATCAAGGCTTGGCTGATGTTCGCCGTGTTCGTCTGGATCCGCGCCTCTCTACACAGGGTGCGCACGGACCAGATACTGGAGTTCGGATGGCGCTGGCTCCTGCCGCTCTCTTTGGTCAACCTCGTAGTAGCAATCATACTGCGTCTTGAGTTCTGGACCGGGCAGCCTTGGGAGCTATGGGTCCCGGCCGCGCTCTCGCTGGCCGCGCTCGCACTGTTCGTGATACTCGCGATTGACGAGGACGAGGACGCGCTGCAGGCCCAGCGCAGACCGTACAGCACGCAGGCTGTGGTCAAGGCATCGCCAGGGAGCCACAGGGACTAGGAGGTGGGAAGATGAGTTACAAGGCTAACACAGGACACCCGCACGCGACCCCGAACTTCCGCAATCTCCTCATCCGCCCGATGTGGATGACGCTGAAGACCGCGCTCAGGACAGTCCCCTTCGTCGGCAAGGCGAGATTCCTGAAGAACGACTACCACGGCCAACCCACGGTCATGGTCGACCAGACCACGATGGAAAGGGTCGGACCGGAGCATCCGAGCGCCGGCCAGAAGTTCGCTCCTGACCGGGAGACCAGCCAGGTCATGCCGTTCATCGAGCGTCCGGTCACGGTGATGTACCCGTACGAGCGTCTCGAGGACCTCGAGCCATGGCTCTTCGTCCCCGGAAATTACTTCGGTCGAATCGGAATAGTCTGGGAGACGTGCACATCGTGCAAGTTGTGTATCCGTGCCTGTCCAAACGACTGCCTCCACATGACCACTGAATTGCGCGTCGATGTTCTGGATCTCCCCGATGAGGACGATGAGTGGCACGGCTACGGAAGCGAACTCGAGGAAGGCGGCTACGCAGCCAGGGAGAAGGAGGAATACGACGAGATCGCCGTCGGCTTCGACTTGATCAACGCCCACGCCGACGCGCCTCAGCAGTACGACTTCGCCGAGGTCATCGAGATCTCTGGCGACAAGGCGACTGTGCGGTGGTCCGACGGCTCGGGAATCGAGACCGTTGACTCATCCTCGCTGAAGCGAGCCGAGCAGGACATAGTCTCTGGGCAGATCGACCTAGGGCGATGCATGTTCTGCGGACTGTGCGCCGAGGCGTGCCCGTTCGAGTCCTTCTTCATGACGAACGAGTATGACGGAATGTCGGGGTTCTCTCGCGAGGAGCTCTGGATGGACGCCAGTAGGACCCGCTTGCTCCCCGCGGTGCATCAGGAAAGAGTCGACATGGAACTCGCTAAGCGCGCTGAGAGGGAGGAGAAGAAGCGCTCTAGGAAGGCCGCTAGGGCGGAGGCCTGAGGCGAATGCAGATCGACTTCGAGGCGCTGGTGTTCGTCATTCTCGCAGCGACCGCCATAGGCGGCGCGCTGGGATGCGTCTACGCCCGCCGTGTCGCGCGCTCCCTGCTCTGTCTCATGATGACCTTCTTCGCGGTCGCGGGCGTCTTCGTGATGGCCAGCGCAGAGATGCTAGCCGCGGTCCAGATTCTCGTGTACCTCGGCTCGGTTATGCTCGTCGTCCAGTTCGGAGTCATGCTCACCCGCAGGCAGATACAGGAGGGTGACATCGAATGAGGGCACTATCGGCACTGGCCCGATTTGGAGTATTCGCATTCATCCTCATCCTGCTCTCCGAGGTCATGTCACACCCGATGTGGGGCTCGAGTGAGACACCCCCATCCACACTCGACTTCGCTGTCGCTCTGTTCAATGAGTGGTCGATGGCGATCGTGGTGCTGGGCGTGCTGCTGGCGATGGCCATGATCGGTGCTTCTTACCTCGTGCGCGACGAGCGTTTGGCCAACCTGATTTGGGACTTGGAAGGTGATGACCAGTGATCGAGGCCAGCTGGATAGCCGGCCTCGGCGTCATACTGTTCGGGGTGGGTCTGCTAGGCGCGTTCACTCGCAAGAACGCTATTGTGGTACTGATGTGCATCGAGGTGATGCTGAACGCGGCCAACCTCAACTTCGTCGCCGGTGCTGCGCACTACGGCGACGTCAACGGCTGGGTGTTCACGGCTATCGCAATCGCAATCGCAGCCGCTGAGGTCGCAATCGGGCTCGCCATCCTGTTGTCTCTGTACAGCACGCAGGAGACGATCTCTCTCGACGAGGCGAATATTCTGAGGAACTAGGTGGGAGCATGAGCGAATCGAAGAACGAGTGGCACCTTCTACTGCCTATCCTGCCGTTCCTAGCTGTCGCACCTTACCTCCGTTCGATCGGTTGGGAGTCCGTCGATGCCGCCTACCTGATCGTCGTGATCCCGCTGCTGATCTTCCCCCTGATTCTGATTCTGGGACAGATGTTCAACGGCAACGTGACATGGAAGCACCGTTACAAGGAGGGAGGTATCTTCGCCCTCGGCGCCCTTGCTCTGTCTCTCAGCATAGCCGTCTGGATACTCTATGACTACCTGGTCGGCTCAGCTCACTTCGAGTCCGCCTCCGTGGTCGACCCCTTCTCGTGGCTGACCTTCGACGTTCTCGAGCAGAACGGCTCGCAGTGGGAGCTCAGCACCGGCTTCGCCGACATTGGCGTGGGCGTCTGGATAGACTCAATCAGCTTGATGCTGCTGTTCGTCGCGACCTTCCTGTGCTTCCTGATCTGCTGGTTCAGCCTCGGCTACATGAACATGGACTCGATCAACGAGGACCGCAACCACCGCTTCTACGGGGAGTTCGTGCTCTTCGGCATCGGCATGTTCGGCATGGTCCTCGCTGACAATTTCCTGTGGCTGTTCATCTTCTGGGAGATAATGGGGCTCTGCTCGTATCTCCTCATTGGCTTCTACTTCTGGAAGGAGAGTGCAGCCTACGCCGCCAAGAAGGCCTTCCTGACTACCCGGGTGGGCGATGTGTTCCTAGTGGTCGGCCTGGTGATTCTCTACGACATCTACGGCTCACTGGAGTTCGCCGTGATCTTCGACGACCCGTCGACTGGCGTCGGCGGATCGCTCGTCGACTCCGGGGAGCTGTTCTGGGCGCTGATGATGCTCTTCATCGGAGCCGTCGGCAAATCCGCCCAGTTCCCGCTCCATGTCTGGCTGCCCGACGCGATGGAGGGCCCGACGCCCGTCTCTGCGCTCATACACGCGGCGACGATGGTGAACGCGGGACTCTACCTCGTCGCTAGGATGGTGCCGTTCGTCGACATCGGCCACGGTGGTGTCGCAGGACTCGAGGACCTCGGCCTGATCATAGCCTGGATAGGCGGTATCACGGCGTTCATGGCCGCCGCCATCGCCTTCGTCCAGAACGACATCAAGAAAGTCCTTGCCTACTCGACGATGAGCCAACTCGCCTACATCTTCACAGGCTTGGGCGCAGCACTCTTCCTCCTCAACATCGGCGAGCAGAGCGCCGGCTACTTCGTGCTGGGCGCCTCGATGTTCCATCTGTTCAACCACGCTATGGCCAAGGGGATGCTGTTCATGGCGAGCGGCTCGGTAGTCCACGAGCTCCACCACGCCCACGACCACGTCCGCAAGCTCAGCCTCAAGTACAGCGCTCACGAGGGCGAGGACCCCTTTGCCTTCGATCCGCTGGACATGCGCAACATGGGCGGCCTGGCCGCAAGGATGCCGGTCACTGCAACAGCGATGATGTTCGGCTCGATGTCGATTATCGGCATCCCACTCATCGGCGGCTTCTGGTCCAAGGAAGGAATCATCGCCGAGACTTGGGCCGCCTGCCTGAAAGAAGAGCCGATGATGTTCGTACCCGCCCTGCTCATCCTCGCGACTGCTGGCATGACGGGTTTCTACATGACGCGGATGTGGCTGATGACCTTCGCCGGCTCGCCCAAGAGCGAGGTGGTCGGGCACGTCCACGAAGCGACGCCCTGGATCAAGGAACCGCTGATCATCCTAACTCTCTTCGCTGCCATCGGCGGATTCGCCCTTGCCGTGCTGGGAGCCGTCAACTTCCTCGGTAGCGAGCATGACCACCTCGGCTTGGCGCACGGCAGCGCTTTGGACGAGGTGATCTACCAGCTCGAGCACGCTTTCCTACCTGAGGACACCAACATGCGACTGATCGGCTGGACCACGATACTACTGGCTCTGGTCATCGGACCCGTGATGGCTTCTCGCATCCACGGAGGGAGACTCATCGAGGGAGTCGAAGCCACGCCCCTGGTAGCCTGGCTGGTGAACCTGTCAAGCCGCCTCGGCTCGCAGGACGTCGACGAACTCGCCAACTCGCAACTCGCCGAAGCCCTGCAGAGGAGGCTGTACTTCGACGACCTATACGAGATGGTGTTGGCGAAGACCGTGGTTCCGTTCGCTGCATTTGCCGCCTGGTTCGACCAGAACGTCATCGACGGCGTCATCAAGCAGGTCGAGTCCAATTCGGTCTTCGGCTCGGTCCAGATTCGCAGATTGACCACGGGCAGCGCCCGCGACTACATCCTGATGGCAGCGGTCGGGATGCTCTCCGTCTTCGCACTGGTATGGGGGGTGAGCGCCTGATCGACGACCCCCTGTCTGTACTCACCCTCCTACCTCTGGCCGCTGGTCTGATCTTGCTGGTCCTGCCTCAGATCCTGCCCAGCCGATCTGCAGGCGGCCTCATGCGCGTTTCCCGCAACATCAGCATGGGCGTGGCGCTTGCCATCGCCGTGCTCACCACCATGCTGTTCGTCGGCGAGATCGGCAATATAGACTGGACCAACATCACCCAAGGAGGCTACGTCCTCGAGAACGAGCCCGTGTCCCTCATCCCCTCGATCGGGGTGACTTGGAAGGTAGGCGCAGACGCACTGTCTTTCCCGATGATCTGGCTCACAGCGGTCCTCATCCCTGTCTCGATGCTGGTCGAGTGGGACGCCAAGAGGGGCCACCTCTTCCACCCACTGCTCCTGCTGATGGAAAGCGCGCTCATAGGAGTCTTCGTCGCCCTCGACCTGTTCGTCTTCTTCGTCTTCTGGGAGCTGACCCTGATTCCGATGTTCCTGCTCATCCTCGTATGGGGTGGGGAGGACCGGCGCTATGCGGCGATGAAGTTCTTCATCTACACATTCACGGCGAGCGTCTTCATGCTGGTCGGCATCCTCGTCATGTACTTCCACACCGATTCAATCTCCGGCCTCGGCAGCCTGTCAGGGCACCACTTCGACTTGGTTGCAATGACCGCTCAGGACAATCTGATTCCGAGTGAGGGCCTCAGGCATTTCGTCTGGCTTCTCCTGCTCATCGGCTTCGCCACCAAGATGCCCAGCGTCCCGTTTCACACTTGGCTGCCTGACGCCCACGTCGAAGCTCCCACAGCAGGCTCTATGCTGCTGGCTGGAGTGATGCTGAAGATGGGCGCCTACGGTTTCCTGCGAATCGCGGTCACTGTCTTCCCCGAGTCCACGGTGGTGTTCATCCCGCTGCTGATAGTGCTGGGGATGGTGAGTCTGGTCTACGGCGCATGGGTCTGCATGGGCCAGACCAACCTCAAGCGCATGGTCGCCTACTCCTCGGTGTCTCACATGGGGCTGATCTTCCTCGGCATCGCCACGATGCAGCCGTTGGGCGTCGCCGGCGCGCTGTTCATGATGTTCGCTCACGGCATCATCAGCCCGCTTCTGTTCGCGGTGGCTGGCGCCTTCAAGCACCACTACCACACGCTAGAGATCGGCGCGATGAGGGGCATGGCGCACCACAGTCCGTGGCTTGCGGGACACATGATGTTCGGCTGGATGGCGAGCCTCGGTCTGCCGCTGCTCGCCGGCTTCGTCGCCGAGGTCACCATCATGATCGCATTCTGGATGTCCTTCGGCTGGCTGGTCCTGCTGCCGGCACTCACTCTCATCGTCACAGCCGCGTACTTCGTGACCTCGATGCAGCGTACCATCTTCGAGTCGAACGACCCGCATCAGGGGGTCCTGCCTGACACCCTGCACGGCGAGAATCCCAGTGACATAACCTGGCATGAGAACATCGGGATGTTCGTACTCGTCGGCATGATCGCGCTGTTTGGCATCATGCCGTTCATCTTCTGGGACATGATGTCCGACTGGAGTTCCGGCTTCGTGCTCGATACGCTGGTGGAAGCGATGCAGTCGCAGGGGTGGAAGCCATGAGTTCGATTTTCACTGTAATAGACGCCGAGACGGCGGTACTCATCCTGCCCGAACTCATCATGCTGGCGGGTGTGCTCACGATGATCCTCATTCCCAATCTCGGAGACGCCACGATGCGAATCCCACTCACCACCACGCGCGTCCCCATCCTGTTCGGAGGCACGAGGTTCGCAACCACAAGCAACCCGAAGATGCCCAATCAGATTGCTCTGGCGACCTTCGGACTAGCACTGGCCTCAGCCTTCCTGTTCCTAGGCGACGAGGGAGATGTCGGGAACACCCTGCATGTCGATGCGTTCAGCAGGATATTCACGATGATATTCACAGCAGCTCTGCTGCTGGCCTCGGTCGCTACGACACACCGACTACCAGCGCGGCCCAAGGTGACCGCACCGATCGAGTCGGACTCGTCGGCAAGGGCCGACATGAAGGTCAACGCGCTGATAGACAACCGCCGGCAGGTCGACTTCCACATCCTACTAGTCACGACCGGCCTCGGAATGAGCCTGATGGCGATGGCCACCAACCTGTTCATGCTGTTCGTCTGCCTCGAGCTCGCCTCGCTCTCCTCGTACATCCTAGTGGCCTTCCACAAAGAGCTGGATGTCGGCGGCGAAGCCGGGACGAAGTACTTCATCGTCGGCTCGGTGCTATCCGCGGTCGGAATCTACGGGATGTCACTGCTGTATCTGTGGAACGGCAACTTGGACATGGCCGACTTGGCGGCCTCGTGGGACGCCATGGAGACGATGGACCCGTTCGCTGCAATCGGCGTCGGCCTGATGCTGGTCGCGTTCGGCTTCAAGGTCGGCGCAGCGCCCTTCCACCTCGCCGTGCCCGACGCCTACGCAGGTGCATCCTCCCCTGTAGCAGGGGTTCTGGCCACGGCCTCGAAGGCGATGGGGTTCGTCGCCCTCATGCGACTCCTGCTAATCGTCACTATGCCAGTCGAAGGGGGCGCGTTCTGGCTCATCGTCCTCTCCATAATCGCAGTAGTGACGATGACGTGGGGGAATCTGGCAGCGCTCACCAGCGACAACCCGAAGCGCATGCTCGCGTACTCGAGCGTGGCCCACGCTGGCTACATGCTCGCTGCGCTCGCAGCCATCGGCAGTGGGCTGGCCGACTCCGATGGCACAGCCCTGCTAATAACCGCGGTGGTGTTCCACCTCGTCGTCCTCGTGCTGTTCAAACTCGGCCCATTCCTGGTCCTCTCGATGCTCGAGACCGAAGGGCGCAGCCACCAGTTGGAGTGCCTCCACGGTCTAGCTCGAAGGGACCCGGCAGTCGCCGCCTCGATGTTCGTCTTCATGCTCTCCCTCGCGGGAGTACCGCCGTTCTCCGGGTTCCTGTCCAAACTCTTGATGATCAACGGTATCGTCAACGTCTCAGCCGGCACTGGGTCACTGTCTTCGACATCGGTCATGTCCTGGACCCAAGGCGTCGACCCGATCTTCTGGCTGGCCGTTGCCATAGTCCTCAACAGCGCCCTTTCACTGTTCTACTACCTGAGAATCGGAGTCGTGATGTTCTCCGAAGCTCCTGAGAGCGAGAGGAAGCTCAGGCGCACTGGCTCCCTCAGGCTGGCCATAGTGGGATGCGCGCTACTCACTCTGCTCTTCGGAATCGGCCCGATGAGCGAGTCACTCCTAGACATAGTCAGCGCCGCAGTCGACTCCTTCATGGGCAACTGATCCTATATGCTCAACTTCACATAGGGGACGCTCGACGGAGCCCCATGGCCCGTAGGGAAGAGAAGGTGGACGCAGAGCTTCTGGCTCAGCTGGAAGCCGGCGGCGACCGCATCCGCGTCCCCCTTCCTAACCGGAAGGTGAACGAGATGTTCGCAATCGCCGATCAGATTCTCGGCGGACGCAGGGTGCACGCTGTCTGCGAGGACGGCGAGAGCCGTCTTGCGCGCATCCCGGGCAAGATGCGACGCCGACAGTGGGTGCGCGAGGGCGATCTGATGGTCATCCAGCCCTGGGACTTCCAGGACGAGAAGGCCAATGTCTGCATGCGCTACACCAAGACCCAGTCACTCTACCTCTCGAGGAAGGGCGTACTGCCAGAGATAGTTGACCTGTTCGGCATGACCGATTTCGAGGCGGGGCCCAAAGTTGAGGATACGGTTCCGAAAGCCGACTCCGGGGGGCCCGAGCCCGAGTCTGCAGCAGCTCAGGACCCTGAGGACGACATAGACTCATTCTTCGGGTGAGGGAATGTCGGACGAGCCTGATGAGCAACCCGACATCGACGCTCTGATGAAGGGCGAGAAGAAGTATGAGTGGTTGTCCGATCCGCGCTTCAAGCGGCTGTTCACCGATATCGAGGACGGACTGCAAGGGGTCCTCGGCAGGGGCAAGTTCGAATGGGTAGACAGGCGAGTCTTCGACCAGGTCTTCGACAGCTCGACCCTGCTGGCCGTTCACAAGCTCATGCAGAAAGGCGGGATCGACACCATCGACTATCCCATAGCCCGAGGCAAGGAGGCGCATGTGTTCCACGCCTCGACCAACCACGGGCCAGTCGCAGTCAAGATATTCCACACCTCCAACGCCGTGTTCAAGGGGCTGGCGAAGTACATCGACGGAGACCCCAGATTCAGCGGCCTCTCCCGACGCCACCGCGAGCTGGTCAACATCTGGGTTCGCAAGGAGTTCCGGAACCTCAAGCGGATGCGCAAACACGGGCTCAGGGTGCCCGAGCCCCTTGATAGCCTGAAAAACGTCCTCGTCATGAGCTATCTGGGAGATGACAAGGGCGCAAGCCCACGTCTCAAGGACATCACCATCGACGAGCCGTACGAGGTGTTTGAGGAACTGCTCGACTTCGTCGCCGTCAACTGGCAGTCCTGTGGTCTCGTCCACGCTGACTTCAGCGAGTACAACGTCCTCTGGTACGATGGCGAGCCGTGGGTCATCGACGTCGGCCAAGCAGTGACCCATCAGCACCCCAACGCCGAGGAGTTCCTGGTCAGGGACGTCACTCGACTGGTCGAGTGGATAAACCGCCAAGGGTACGGCGCCGAATTGGCCGAGAGCCTAGCGAGAGTGCTGGATGACCCGGTTCCGACCCTGCCTCCGCTCTCGGGCGGAGATTAAAGCAGGGTGGCGGGTCGGCCGCATTCGTGGAGCACCTAGCACGCATCCCGCAGGACCGCATAGCCGTGCTGATAGGCAAGGGCGGCGAGACCCGGAGGATGATTGAGGAGGCCTGTGGGGCCAAACTCGAGATCGACTCGAAGTCCGGCGACGTGATGGCAGACTGGGGTGAGGGCGAGGTCGATCCGGTCATCCGCATGAAGATGCCTGATGTCATCGTGGCAATAGGCCGTGGACTAGCTCCCAAGAGAGCGGTCCAACTGGTCGAAGACGAGGTCTCCCTCAGGATGTACGACATCCGCGAGTGGGTCGGCCGCCAGCCGAACCAGACCCGCAGGATGAGGAGCAGGCTGATTGGCAGGAACGGGCGCATACGCAGCCTCATTGAGGAGATCTCCCAATGCGAGATGGCGATCTACGGCTCGAGCGTGCTCGTCATCGGCGACGAAGAAGGCCTCGCGCTGGCTACGCCTGCGATCGAAGGCATCCTGCGCGGCTCGGAGCACAGCACCGTGCTTCACGGGCTGGAGCAAGACCGCAAGCGGCAGAGGCTACGCTCGCGCAGGCTGGAGGCTTTTGAGGAGCGCAGTCCGGACGAGCCATCGACCTTTGAGACGCTCGTACCGGGTTTGGCTCAGGCTCGCCGCCGCCGAGAGCGACGCTACAGGGACTCCCAAGTGGACCCTGATGACGAGGCCGAGGTCGCACGCACCCTCGAACTCGCAGAGGACGAGGAAATCATCTACCAAGAAGAGTGATGAGAGCCGCCACGCCTAAGCGAGGTTCGCCTCTCGCGAGGCCGTGGCGAATCCCCTCGAAGAGATGTACGACTACGAAAAGTGGGCCACTAACGCTCTGCTCCTAGTCGGGGGACTGCTCTTCGGAGGCGTCACCCTCAACGTGTTGGGAATCGAGAACCCGCTGACTGACTTCCTCTACCAGTACTACTTGGATCCCATAATCGGGGAGTCCAGTTCCGACGTCGGCTACAACACGATCAACACGCTGACCTACGCGGCCTTGCTCGGTCTGTTCGCACTCGCACTCGCTGCATGGCTACGGCGTCTGGGGATTGACCCCAGCGATGCGACGATCCTCGCCTTGGTGCCCTACGTCTTCTGGGCGGCCTTCGGCGAGGTCGTCGAGGACGCCAGTATGTTCAATGCGACCCTCGAGCCCTACTTCGTCAGCCCCGGGATTCACTTCCAGACCGCTGTTTGGGTCGTCATAGCCGGTGCTGCGGGATACCGCATCGCCAACAGCGGCTCGGTGGCCGAGGAGGAACTCAGAACGCGAGTAGACTCGGCTGCGACCCTGCTCATTGGATTGCAACTCGTGATCTACTACTTGTCCATCGACAGTGGCTCTCTAGCCTCCTCTGAGGGATTCAATGCACTCCCAATGGCGCTGTTCGGAATCACCGCCTTCCTCCTGCCCACTCTGCTGAAGGGCTGCTTGACCTCTTTCACACCGGTGCAGCGCTCGGTCTGCCTAGTAGGTCTAGGCGGGTCTCTGGTGCTGTTCGGGGCGCTTTGCTCATACGCGGCCACATTCCCCGATGACCTCACTCTCTGGCCACTCGCAGTGGTCATCGGCCTGCCTGCCGTCCTGGCCTACAAGATGCATCAGATCGGTCTGCCTGCGGCTAGCGAGTTGGCCGAGCGCGGTTTCGTGGCGGGGATTCTGCCTCCGAGTATGACCGAGGATGAGTACGAGGAGCTGGAGTCCCCCGACAAGGACCTCATAGAGAGCCTGAGGAACAAGGCGGTGATGGCGTCGCCCGCGGTCTATCTAGCCGTCTCGGGGCAGTTGCTCGATGGGCTTGCCACGGGAATCGGCATACAGGAGTTCGGATACTACGAGAAGCACTTGCTGAGCGCCGAGATCATCAAGACCTTCGGGACCGCCTACGCCTTCACCGGGATCAAACTTGTTCTGGGTGCCCTCATCTGGTACGTATTCGCAAGACTCAACTTCGAGCACAGGCAGCAGCACCTGAGAATTCTGATTGCCGTCGTCATCCTCGCTGTTGGCATGGCGCCTGGACTCAGGGACGTCGGACGACTCGCTCTGGGCGTATAAAATCGACATCTTTGATGTCGAGCCCATTCAATTGAAGGCTCGCGTACTGTCTGAGGGGTCCGAGAGACGTGGACAGGCTACCCACTCGTATCGACCGTGGAAGCGACGACTTCCAGTCCCGGCGAGAGAAGAACGTAGCTCTGGCAGAGCAGCTCAGGGACAGGCTGGACTCTGTTAAGGAGGGGGGCGGGGGCAAATACGTCGAGCGCCATCGAGAGCGCGGCAAGAGCCTGCCGAGGGAGAGGATCTCCGAGATCTGCGATGCTGGGACCCCGTTCCTCGAGCTCTCGACCCTAGCAGCAAACGGTCTGTACGACGGCAGGGCCCACTCGGCGGGCATCGTCACCGGGATCGGGGTGGTACACGGCAAGGAGTGCATGTTCGTGGCCAACGACGCGACGGTCAAGGCAGGCTCATACTATCCGATGACGGTCAAGAAGCACATCAGGGCGCAGGAGATCGCCGAGGAGAACAACCTGCCCTGCATCTATCTGGTCGACTCGGGAGGCGCCTTCCTGCCGATGCAGGACGAGGTCTTCCCCGACAAGCTGCACTTCGGCCGCATCTTCCGCAATCAGGCCATCCTCTCCAGCAAGGGGATCCCACAAGTCGCCGCCGTACTCGGCTCGTGCACTGCCGGCGGCGCCTACATCCCGGCTATGTCCGACGAGTCGATCATCGTCAAGGGGAACGGCACCATCTTCCTCGCCGGCCCGCCGCTGGTCAAGTCGGCCACCGGCGAGGAGGTCTCTGCAGAGGAGCTCGGCGGAGCCGACCTGCACACTAGGGAATCGGGGGTCGCCGACCACTTCGCCAACGACGAGCCCGAGGCACTGCGCATGGTGCGCAGCGTGGTTGAGAACCTGAATGTTAGCCCCAAGCACAGGCTCGACTCCTCGCAGCCGGAGGAGCCCGCCCACGACCCGCAGGACCTGATGGGCATCATCCCCGGCGACAACCGCACGGCGTACGACGTCAGGGAGGTGATTGCCAGGATTGTAGACGGCTCGCGCTTCCACGAGTTCAAGCAACGCTACGGCAACACACTCGTCTGCGGCTTCGCGAGGATTCACGGCTATCCCGTCGGCATCATCGCTAACAACGGGATACTGTTCTCCGAGTCCTCACTCAAGGCAGCACACTTCGTGGAGCTCTGTGGCCAGCGCGGCATACCGCTCGTGTTCCTGCAGAACATCAGCGGATTCATGGTCGGCCGCGAGGCCGAGGCCGGAGGCATCGCCAAGGACGGCGCCAAACTCGTCACGGCAGTATCCTGCGTCCCGGTGCCGAAGTTCACAGTTATCATCGGCGGCTCGCACGGTGCCGGAAACTACGGCATGTGCGGCCGGGCCTACGACCCGCGTTTTCTGTTCATGTGGCCGAACGCCCGAATCTCGGTGATGGGAGGCGAGCAGGCTGCCAGCGTGCTCTCATCAGTAGGAAATGCCGATCCTGACGAGATTCGCGAGACCTACGAGAGCGAGAGCAACCCGTACTACTCCACCGCTCGGCTCTGGGACGACGGCGTGATCGACCCCCGCGACACCCGCGACGTGCTCGGGCTGTGCATATCGGCCAGCCTCAACGCGCCGATGCCGGAGCAGGACTACGGCGTTTTCAGGATGTGATATGGTGAGGATGAGCGACGTCAGGCCAGCAGCGGAACTCTGCTCCCTTAGCATCGACGATTCGGTCGCCACGCTCACCCTCGAGCGGAGCGATGTCTACAACGCACTCAACGTGCAACTGATCAGCGAACTCATCGACAAACTCGACTGGACCGCGCAGCGCTCTGTCGGCACAACTGGCTCGCTGCGCGACCAGGACGGCTCCGAGTACCTGCGGGTGCTGGTGCTTCGCGGCGCGGGGCGCCACTTCTGCGCCGGCGCGGACATCAACATGATGCGCGATGCGGGGGTCAAGAGCCCGGAGGAGAACCGTGCCGACTCCGAGCGCCTCGACCGCTTATTCAACAGCCTGTGGTCACATCCTTGTTTCACCATCACCACCGTTCAGGGGGTGGCACTGGGTGGCGGTGCCGGCCTCATCGCCTGCTCTGACCACGTAATCGCTCTCGACAGTGCGAGAATCGCCCTATCCGAGGCCAAGTTGGGAATCCTGCCCGCGGTAATCGGGCCATACGTCTACCGTCGTGTGGGCAGTGCTCAGTTCCGCCGGCTCGCTATGCTCGCAGGTCGCTTCGATGGGCACGAGGCGTTGAATATCGGAATGATTGATCAAGTCTCCACCTCATTGGAGGAGACTGCTGAGATGGTCGACGCCGCGATTGCGACGGTGATGAGTACCGGTCCCGTGGCAGTCACCGAGGCCAAGAGGCTCGCGCAGACCCTCGACCGCTGGCAGGGCAGCGATGAGGGGCTGCGTCAGTGGACGCTGGACAAGACCAGCGAGATGAGGGGCTCACCCGAGGGTCAAGAGGGACTGTCATCGTTCCTCGATCGTCGACCGCCGGCCTGGTCACCGGAGGATCAGGACGTTTGAACATGACAGCAGAATCCTTCGGCAGCGCTCCTCGGCCGTTCGGCACAGTGCTGGTCGCGAATCGCGGCGAGATTGCCGTGCGGGTGCTGCAAGCCGCTCGAGAGGCTGGACTCCGCGGCATAGCGGTCTACTCGAACCCGGATGCAGGCTCCCTCCACGTCGAGGTGGCCGACAATGCAGTCCATCTACCCGGGGACACACTCGCTGAGACCTACCTGAACGCCGGAGCGATAATCTCCGCTGCCAAGAGCAGTGGGGCCGAGGCGATACACCCCGGGTACGGATTCCTCTCCGAGCGAGCCGACTTCGCCAGGGCCGTCGAGGACGCCGGACTGGTCTGGATTGGCCCACCGGCCGAAGCGATCTCGACGATGGGAGACAAGATCTCAGCGCGCATCCGGATGGTCGAGTCGGGAGTGCCGGTCATCCCCGGCGAGGAACTCTCGGTGCCCGACGGAGCCAAACACCTAGGAGTTCTGGCCGTGTGCGCGGCTAGGGTCGGATATCCGCTGCTGCTCAAGGCGAGCGCAGGTGGCGGCGGCAAGGGTATGCGCGCCGTCCACGAGCCCAAGATGCTCAGAACCGAGTACGAGGCGGCATCCCGCGAGGCTTCCGCCGCCTTTGGAGACGGCACGATCTATGTCGAGCGGCTGCTTATCGGCGTACGGCACGTAGAGGTACAGATCCTCGCTGATTCTCATGGCAATTGCATCCACCTCAATGAGAGGGATTGCTCCTTGCAACGACGCCACCAGAAGGTGCTCGAGGAGGCCCCTTCCCCGGCGGTGACCCCTGACCTCCGAGAAGCCATGGGAGATGCAGCGGTGACGGCAGCCAAGGCAGTGAATTACGTCGGCGCCGGAACGGTCGAGTTTCTGCTCTCACCACGAGGCAAGTTCTATTTTCTCGAGATGAACACCCGACTGCAGGTCGAGCACCCCGTAACCGAGATGACCACTGGAATAGATCTCGTCCAGAAGCAGTTCGAGGTAGCCGCGGGGCTCCATCTGGGATTGGTGCAGAACGATGTTAGACTGAGCGGCCACGCCATCGAGGCCCGCATCTATGCCGAGGACGCATCGAAGGGGTTCCTGCCTGCGGTCGGCAGGCTATCCTTCTGGAAGTCGCCGCAGGGCCCGGGAATCAGAGTCGACTCTGGAGTCAGGCAGGGTGACGTCGTAATCACCGACTTCGACCCTATGCTCGCCAAACTCGTCGTTCACGCTCCCACGCGCCAAGCCGCCCTGCGTCGACTCGACACAGCCCTCGCTGACTTCGTAGCGCTCGGGGTCACCACTAACATCGGATTCCTGCGCAACGTAGCCGCACACCACGCGTTCGCGAGCGGTAACGTGACCACCGAGTTCCTAGACTCCACTTCCAGTTCAGAATTCGCAGAGCCGGGGGCGGATCCAGCCGTTCTGGTTGCCATCGCATCGGCTGCCCAGCGATTGGGGATGGACCGAGCTCCCTCGGCCGATGCGTCGGATTCGGTAGACGAGCACACCGGGCACTCTGGTGACCCGTTCAGGACCCTGTCGAGGTCCTTCCCCTGAGGTGAGAAGATGGAGTGGAGCGTGGGAGACGACAGCAGGCGGTACACCGCTGCCCTCGTGGATTCGGATGGTGCCCTGAGCCTCTCGTCGCTCCAACTCGATGGAATGGAACTCGACTCCCCTGATGTCTCGATCACCCGGGACGACCTTCACGGGCGCCTCCGGGTGGAAATCGCCGGTACGCCCAGACTCGTCCACGTGGCCAAGGTCGGGGATGTTTGGTGGATACACCTCGACGGCCGCATACACGTCGTACGCGCGCACGAGCCCGGCAGCGCTGGGGCTGAGCCGGCAGAGGGAAGCCTCTCAGCACCGATGCCCGGGACAGTCCTCGAAGTCCACGTCAAGGAGGGACAGAGAGTGCGCGAGGGTCAGACTCTCGTCGTGATGGAGGCGATGAAGATGGAGCACCGCGTTCAAGCACCCAGGGCAGGCGTGGTCACCAAGTTGCACTACTCCGAGGGCGACAGAGTCGATGTGGGAGCGATTTTGGTCGAAATCGGCGATTGATGCCGGGTTTGGGTTAATATCACGCCCCGCAGTCGGATGGCCATGGAAGAGGTGACCATCGTCATGGCCACTCTGATGGGCATCAGCCTAGCCGCAGCCTCCGGGTTCCGGGTCTTCCTACCTCCGTTCCTGCTGTCGCTGGCCGCTCGCTTTGATGTAATTTGGTTCCTCGACATTGATCTCGTAGGAACCCAGTTCGAGTTCTTCACGTCCACTCTGGCGATAGTGGTCTTGGGAATAGCTACGATAGCGGAGTTCGTAGGGTTCTACGCTCCTTGGGTCGACAACGCGCTCGACAGCATCGCGACGCCGGCCGCAATCGTCGCAGGCGTCTCGATGACAGCCATCGTGCTCGAGGGCTCCGATCCGGTTGTCCAATGGGCGGTGGCCATCATCGCCGGTGGCGGTGTGGCAGCCACCATTCAGACCGCCACCGTGACGACTCGAAGCCTCAGCTCGACATTCACCCTCGGACTGGGGAACTCGACTGTCGCCACAGGTGAGAATGTCGCGAGCATAGCGCTCACTCTGATTGCCATTCTGATTCCATTCATCTCCGCCTTCGTTGTCATCCTAGTCGTGGCTCTGCTGCTCCGAGTGAAGCGAAGGCGGAACGCACAGCCTCAGTGAAGAGGCTCGAGGGCCTTTTGCCCGCCCATGTAGGGCCTGAGCACCTCGGGGATGCTGACGCGACCGTCCTCCATCTGGTTCTGCTCGAGGATCGTCACCAGCGCGCGACTGGTCGCGATGGCCGTGGAGTTCAGCGTGTGGACGGCGGCATTGCCCTCGGTGGTGCGGTAGCGCATACGCAGCCGGTTGGCTTGGTAGTCGGTGCAGTTGGAGCACGAGACGACCTCCTTGTAGCCCCCAGTTCCCGGCAGCCAGGTCTCCAAGTCGTACTTCCTCGCTGCCACCGTACCCATGTCGCCTGTACAGATGTTGACCACTCGGTAGTGCAGCCCGAGGCTGTCCCACAGGCCGACCACGTTGTCAAGAAGCTCCTCGTGCTGGCCCCAGCTGTCGTCGGGGTGGCAGATCACGACCTGCTCCACTTTGGTGAACTGGTGGACGCGCCAGATGCCGCGGTCCGAGAGTCCGTGCGCGCCAACCTCCCGGCGGAAGCATGCCGAGACGCCGACTAGTCTGATGGGCAGCTCCGCCGGCTCGATGATCTCGTCCATCCTCATCGCTGTGAGCGGATGCTCGCTGGTCGCTATGAGGTAGTACTTGTCTGGCTCCACTCCGTACATCACCATCTCGAAGTCATCGAGGTCGGTGACGCCCTCGTAGGCCTCACGGTTCATCATCAGAGGCGGCTGGACAAGCGTGTAGCCCCGACCCATTAGGAAGTCGGCCCCGTACTGCTGCAGAGCCATCTCCAGTCGCGCCAAGTCGCCTTGCAGGAAGTAGAATCGGCTACCGGCGACCTTGGCGCCGCGCGCTAGGTCTACCCAACCGTTCATCTCGATCAGGTCGTTGTGATTACGCGCCTCGAAGCCCAGTTCGGCCTTCTCGCCGTGCACGCTGTGCAGCGTGTTCTTCTGGTCGTCCTCGCCGACGGGCACGTCGGCGTGCAGGATGTTGGGAATGCGCATCCGCAGCGCGTCGCGCTGCGCTAGGCACTCGTCGGAGTGCGCGGTTAACTCGTCGATTTGAGCGCCGATGTCCGCGACCTCTGCCATTATCGCCTCAGTAGCGGCAGAGTCACCCGACTTCTTCGCTGCCGCAATCCCTCTAGCAGCCTCGTTCCGGGCCTTGCGCAGTTGGTCGGCATCGTATCTGGCCTTGCGCCACTCCTCGTCCAGGCGAATGACCTCATCGATGTTCTCGTGAGTCATTCCCCGCCTGTCGTGGTCAGCCCGAATCACCTCAGCGCGCTCTCTGAACATGCTGATGTCGAGCATGGCGACCAGCCCTCAGGGCTGGTCAGCAATCCTTCAACCAATCGGCCATTCCGCTCAGAAGAACGAGATGTCCTGCCAAAGGGCGGCTGGGCCGAGGGCGATGACGCCCGAAATCAGGTACCCGAGGATGCTGCCGCCGTTGAGCAGGGGCAGGCCCGCCTGCGGATTGCCGAGTGCGACCTGAGCCATCAGGGCGAGGTAACCGGCTAGACCGCCGACCAGAGTCCCCAGCCCAACAGTCAGAGGGCCTGCGTGCATGGTTCCGAACAGAGTGTTGATTTCAGGCCCCATCTCAGGCAGGAAGGAGACAGCCGAGATAACCAGCATCCCAGGGAAGATGACGTCGCCCAGTCCCATGAACAGGGCGTCTCTGCCACCCTTCTTCGGCTCGGATGCGTCGGGGGCCGGATCATCCCAGTCCATCTCATCGGGAGTCTCGCCGCGCATCACCTGGTCTCCCTCATCGAGGAACGAGTAGCCCTTCTCCTTCGGAGCGACGAGCAGCACGGGCAGTTTGAGCGCGATCATGGTGTCTGCCAGCTCGAGCATGTGCTTGCTGCTGTTGACCGCCCAGTGGTCGTAGACCGCCGCTATCACCATGAAGAGGATGATGAGGACTGGCACGAACGAGATCCCGATTATCGTGATGACCCCTGCTCCGACCAGAATCCCGACGCCATTCACGACATACCATTCAGGATACTTGTGCAACAACACCATCAGGCCTATGCTGATTCCTACGGCTGTCAGTTGGAATACTACTCCCAGTCCTAGAACCACGTCGATTTTCCAAGCGTATGGTGAGATTGTGATTAGCAGGCTGTACCATAGAGCAATGAGTACTATGACTTTGATAACGGTATCGAGTCCCTTTCTAGCTAGCCAAATGATTACAACAGTGAAGACCAGAATGAGAAGCATCTCCAATGCGACGAATCCTGCCTTGGAGGCACCCTCCTCCCCGAAGGCCCTAGCCTCGGGTACGTTGTACAGGGGCTGTATGCTCAGGCCGAGCAGAATAGTCCCCACGAACATCACGCCCATTCCTGCCATCGAGACCCACTGCTGCTGCATCGCCTCGAGCACGCTGGGGGATTCGCCTTGGGCCATGCTCCCACGAACTTCAAGGGCCATATCACCTTGACCCGTTCACGCCCAAGCCCGTTTGGCGAGAGAGGATTCGAAATGAGCGTTAGAGATTGGCTCGAAGAGCGTATTCCCATGGGCGTCAAATTGGGTCTCGACAACTGCCGGACCATCCTCGAGCGACTCGGAGATCCCCATCTGGACTTCCCCTCGATCCACGTCGCCGGAAGCAACGGCAAGGGCTCCCTGTGCGTCCAGCTCTCCGCCGCCGCCACCGCCAGCGGCCTGCGTACGGGGCTGTTCACCTCACCTCACTTGGTCACGGTCGAAGAGAGGGTCCGCATCGACGGCAGGCCGATCTCGTCCGAGGCCTTCGACCGGCTGCTCGGCGCTGTCCGGGATGCCGCCTCGGCCGAGCCGGCTTGCATCCCGACGTACTTCGAGGCTACCTTCCTGACCGCGATGCTGGCGTTCAGCGAGGCCGGCATCGAGCGTGCCATCATTGAGACGGGCATGGGCGGCAGACTCGATGCTACGAGACTGATCGATGCGGACTTGTGCATACTCACCACGGTCTCGCTGGAGCACACCGAGTACCTAGGTGACACCCTCGCCGAGATCGCCACCGAGAAGGCGGCTATCCACCGCCCCGGAGTCACCCTCATCGCCCTTGAGTCCGAGGATGCCGAGGTCAGGCGCATCATAGAGCAAACCGCTGGTGATGACCTGTTCTGGTGGCCGAATGACATGCTCGACTCGACCTGGGATGACTACGGATGGATAGTCGAGGCCGTCGCCGAAATCGGAGGCTGGGAGACGTCTCAGGGCGAGTGTGATTGGCCGGGCCGCTCGCCCGGATATGGGGAGGATTGGATTGAGGGCGTAGCGACCCGACTTAGCGCGGCTCACAACGCCGAGAGCCTCGAGCGCGACCTCTCAGAGACACATCCCGTCAGCATCGTGCTGCTCGGGATGAGCGAGAAGGCCGATCTGGAGGCGACCCTCGAACCCGTGGTCACTGAGATATGCATGGACAAGCTCTTCCCGAAGGTCGTGCTCACCGAGCCCCAGACTGGCCGCAATCCCGCAATCTCTGTGGAGCAGCTCTGCGAGATGATGGAGAAGATGGGTGTCGGACACATTTCGACGGCTGTGGAGAAGGACCCCGGAAAGGCGTTCGAGTTGGCCGGCCAGATGGCTAGGGAAGGCGGGCACCAACTGCTCGTGATAGGAAGCGTATATCTCATCGGTGACCTGCTGAAATATGTCGTCGAAAGGGATGGATTGAACCTCTGGGATGAGTTGACAGTCCACTAAGAACCCAAGTACGATGACCTGCTGAGACGCTCGCATCGCATGTCTGAGAAGGGTGATGAGAAGGTCGAAGTCAGAGTGGTCGTCGAGTCTAGGGACTCAGCATCCAAAGTCATCCTCATCACCCTCACATTAGTCCTCCTCGGCATCCTGATTGCAGTCATCTCTGAAGGAGGTGTGGACAATCTGCTGACGAAGAGAGGAGAGGTCGGGGAGGGCAATTGCGGCGACGGGATAGACAACGATAATGGTGGCCAAGCTGACGAAGACGACCCCGACTGTTACTCGAATCCGAATGTATGGGAGGGATACGATCCTAGCCTCACTGAGGACAACCCAGACAACGACGGCCTGACAGATGTGCCCTGAGGTGAAGATATGACTGAGAAGTGGGACAGGAGATTCCTCGAGCTCGCCGCCCATATCTCTACTTGGAGCAAGGACCCGTCTACCAAGGTCGGCTGCGTGGTGGTCGGCGAGGACAGGGAGATCCGCTCGACAGGCTTCAACGGCTTCCCACGTGGCATCGAGGACGACGCGGAGAGGCTCGAGGACCGCGAGCAGAAGTACCCCCTGATATGCCACGCTGAGGAGAATGCGATCATGCATGCTGCGAGGACCGGGGTCTCGCTCAAGGGTAACGTAGCCTTTGTGACATGGCCGCCCTGCTCGCGCTGCACCCGTTCACTCATCCAAGCGGGCATCTCAGAGGTGGTCTACCCGGCTGGGATCGATATTCCGGAGCGCTGGGAGGAGGACTTCAGCATAGCGATGAGCATGATGGAAGAGGCCGGATTAACGGTCAGACAGGCCTAGGGCAGTCTTGCCAGAAAATCCTCGAGGTCCTCGTGCAGCTCCTCTACAGAACCCTCGTTGATTAGCATCAGATCAGCCATCCTAGCAGTGGCGACAAGCGCTTGACCGGTTTCGTCGCGAGCCACTTCCTCAGACTTCTCGTGCGCCATGAAGGTCGCTTTGTCCGCAGAATCTCCGGAACGCGCTCGATTTTGCGAACGCTCCCATCGCAAATCGGCGGTGGCACGGACCTCGATAAGGATGAAATCGTCACGAGTCCGCAGCGCCTCGACCTCGCCGGGCGTGCGGATAGAGTCGATGACCGCATCCTCGCCTCTGAGGATGTCGAGCAGCATCTCTGCGAGGATGCCGGGACCACCTTGACGCCTCAGTTCCCTGCCGCCTTCGATGAGGGCCTCGCGACTTCCTTCGATGCCCTGCTCGGCCAGCCAGGCGCGAATCGAGTCCGAGCACGATGCCGTGCGAACGCCCCGGTCTGCGAACCACTGAACTATCGTGGTTTTTCCCGAGGCGTTTCCCCCAGTCAATCCGAGCAACACGACCAGCTGTGTGGGTCGAACGCGCATAGGGATTGCGTCAGGACCAGTATCGTCGCGTTCTAGCGTAATTCAACTCGGCATTGTGGATTGCTCTCAGCAGCCGCACCCTCTCGCCGGCGATGTGGCCTCGCAGGACTCGGGTTGCAGTCTCCTCTGCAATGCCACGCCCCATCAGGCACATCACCGCCTCGAGGCCGTGGGTGCGGACCAGTTCCGCGTTCTTCTCCATCTTGCCGCGGATCTTCGGGTCTGAGCTGTCGACCCATTCTGCGAGCATCGCTTCCATCCTCTCGGGCGCGCAAGCCTGCATCGTCCCGTTGCACGACGAGCAGGGCTCGATCCTGGCTCCGAATCGCTCGACCCGCCTGCGCCTTCTGCTCTTGCAGTTCAGGCATATCAGGACCGCCCGCTCGTTGAGCAGGCGCATCTCCAGACGCTCTCGCAACTCCCTGTCAGACCACGATGGCAGGAGCAGGTCGCGTTCTCCCTTCGGAGTCATCCCCAGCGGCCCGGGCACCGTGTGCACCACCCTGACCTCCTCTTGCTGTACCTGCCTCAGCAGATCCACCGTCGCATCGACATCCATCCTCTCGTGGAACAGCTTGTCGAACGACTCCTCGATGACAGGAGTCCCTCGGTATCGCTGCATCAGACCGTCCAAGTTGACCTTTCGTGGGTCCACGCCCTTCCTCAGAACGCCCATCCGACGGGCCACTTGGACGACCCTCCAGCGCACGGCGCGCCCGTTGGGTATGGTCATCCTCAGTATGGAGACCAGTGCTTTCGGGGGAGTCTCGTTGAGCCATTCCATCACGTTCTGGGGCGTCATCCCAGGGACTTGGAATGCTATTCTGTACGGGTCTACGAGCGCCCTGCCCATCTTGCCCTCCCGCATCGATCCCATGGCTTGTATGAAGTGAGCCAGGGTCTCGTTGACCTTCGATCCACGGCAGGTGTTGAGCACCACCGTACCATTCCTGTCCTCGATCGTGATATTCCTGTCGTCAGGGAGCTCCCCGGTCGCGTCCACATGCTCGGCTACGCTCGAGACCAGACTCTGCCTGGCATCATCCGAGAGTGGGTAAGCGTCGAAAGGCAGGTAACCATCCTCAGGCGGCAAGGCGCCAATGGCAATCGCTGCACTGCGCCTCAGTCTGCCGACTTCCTCAGCGACCTCTTGTGGCACCGGCGGCAACTCGCCGATCCACACCGGTGCCTCACCAGTCTCCTTCACAGGGGCCACCACGAGCTCCTCTTGCTCGGGGTCGGCGTCGATGATCTGCCAAGTGCGGCCGGCCATCACGAAACGGCGAGCCCGGCCCCGGGAGTCCTCGCCGCCATAGCCCAGCGTGAGGACGAATGCTTCGTCGACCGAGCCCAGCACCTTGCGGGTGACCACATCTCGGACGCGGTAGGACGTCTCGTCTGGTATCATCGAAATGTGCTCAGTTCGGGTCTTACCCAGTCTGCCGGCGGGTGAGAACCACCCGCCCTTGAGAGAATCCGGCAGAGCCGACAGGAACTGCCGACGCCATTTCTCCTTATCAGCCTCCGACTGCTCCAACTCCCAGCGCGGCCGCTCAGCGGGTGCGTCACCCTGACTCCTCGATGCTAACTCCTTCCATAACTTCGCGGACCAGGTCGTCACATCGGATTCCGACGGCTCGTCCACGAGTCTAACGAGCCAGCGGTCGTCGAGCACTCTCAGGACGGCGAGGGTTGAATCATGGCTCCACTCGTGGAATATCGAGCACCTCCCGATTATCTCCGTGGCCTTCTCCAGGGGTACGACCCCTCGCTCCATGGACATCTGCAGGAGTTGGTTGGCGGCCACTACCCCGGGGTCGGTGCGCCACTCGACGCCCTCGATCTCACCGGCCATGGCCCTGCGCGCGATGACTGCGCCCTCTGCTATGTCGTCGACCTCCCAGACGAGTATCTCGCCCCTACCGGTCCCTCCGAGGTGGTGTTCGGCGCGACCGACCCTCTGCAGCATCCTGTCAACTGCCCTCGGGCTCTGTAGTTGGTGCACTCTGCGGATTGAGCCGATGTCTATGCCGAGCTCGAGGCTGCTGGTGCAGATCAGCCCGTGCAACTCGCCCGCACGGAGCGCGTCCTCCATATCCCGGCGGGTCTCGGGGGCAAGACTCCCGTGGTGAACGCCGACTTTGATTTCGGGAACGAGGCTTGCCAGCCTCTGTGCAGCGGTCTCCGCTGCGCTTCGGGAGTTGACGAAGACCAACGAGGGCGGGTCATCCATCAGTAAGGCTGCGAGTCTCCGAAAGGCTGCGACGGAACCAGGTGATTTCGACCACTCTACGGAGAGCACCTCGTCCTCTGGCGAGGCAGGCTCTCGGTGGACCAGCAAGCGAGTCGTCCTCGGAGCGGGTCCAATCACAGGCTCGGTCGAGTCCGACATCCACTTGGCGACCTCGTTGGGGTTACCGACGGTCGCAGACAGCCCGATTCGCTGGATCGGAGCCGAGCAATAGTCCTCTATGCGCTCGATGCCGACGAGGAGCTGTGAGCCCCGCTCCGAAGCAGCGAGGTCGTGGACCTCATCGAGCACAATGGCCTTGAGTCCGGCGAGATGCCGCCTCAGCCGACTGCCGAGCAGCATGATCTGCGTGGTCTCGGGAGTCGTGACCAGCAGGTTCGGCGGGTTTCGCGACTGCCTGGTTCTCTCCTTCTGCGTCGTGTCACCGTGTCTCAGACCGACGCTCAGTCCCAGCGGCTCGAGCATCGCTGCGAGTCTTCTGTCGATGTCGCGATTCAGCGCGCGCAGTGGCGTGACGTACAGAATCGACAGCCCCTCCCAACCCTCCCAGAGCGCACGCGAGGCCAGAGGCAGGACGGCTGCCTCGGTCTTCCCGCTTCCTGTGGGAGCCAGTAGCAGGCGGTGCTTGCCGTCGACCAAGTCAGCCACCGATTCGTTCTGGATGGGGGTCAAGGTCCAGCCCCGTTCCTCGACCAGCCCCCTTACCTTGGGATGAAGTCGGTCGAGCGCGGTGCTGGCCACGGCTTTCGGCCGAGGTCGTGTGAGGAAAACCCTCGCACACGACTACGGATGAGGAGGGACCTCCGATGACCAGTTCCTCATCTTGTTCAGAGTGATGGTCACGTTGGTGATCTCACCGTCCTCCCAGTAGTCGACGGCGATGAAAGTAGGCCTGTCATCGACCTCCTCCCAGCACCCCAGCGCTCTCTCCAGCAAGGTGTCGTAGTCGTTGACGTCTCGCGCGCGCACTGGGTCAGCCAAGCCGAAGGCGCTGGTCAGCCAGTTGTTCAGGTGCCACACCGGCTGAATCCCATCACCCCTGCCGACCCTGCATGACATGTCCTCCTGCTCATCCTCGCCGTACGGGGTGTCCCAGCTGTGGGTCCAGGCGTGGTGGAGCCATGGGTATCTCTCGTCATACTGATAGTCCCAGTATACGATGAGGTCCGTGCCGGCGAGCACCATCTCTCCGATGCTCGGCCAGGGCTCGCCGGGAATGTGCACGAAGGTCCTGTTGAGCATCCCGGTCTGGTTGAACAGGACCTCGAGGTGCTCGCCCGGCACGTAGTTCTCTAGCAGCAGGCTGACTACGTCGCCGCTGCTGTTGTTCATCAGCGAGTTCAGATGCCTCAGCCAGGCGTATGCATCGACCTCGGAGTATCTGCACGGGTGCATGAAGCTCGAATCGGGGTCACCGTGGCAGAATCGAACGTCCTCGATGTCAGTGTCGTCCTTGGAGAGGTGATGGGTATCGAGCATGTAGGCGCGAATCCCACCGTCCCACTGTGACTGCAGTCCGGTCTTGTGGTTCATCGCCATCCACACACCGTCCTCGATGGTCGCGAACGAGTTGTGAGTCTCCGGGAAGGTGAAGTTGTCATACGAGAGCAGGCAGTACTCGGCCTTGCCGTGGCAGACCAGAGCGTCACTGGCGTTCATGGGATCCAAGCCGTGTTCCTCCTCCCAGCCGTTCGGCAGACCGTCTTCATCCTCGTCTCCGTAGGGGTCGAGTTCAGCAGGCTCCTCGGGACCGAAGCATCCCGGCGGGATCAGGCTGCAAATAACGAGCACAGCCATCCATAGGTGCTTCATAGAGTCGCAATACCGTGTCCTGCTCATGAAATAATCGGATTTCCTGCGCTCAGGGGGTTTCGCATCATGATGCGAGCGCAAACGACTCGTAGGAAGGCACTAATCGGGAGAGCATGACCCCGCGACGGGAAAGATGGCGCGTAGAGGCACTCGAAAACTCGGCTTGTTCGGCCGTTTGTGGGAGAGTCAGAAGGACCGACACTTCCAGATAATCACCTACTCGACCATCCTCTCGGTCGCTTGTCTGGTATGGGGATTCGTCTTCCTGTTCGTCCTCGGTGGCTACGGCGATCCCGAGTATGATAATCTAGTGCCCTGGAGCTGGCTGGCGCTCGTCGGAGGACTCGTCGTGTCGTTCTACCTAGGGCCCGAGTTCTTCGTCTACATGGGGCAGCGCCAGATTCTCGAGGACATCCTGATGACCGACTCGCGTCCCGAGGTGCTGCGCCGCAGGAAGGAGGCTGAAGACGCAGCAGACATGCTCGGCAAGGCCTACCAAGCGCGTCTGATGGGCCTGTACCAGATGCACAACGTCGAAATCGGGAAGAAGTACAGGGTCGAGTCGGTCGGTCCGATAAGGGACGCCGACTCGCCGGACGAAGGGGACTTCGAAGTCCTCCCATCGGTACCCGACTCGTGGTGGAACACCAGCAACTCGATGCTCTCGAAGATTCTACCAGGCCTCTGGGCTCTGAGGAATCCGACGGTGAACCGTGGCTTGATAGCCGGGTTCTCGTTCACCACACTGCTGCTTCTGTCGAACAGCATGTTCGGCCTCTTCACCGGGGTCAGCGGCGAGCGCGACCACACACTTGACCTGACTGCGTCGATCCACGGGATGGAGAGGGTCTACGAGTCCTCGCCGCATTTCGACGCCATCAGCCTGCTCTTCATCGCCGTGTTCGCGACCCTTATGTGGTCAACGCGCCCTCGGGTTGAATCACCCGCCAGCGAGGAGGAATGACATGGCCACCGGATTCACCTGGGCTAGGGAGGCCATGCTGGCTGGCGGCCTCGTGATTCTGCTACTCGGCTCCATGTGGGCTGCTACCGGCTCCTTCCCGCCCATGGTCGTTGTCGAGTCCGGCTCGATGATGCATACCGAGGAGGGCTCGATCGGCAGCATAGACCCGGGTGACCTAGTTCTGGTGATGAACCCCGATCGAGTCGACATAGTGACTTTCGTCGAGGCGACCGAGGAGGGTAACGCGAACTTCGGCTACGAGACGCACGGGATGGCGGGAGACGTCATCATCTACCAGAAGAACGGAGGCTCAGACACCCCGGTCATCCACCGGCCCCTGCTCAAGGCCGTGGCAAACGAATCGGGGGGCTGGGACGTTCCCGGAACTACATTGCGCAACGTGGACAGCGTCACTTGGACGCTGGATTACCAATGCCCCTACCACGGGGGTACGTACGACCTCATGATTGACCGCTGGGTGCCGCCGCACGAGGGCTATCTGACCACCGGCGACAACGTGGACAGCAATGGCTGCAAAATAGACCAATTGCGAGCCACCAACCCAGATGCGAGCGAGCAGTACATCCGCGGCAACGGGCTCAAGGACGAGAACGGCAATCCGGTTCTGGCCGTGAAGGACGACTGGGTCGTCGGAGTCGCCTCAGCAGAGATTCCCTGGCTCGGCGCGGCCAAGCTCTTCTTCTCCGGGACATCGTCTTCCGTCAGTGACCAGACATGGAGGGGCCTCGGGGTCGTGATAGCAGTGATCATCGCAGCACCGTATATGCTCGAGACCGCGATGGATAGACTCAGGCCTTCCTCAGACGAGGAAGAGTGACTAGCCCATCAGCCTCGGCATGATGATTGGCATAACCACGATGATGAGGATCAGGATGCTACTCACGCCGCTAATCCTGTCAGCTAACGACTCCACGCGCATCGGGTGCATGTTCCTATTGAGTCTGGCGAGTACGGAGTGAGTGCCATCGCGCACGATGTGACCACCATCAAACGGAATCATCGGAATCAGGTTGGCGAAGCCGAGCAGGAAGTTGATCCAGACCAACCAGAACAGGAAGTCGAACAGCATGAGCATGCCGCCGGTGCCCACAGCAGACGCTATCACACCGTCACCGGCCTCGAGCATGGCGCGCTCCTCGAGCAGCATCGTCTGACCATCGAACTGTATCGGGACCCCAATCATCGCCAAAGGAGTCAGAGACGTTGCCAGAATGGTCTGCCTGTACGAGAACTCGCCACTCAGGATGTTGGAGTAGTAATCGACTGAAGAAGACCCGAATCGCAGTCCGCTGACCCCTAGGAACGCATCGCCTGGCTCGATGCCTAAATCGGCCAACAGAGCCTCCGTATCCTCGATGCACACAGCATCTCCATCACACTGTCCTAAGTGGTACAGGTAACGATCCCCGAGAGTTACAACCAGATCGCGTTCGACTCGCTCCCCTCCGGAGTCAGGATGTGAGAGCACCGTGAATGTCGCTTGGTCGCCGACCGACAGTTCGTCCATCTCGTTCGAGAAGGCCTCGTATCCCGGCACCCCGTTGCCGTCGATGTGAGTGATTATCTCATATGGTAGCAAGCCTGCTTCCTCAGCAGCCTCATCGGCGATTATCCCAGATGCGTGCACCCCCGGGTTGCCGGCGACGAGTCCAGCAGCGGTTGCGGACAGCAGAATGAGAGTGACGTAGGTCGCGATGATGTTGATCGATGGTCCGGCGGCGTACAGCCTCATCCTCTCTCTCCTAGGCGCGCGAATCATCTCGTGCATCTGCGGCTCCGCGAAAGCTCCTATGGGCACGGGTCCAGCTAGCAGGAGTCCGAAACTACTCACGCGCATCCCGTGCGCACGTGCTTGGATGCCGTGGCTGTACTCGTGAATCACCAGCGCGATGATGAGGGCGAGAACCGGCCACCAGAACGGCACGAAACTGTTCACACCTGGTATCAGCAGCAGGTCGCTGGCTGGCAGGTACTCCTCGGGCGGAGCCATCACGGTGCTGATCGCCGTGAATACGAGCAGCGCGACGACACCGAGCATGACGAACAGGCAGAGCCAGATCGACATCTCCCCGAAGGCGCGCCAGAATCTCCTGTTTCGAGATATTTTCTCCAGCAGCCCCTGCCCGTGCCTAGTTCGAATCATCAGGACGATCCCGAGCATCCGCGAAACCCCCAACTTGTCGAGAGACCCATTGTCCTCGAGGTACAGCAGACCGATGTACCACAGTCCCGAAACCGCCACCCCCCATAGCGGCATACCCAGGTAATATAGCAGGTACAGCAGCAGCAGTGGAATCAGGTAACTCCTCGACCGCCGCTCCTCTTGCATGGTATGAGGGTTGCATTTTCCCTCTTCAACCTGCGTCTCTGGGCAGTAAGCGACTTGAGATGGACCCTCCTCCGCTGTTCGTGGCCGACGACCCGCTGGAAGACGACAGGAGCCTGACCAGGCGAATCGACTCCCTGAGGCGCGAACGAGACAGCGTCAAGCGACTGCTCAATCAGGCCTCGCTAGACGACGTGAAGGACAATGTCGAGCGCCTGAAGCAGAGACTCTACCGCTTGGAGTCGGAGTTGTCCGGAGAGCAGGGGTCTGACTAGTTGGCCGATTCGAGCATCGACCGGTAGATCTGCGCGCTAGCTGGGTCGGTCTCGATGGAGCGTGCCCCGTCAGAGCGGCAGACCAGAGCCAGGAAGCGATGCAGTGGCATGCCCTTCTCCCAGTCGAGGTGAGGGGTCCCATTGCGCGTCAGTGGGAGTTTGGGGATGCTTCTCGACAGATGACGTAACTTCCCAGTCAACGACTCCACCTCGACTCGCATGATCCTCCAACTGTCGCCCCTGACACCCTTCAGCCTGTATGCGTAGAGCGGCAGCAGCCCGCACCTCTCGCCGGTCGAACGGAGGGCCTCGTACTGGACCATCGTCCTCCCGGACAGGTACTGTCGTGAGTACTTCGAGGACTTGACTTCGATGGGGAAGCACATGTCACCGCGCAGGACCAGCAGGTCACCGGTCCCCTCGGAGCCGCTGCCGGGGGCCCTGACAACAAGGAAGGGACGCTGGAGGACCTGCATCGCGCGAGCGCGCTCGACCTCGCTGCAGGACTTCGTGACGGCACGGACGCCCTTCAGCTCGCCCGCGAGTACTGCCCGCAACTCGCGCTCGTAAACGCCGCCCACGGCGCTATCGCATTCTCAGGGTTCTTGAGAACATTGGTCGGGGATCAGTGGAACTTGCCCTTTCGGTATTCACGCGTCCTGTCGACCCCCGGAAAACGGTCCTCGCTCTCGCGGTAGACCGTCTTCATGTTTTTGAGGAAGTTGTCCTCATCGGTGACGATAAGCACCATGTCCACTCCAGGGTCGTGCTCGGCATCCATCCACTCCAGAATGATCTCCATGGTCATTCGAGCACCCTCTCTGTGGGGGTATGCGAAGACATCCATGCCGAGGGGTGGAGTGACTAGGGTCTCCCGAGGCTTGAGTTTCTCGACCTCAGCGAACATAGCCATGTACGACTTCTTCAGCAGTTCGCGTCTGAATGTGTCCTGCGTTGGCCTTCTGCAGTCAGGCCCGACCACGTGGACGATGTGCTTCGCTAGCAGGTTGAAGGCAGGGGTCGTCACAGCCTCGCCGACGCTGCATGGCTGGAGGTTCAGCTTGCGCCGCTCATTGGCGATGCCGGCGCAGAACTCCCTGAGTTCGGGCCCGGCGGCCAGTTGCATCCTCTCGTCCAAGCCCTCCCTGCCAGCGAGCCTATTGTTGGCCGGGATGACCACGACATCACCTTCGATGCCGGGCAGGTTACCGAATACGACCCTGACCTGACCGTGACGGCATTCTCTAACGATGATGACCTCTGCCATACGTTTCCCAAGGTGAGGCCATCGGATATCTATTCATCGTAGTCGATTTCAGCCGATTCCAGTTTAGGGAACCTTGATTCGGGATGACTATCCAGAGTCCGGTATGTCTGTCGGCTATGTGCTAATCAACGTCGAGCCGGGCTCGGAGTCCAGCGTCCACCAGGTGGCCGCCGACCTCGAATGCGTCACCGATGCGAACCTGCTCTTCGGCGACTACGACCTGATAGTCAAGGTAGAGGGTGACAACATGGGCGACATAGCCCGAAGTGTGGTTGGGTCCATTCGTTCGATACCCGGAGTGGTGAACACGAAGACCCTCGCTTGCGCGGAAATATGAGATTTCAGCCCCTTCGGTTTTTCGAGAAACCCCTCAATAGAGGCGCAGTGTAGCGTTTCTTCGCCCATAACTTCATTATCCCCTCTGAAAACCGGCGCGGCGGAGGAATTGCTTCATGTCTGGAAAGAAATACTTCGTACTAATGGAAGACGGCAAGGACACAACGCAAGTGTTCGTGAGCAAGCAGCCCCGCGGTGCAGCCCTCAAGGCAGCCACGCGAGGTCACACCGAAATCTGTCTGAGGGAGCGTGGAACCAACAAGGTCCATTGCTTCAATGGCTGGACTGAGATGGTGAACAAGCCCCGGAACGGGCCTGCATGGCTACCTGCCAGAATCAAGAAGGCGAATGTCAAGAAGAGCGGAACCATGCGCATCTGAGTGTCTGGTACACTCTCTTGTCAGAGAGCAGGTACAGATTCTGAGGAGGGGCGTAGCACGCCTCAGACTGGGGCTTTCGGCCCCTCAGCCACGCAGCCCGAGTTTGCGCGCTAGCATGGCCAGCGGGTCGTAGTACTCCGTGACCACTCGCTCCTTGAGTGGGATGATCGCGTTGTCTGTGATGTTGATGCCGGCCGGGCATACGTCAGTGCAGCATCTGGTGACGTTGCAGTAGCCGATTCCGAAGTCGTCCTTGATCTCGGGGATCCTGCTCTCGGAGTCCAGCGGGTGCATCTCAAGGCCGGCCAGTCGGACGAAGAAGCGCGGGCCGGCGAACTCTTCGAACATCTGATGCTCGCGCAGAACGTGGCAGGTGTCGACGCACAGCATGCACTCGATGCAGGAGCGGAACTCCTGCAATCGGTCAGCCTCCTCCTGGTGGAACTCCCAGTCAGCCTCCTCCGGTCCGTTGATCGGGGTGATTCGCTTGTCAGTCTCGTAGGCCCAAGAGGTGTCGGTCACCAGATCCTTGGTCAGCGGGAATGCCTGCATCGGCTTGACTAGGACAGGCTCGCCAACTGGAGTCTCCTCGAGGACGTCATCCATCCTAGTCATGCACATCAGTTTGGGCTTGCCATTGACCTCGGCACTGCACGAGCCGCATTTGCCGGCCTTGCAGTTCCAGCGGCATGCGAGGTCAGGAGCCTGCTCGGCCTGTATCCGGTGGATGACGTCGAGCACCACCATGCCTTCTTCTATCTCGACGGTGTAGTCGACCATCTGGCCGAACGGGTCGCCGTCGGCGTCAGGCTCGCCCCTGAACACTCGGAATGTCACCTCATCGCTCATGATCAGTCCTCCTCGTGCGGGTCATCCGTGTCGAGCAGCGTCCTGAGCTCCTCCGGTATCGCGGGGTAGGAAGCGTAGCCTATGTCCATAGAGCCGTCCTCACCAATCGAGATCACGCTCGTGACTCTGCCCCAGTGCGAATCATCGGTCTCGGGGAAGTCGGCGCGGGTGTGCGCTCCCCGACTCTCTTCGCGCCTGTGCGCGGCCAATGCGCACATCCGACTGACGTCAATCATCGCGCTAAGCTCGAGCGCCTGATGCCAACCTGGGTTGTAAGTCCTGCCTCCACCCGGTGATGTGGCATCGGCCCGCTCCTCCAGCGAATGCAGATCGTCGATGGCCTCCAGCAGCAGATTCCCGCTCCTGATGATGCCGGCCTTGTGCTGCATCATCTCACGCAGGTCGCCGACGACTTGGGCCGGGTTCTCCCCGCCCTCGCGCTGCAGTGGGGTGAGGGTCTCAGCCACTACATCGCCGATTTCCGACTGCGCGATGCCGGCGAAGTGATCCATATCATTGGCGGCTTCGGCTGCCTGCTCGCCGGCTATCCTGCCGAACACGATGAGGTCGGTGAGCGAGTTCCCACCCAACCTGTTGGCGCCGTGCATGCCGGTTGCCACCTCACCTGCGGCATATAGCCCGGGGATCGATGTCTCCTGCGAGTACGGATCGACCCGCACACCACCCATCACGTAGTGAGCTGTCGGCCCGACCTCCATCGGCTGCTCGGTGATGTCCACCGCAGCGAGCTCCTTGAACTGGTGGTGCATCCCAGGGAGCTTCCTCATGACCTGCTCTGGATCACGCCAGGAGATATCGAGGTAGACGCCGCCGTGCTCGGAGGCCCTGCCCGCGTCGCCCTCGCTGTTAATCGCCTTGGCAACCACGTCGCGGGTCAACAGCTCGGGCGGCCTGCGATGTGTTGTGAGCTCGCCGGAGATGACTTCGTCGACCCAAGCGAGCGCCTCCTCCTCAGTGTCGGCGAACTCGTCTGCATACCTCTCCGGGATGTAGTCGAACATGAATCGCCTGCCCTCGGAGTTTCGCAGCACACCACCCTCCCCGCGAACCCCCTCAGTGACCAGTATGCCCTTGACCGATGGCGGCCAGATCATGCCGGTGGGGTGGAACTGGACGAACTCCATGTCGCCCATCTCGGCCCCAGCCCAGTAGGCCAGAGCGTGACCCTCTCCGGTGTACTCCCAGGAGCCGGAGCAGACCTCCCAGCAGCGGGTGATGCCGCCGGTAGCGAGGACGATTGACTTGGCCTTGAAGACATGGAGTGAGCCGTCGTTGCGGTCGTAGGCGAAGCAGCCGGAGATACGTCCATCGGCCTTGAACAGCCTACGCACTGTGAACTCCATGAACACGTCCATTCCCATGTGGATCCCTCTCTGCTGCAGCGTGCGGATCATCTCGAGGCCGGTGGCATCGCCGATGTGGGCGAGCCGCGGGTAGGTGTGGCCGCCGAAGTTGCGCTGGCTCGTCATCCCCTTCGGCGTGCGATCGAACACCGCGCCCCACTGCTCGAGCTCGCGGATGCGGTCCGGCGCCTGCTGCGCGTGAATCTGCGCCATTCGCCAGTCTCCTAGGTACATGCCTCCCTTCATCGTGTCACGGAAGTGGGTCTGCCATGAGTCGCGTGGGTCATTGTTGGCCAGCGCTGCGGCAGCGCCGCCCTCGGCCATCACGGTATGCGCCTTGCCGAGCATCGACTTGCAGATCATGGCGACACTAACTCCTGCGGCGCTTGCCTCGATGGCCGCGCGCAGCCCGGCGCCACCGGCACCGATCACCACGACGTCGTGCTCGTGGGTTACTACCTCATCCATCACAGACCACCCCAGAGGATTACATCGGTCCAGCCGAACATAGGGTCGGTGCAGGCGTAGATGTAGAAGTCAGCAAGCATCACCCAGAACAGGCTGTAGAGGGCCCATTCCCTGTGGCTCTCGTTGAATGAGGTGGAGAACTTCCAGAGCTTGTACTTGAGCCGACTCATCGGGGTGGCAGTCCATTCGTTGGCACCACCACCGACCACGTGGCGGAAGGCGTGGCAACCGAAGGTATAGCCAGCGAGAAATATGACATTGATCAGAAGTATGAGCGAGCCGACGCTGACTCCGTAGGCATCGGTGCTACCTAGGTTGAAATCGCTTGCGCTTTCGTGGAAGTTGACCGACATCCAGACGTCGTAGGACAGAATCGGCAGGTAGATCAGAGCGACGTACATGAAGTAGCGATGCAGGTTCTGCACGACTAGCAGTCCGGTCTCTCCGCTGTATTCGTCCCATGGCTTCGAGACCGCGCATCCGGTAGGCTGCTGCATGAAAGCGCGGTAGTACGCCTTGCGGTAGTAGTAGCAGGTCGCCCTGAACCCAATCGGGAAGATGAGTATGAACATCGCCGGGGACATCCAAGCCAGCCAGAGCGGCACCATCGAGCCCAAGCCATCACCCCCAGGGATGACCAGCGGGGAGAACAGCGGGCTCAGGACGTGGCTGCCTTCGCTTTCGATCCACATTGTCTGGTGCCCGGCGCTCCTGCCGAACTCCTCGAAGAACCAGAAGTCGGCTTCCATCATGCCGCGCCAGGTCGAATAGACGATCATGATCCCGAGATACGCCGCCATCGCGCTCGGGCTCTTCCACCAGTCATCGACCCGGTCTGTGGCACCGAAGCCCTTCTTCATCGGGAGCTTCATGCCCTCGCTCATGGCTCATCCCTGATGGCCGCATGGCACAGTCATAGCCCCATAAGGGATTGCATGGGCCCCTGTGGGGCCCAGTCTTCTGCCGGTGCAGGGTTCAAAGCGGCCCGTCTGCACTGCACTCCCAGATGCTCGGTGACGACATTGAATCCTCGATCTGCCCCAACTGCGGCCACATGCCCGGTGCGTGGCTGCCGGGGCTGCCTTGTTCCAAGTGTGGTGAGATGCTAATCTAAGCGAGGCCGGCGTAGTCGGCGTCTGCTTCCTCGATGTGGACCTCGTCGACGTCCATCTGAGCGAGTTGCAACTTGCCGCTGAGCTCATCGTTGACGGCGTGCCAGTAGGAGTAGGCCTCGATGACCCAGATGCCTGACTCGCGGGTTCCGTTGCCGCTGCCCTTGACTCCGCCGAACGGTAGGTGGGCCTCGGCCCCGGTGGTCGAGTTGTTGATTCCCGTCATTCCGGCCTTGATGCCGGTCTTGAATCGGTAGGCTTCGAGCCTGTCATTGGTGTAGCAGGCACTCGACAGGCCGTATGGCGAGGCGTTGGCCAGATGCAGAGCGTGGTCGAAGTCCCTTGCCTTGACTACAGTGACCGCCGGGCCGAAGATCTCCTCGTGGAAGCACTCCATGTCCTCAGTCACATCGGCATATACGTGAGGCCACATGTAGACGCCCTCGGAGGCGTCTCCGACGAAGTTAATCGGCTTGTTTTCGTTCGTAATTATGCCCTCGCCCCAGAGTTTGATCGCACCGCTGGACTCGCACATCTCGAGATCGCTCAGGAAGTCCCTGGCGTACTTCTCTGACAGCATGGGCCCGTACAGGATATCGTCGTGACGCATCGAGTCACCGACCCTCGTCGACTCCACTTTAGCCATGAACCTCGACATGAACTCGTCGTAGACGTCTTCGTGGATGATGAGGTTGCCAAGCGAAGTGCAGCGCTGACCCGCTGTGCCGAAGCCCGCCCAGTAGGCTCCTTCCACTGCATTGTCAAGGTTGGCTGATGGCATCACCACGAGTGGGTTCTTGCCGCCGAGCTCTAGCGAGCAGGAGACTAGGTTGCGACCGCAGATCTCGCCGATCATCTTGCCGACTGCGGTCGAGCCAGTGAAACTGATCTTGTTGACCATGCCCTCGTCGACGGCATCGACCAGGCTCTGACCGGCACCTCTGCCCTTTCCGTGAACGAGGTTGATGACTCCATCAGGCAGACCAGCCTCGTGCATTATGCGCGTTAGCATGAAGGATAGCAGAGGCGCGTCCTGCGGCGACTTCCAGACGCAGGTGTTGCCGCACATGATGGCGGGAATCATCTTCCAGAACGGCACTGCGGCTGGGAAGTTACAGGCGTTGATGATGCCGCAGACCCCCAGGGGTCGGCGGTAGGTGAAGAGCTCCTTGTCCGGCAATTCGGAGTTGACCGTCTGACCGTACAGTCGGCGACCCTCGGACTGGAAGAACAGGCAGGTGTCGATGGCCTCTTGAACCGAGCCCGCGCTCTCCTTGAGCGTCTTGCCGATCTCGCGAGTCTCGACTCGAACGATGTCGTCCTTGTATTCCATCAGCAGGCGACCCATGTTTCCTATGATCTGACCGCGCGTGGGAGCGGGCGTTGCAGCCCAGCCCGGGAAGGCCGCCTTTGCTACACTCAAGGCAGCGTGAACATCCTCTTTTTCGGAGAGTGGGAACTCGCCGAGGCAGTCGTCGAGCCAAGCCGGGTTGCGGCTTTCGAAGGTGCCTCCGTCCCTGGCCAGAGTCAACTGCCCGTTGACGATGTTGTAACCGCGAACTTTCGGGCTCCCGTTGGGATTGTCGCTCTCCATCACTTCGAAACCGGTCTCGAGCACATGGGTCATGGCCACCGCGAATCGCACTTACGCCATGAATCCTACTCATCGGGCCCCATCATTCCGATAACCGTTCCGACCCAAAGGACACCGCTCTGTTGGTAGGTTTAACTAGCCTCATGAACGAAGAGTATCTGTCAGGGGCGTGCCGTTGTGTCAGAAGACTCGTCAGAATCCTTGATCCTCAGGGTGGCGAAGGCCATCCCAAGCGACGTGGGACACGGTCGCGCGCGCGTTCCTTTCGACAATGAGCTCAGTCTCAAGCCCGGCGACATAGTCGAGATAGCAGGCGACCAGCGTACTGCCGCTATCGTCTGGCGCTGCCGACCCGAGGATGCCAACCTCGGAGTTATCAGAATCGACGGAATAATCCGCAAGAACGCCGGTGTGAGCCTCGGTGACCGGGTCACCATCACTAAGGTAGAAACCAACCCATGCGAGCGGCTGGTGCTCAGCCCCGTGATGGCCAAACAGCAGAAGGTCCGCTTCGGGCCGGGCATCGAGGGCTTCGCCCGACGCGGCCTCAACAAGCGCCCCGTGGTCGCCGGCGATCGCATCTTCATCCCCGGCATGACGCTGTTCGCCGAGGCTCTCCCGTTCGCAATCGTCTCGACCAACCCGAAGGGCATCGTCCAGGTCCTGCCAGACACTGAGATCATCATCAAGGAGGAGGCCGTAGACGAGGAGGAACCAGGCCGAGTCCAGACCATCTCCTACGAGGACATCGGCGGTCTCGGGGAGCAGCTGCAGAAGGTCCGCGAGATGATCGAGCTCCCGCTTAAGCATCCAATCCTGTTCAGGCGGCTCGGGATCGACCCGCCCAGAGGGGTCCTGCTCCACGGTCCGCCCGGGACCGGCAAGACCCTGATTGCCAAAGCGGTCGCCTCGGAGACACAGGCCCACTTCACTTCGATCAACGGCCCGGAGATCATCTCGAAGTACTACGGCGAGAGCGAGAAGCAGCTCCGCGAGATTTTCGACGAGGCCGCTGCCAACGCACCCGCCATCATCTTCATCGACGAGCTCGACAGCATCGCGCCCAAGCGCGAGGACGTCACCGGCGAAGTCGAGCGCAGGGTCGTGGCCCAGCTCCTCACCCTGCTCGATGGCATGCAGGGGCGCGACAACGTCGTAGTGATCGGCGCTACCAACCGCCGTGACGCCATCGACCCGGCGCTACGCCGGCCCGGCCGCTTCGACCGCGAGCTGGAGATAGGCGTGCCCGACAAGAACGGCCGGGCCGAGATCATCGGAATCCACACTCGTGGCATGCCGATCAGCGATGACTTCGACATCGACTATCTGCTCGAGAACTCGTACGGCTTCGTAGGGGCCGATATCTCGGCACTGGTCCGCGAGTCGGCGATGAAGGCCCTACGCCGGTACCTTCCTGAGATAGACCTCGACGAGGAGCATATTCCGCCCGAGGTACTCGAGAAGATGGAGGTCAGGATGTCCGACTTCCGTCAGGCCATCAAAGAGATCGAGCCGAGCGCCCTGCGCGAGATCTACCTCGAAGTTCCCGACGTCTCCTGGGACGAGGTCGGAGGCTTGGACGAGATCAAGGAGAGGCTCAAGGAGAGCGTCGAGTGGCCTCTGACCAAGCCCGAGTTGTTCGAGCACTTCGGAATCAGCCCCCCGAGGGGAATCATCCTGTTCGGTGCCCCAGGGACAGGCAAGACGCTGCTCGCCAAGGCGATAGCCAACGAGGCCAAGGCGAACTTCATCACAATCACAGGACCGGAACTGATCTCCAAGTGGGTTGGCGAGTCCGAGAAGGCAGTTCGCGAGATCTTCAAGAAAGCCAAGCAATCCAGTCCTTCCATCGTCTTCCTCGACGAGTTCGAGAGCATCGCCAGCATCCGTCGAACCGGTTCGGGCGATGGCTCCAACGTCATGAACCGCGTCGTGAACCAGCTCCTCAGCAGCATGGACGGCATCGAAGGCATGGACGGCGTCATCGTGGTCGCCGCGACCAACCGCCCCGAGATGCTCGACCCGGCGCTCCTGCGTAGCGGCAGGTTCGAGCGTGTGCTGCACATCCCACCACCCGATACCGAGTCGCTCAAGGAGATCCTCAAGATCCACACCGCTGGGATGCCGCTTGGCAGGTTCAAACTCGACGACCTCGCTTCAGGTTTGCAGAACTACACCGGTGCCGATGTCGAGGCCATCTGTCGCGAGGCCGCTCTGATTGCGATGAGGGCCGAGCGCAAAACAGTCTCGAAGAAGAACTTCGAGCAGGCAATCAAGCGCGTACGCCCCACCGTGACCGATGAGATGATGGAGTATTACGGTCGTATGGAGTCGATGCTCACCAGCGGCCTCGAGTCAGTCCGCCGTCGGCCCGACGGCCTCTCGGGCATCGAATCAGTATGAGGTAGAATAATGCCGACGACCTTCGGCCGGGAGATCCTAGGGCGAGAGGTCGTCGACGAATCCGGTGACAAGCTGGGTCACATGGCCGACTTCAGGCTCGACACCGACACTGGCAGCATCGTGGCTCTCTTGGTCTCGATCGAGCCTGACATAGATCCCACTCTGCTGCCCTGGCCTACCGTGGACGGACTCCTCTCAGTCCCAGTCGAGGAAGTCACTGCAGTCGGTGCGACGGTCCAACTCGCACGCTGACTATGATGCACGGTCCGTTCAGCACCACATAACGGTCTTAAGACGAAGTTGAGGCTCGTAGCCCGTTCCTACGGAACGGAGGCTCTCAGCATGGCGGATTGGCGCGAATACTCCAAGCGATTGACATCGCGCAGCGCTCGCCGTGGTGCGGTCATATTCTCCTTCTGGGCACTGCTGCTGATTCTGGTCTCGACGGTGGCCATGACCTACATCGTCCCCGGGCAGACCCACCAGTCGGCGTAT
Source organism: Candidatus Thalassarchaeum betae (assembly GCA_003193925.1). GTDB lineage: Archaea > Thermoplasmatota > Poseidoniia > Poseidoniales > Thalassarchaeaceae > Thalassarchaeum > Thalassarchaeum betae. The sequence continues at coordinate 246,901 of PSPG01000001.1, forward strand.
GGCGACGACTGGAATGACCTAGGGGCCTTCAGAGGGGACATCAGCAGGATGGGAGTGGAGACCACGGCTCTGGTCTCCAGCCCTCTCCTGCTGAGCGAGATCGACCATCCTGAGGAGGCCATTTTCATCATCTCGGGAGTCGAGCGGGACACCATATCGTTGCCTCGCTTCACCGGGGACGAGAGGGTCATCGAGTTCTCCGAAGGAGACGGATACACCACATCCGAGATACTGGCCATCGAGGCCTTCGTCGAGAGGGGGGGAACCGTCCTGCTGATGGACGACTTCGGCTACTCGAGCAACCTCGCCGAGCAGTTCGGCCTGGAGTTCTCTGGCCACAGGCTGTACGACGAGGGCTCGTACGCAGTGGAGCTCGGAGCCGACTACGTATGGATCAACACCGGCTCCGCGTTCAACTTCACGACCAACTCCGGCTCTCTGGCCTCAATCCACCCCTGCCTCAGGGACCTCGATAACGACGGGGTCATCGACATCCTCGACCCAGAGCCTCTGGACCCGACTATCTCGGCCTTCGTCACCGAGGCCGACGCGGGCCTATGCGCCCATCGCTACTCCTCCATTGACGGGTGGGACTTCTCGGAGGGCTACCGCCTCCTGACCAACACGCCATCCGCCTTCGAGAAGGCAACTTCGTACAACCCCGTTGAAAATCGGTACGCGATAGGCAGGTCTACCCTCGACTCGTACCTCGATACTAACGACGACGGCAACCTCACCGTCGGCTTCGAGTCGCTTGGAATCGAAGGCGACGAGCAGGGTCCCTTCGCAGTCTACGTCCGATACTGTCAGGACAGGCTTTGCATCGACCCCGACTCGGGCAGGGTGCATTTCGTGGCCGACGGCTCGATTCTGATCAACTCCCTGTATGACCCGGCTTCGGTCGGTCAGTTCGCAGTTGGTGGCGGCTCGACCGTGGCGATCTCGATGCCGGACACGGACAATCGCAAGTGGGCTCTGGACATCATCGCCGAGGCCCTGCTCGTGCACCCCAACTCGACCAAGGCCAGTTCGAACGCCATCGTCATCTTCGATGAGAGCCGCCACCAGCAGCCAACGCTGTTCGGAGACACCTACAACTTGCTCTACTACCTCCTGATCTACTTCACCAACGACTGGATGGCGATGCTGCTGCTGTTCCTCACGTTGTTCATCGTCCTCGAGGCCGTCCTAATCCGCAAGGAGGACCCCGAGGACTGGCGCCACGTGTTCCGCATCATCTACTACGGCTTCGGCGACGCGAGGCGCTACGAGTACTACCAGCGCCCCGAGAAGATCCGACAGGTCCTGCTGTCTCGCGTCAGGAACCTGAACACGTTATCTCGTGAGGAGTTCGACGCTCTGCCCGCTGTGGAGCTGCAGCGAATGGTAGAGGACCCAGTCCTCGTGAACTTCATCTTCGAGGACAGGAGGTACAAGCCTGACGAGCTGGTGGGCATCATCAAGCGAATCAAGGAATGGGGTCGTACCGACACGGGAGCGGAGGCGTAGTCATGTGGACGCGCAAGGCATCCCTGATGCTGACCAGCGGGGTCAGCCTGATTCTGATCGGGATGATGATATCCAACTTCCAGTTGATGATAGTCGGTCTGACTTTCATCTCGTTCTTGGCCATCAATGGTTGGGTGTATGGACATTCCGAGCTCGAGATCACGCGGACGATCAACGACACGGAGACCCCTATGGTCAACGTCTACAAGGGGGACGACGTGACTGTAGAGCTCACCATCTCCAACAACTCATACCGAAGGACCCAGCAGTTGGAGGTCTACGACAACGTCCCGCACGAGATGAAGATGCGACAGGGCATCAACCAGATGCGAATGAACCTCGGGCCGGGTCAGTCCGCGCGAATCAGGTACAAGATCCGATGCCCGCTGCGCGGGCACTACACCCTAGGTCCAGTATCAGTGCGCTACCGCAACGCGTTCAACCTGTTCGTGACCGAGTCCCAAGTGGAGGACAGGACCGACATCACGGTGTTCCCCCAAGTCAGGGAGATCGAGGAGGCCCTACTGCGCTCCGACGTACCGAAGATGTACACCGGAGCGACCACTCTCAAGACCCCAGGCCCAGGAATGGAGTTCTACTCGCTCCGCGAGTACCTGCCTAGCGATGCCTTCCGCTCGATCAACTGGAAGGCGTTCGCCAGAACCGGTGAGTTGATGGTCAACGAGAAGACGAGAGACGCCGTCACGGACGTCTTCATCATCCTTGACACCAGAGACGTGTCCAGAATCGGGACCGTCCTCAAGAATCCGCTGGAGATGGGGACGATCGCCGCCGCGTCGATATCGAACTACTTCATCCGCAGACGCGATTCGGTCGCTCTGGTCACCTATGGCGAGAGGATGGAGTACCTGCCTCCGGAGACCGGGGACAACCAGGGTTACAAGGTCCTGAGCAGATTGGCCGCGGTCCGAGCCAAGGGCTCCATGCCCTTGCAGGCGGTGACCAACGCGATGTCCTCCAGGATAAGCCGCGGCTCCCCGATCTTCATCATCAGCAGCCTCGAGGGAGACGGCACCACGCTGCCAGCCATCCGCGATCTCGCGGGCAAGGGGCACGAGGTCATCGTGCTCTCACCGAGCAGCATAGACCTCGAGAGGCTGATCAGCAGGATCCCGCGCATGTCCTATGAGGTGCTCAAGTTGGAGAGGCAGAACCGACTGACTGCCCTCTCCGGCTACGGGGCCAAGGTGATCGACTGGATGCCGGACGTCGAGCTCTCTCAGGCTCTGCTGCAAGTGAGGACTGTTTAGGAGGTGAAGTGATGGCAATGGAAGCGGTACCCGACTCGAAGACCCTCCACATCCCGAAGCTGCGCCGGCGCTGGCAGGTGCTCCTGCTCCAACTCATCTCCATGGCCTCCCTGCTCATGCTGATGAAGCGGATGAACACCGTCTTCGGCTCCTGCACCGAGGAGTTCATCGAGGATTCAGGCGGAATCGAGTCCATTTACTGGTGCCCGGCATACGAGCACACTAGGGGCTTGAACTACTGGCAAGGCGGGGGCTCAGTGGAACTGATCCTGCCGGATTTCCTGCACGGACTCACCAACCTAGCCGGGGAGCCGCTCACAGGAGACGCCACCTTCGTGGCGCCTCTGGCGATGTGCATCGCCATCACAGCAGGTTGGGTCTTCCTGCTTCAACAGAGCGAGAAGGTGCAGAAGTGGGCCAACAGGGCGGTCTCCATCGGCTTCGTGGCATGGATGGTCCTGCCGTTCCTGCTATCGTGGATCTATGCGATGGTGCTCAGTGGACCCCACTTGCCGTTCGGCCAAGACAACCCCGCGTTCAACCACATCGACCATCTTTGGACCCCGTTCATGTTCATCTTCGAGGTGGTTTTCCTCGGTATCGTCTTCGCGCCCATACTGGCCGGGCTGATGGGCATCTGGGGGCTCTCTCGCAGGTTGATCACCTGGGCTGTGGGCTACTTCCTGATGGTGGTCGGGATTCACGCCATGCTGACCTTCAAGGGAATCACCGATGCGGTTGACGTGGGTCTGCAGCCCCTGCCAGCGCAGATCGGCGATGCCACGCTGTACGGCGGTCTGGTATCGCCGCTGGCGCTGACGCTGCTCGAGATCGCGCTGCTGATCCTCGTGTTCATGGAAGCTGGCCTTGCCGTCATCACCCACCTCGAATATGCATCCATGCTCCCGGAGGATGCGAAGAGGAATCCCGAGTACGTCACTCAGTTCAAGAACGTGCTCAACTCGCACATTGTCCACTTGGTCGGCATCATGGCCGTGGTCGGTCTGGCGACCGCGATAGCGCTCGAGTTCGACGACTTCCTCATCTCCATGGTCGGTGTCCTAGAGGGATCGCAGTGGTCCGAGCAAGTCCAAGAGTCGCTCGAGCTGCAACTCACCTACGGCAAGGTGATCTCCGCCGGGCTGTTCCTGCTGGTCGTCGCCGGCATGCGCTACGTCCTGCCGTGGCAGAGGGTGACTGGAATCCTAGAGACTGGGATGAGCAGAATCCGCTCGACCGATTAGGGGAACAGGCCCAGCCGGGCTGCGATTCGCACCAGCACTTCCGCGAGAAGGGGGACTGCCAGCACTGCGATGCAGAACGTGGCCGGCAATGCGGTTGATCCGAGGTACGGCTCGAGCGCGGCCAAGGCACCCGGGAAGAGCAGGAGGACGGCCACGGCGGCAAAAACGAAGCTCACCCTCTCGAGCAGCGACGAGTCCAATGGGGCCTGCCCAACCGGCCTTCCGGGTAGTGGCCCGACATCCGCCATACCCGTTTCAGCACCCTCAGAGCCATGAATGCACCGCAAATCGAAGTTCTGGGGCTATGAGTGGGTTCAAGCCCGACTCCATCGAGCCCGACTCATGGCGGAGGGACTCGCAATAGAGAAGTGCAGTCGCTGCAACTCGACCTCGGTCATCCACCAGGCGTACAGCGGCCAGCACTTCTGCAGCAAGCACCTGTCGGCTTCGATACGCAAGCGCACCTCGAGGGAGCTCAGGCAGCAACTGATCCTGCCCAAGGACGCTAGGCACGAGGACGGCTCGCCCTACCGAATTCTGGTGGCTATATCGGGTGGCAAGGACTCGGCGGTCCTGCTCACTATGATGGTGGACATCCTCGGATGCCGTCGCGACGTCGAGATGATCGCAGGCTGCATCGACGAGGGAATCGACGGCTACCGCGCGCCCTCACTGGAGTGCGCGAGGGAACTGGCGGCAAGCCTGGAGGTGCGCTTCGAGACCATGAGCTATGAGGAGATGGGCTACGAGCGCATGGACGAGGTCGTCACGAGGATGCCGGCGATGGCCGACAACCACGACGAGGCCAAGGGGCTGATGCCGTGCTCGTACTGCGGCGTGTTCCGGCGTCAGGGCCTGAACGCCCTCGCACGGAAGCTCAACGCAGACGTGATGGCGCTCGGACACAACCTCGATGACATGGCCCAGTCCATCCTGATGAACCTGCAGAAGGGCGAGATCGACCGCTCGGTCAGGCTGGCCCCGCACACCGATAACCCGATTGAGGGAATCGCCCCCAGAATCGTGCCACTGCGCTGGATTCCCGAACAGGAGATACACGCGCATGCAATCTGTCAGAACCTGCCGATTTACCACGGCGACTGCCCGCACGCCCCCGGGGCCATGCGCCAGCAGAGTCGCGGCATCGTCGCCGAGCTAGAGTCTATTACCCCCGGTGCTCGGCACGGCCTCCTCCACTCGCTCGACGAGATCCGCAGGCTGCACCGGGTGGCCAACCAGGACTCCAAGTCAGAGGTGAACAGTTGCGTCGAGTGCGGCGAGATCACCAGCCGTGAGGTATGCCAGGCCTGCACGATGAAGCAGTGGTTGGCGGAAACGGCGTGAATCATAGGGTACCCTCTGTTTCACATTTAGGACACCCTCCTCCACAGGGTTATATTCCTCATCTGTAATTGGAAATTTATGAACAAGATTTGCATTCACAAATATCCAGAACCATCTGAACGAGATATAGTCCAGTGCTCTGAAGACTACATCATGTTCAGAGTTAGATGTATTCATTGCGAACAGGAAGGATTCGCAGGAGGATTCATCGATTGGAAGCTAACATACTGGCCGGAAGACAATCACGGTGTGCAGTCCCATAACCCTCTGTAACCCCTATGAGTCACTGGCGTGTCAGAGGGTAGCGAATGAGTCGCCCTCCAGTCGATCGGTTACTTGTAGGGGGGGCTCTCGCGGAGAGGCGTGGTCAGAGAGTTAATTCGCCTCGAAGAAGTTCACAGGGCCTTCGGTCCACTGACAGTTCTAGAGGGGGTAAATTTACGCATCGACGAAGGCGATAGTATTGGCGTAATAGGACACAATGGAT
>PSPG01000011.1 GCA_003193925.1 Candidatus Thalassarchaeum betae
TTATCGGAGTATTTCGCCTCTCCAATAATAAACTTGCATCAGGCCTAGCCACAACTTTCGTCGAATTCTTCAGGAATATGCCTCTAGTTGCCCTGCTCTTCATGAGCGTCATCGTTTTTGGCAAATCGATGCCATTGCTCTCTACTGAACATAATCTGTTCGGGCTGATATTTTACAGCAACAGAGCGGTCTATGTTCCTGCTGTAGTTCTTGAGAATCTTGGAATGCTTATTCTCGGCATAATCATCTATCTCGTAGCGAAGCGTTACACGAAGCATCTCGATGCCGATGGATTTGACGATTCAAATGAAGGATTTTACCGAAGAATAGGATTCTGGGCTGGTATCGGTTCTGTTCAATCCCTTCGCTTCAGTCTTGGGTTCGATTCTAGAACCATTAGGCCTGTCTGCCTTTTCGATAAGCATCCCCGAGATCGATAAATATCGTGGCTTCGATGACATACGACCTACTGGGGCTTGGATCTATGTCGGGGGCATGGTGATCACTCCTCCATTCTTGACTCTGATGATCGGGCTCACGCTCTACACCAGCGCACTCATTGCTGAGATAGTCCGTGGTAGTATACAAGCACTTGACCGTGGTCAAGTGGAGGCTGCTATCTCTCTCGCCTTGACTCCTTTCCAGCGCCTCCGTTTGGTGATCCTCCCTCAGGCTCTGCGCAGCATGATTCCCTTGATGACGAATCAATATCTGAACATTTGGAAAAACTCTAGCTTGGCTCTGGTCGTTGGTTACAGTGATTTCTTCTCGATCCTCTGGACCATTGTCAACAAGGAAGGCCAAGGCGTACCTGTGTTCATGATCATTCTGCTGACTTATCAATGTGGGAGTCTGCTCATGTCTGCAATAATGAATTCCTACAACCGTAAGGTTACGAGGGTGAAGATATGATTGAGGCATGGAAAGCGAACCCCGATCTCGCCCGCAGGAGGTTGATTGACAACCTCGTCGGTAAGCCTCCAGCATACCTCGCCGATAGAGGCGAGAAAGCCTCATTCTTCCTATCGATATTCCTTGGTCTAGCAGCTGGCGTATTGAGTGTGAAAAACATCTTCGACAGATATGGCGGTGGAGAAACACCTCTGATTAACCTCCTATTATATTCAACGATGATGTTCATATCGTCTTCGATTCTCGTCATGGTTATCACGTTGGCCGTAACGCGGGGGAGCATCTTCCTCGGTCGCCCAAATGCCATTACCAGTGTCATCTCAGTTCTGGTTTTACAGAATGTAGTAGAAGCCGTCGGCGGCTTCGTCCTCATCTCTGCTAATTGGGATGTCATCTGGGCAAATCGTCAATTGTTGATGTTTGGTCCACATTTGACAAGTCATCCAGAAGAATTATGGCGATTTTGGCTAGTTGCTTTCCTTATTGGTGGCGCTTATGGTAGCCTAGGTGAATCCCGTCTGAAATTCCTCATTCCTTTCACTCTTTTCGCATTGATATCTCTCCTCATTCTCTACAATCCGAATCATCGAGGCTACGACTACGAATCCACCATGGTCAAGTTGTCAATGGCATTTGCGGTAACCTACATCTCTTTCCTCATCACTCATAAAAAATTAACAGGTGCTGATGAATATTTGATTGTCAGATTCCACCGTTGGCTGACGATTACCGCGGTAATCACATTCTTTGTTGCTCTATTCACACTCGACCCACCTGGTGATGATATCACGTTCGCTTCGATGGAAATTACTGGCGTTCCACCCTCTCTATGGGGTGGATTCGTGATGAATGTCCTCGTTGCCACAGCTGGTTGTGTTCTTGGTTTTGGACTTGGGATCGTCCTCGCTTTTGGTCGGCGAAGCAATTTGGCGGCGTACCGATACCCGAGTACTGCAATCATAGAATTGATACGCTCAGGACCTTTGGTTGCTTGGTTATTCATCGCATTTATTCTGTTACCCGATGTACTGAATCCAATTTGGGAATCCGATGTTGTTATGAGAATGATTCTGATTATCTCGATCTTTGGTGGTTGCTATGGCGCAGAGATCATTCGCGGTGGCTTGCAAGCGGTACCATCCGGCCAAATCGAAGCAGCCACCGCTCTTGGTTTGAGCAACATGCAGACGAAATTACTCGTCGAATTACCAAATGCAATCAGAACCACTCTACCAACAATTGTCAGTCTTTTCATCGGTCTATGGAAGGACACTACTCTCCTTTATCTGCTAGGTGTTCATGAAATGTTCAATCTCTCAACCCTAGCGCTCACACAACAGAAGGAATTCCTAGGTTTAACACGCGAAACTCTAGTTTTCGCTGGAATGGCATTTTGGATTATTGCCTTCTATCTATCACGCATCTCACTCCGAATCGAGTCCGGTTTAGGGCTTGGTCATGAGGGTGGAGGCGAAGCAACATGAGTGAAGAAGAAGTGATTATTGATGCAAAAGGCGTAAGGGTTAATTTCGGTGATTTTTGGGCATTGAAAGGAATTGATATCGAAGTGAAGAAAGGTGAGATTATCGTTATTCTCGGGCCGTCAGGATCTGGTAAGTCCACATTCATTCGTACATTGAATCGTCTCCAGCCACATAGTGGGGGTACTATCGTTATCGATGGGATCACAATCGATGAGGAAACCAGTATCGCGGACATGAAGTATGTTCGTTCCGAGATTGGTATGGTATTCCAGCTATTCAATCTCTTTCCGCACTTGACCGTCCTTGAGAATATTACTCTAGCTCCTATGAAGGCGAAGGGGATGACTCGCGAAGAAGCCGAAAAAATTGCTCATAAGTTGCTTGAGCGCGTAGGGATTCCTGAACAACATCACAAGTTCCCGAGTGCACTATCCGGCGGTCAACAGCAGCGCGTAGCAATCGCGCGCGCGCTGGCCATGGACCCGAAGATAATGCTCTTCGACGAGCCGACCTCCGCCCTCGACCCCGAGATGATCAAGGAGGTTCTCGATGTGATGATTGACCTCGCGAAGCGCGACATCACGATGATCGTCGTGACCCATGAGATGGGCTTCGCCAAGGAGGTCTGTGACCGAGTCATCCTGTTCGACGAGGGCGAGCTGGTCGAGCAGAACACCCCCGCCGAATTCTTCGATAACCCGCAGCACAAGCGCACCAAGCTGTTCCTAGAGCAGATCCTCTGATTTCTCCGGGGCTTCCCTCTGGCTGGGCGCTACCCTATTGAGCCGCCATGGCAGGCCCTGTGCCATGAGTTGCCTCAGTGAGCTGCCGAACAACGTCGAGCCGACCTACGCCTGCGCCTCGGAATTAATGGGGACGGGGCCGGTTTCTGCGCTGCTGATAATCGTCATCGGAATCCCCCTCATCAAAATCGCCAAGAGATACCTCAGGAAGCTGTTCGACAGGACCGACTTCGACGAAGGGCTCGAGAACTTCATGTTCCGCATCGCCGGAGTCACGATGTGGGCGCTAGTGATACTGACAGCCACGAGCGAGCTGGGCATCAACGTCACTGGGATCGTAGCCGCGCTCGGCATCTTCGGGCTTGCTGTCGCCTTCGCCGCCCAGGACACGATGGAGAACGTCATCGCTGGCATCTTCATCATTGTCGACAGGCCGTTCCGGGAAGGGGAGCGCATCCTGCTGCCCAAGAAACTGGGGGGCATCTACAGCAGCTGGGGCGACGTCAAGCAGATCGGCCTGCGGACCACGCACGTGCGTTCCACGGACGGGGTGATGCTGACCATCCCGAACAAACTGCTGACCAAGGACCCCGTGGCGAACTTCAGCCATCGCAGCGACATGGCGCTGCGGGTGCGCATACGCATGGGGGTGGCTCCGACATGGGCCAACGTCACCAAGGCACAGGAGATAGTCGAGGACATCGCCGCGAACCACCCCGACATCTGCCGTGAGCCGAAACCGCCCGAGGTGGTGCTCCGGGATTTCGGACCGCACGAGGTGATTATGGAGATTCGCTACTATGTCGATAACGCGAGGAAGATGCGCCCCTCGAAGTCATTCTTCGTAACCGAGATACTCCGTCGCTTCGAGGAAGAGAGCGTCTCGCTGTCGCTCCCCGTCTTAGTCAACATGAACAGCGACGTCGATCTCGAGGACCTCGGTTTCTAGGGGGAGTAGTAATCAGGCGCGTATCCAGTGTGCCACCCCATCGTGGATGGTGCTGCGGAAGGTCAGTAGTCGCAATGTCGGCCCGCCAAGGTCGACAGTCACCCTCGCACCTCTGGTGAAGTGGGTCTCGTCCCAGCCGTCGCTGACGATGTAACCGCGGTGCATGTCGCTGGTCATCACAGTCGGCTCGCTGGTCCAGGCCCAGTACGAGCCGTCGTCCTCTCGCTCCTCGCGCGGTAGGTCCCTGGATACGAACAGGTACCACCCGTTTACCTCGTTCATCGGGAAGGCGGCCCCTTCGATGTCGACCACGTGGCGGAACCAGGCTCCTTGGCCGAGGAAGGTGGAGAACAAGCAACCCGAGGACCTCTGGATGACATCGATCTCGCCGTAGTTGCCGTCGGGCACTCTCTGTAGCCTGTACCTCGATGGCTGGTACTGGTGGGTGTTGGCGATGATCAGGTCGTTGAGCGCCGGGTCCGAGAGGACCGTCTTGCCGCTGGTGGTGACGATCTCGGCCTGCAGCCTAGGCAGGACGTTGACGATGGCCCCGCCGTCCAAGGCCGAGCGAACGTCATCGGCGAAGTGCTTCGGGTCGCTTCCCATGTAGAAGCCGTACGAGCCATCCTCGTCGTCGTCACGGGGATGGCTGTTGACGCCCATGACAGGGGTGTCCGAGTCTATCGAATGGGCGATCGAGGTGAGGGTGCCGTCGCCGCCGAGGATGATGACCAGGTCGCGTCCGACGAAGTCCTCCCTGTTGACTGTCTCGCGCGCCTTGTACGAGATGCTGGTGCCCCTGGCGCTGACCAGTTCATCGAGTGCGTCGCGCACCGTGGCCAGGGCCTTGTCGTGGACCTCCTCGAAGTTCTTCTTGTAGACCACGAGGACGTCTGGGGGCATTGCGGCACGCTCCTTCGCAGACTTCCCTCTGTGGATGTCCCATATAGGCGCGACGCACGGTGGAACGACCTGATTCAACTGACCGCTGTCGCATAGACTCATCACCCCCGCGCGCTCGCGGGAGGGCATGAGAAGCGCGATATTGGCTGCACTGCTCGTCCTCGCTCCGCTCTCAACAGGCTGCCTCGTGGTCCCCATCGATCCTTGCCCTGAGGGAGACTGCTTCCCCTTGGGCTCGGCCGCGCTGTCTGAGCTTCTGTCGGGCCCAGACGCCTTCGACGTGCTTTCCTACGCCGAGGACTTCGAGCGGCTGAGGGTCGAGACCTCGACTGTCTATGAAAACCAGGGCCAGAGCGGAGAGATCCACTGGAGCGTGGCCAAGGACGACGATGCCCAACTGCGGTCTATCGCGATGAGGCTGACGATTGGGACCTCTACCATCGACACCGAGGTCATCGAGGGACAGCGGGCCACCAATGTCAGGATCGGCGACGACTGGTACGAGGGCCGCGACGCGATACCGCAGTACACGGACCCGTTCGAGGAGATAGCCAAACTCGCTTCGGAGCAGCCTAACGGCCTGTGGCCGCCGTTCGGCTTCGATACGGCCTCGATCGCAGACCTAGACTGGACCATCACCGGCGATCCCCTCTCCCTCCAGCAGATCGCCTCCGCCTCCAACGCGACCCACACCATCATCATCGAGCTGATGGGCGCGCCCCCGATGATCACCGGCATCGAGACCTACTCCGGGGATGACCAGCAGTTCACCCTCAGGGTCACGACGGGGGATGCGGTGAGCCTAGCGCTGCAGGAAGGTCTGCCGCGCACCCCCATCGAGTTCAGCCTCGAGGCAGCTCCCCTCCAAGACGGCGACCTCACCGTCTGGGCAGGTGGAGTGCCCGAGGGTCTGACCGCGGAGGTCGACCCGGCCGAGTTGGAGTTCCACGGATTGTCGGGTACGGGGGAGGATGCGACTTCGGTCGCTTCGATGGCCTTCGATGTCGAGTACTCCAACGTCACACTGAACGACGGCACTTGGTGGGAGTTCTCGTGGTCCGACTACGTGGTGGACGGCTACGTCTCAGGAGGAGATTTCTACCAGATTCGCACTAACGCCACCGGGGAGTTGAACGTCGCGATATACGACCTCTGGGCGGAAGCGTGGACCGGCGGCCCGCTGCAGGGCTCCTGAAGCCGCGGCATCCGATGAGTATCTTGAAGCACCTGTTCTTCAAGGCGCCGGCATGGCAGGGAGCAGCCATCCGCTGATGCGGCTTCTCTCGCAACTGAGGCACCACAGGAGCACCGTTCTGCTTGCATCAATCTGCTCGGTCGTGAACAAGGTCTGGGACCTCGCCCCCCCTGTCCTCATCGGCATGGCCATCGATGTGGTGGCCGCTCAGGAGGATTCCTTCCTAGCTCAGTTCGGCTACCCCGACGTCTACGACCAGCTCTACATCCTCACCGGTATCACTGTCGTGATATGGGTCTTGGAATCGATCTTCCAGTACATCTACGCAGTGCTGTGGCGCAATTTGGCCCAGACCGCCCAGCACGAGCTTCGGATGTCGGCCTACACCCACATCCAGGACCTCGAGATGCAGTGGTACTCCGAGCAGTCCACAGGCAGCCTGATGGCGATATTGAACGACGATGTCAACCAACTCGAGCGCTTCCTAGACCAGGGCGCGACAGACCTTCTGCACGTCGCCACCACAATCATCGTCGTCGGCGCGATAATGATCTCCGTAGCCCCCGAGGTGGCGCTGCTCGCGATTATGCCCGTGCCTATCATCGTCGCGGGCTCGTTCATCTACCAGCGCAGGATAGGCGCGCGCTACACCAAGGTACGCGGCAAGGTAGCAGATCTCAGCGCCCTGCTGAACAACAATCTGCACGGGATCATGACGATCAAGTCGTTCACCGCTGAGGAGCGCGAAGTCGATCGGGTTAGTGACGCCTCGGTGTCCTACAGAGAGGCCAACCGCGATGCCATCCGCCTCTCGGCGTCCTTCGTGCCGATCATCAGGATGGCAATCCTCTTCGCCTTCACCGCCAATATGCTGGTGGGCGGCTGGTTCGCGCTCGATGGCCGAATCAGCCTCGGGGCCTATTCGGTCATCGTCTTCATCACCCAGCGGCTGCTGTGGCCGCTGACCAGGCTGGGCGAGACCTTCGATTTGTACCAGCGCGCGATGGCCTCGACCACGCGCGTGCTCGACCTGCTCGACACTGAGATCGGGATAGTCGAGGGCGATACGGAACTCGATGTCGTGCGCGGTGAGATCCGCTTCAGCGAAGTCGGCTTCTCCTATCCCAACAGGGAGGTAGTGCTCCGGGGAGTCGACTTCGCAATACCCGCGGGCAGGACGGTCGGACTGGTCGGCTCGACGGGCTCGGGCAAGACCACGCTCGTTCGCCTGCTGCTGAGATTCCACGACCCCGACACGGGGACCGTCAGCCTCGATGGCCATGACGTCAGAGAGTTGACTCTGGAATCGCTGCGCGGCTCCATCGCGCTGGTGAGCCAGACTACGACGCTATTCCCGGGCTCGGTGCGCGAGAACGTGCGCTACGGCGACCCACAGGCCAGTGACGAGGCGGTCGTCGAGGCTGCCCGGATCGCCGAGGCCCTCGGCTTCATAGAGGAGCTGCCCGACGGCTGGGAGACCGACATAGGCGAGGGCGGTCACAGGCTCTCCGGTGGCCAGCGCCAGAGGATCGCCATAGCCCGAGCGGTGCTGAAGGATGCGCCGGTGCTGGTGCTGGATGAAGCCACCAGCAACGTCGACAACGAGACCGAGGCGGCGCTCAAGCGCTCGATCGATAGGATCTCGGAGGGGCGCACCACGCTCATCATCGCGCACCGCCTGTCGACGGTGCGCAACGCGGACGTGATAGCCGTGATTGGTGAAGGCCGCATCAGCGAGACCGGGACTCACGAGGAGCTGCTGGAGAGCAGCGGACTCTATTCGCGGCTCTGGGCCGTGCAGACCGGCGAGGTGACGGCATGACGGACGAGATGAGCGCGTCGATCCTCGGGGGCCGGTCAGTACCCCCGGGGACAGGTTAATTCCCTACGCCCTTCTCGTAGTGCCGATGGCGCGTGCAGACTCGCTCGTATGGTTCCTAGCCGGATTCACCCAGCTCTTCGTCGGCTCCTCACTGGCGGCCGACCCAACCTTGGCCACTCTCGGCATAATCCTCGAGTTGACGGGGGGCGGCTCCGTGCTACTCGGGCTCTACATGCTGTTATTCCTCGCGAGGTACCACAAGGAGTTCGAATCTTCCTACAGCAAGCTGGAGAAGACCACGATGGTGAGGAACGATCAAGGCATCCCCCATCGCGTTGACTCTGGCTCGAAGACGGTGAAGGCCGTGTGGTACGTCATTCCAGTATTACTGACCTTCTTCGCGGCAGTGGGCTGGCTGGCGAACCAGTAGGTGTTCGCATGGCAAAGGCCAAACCCGGCCTCGACGAGATGGTCGACCGGGTGATTGACAACCCGGCATACGACATGTTCGGGGGCTACCACTTGTTCCTGCGCAGGGTGACCATACCGATCATCCTGATTCTGATAGCCCTGATGGTGTACACCTACCTCTCCGGGTACCTCTCCGACGACCTCACTCTGATACTGACCGCTCTGGTGACTGGCCTGTCGGTAGGGCCGATTCTCGGCTTGGAGCGGTTTTTCGGAGAGCGAAGGCTCAGGAGTTGACCCTCTCACCGGCTTTATTACTCAGCGCCGCCGAATGGGTAAAAGGGAGGGCCTCCCCTTGTCAACACGATGGGCCTGCTCGACTCGTTGGACATTTTCGAATTGCTGGGCTTCGGAGAAGCCACCGGACTGGAGCTGCTGTTCGCGGCATCGGCCTTGGTCGGAGGCATACTCTTCCTGCTCTGGTTCGCTCTGATGATGATCGGAGGATTCGCTGCCGACATCTTCGAGGGACTGCTCGGGATGGATGGCGTAGGCGACCTCGGTGCCGACGCTTCGTTCAAGGCGCTGACCTTCCAGGGGCTGATGGCCTTCCTGATGTTCTTCGGCCTCGCCGGTCTGTACACCCTCGAGTCGACGGAGACCCAGACTCTGGCAATCGCCGTCGGAGGTTTAGCCGGCTTCGGCTCGATGTACGGGACTGGAAAGCTGTTTCATCTCTTCATCGGGCTGCAGTCCGATGGCACCGTCGAGATATCGGAGGCCGTCGGGGCTACCGGCACCGTGTACCTGCGGATACCTCAAGACGGGGCCGGACAGGTGCAGGTCAACTTCGGCGGCAGCATGAGGACGATGAAAGCCAGATCGCACGACGGCGCCGAGATCGGCAACGGCGAGCTCGTCGAAGTCCACGACACCGTGGGCCAGATTCTCGTCGTCAAAAGAAAGTGAGAATCCCCTCTGGAATTGATTTTCCACGGTACGCGGGGAAGCCTTCATGACCCCACACGCCCTCATAGGGCTAGAGGCGATGCTGGATGGCTGAAGCTGGAGCACTTCTGACGACGATGATATTTGCGACTGTACTGGTACTTGTGGCGGTGGTGATATTCTTCGCGCAACGGTACAGGAGATGCCCGCCTGACAAGGTGATGGTCATCTACGGACGGACCCAAGCGGGTCGTCCATCGAAGACGATGCACGGCGGTGCGGCGCTGGTCTGGCCACTGATACAGGACTACGCGTTCCTGCCTCTGACGCCGATTACCATCAACATCGACCTGAGACGCGCTCTGTCTCTCCAGAACATCAGGATCAACGTCCCCAGCACCTTCACCATCGGCATCAGCATCGAGGACAACATCATGCAGAACGCCGCACAGAGGCTGCTCGGCCTGAAGATGATGGACATCGAGAAGATGGCGGAGGAGATCATCCTCGGCCAGCTCCGTCTGACCGTCGCCTCAATGACCATCGAGCAGATCAACCAAGACCGCGACAATTTCCTTGAGCGCATCAACCACAACGTGGAGAAGGAGCTCGAGAAGGTCGGCCTGAAACTCATCAACGTGAACATCGTCGACATCACTGACGACTCCGACTACATCGAGAGCATCGGCAAGAAGGCGGCTGCTACCGCAGTCGAGAATGCCCGAGTCGATGTCGCCAACGCCGAGCGCGACGGTGCTATCGGTGCCGCAGAGGCGAACAGGACACGGGAGATCCAAGTTGCGCAGAACGTGGCCGAGGCCGCCAAGGGCTCGAAGGCCGCGGAGGCCGACAGGCGTGTCTACGTCGAGGGCCAGGAGGCGATCGCAGTCTCCGGCGAGAACATAGCACAGGCCGAGATCGCCAACGTCAACGCAGACCTCGCCGAGGCCGAGGCTGCTGCCAAGCAGAGGTCCGAAGTCGCTGATGCCGTCGCTGAGGCCGCAATCCAGCGCGCCCGCTACGTCGAAGAGGAGGAGCGCCTGAAGGCGAGCGACATCGTCCGAGAGAACATCCAGAAGCAGCAGATCGTGATCGCTGCCGACGCTGAGGCAGAGAGACAGCGCCGCGTCGCCGGTGGTGAGGCGGATGCCATTCTATTGGTCTACGAGGCCGAGGCCAAGGGTATCCAGAAGGTGCTCGACGCGAAGGCGAAGGGGTACGAGAACCTCGTCAACAGCACAGCTGGCGACCCCAAGGCCGCCGCGACGCTGCTCATGGTCGAGAAGATCGAGAGCATGGTCGCAGCACAGGTCGAGGCGATCCGCAACCTCAAGATCGACAAGATCACGGTGTGGGACGGCGGTAACAACGCTGACGGCTCCTCGGCCACCAGCAACTTCGTGAGCAGCCTCGTGCAGAGCCTGCCGCCGATTCACGACGTAGCGAAGATGGCCGGAGTGGAACTGCCGGACTACCTAGGATCGATGTCAGACGATTCTGACAGCGAGTGAGCGACTGTCCCGCAGGGTACAGTCACGCTCATGAGGCGGCCCCCGATGGGACTTGCATGGGGCGCGAGGACGTCGTCGTACTCGGCGGGGCTCGCACGCCGTTCTGCGAGTGGCTGGGCGGCAAGCGCGGAGACGGCGAGGCCGGGGGCCGCCTGGCTTCGGTTGCGGCCGAGGACCTCGGCTCGATAGCCATCAGTGCCGCGCTCGAGAGGACCGGGACCGACCCATCCTCGGTCGACCACGTGGTGATGGGTCACGCGCTCCAGACCTCCAGTCAGGCGATCTTCGGAGCACGACATGCCGGCCTCAAAGCCGGGATTCCCCAAGAGGTCCCTATGCTGACGCTGAACAGGTTGTGCGGCAGCGGCGCCCAGTCGATAATCTCCGGAGCCCAAATGATCATGCTCGGCGAGGCCGAGGTCGTCGTGTCGGGCGGGATGGAGAACCTATCCCAAGCTCCCCATGTCCTGCGCGGCATGCGCGACTCCCACAAGCTAGGCAGGCCGCCACAGGAGGGCTACGAGCTGCCCAAGGACATGGAGGACTACCTGTTCACCAACCTCATCGACGGCATCTGCGGCTCGTTCATGGCCCAGACCTGCGACGAGCTGTGCCACCGCGTCGGCGTCGTGCGAGAGCAGGCCGACGAATTCGCCGCGCTGAGCCACCAGAGGACCGAGCGAAGCATCGATTCAGGACTCTTCGAGAACGAGATAGTGGCAGTCGAGACTCCCGGGGGCATGGTCACCGCCGCCGACGAAGATCACTTCGTGCGCGCAACCACCGAGGAATCGCTGTCGGGCCTGCGCCCGCACTTCGGCCCCGACTCCTTGGTGACTGCCGGCAACGCCTCGGGCGTGGTCGACGGCGCGGCTGCCGTGGTCATCAAGTCGGCCAGCAGAGCCGCTGCCGACGGTGACGAGCCGCTGGCCAGAATCGTCGATTGGGGGATCGTCGGGCTCGATCCGGCCATCATGGCCTACGGCCCGGTGCCCAGCAGCCGACTCGCGCTCGATAGGGCTGGGCTCTCGGTCAGCGACATCGACAGGTGGGAGATCAACGAGGCCTTCGCCGGCCAAGCCGTGGCCTGCATACAGGAACTCGGCATCGATGTCGATATGGTCAACGTCAACGGCGGAGCCGTCGGACTCGGACATCCGCTGGCAGCGACTGGCACGAGGCTCGTCCTGACGCTGGCCCACGAACTCAGGCGCAGTGGCGGCAGGTACGGCGTCGCCACAGCGTGCATCGGCGGCGGTCAGGGAATCGCGCTCATAATCGAGTCGATTTGATCGTTTTTCCGTAGGTTACGCCGTAGGAGGAGTTATCCTGCAGACCGCCTTGCAGAGCACAGTGATAACATGACCGAACACACCATCACCAAGCACATCGAAGGAACGGGACACGCAAACAGGAAACGCAGTCTGGTGAAGACCTGTTCATGGAGAATCCTCGCGTCGACGGACACCGTCATAATCGCCAGAGTCCTCACCGGAAGCTGGACGATAGGTCTCAGCATAGCCAGCATCGAGATAGTTACCAAGATGATACTGTACTACCTGCACGAGCGCGGTTGGAGCTCGTTGGATTGGGGCCTAGAGGACGTCGATGTAGATGTAACTGCCCTGGCAGACCCTCGCCCCGTTCATTGAGATGCGCCCCGAGGGCGCTTCTTGATGGAGCCCACTGGACGGGGGTACTGATTCGGAAGAAACTCCCTCTGCAGTTTGTGCGTGAGTGAAGGGCCATTAGCCTAGGCAGTCGACCGTATAGGTTAATTGAGATGCGAACGCCGTCCCGTCCGTCAGCATGGGGGAGACTCGCTCTAGGAGCTTTTTGAAGGCGGTCAGCTGGAGAGTCATCGCAACCCTGACCGGCACAGGGCTCGTGCTGCTTTTCACAGGCGATACCGGCTTGGCCGAAAAGTTCCTGGTAGCAGACATCTTGCTCAAGTTGCTGTTCTACTATATGCATGAGAGAGGTTGGGCTATGGTCACATGGGGCAAGATCGTAGGCTCTAGCCCCGAACCACGTAGGCAGTCCGTGTCGACCGGTGCGCCAAGTGCGCCGAGGGGCGTTTGGGCTCAGCGAGCTCGCAGTCCGTGACCTTCCGACTGGCACACAGGCGCCGACTGGTGAATCTTCACTCCGGCATGAACCAGTGTTCCTTCCTAGGGGGCAGCGGCCGCTTCATCCACAGCGGGCGACGCTCGCCCCTCGGGTGGGTCTCGCGCTGCTTGGCCATCTCGTTCCAGCGCTTGTAGTACTCGAATGACTTGTTGGTGTCCACTTCGACATCTCCGTACCTCTCATCGGGACCGGGACGGCTCAGTCGAACCTTCTGCAGCCAGCAGTGGGCACCGCTGATCGGGTCCGGCTGCACTGCGTGCGTGATGTTCTGATGGACCCCGCCGTCCCTCCACCAAATTCTGTTCGTGTCGGGGTCGTCCGACTTCCATGGCCGGACTCCCGAAACGGTCCTCATGCGCATCCTGCCATCACCGAGGTCCTCGATGGCGACCTCGTTGGTCAGGAAGCGGTTGCCACGGTCCTGGCTGCGCCTCCAGCGCCCGATGTGGTGCGAGCAGCCCACCACTCCGGGCTTGATGCCCTCAGTGACCCAGACCTTGTCGACGAACCAGCCGATCTCGGTCTCGATCTTGAGAAGGTCGCCTTCGGCCACGCCGAGCTTGGCGGCGTCCTTCGGGTGGATCCATATCGGATTGCGATGGCCGATCTCGGCCAGCCACTTGGAGTTGGCAGAGCGCGAGTGGATGTGCTGGGGCAGGCGAAAGTTGGGGAGCAGGCAGTACTCGTCCTCGCCCGACAGGTTCGACGGGTGGACGTGGCTGCGGATGCGGTAGTGAGGGATGGCATGCTCGGGATAGCCGAACTCGACCATGGTCTGCGAGTATAGCTCCTGCTTGCCGCTCGGTGTCGGCCAGCCCTCGTCCTCGTGCTTGGAGTAGGTAGCGGGCTCGATGAGGAAGGCGCCGTGCTTGCGCATGTAGCCGAGCGCGTCTAGGCCCTCTTTGGCAGCTGTCTCGGGCAGGCCTGGAACGCGCTCGAAGGTGTACCGGTAGTACTCGTCGATGGTTATCTTCTCGCCTTCGCGGTATGGGCTTTCGAAGTGCTCGCGGATGCCCATCGTGCCGTCGTCGATGCGCCACGACAGCTCGTTCCAGAACTCGTCCTCCTCCCAGACCTCGCCGGGATTGACTTCGTGCGTGAACTCGACCTCGCGTCCCTCGCGGCGAGCGTACTCGCGGAGCACCGGCTGGCGGAACGCCACCCACTTGCCTGCAGAGGTCGCGTAGGAGTTGATGTCATGGCGCTCGGAGGCGTGCCCCATCGGCAGCACGTAATCGGCGAAGAAGGCGGTCTCGTTCCAAGTCGGCGTCAGAGCGATATGGCAGCCGACCGCCTCCTCGTTCTCCAGCATCTCGATCCACGAGAAGCCGTCGGGGTAGGTCCACACCGGGTTGAAGACGCGCGTGAAGTAGACGTCCATGGTGCCACGGCCGTCTTTGACGAGATGTGGCAGGATGGGGCTCATCTCGTAGTGCGAGAGGGTGTACTCGGGCGGGTAGTGCAATTCGTTCCAGCCGTCTGGGTCGGGTGGATTGTCGAACAGTTCGGGCTTGAACTTGGACCACGAGTCCGGTGCGGTGCCGCCCTCGGTGCCCACACTGCCTGTCAGCACATTCAGTAGGTGCAGGGTGCGGGCGGCCTGCCAGCCGCCCAGATTGCCTATCGCAGCAGCGCGCCAGACGTGGGTACACAGGCGGCTGCCTGCGTTGATGACCGCCTCGCCGGCCTCGATGACCTGTTCGACCGGTATTCGGCACTCCTCGGCGGCGAACTCGGGCGTGTACTCGGCATACTCCTGGAGCAGCAGCTCGATGAAGCGCTCGAAGGTACGCGGCTCGTCAGGATGCGCTGCATCGAGCCACATCTCCCAGTTGACCCAATTCTGCATGAACTTGCGGTCGTAGAGGCCGCGCTCGAGTATCATCTTCGCCCAGGCGAGGAAGAGCGCAGGCTCGGAGCCCGGCCATGTAGGCAGCCAGTGGTCGGCCATGGCCGCAGTGTTGGACAGGCGTGGGTCGATGACGATGAGCTTGGCACCATCCATCATCCCCTCGAGGATCCGCTGCGCGTGCGGATTGAAGTAGTGCCCAGTCTCAAGGTGCGAGGAGGTCAGCAGGATGACCTTCGCGTTGGCGTGGTCGGGCGAGGGGCGGTCGTGCTTGTGCCACAGCCCGTACCCGAGCCGCGCGCCGGCGGAGCAGATGTTCGTGTGGCTGTTGTGCCCGTCGACGCCCCATGCCTTCAGAATCCGGTTCGTGTAGCCCTCGTGACCCGGTCTGCCCACGTGGTAGACGACCCTGTCCTTGGCCCCTGTCTTCAGCGAGGCGCGGATCTTCGCTGATATCTCGTCGAGCGCCTCGTCCCACGAGATGCGCTCCCAGCCCCCGGCGCCGCGCCGGCCGATGCGGCGCATCGGATGCATGATGCGCTCGGTGTCCTGGATCTGGTTGATCGTCGCCGGGCCCTTGGCGCAGGTGCGACCACGGCTTCCGGGGTGCTGCGGGTTGCCCTCGAACTTGGTGACCTGGCCGGACTCCTTGTCGACGTAGGCCAGCATCCCGCACGCCGACTCGCAGTTGAAGCAGGTCGTCGGCACCAGCGAGTAACGACGCTCGACGCGTTTCGGCCACTCATTGGCGTCGAGCTCGACGTGGTCGTGCCAGTCATCGGGAGAGGGGAACTTACGCAGTGCAGCGCCACTCTCCTGGGAGTGCTCGCGATCGAGGTTCGGGATGATGCGCAGTTTCTGCGCCAGCTCCTCGACGAGACTGTCCGCCATCATCTCACCTCAATGCAGGGTCTCCATCTGCGGCTCCATCACCACTCGCTTGCCGTGCAGCCACGCCGCGGCGAGCAGCACGAGCCCGGCGACGACCGCAATCGGCTCGCGAAGCACCATCGGAATGAACACCGCCGCACCGACCACCATCGTCTCGATGAGGAACTTGAGCGGCAGCATCCCGTCCTCGGACCACGACCTGCCCTTGGCCTGCTGGAACAACCACGCGGTGTAGACGCCGGTGAGGGCTGCGAGCGGAATTCCGGCATAGGCGAGGTAAGTCAGGAGCGACCGGTCGAGCCCCATGTACAGCACAGCGGCGCTGGCCGCCAGAACCGCTCCGAATCCAGCGAGGACGTAGGCGCCCTTGACCAGCCAAGAGTCCCAATTGGGGCGCAACAGGACGTAGAGGAAGCGCTCGGGCCTGTCTAGGTCGACGACCAGCAGAATCCCGGTGACCGTTAGGAAGCCGAGTCCGATACCAAGCGTAGACCACCACAACTCGTCAGTCATCTCGACTTGGCCTGAGAGCATAGCCAGCATGGCGACGATGTAGGTCCCGGATGCGATGGCCTTGGTCCAGATGTAGGCAGAGACCTCCCAGCCCCACAGAATCCCCTTCGATGGCTGGTCATAGGATCGCTTGGCGCGACCAGCCTCGTCGTCCAACTTGGCCATCACATCGCGGATGATGGCTTTGTCACGAGGGGCTGCGGCGCGGGCCTTCTTCTCCAGTGCCAACTGCACGATCATCGAATTGGTGTCAGCAGCACCCGCCCTCTCCTCGGCGTACTTGGCGAAGTGCCCGACCCCCGCCGCCTGGTCCGTCCAGAGGTACGCCCCATCACGCTCGGTGGCGTGCGGGTCGAGCATCTCCTCGCTGGCCTCGATGTAGAACACGTTGGGCTTGGCGCCTGACTCGGGCTTGCGCACGGTGGTTACGTGGTCGCGAACGTAGCCCGAGATCGATGAGTTCGGATCATCCAGGTCTCCTGAGATGATAGCCTCGGTCGGGCAGACGATTACGCAGGAGGGCTCGTAGGACTCCTCGATGCGGTGTGCGCAGTAGTTGCACTTGGCTGCAGTGCCTTTGTTCGGGTCGATGTACAGGGCGTCGTAGGGACAGGCCTGCATGCATGACTTGCAGCCTATGCAGCGCTCGTCATCGAAGTCGACGATGCCGTCCTCGCGAGTGAAGAGAGCGGTCGTCGGGCAGATCGTCGTGCATGGCGCGTCTTCGCAGTGGTTGCAGCGGTGGACGCTGAACTCGCGGGTGACGTCTGGATACTCCCCCTTCTCGATGTACTTGACATGGGTGCGGTTGACGCCGATCGGGATGTCGTGCTCGGACTTGCAGGCGATCGTGCAGGCATGGCAGCCGATGCACTTTCGATTGTCTATCACGAAGCCGTAGTTCACCATGGTCCGCCCTCTATGAGGGCGGACAGCCTAACTAGGCAATTGAGCCTTCGCTAGGACTCAGAGGAAGTTGATCCATGCGATTCCAGCGGCTGCAATCCAGGTTCCGGCCACCGACCCTAGGTTGCCCAAGGCAGTAACCAGCAGGACTTTGCCGACCCGGTTCTTCCAGAACAGCGAGAATTCATCCAGGGCTAGGAAGTCCCGTGCGTCCTTGCCGGTAGGTGCATCAATCTTGAGTTGAGTGTATCCTGCGAACCAGCCAGCAGCGACGAATGGGTTTAGTGAGGTGAGAGGCGATGCCAGGGCTCCGACTATCACTGAAAGCGGGTGCCCGCGAGCTATGATGACACCCAGTCCCGTCAGCCCGGCATTGACGGCGATCCAGATTTCGAACGTCTCCCTGAGGTCGTTAAGTTCCCCGTTGTAAGCGAGCCACGCCACCACAGACAAGAGGAGGATCGGGATGGCTGCGACGAGCAGCTTGGGCCAGATTGGCTTTGACGGTTCCTCGTTGAGCTCGGCCAGCCTTGAGGTAGTCTCCATCGCAGGCTCTGCGAGTTGCTGCACGACCCCGCTCAGATGGCCTGCCCCGACAACAGCGAGCACCCTACCCTTGCCGCGTATCTGCTGCAGCCTGCCAGCTAGGAAAGCGTCCCTCTCATCGATGAGCACCGAGCCGGCACCCGGTGCCACCTCGCGGGCCTCTTCCATCAGGTTGCTCAGCATGTCCGAGTCCTCGAGCAGCTCCTCCACGCTGGCTTCGTCCTCGTCCTCCTCCTGCCAGAGGAAGGCATCCATGACTCGGAACTTCTCCCTGAGCCCCATTTTGGACCAGGCCCTGCGCAGCGTGACGATGACGTCCCTGTCGATCAGCTCAACGGGGATGCCCGCCTCCTCTGCCGCCTCGATCGCTGCCAGCAGCTCAGCGCCCGGTTTCTCGCCGGTGGCGACCCCCATCCGGCGCTGCTCGGCGGCCAGCGCCGACTGCAGGAGGATCATGTGGGACTTGCCCTCGTTGATTATCTCGAGCAGGTCCTCGTTCTCCAGGGACTCAGGCTCGACCAGAGAGGCCCTCCTCGACTCGCACAGCTCCACTGCCAACAGATCTGGCCCCCACTCCTCTATCTGCTGGCGGACCAGGGCGACAGAGGCGCTGCTGATGTGAGCGGTGCCGACGAGTCTCAGGTTCTCATCGATGTCGACTACGTTCTTCGTTTGGCCGTCCGCCTGCCACTCTGGATCCATTCACCCACCTTCCAATGCGGACATCGCAGCGAACAGGTCGGCGTGCTCGGCGACGTCGTGGACCCTGATGATGTCCACGCCCCGACCGACCGCCTTGGCAGCCACCCCGAGCGTGCCAGCCAGCCTCTCCCGGGTGTCTTCCCTACCGAGCAGGTGGTGAAACATGGTCTTGCGGCTGACCCCCCACATCAGGGCCATCCGATGGTCGGGGACGACTTCGCGTCCGGCGGCGAGCAGCGCCAGATTGTGCTCGAGGCTCTTGCCGAATCCGATGCCCGGGTCAGCGATCACCATTTCTGGCTCGACACCCATATCGAACAGGCTCCGGGAGGCATTGCCCAGGACCCTCCTGACCTCGGCGACGACATCACCGTAGCCAGGGTCGTCCTGCATGCTCTCCGGCAGGCCCTGCATGTGCATGATGCAGACCGGGCAACCGTGCTCCGAGACGACATCGACCATCTCTGGATCAGATAGCGCTGAGACGTCGTTCACCATGTCGGCACCAGCATCCAGAGCGGCCCTAGCTACACCCGCTCTGCGCGTGTCGATCGAGATGCAGGCGCTTGGGAGGGCGTTCCGTATGGCCTCGACGACAGGAATCGCCCTGCGGACCTCCTCGGAGGGGTCGACGGGGGCGGCTCCTGGACGGGTCGACTCGCCCCCAACGTCGATCAACTCAGCCCCGTTGCGGACCATGTCCGAGGCCCTTCTGACGGCCTCTTCGAGCGAGGCGACCCTCGAATCGGCGTGAAATGAGTCCGGAGTGAGGTTCAGAACCCCCATAATCCGTGGGATTCCACCGTTCCGGCGATTTAGTATAGGTCGCCAGTCGGCCATCTTGTTGCTCCCATCCGTCGCATGCTTTATGATGTGACGGAGAGGCAATCCATTGATGGTTCTAGGGGGGGGCAGGCTCGATGATGGGGCACCCGCTGCTGAACCCGCTGCTGAGGCAGCGGAGATCGACGATGCCCCGACGGCGTACAATCTGGAGCTGATGGAGTCAATCATCCAGCGCCTCCAGCCCAACGACAGGCATCAGATTCGCGACATGATTTCAGAGAGAGCCCGCATGTCAGGCGCCTTAGGGATGGCCTGCGTGCTGTTCTGGTGGGTCTCGGTTCAAATGGGCGGCGACTCTTTGGGCGATGCTGACATCCCTGCCTCCCTAATAGGAAAATTCGACTTCCACCAATTGAGCCTGCTCGTACCGGCTCTGGTCGTGGTCGCCACCATCATGACATCCATAGGCAGGGAGAAAGGACAGGCTTCCACTTCCAACGTCGGAGGAATCCTGGCTATACTCGCTCTGTTCTACATCCTCGAGCCCATAGGGATGATGACGCTCACCGGAAATGTCGATGCACAGACTGTGGCAGTCGCTTCAGGCAGACTAGCCACAATCGCCGTGTTGATCCACCTCGCGACGAAGATGATGATCGACTCGCTGCTGCTCGAGTGGGTGAGGACCACGATGATGAACATGGATATCGACTTATTCCCCAAGCAGCAGGACTCCGGAGAGGAGAGTCATGCTGATGAGGCACCGCCCCTCGCGTGAGTGCGTGACCGAGGTCGAACCGCCCAGGCTCTCCGTACTCAGGCTGGGCCACAGGCGCGAGCGCGACAAGCGCATCACATCGCACCTCGGGCTCACTGCCCGCGCCTTCGGCGCGGACGAAGTGATTCTGGCCGGCGAGGAGGACCCCTCGGCGCTGGAGACCTGGAACTCCGTCGCCGAGAGGTTCGGAGGCGAGTTCGAGTGCCGTTTCGAGGCCAAGCCGATGAGCTGGCTGCGACGTTTCTCGAAGAGCGGTACCATCGTCCACCTCACGATGTACGGCGAGCCATGGAACGAGGCCATCGCCGGGATTCCCACCGACAGCCCGACGGTGGTCGTGGTGGGCGGGACGAAGGTCCCGGGAGAGCTGTTCCGCATGGCGGACCACAACGTGGCGGTAGGCAACCAGCCGCATTCCGAAGTCGCCGCGCTCGCAGTGTTCCTGGAGTCCTGGCTCGGGCCGGTCGACGACTCCAGCAGGTTCACTGGAGGGCAGATAGAGGTCGTCCCGAGCGAGCGGGGCAAGAGGGTCTTGAACCGGGAAGAGGATTGAACGACCGCCGGTGAATCGAATTCGCTCATTTCACTCTCAAGGATTAAGAGGGGCACTCCAGCAGGATTGCCGATGTCGGGCGCGTCACCGACCCGGGGCTTTGTCCCCGGCGCTGGCGTACCGGGTGCGCAGAACGTTCCCTCCTTCGCTGATGCAGCCGACCTCCTTCTGGACTCGACCGAGCGCCAGCAGGCGAGCGGCGCACCGGGCCTTCTGTTGCTGGCGGACGGCACGAGGTACGAGGGCAGGCTGTTCGGTTCAGAGGGGATCTCTCAAGGCGAGTTGGTCTTCACCACGGGTATGTGCGGCTACCAAGAGAGCCTGACTGACCCGTCCTTCGCAGGACAGGTTCTGAGTTTCACCTGGCCGTTGTTGGGGAACTACGGCATCCTTCCCGGCATCTCAGAGTCCGCGGGCGTCCATCCCCGCGGAGTAATCTGCAGGGAGATGATCAAGACCCCGGACCACCGAGATTCAGTGGGAAGCGTGCACGACTTTCTCGCCGCCCACGGCGTGCCTGGAATCGAGGGCATAGACACCCGCGCGCTCACGCGCAGGGTGCGCGAGCACGGCACCGTACTCTGCGTCTTCGGGCCCAAGGAGCGCTCGGGCGAGATGAAGGAGATTCTCTCAGGCATGATGCCACCCGACGCCGACGACCTAGTGGCCTCGGTGACTTGCGAGGAGGCAGTGCTGCTCAACCCGGGTGCCCAAGATGGCGAGGGCGACCCACTGCCCCGGCTCGCCGCCATCGACTGCGGCATCAAGTACAACATCATGCGCGAGCTGTGCCGGCGCTTCGAGGTGGTCTGGTGCCCGGCTTCGCTCGACTTCGACTCCATCGTCTCCGAGTGGCATCCCGATGCCTTGTTCGCATCCAACGGGCCGGGCGACCCGGCCCACTCGGGCGATGCCGCCTGCGCGCGGGACTCACTGGCAGCCGCAGTGCGCGCGGATATGCCGGTGATGGGCATCTGTCTCGGCCACCAGCTGATGGGACTGGCGGCAGGCCTGCGCACCTACAAACTGCGATACGGCCACAGGGGCGCGAACCAACCGGTCGTCGACCTGCGGAGCGGCAGGGTGCTCATCACCAGCCAGAACCACGGCTACGCCGTGGAGGATCCCGACAAGGGCATGCTGGCCCCCCATCCGAGCGGGGCGCGCTCCGAGATCGGCGAGAACGTCCTCGAAGCGGACTTCGAGGTGCGCCACATCAACGCCAACGACCGCACCGTCGAGGGGCTCGACCTCGTCGGCAAGCCCGCCTTCACTATCCAGTTCCACCCCGAGGCCTGCCCCGGCCCACATGATGCATCACCGCTCTTCGACAGATTCTCCGAGATGGTCGCCGAGCACCTCGTGGGCGAGCAGAGGGCGCTGGTCCGGGGGGTGAGCACTGATGCCCCGCCGTGACGACATCAAGAAGGTGGTAATCCTGGGCAGCGGTCCGATACGCATCGGCCAGGCTGCCGAGTTCGACTTCTCCGGCTCGCAGGCCTGCAGGGCGCTGCGCGCCGACGGCTACGAGATAGTCCTAGTCAACTCCAACCCGGCGACCATACAGAACGACCCGGAGATGGCAGATCACATCTACATCGAGCCGCTCTTGCCAGAATTCGTCAAGCGCATCATGGAGATCGAGAAGCCCGACGCCCTGCTAGCTGGGATGGGCGGGCAGACGGCGCTTAACATCGCCTCGGCTCTCGCCCGCGACGGCTCGCTGGACGAGTTGGGCGTCGAGCTCATCGGATGCAACCTCGCCGCGATCGACGAGGCGGAGGACCGCGACCTGTTCAAGAAGGTCTGCGAGGAGATTGGCCTGCCGGTCTGTAAGGCCAAGGCGTGCGACTCGATCGAGCAGGTTCTCGCCTCCGCCGACGAGCTGGGCGGCTTCCCGCTGCTGATACGCCCTGCCTTCACCCTAGGCGGCTTGGGCGGCGGGACGGCTTACAACACCGGCGAGTTGGTCGAGATAGCGAGTCAGGGCATACTGCACTCAGCGATTGGGCAGGTGCTAATCGAGGAGAGCATACTGGGATGGCAGGAGCACGAGTACGAGGTCATACGCGACGGCGCTGACAACGTCATCATCGTGTGCACCATGGAGAACCTCGACCCGATGGGGGTCCACACCGGCGAGTCGGTGGTGGTCGCACCCCAGCAGACTCTCTCGGATCAGGACCACCAGATGCTGCGTGACGCGGCTCTCAAGCTCATCAGGAGGCTGAACATCAGGGGTGGATGCAACGTCCAGTTCGGAGTGCAGCAGTCCACAGGCGAGTACCGCGTCATCGAGGTCAACCCCCGGGTCTCGCGCTCATCCGCTCTCGCCTCCAAGGCCACTGGCTACCCGATCGCTCGCATTGCCGCGCTCATCGCAGTCGGCTACACTCTCGACGAGCTGCCCAACCCGATCACCGGCGAGGGCACCACCGCAGCCTTCGAGCCGACCCTAGACTACTGCGTGGTCAAGATGCCGCGCTGGCCCTTCGACAAGTTCCGCACCGCCGACCGCACCATCGGGACCTCGATGAAGTCGACAGGCGAGGTGATGGCGATAGGGCGCTGCTTCGAGGAGGCCTTCCTCAAGGCGTGGGCGAGCTTGGAGTACGGCCAGCCGCACCCGAGGCCGCTGACGATGGCCGACGCCTCGGGGGGCGAGTCGATGGACGAGCGGGCCTTCGAACCACTCCCCGAGGCCCTTCTAGAGGATTGGCTGAGGGTGCCCACCGACAGGCGCATGGGCGCGCTGTTCGAGGCCTTCCGGCGCGGCTACTCGGTCGAGGACGTGCGCGACATGTCGGGTGGCATCACCAGGTGGTTCCTGCACCGCTTCGAGAACATGGCCGCCATCGAGACGGAGATCCGCGCGGCTGGCGAGATCGGTCTGCCTCCCGCTGAGGTGCCCGAGGCTGAGATGAGGCTTTGGAAGGGCGCGGGATTCACCGACCTGCACATCGCTGATGCGCTGGCCGGATTCCCGGCGAGCGGGCCCAAGCAGCTCCCGGTAGGAGCCGACGAGTTCGCGGTCACCGCCAGGCGCCACGAGCTCGGGATCCACCCGGTCTTCCGCATGGTCGACTCGTGCGCCGCTGAGTTCGCCGCGGTCACCCCCTACTACTACGCGACCTACGAGGGGGGCTCGGCGCCGAGCGGAATAGACTACGTGCCCGACATCAACGAGTCGCTCAAGCAGAGGATAGTGGTCATCGGCTCGGGCCCCATCAGGATAGGCCAGGGAATCGAGTTCGACTACGGCTGCGTCCATGCGGTGGGCGCGATTCGCGATATGGGTCACGAGGCCATCATCATCAACAACAACCCGGAGACGGTATCGACCGACTTCGACACCAGCGACAGACTGTACTTCGACCCACTGACTCTCGAGTCCGTGTCCGAGGTGCTGCTCAGGGAGAAGGCGCACGGGATACTGCTGCAATTCGGCGGCCAGACCGCGATCAACCTCGCTCTGCCTCTAGCGGACAACCTAACCTACCTCTCCTCGCTCGGGCTCCACCTGATCATGGAGGGGACCTCGCCGGACGCCGTCGACGAGGCGAGCGACCGAGAGCGCTTCGTGGCCTTCGCCGCGCGCAACGGCCTTAGGATGCCACGCGGTTCGACTGCCACCACCCCAGACGAGGTCAGGCACGCGGCGCACGAGATCGGCTACCCGGTGCTGATCCGACCGTCCTACGTGCTCGGGGGAAGGGGCATGGAGATTCTGTCCAACAACAAGCAGCTGGAGGCCTACATGGAGGAGGCCTACCTCGCCCCGGACCGGCCTCTGCTCATCGACGAGTACCTCGGAAACGCCACCGAACTCGACGTCGATGCGGTGTGCGACGGCGATAGCGTGCTCATCGGCGCGATAATGGAGCACTTGGAGGAGGCAGGGATCCACTCAGGGGACTCAACCTGCTTCATCCCGCCGCAGAACGTCCCCGCGCACGTGCTCGCCGAGGTCGAGGACTGGACGAGGCGAATCGGCATCGAACTTGGCATCAAGGGCTGCTTCAACATCCAGTACGCGATCCGCGACGAGGTCCTGCATGTCTTGGAGGTCAACCCGAGGGGCTCGCGCACTTTCCCCTTCGTGGCCAAGGCCACCGGCGTTCCTCTGGCTAGGATAGCGGCTAGGCTCGCTCTGGGCGAGAAGCTCAGCGAGCTCAACGTGCCCGAGCCGCAGACCGAGGCCGTCTGCGTCAAGGCCCCGGTGTTCCCATTCATCAAGCTGCGAGGCCTCGACCCGGCGCCTGGGCCCGAGATGAAGTCCACGGGCGAGGTGATGGGCTCGCACGCCAGACCCGCGGCGGCCTACCTGAAAGCAAGGCTCGCCACCGAGCTGCCAGTACCAACCGAGGGCGGCGTCTACATCACTGTCAAGGACGCCGACAAGCTCGCCATCATCGACGAGGCTCGCAGGCTGCAGGACATGGGATTCACACTGTATGCCACCCGCGGCACCGCCCACGTGCTGCGCGACGTCGGCGGGCTGGACGTCCAGACCTGCTACAGGATAGCCGAGCGTCGCACGCCCGACGCGCTGGACCTGATGCGCCAGGGCAAGATTCACCTCGTCATCAACACGCCGCGCTTGACGGGAGGGGCGGTGCTCGACGGGAACATGATGCGCAGGCTCGCCGTCGAACTCAACATCCCCTTCGTAACCACCATGGCAGGAGCTCACATGGAGGTCGAGGCCATCGATGAGGCGATGAAGGGGATGCCCGAGCCGAGACGATTGGAAATCGGCTCGCTGTAGTGAAACAGTCCCTACCCTATGTTTCACTGATTAGGGATAGGAGATCTTCCCTCTCCATCTCAGACATTAGTGAGGAAGCCTTGGGGCCGTGGTGCTTGCCGAGTATGACCCAGTATAGCGCGACGTATGCGTCTCGTCCACCGATTCCTACCTCAGCAGTGGTAGCTCGGATACAGTCCCGTATGGCCGCGTCAGTCCACTCACAGTCAGAGAGCGCTCCGCTCAGTGCGGACAGGAACTCTCTGTGCTCGTCAGTCAGGTTCGTCCCCGCCTCGTCACTGATGCCGGACTGCACTTCGATCCTAGCTGCATCAGGGAAGTGCGGGCCATCGACCCAGTTGCGCATACGGCGCATGCGACCGGTCAGCGCATCGCTGGGATCTCCGTCAAGGTGTCCCGACCTGCGCAGGGAGGCCCAGACGTCATCATCGCTCGACTTAATCTGGGCGAGCATGGCGAGATGACGGAAGGAGACACCGGCAATCGAGGAGGATGGGTCTGAGCCCCGCTTGATCTGACTGAGTCTGAGCGCGGCGAGTTGGGTGTCTTGGGCCACCTGCTGGCGACGCGTCATCTCCTCGTCCGAGCCGCTCGGGGGATTGGCTACCAGACGCTCGTACTCGTCGGCGGTCTGGAACAACGCCGGCCCGGTGTCGAAGTCGATGTGGCGGCCCACCTTGCTACGAGCGATGACGTAACGCATGATCTCGGGAGGCACCAGTCCCAGAGCGTCCAACGGGCCGACCGTGACTCCAGCGGAACTCGACATCGGCCCCATGCCCTTGAGCTGGATCCACTCATAGACCATCTTATGCGGCGGCTGGCCGCCTAGCATCTCGCAGATCGGTATGCCGGTGTCGTAGCTGCCGCCGGCAGCACCGTGGTCCTTGCCAGCGGGCTCGCAGGTGATGCCGTGGATGCCCCAGCGGGCGGCCCAGTCGATCCTCCAGGGCAGCTTGCCCTGCCCCGTCCTGATGTCGGATGCGCCCTCGACGCCGTGCCTGTCGACCCAGTGCACGTGAGGGTGCTCGTATCCTGTCACCCTGACTCCGTCGAGGCTGCCGTCGGAGCCGAGCGGGTTGTACGGGAACCAGTCTTCCGGGACCTCCCGGCCCGAGACCTCCTCGATCACCTCGCTTATCTCGCCCCTCTGCCCGATGGCGGAGTGGGTCTTGTCGGCAAACGCGCCGCTCTCGTAGGTCTCGTGGTTCATGACGACCTCCGGCTCGACGCCGATCTCCCTGAGCGCCTCGAGGAAAGGGCCGAGGAAGTGCTCGGCGTAGCTGCCGCCATCCGGGTCGGGCTCGCCATCTGGGCCCGGTGCGGGGATGTAGGCGAGCGGGCAGCCGATGTACTGCTCGTAATTGGGGGCGAGGAAGTCGTAGATACGACGCAGGGGGTCCATCGAGTCGACGATGAAGATGTGGCGTGAGTCCATCCCCGCGTCGAGACAAGCCCTGTGAATCATCTCTGCAGTGAGGATCTCGCGCAGGTGGCCGACGTGGAACTCTCCCGAGGGGGTGATGCCTGAGGCGATGACTTGGGAGTCGCCGCGCTGTTGCAGCGTCTGCGCGGTGTGGTCCGCCCAGTGCATGCAACTCCCTCAGACCGTTACCACTCTGACCAATCCACGGAGGGGCACGCCCTCGAGCTCGTTGTTGTGCGTCTTGTTAGCGAGCACTAGGCAGAGTTTGACGTCAGCTCCCGCTGACCTGAGGTTCCTGATGGTCTTCCTCATCGTGTCACCGGATGACACGACGTCGTCGATCACGACGACGCGCTTGCCGCCGACACCGGCGAAGACCCCTGAGAGGTGGCCTCCCTCCTCCTCGCTGATGCTCCTGCTGATAGACAGGTCGAGGTCCATCTGTCCTGCTATAGCCTGTGCGAAGGGGATTCCGTTGAGGCTGATGCCGACGATGGCGTCGACTTCGTCATCGATCTCCTCATCGATGATGTCTGCGAAGATGTATGCCACAGCCTCGATCCTAGCCGCCTTGACCGCAATCGACCTCCAGCCGACTTGGATGTCGGAGGGGCGGTCCTCGGAGGAGACCCCGCTCGAGGACAGCCACTGGATCGTGGTCTGGGACAGCGACAGCTCGTCCGCTATCTGTTGGGTGTTCAGGCCCTTGTTGCGGTATTCCTCAACCTTGGTCCGAAGCTCATCAACGCTCAGTGGCATCAATTCGCCCCGCCGCTCGCTCTCTATGAATCCACCGGGGGTGGAATGGGGGAAAAACGCGACTTTAGGGCCGCTAGAAGCGGCCGGTGCTGCCGAACCCGCCCTCTCCACGTTCGGTCTGGCCCAGATCGTCGAAATCGACAACACGGAAACTGACGTTCGGTATCGGCGAAATCAGTATCTGTGCTATCCTCTCGCCAGCCCTCACAGTGTACGAATCACCCTCGCCCAGCCAGGTCATCAGCACGAACAGCTCGCCGCGGTAGTCTGCGTCGATGGTGCCTATGCTGTGCGGCAGGATCAGCCCCTTCGAGCCCAATGAGGAGCGCGCTCGCACCTGTCCCTCGTAGCCGATCGGAATGGCGACGTGGAGGCCGGTGCGCAGCTTCACGCTCTGGCGGAAGGGCACCTCTACCTCCTCGAGGGCGTAGAGGTCCCAGCCGGCGGCGTACTCGCTGCCTCGGGTCGGAAGCTTGGCGTCCGGGTGGGTGCGAGCGACTTTGACCTCGAGTTGCTCGTCCATGGTTTGCCTGCGCCGTTCCGGTCTTTGACCGTTCGCAAGCGCCCATCGGCGCCCGGTGGGGTGAAAAGGAGGCCATGATTCGGCAGGCCGATGGCTGACTACGAATACGACGCCCTGCTCGACCGCGCACGCGAGCGCATTCCCAAGGACATCAGCGAACGCTCGCGCTGGACCATGCCCGAGCCTGACATCCTCATCCAGGGAAGCCAGACCATCCTGCGCAACTTCGCCGACATCGTCAACGCGATGGACCGCGATGCCAACCACGTCTACCAGTTCCTGCTCAACGAACTCGGGACCTCAGGCACCCGGGAGCAGGTCCGTGTGATGTTCAAGGGAAGGGTCCCGCCGATGAGGATCAAGGAGAAGTTGGTCGCCTACGTCAAGGCGTTCATCCTGTGCGACCAGTGCCGAGCGCCCGATACCCGCTTCATCAAGGAGGGGCGCACGACCCTGCTCAAGTGCCAGGCTTGCGGTGCGACTCGCCCGGTCCGCCTCTGATCACTGGGGCGAGAAGTCCAGCAGCACCTTGCCGCGGTTCTTTCGGTCGTGGATGTGCATCTGCGCCTCAGCGACCTGCTCGAAGCGCCATACCGAGTCGATGACCGGGTCGATGTCTCCCCTGAGCAGCATGCCAGACAGATCCTCCAGATGGCCGCTGAACACCGACTCGTCGTCCAGCAGCCCCATGTGGACCCCGAACACCGCCTTGTTGGAACTCATCATCTTGAGCGGGTCGAAACTCGGTGTCGAGAGCCACATCCTGAGTGCCGTCAGCCTCGAGCGCTTGTCGCCTTTCACTGCGGAGGAGGCGCCGAAGACGTACAGCTTGCCGCCTCGGCGCAGCGCCTTGTAGGAGCGCATCACGTGGCTGCCGCCGACCGGGTCTATGGCGTGATGCACTCCCTTGCCCCCCGTCATGCTCTTGCAGACCTCGACGAAGTCCTCGGCCTCGCGGTCGACGAAGCGCATGCCGAGAGACTCGACGAACTCGCGCTTCGGAGCCGACGCGGTGCCCACGATTAGCGAGGTGCCATAGGCCTTGCATATCTGAGCCACCGCGGTGCCAACGCCGCCGGCCGCGTGGTGGACGAGGACCGTCTCGCCCCCCGACAGGTTACCCAGGTGGACCAGCATGTGGTAGGCCGTGCCATAGGTGACCGGGATTGCCGCTGCTTGGTCGAAGGACATTGAGTCCGGCAGTGGGATCACCCTGCTGCCGTCCAGCACGACCTGCTCGGAGTAGCCCCCGAAGCCGGTCATGGCGAGCACGCGGTCGCCGGGGCTGAGTCCCTCGACCCCCTCGCCCACGTCCATGATCTTCCCCGCGGCCTCGTAGCCGGGTGTGAACGGGTAGTCCGGGTTCGAGCCGTACAGCCCCTGACGCATCATCAGGTCTGCGAAGTTGATTCCGGCCCTGTGTACTCGGACCCTGACTTGGCCCGGGCCGGCCACCGGGTCGCTTTCCTCCACTATGCGGATCGAGTCGACCCCACCGACCCCCGGGTAGACCACCTTGCGCACTCAATCACCCATCAGGTAGTCGACGGCGACCTCGCCGCCCTTGAGATGCTCTAGAACCGCCCTCAGGCCCTTGTCGTCGTCCGGGAGGGTGTACCAGGTGCCCTCCGGGTAGACAACGCAGGAGGGCCCCCTCTCGCAATGGTCCAGACATCCGGACTTGTTGACGCGGACATCCTCCAGGCCCTCGGCACGAGCAGCACGCTTGAGCCGAGTGAGGATGTCGAGCGAATTCTTCGCAGCACAGCAGCCGCGCGAACTCTCAGGCGGGCGCTCGTTGGTGCAGACGAAGACGTGCATCCTGAATTGATTGGTCATGGGACCACCTAGATCCTGTCGAACTTCGCCGCTAGGACGAAATCGGACTCGGTCAGGCCGTCTATCTTGTGGGTCCATATCGTCGCCTTCACGCGCCCCCAGCCCAACTCGAAGTCGGCGTGGTGGTTCTCAGCCTCGCAGATGGCTCCGGCCGCGTTGGTGAACCCGAGCGCGGAGGCGAAGTCCGGGAAGGACCAGGTCCGCTCGAGATGGTGCCCGTCAACGACCCTCCAATCGCCATCGAGATGTGGAATCAGCTCAGCCTGCTCAGTTGTGGTGAGCGGCGGCACCCCGCCCTCGCAAGGCACGCACCGCTTGGCTGCGAACTCGGACATGGATCAGCCCCACAGGTGGCTGTCGTCATGCCCGTCAGCGCTTCTCTCGGCCTGCTCGTGCAGGCTCGACCGGCGCCTGATGTCCTCCTTCTCGAAGGTTAGGAGCTCCTTGTCCTCGATGTACGGGCGACGCAGGTGGGTGACTAGGCGTAGCTCTACGATCACGTCCCTCGCGATCGAGCGGAAGTCGCCGTCCTCGTCGAGTATCTCGACGGCGTTCCTCGAAGTCCCTACCAGCACTCCCCTGACCCAGGGCTCGACCTCGGGGGGAAGGGCCCTTGCATCGAGCAGTATCTCGATTATGTCGTCCTTCCTCAATCCGGACTTTCGGTCGATGAGCGGTCCGTGGAAGACGTCGTTCAGGTCCGACAGCTTGGGCGAGCCGTACTCCTCGTGGATTCGCCTGGCCCAGCCGGGCAGGTCGTCGATTCTCTTGCCTCTGCGTTCTCCAGTCATGTCGCTGCGTGGGAGTCGTGATAGAAAAGGAGTAGGTCGGGCCCAGATCGGGCCTTTGGCCCGAACTGGTGGCTTGAAGTGGGATGGTCGTGGCCGCAGGGTCCGAGGTGAGCGCATGGCATCGATGGATTGGCGTCGTATTCCGACCGTCCTGTATCCCCAGGAGATTCTGGACAAGGCGTTCGGCAGGGCGAGCAAGCAGTCTGATCTGGTCGAGGACCCCGACAAGTACCACAGGGTCCGCAAGCAGATGGACAGGATGGTCCAGTCGGCTGCTGACGTCATCGACACGACCCTGCTGAAGTGGGTCGACCTCTGGCCCAGCCTCAACGCCCTCTCGCAGTTCGACCAAGCGCTCATCGACGCTGCGGTCGGCAACGACGAGTACCGCAAGACCCTCGGCACCATCCAATGGGCCGCCGAGCAGGTCCGCAAGATCGCCGGCGAGACCCAGAGGAAAATCTTGCGGCTCCGCAACATCGAGGGCTTCCACCAGGCCCGCCGCCACGCCTACGGCAGGTTCTCGTCCATCCTCGACCAGGTCTCGCCGCAGATACTGTGGCTCGGCGAGGCTCGCGACATCCTGCGCCAACTCCCCTCGCTCGACCCCGACGAGCCATGCATCGTGGTGGCCGGAGCGCCCAACGTCGGCAAGTCGGCCCTCATCACGGCGCTGTCCAGCGGCGAGCCCGAGGTCGCGATCTATCCGTTCACCACCAAGCAGCTCCATCTGGGGCACTTCGAGCACCGCAGGCGAGTCTACCAGATGGTCGACACACCCGGACTGCTCGACCGGCCTAGGGCCGAGCGCAATCGCATCGAGATGCAGGCCATCGCAGCTTTGGAGCACATTGGCGACGCCCTAGTGTTCCTAGTTGACTCGACCGAGGGCAGCAGCATGAGTCAGAAGGAGCAGGAGCACCTGCTCTCCGAGGTCAGGGAGTTGATGTCCGAGAGGTCGATGATAGTAGTCCACAGCAAGAGTGACATCCTCGACGGCGTACCGCTGGGTGCTGAGACCCTCATCAGCGCCGAGACAGGTGAGGGACTCGAGGAACTGCGCTCGAGGCTCATCGAGACGATAGGCGCAGATGACATATCGGACCCGCTGGTGCTGCCGGAGAACTGGCCGCGAAGGGACGAGTAGTCACTCGACGTGCCAATGATGACCGCACACTGTGCAGTAGAGCCTGTACCCGCCCAATGAGGTGGGAAGCCCCCCGACGTCGATCTGCGTGCCGCAGTTCACGCATCGGTGCACGCGCATGTGGTAGCCACCTCCCTTCGGTTCTTCAACAAAACTGATGCCGACTCAGGCTTCCTTGAAGCGCTGCCAAGCCCGCATGATCCGGTTGTGGGCGAACATCTCCCCCGACCCTGCGAACAGCAGGATGGCCACGATCCCGAGCAGGATCTCCGCCGCGGGGTTCAGGCTGACCTCGGGAGTGATGGTCACGAGCTGCTTGCCGCCGAGGCCGGAGGTGTCGGTGCTCGCTGTGGCGAATCTGTAGTCTCCCGGCTTGAGATTGAACATCATCGAGCCGTCGTCTTCCTCGTCACCGCCGGCGACGAAGTCGAAATCGTTTGCAGTGCAGGTCGTCAGCCCGTCGGAGTCCGGCTCGCAGCCATCCGGCGGCGGGCTTTCGATGACTCCTATCCAGCTGCTGTCGGACTTGTCCCACTCGATTGTCAGTTTGATGTCCAGAAGCATGAACGCCGTTGGAGCAGACAGGTCCTCGGTCGCCAGACCCACCGGGCAGTCCGTGGTGTCGTCGGTGCATGGGACCAGGGGGACGTTCGTGCGACTCTGGTCGAGGGTCGGGCCATACAGGCTGACTATTACCAGCAGGGCGCAGATTACTCCGACGACCGCCGGGAGGACCGAGAGGATGCGAACCATCATGTGAATCACATCCTCCTAGTGTTACGGTTCAACCTGATGCCCCCATGAGTTGCAGCATGACGAGCAGTATGGCTATTCCAGGGAACAGGTACAGCATCACTGTCAGCCTCTTCCTCGAAGCCTCCCTCTTCTCCTGCTTCTCGGCGCAGGTCGCTTCGGAGCATATCGCAGGGTCGCTGTCGAGGGGAATCGGGGCCCAGCAGATCACACAGTGCCTGTGCTCCGGAGTCTGGAACTCCCTACGCGCGCGCTTACGACGCTCGCTCTCTCGGTGTCGCTGAGCGGCGTCTCTGGCCTCCTGAGCGGTCTTCTGGGCCGCCTTGAGTATCTTCTCCTTCCGACTCATGCACTCACCTATGCGACTACTGTGCCGCCGAACTCCCGGCCCTCGATGGCCTCCCGGATCCTCTCTGTGTCACGCCCGTCGAGGATGCACAGTGGCATCCCAGCGCGCCGCGCCGCGTCCACGCCCACAGGGTCGACGACCTGAGAGGGGCCGGCCCGAGAGTGCTCGGGCGGGCCGACGATTTCCTGCAGCTGGGCGTGAGTGAGCCGGTCGTGCGCCTCGGCGTCGGGATTCGAGCGTGGGTCGGAGTCGTGCACCTTGGCCACGTTGGTCGCGATGACGCAGCGCTCGGCGCCGGCGGCGACGGCTAGCCTGATGGCGACGGCGTCGGTGGTGTGGCCCGGCCGGGTGCCGCCCATCACCACGACTTGACGCCCCTCGAGCAGCTCAGCCGCCTCGTTGACGCTGCGTGGGATGGTGCCGGACACGGGGATGCCGGCGTCAGCTAGGCCCTCGCGCACGATGGCGGCATTGAGACGCGTGGCAGCGATGCCGATCCTGTCGAGCCGGTCCTCGGAGTCGATAAGGGGTCTTGCAAGCGCGATTCCCTCACGCGCGGCGGCTCCGCCGCCGACCACGAGGCCGAGCCTGTCGCCCACGGCGACACGGTCTCTGACGATCCCGATTAGACTCTCGAGCCAAGTGTGCCGCTCGTCGAGCTCGGGCCTCAGGAGGCTGCCCCCGAGTGCCACAATCACGGTCGCCATCGCGGCATGGGCGCACATGCCCCCTTTCAATGCCTACGGCGTGACCGCGGTGAAGGGTTGAAATGCCGCCCCTCCGGCCTTTCGCAGAGGTAAAGCATGTCTGATGACTTGGCGCAACAGCAGCGCAGGCTCCGTCTGAAGAAAGCGCTCGGGGAGCTGACGTCCATGCGCGGCATGGGCACTGAGCTCGTCACCGTCGTCGTCCCGCCTGACAGGATGATACACCTTGTCCGTCAACACCTCTCCCAAGAATCGGGCCAAGCCGTCAACATCAAGTCTAAGTCCACCAGGAAGCACGTTGCCGACGCTATCGAGTCCGCGATAGCCACGATCAACCGCTACAAGACCCCCGGGGAGCGCGGAATCGCCATCTTCGTCGGCCATGTCATAGTGGGCAACAACAAGAGCAGGCTCATCTCCACGGTCATCGACGACCCGCCGGAGCCATTCACCTCCTTCAGGTACAGGTGCGATTCGAGATTCGAGGTCAGCCAACTCGAGGAGATGCTGATCGACAGGACCGCATACGGCCTGTTCGTCATCGACCGCTCCGAGTCGGCATACGGGTTGGCCTCGGGCAAGCGCCTGCACTGCCAGGCACACATCACCTCGCAGGTCCCCTCCAAGCACGGGCGAGGCGGTCAGTCTGCCCGGCGCTTCGAGCGACTGATCGAGGAGGCGGCTCACACGTTCTTCCAGAAGTCCGCAGAAAGGGCCTGCGCCTACTGGCTGCCGATGATTGAGGATCTCGAGGGAATCATCGTAGGCGGCCCTGGTGCGACCAAGGACTTCGTGGTCAAGAACGACTACTTCCACCACGAGATCAAGAAACTGATCCGCGAGCCGCTGTTCGATGTCGGCTACTCCAACGAGAGCGGGCTGCGCGAGCTGATCCAGCGCGCCGGCGGCCTGATGGACCAGATCGAGCTCGACACCGAGCGCAGGCTGGTGGACGGCTTCCTGCGCGAGGTGATGCAGCCTCTCCCCAAGGCGACCTACGGCGAGGCCATGGTGAGGTCTGCGCTCGAGCAGGGTGCGGTGCACACACTGCTGCTCTCCGAGGCTCTGCGCAAGCGCAGGGTCGGCTGGGTTTGCAAGCCTTGCAAGCACGAGTGGGAGGCGACCCAGACGAGCCGCTCAGAGCTGCCCAACTGCCCCTCCTGCGACTCGGAGGACATCCGGGAGGACCCTGACAGGACGATGGACCTGATAGACGAGATGAGCATGCTCGCCGGGCACACCTCCGCCAAGGTCAGCCTGGTATCAATGGACACCGAGGAGGGCGCCACGCTGAACGAGGCTTTCGGCGGCATCGCCGCCATACTGAGATACGCTTGGAGTTGAGACGATGAGGAAACTTGCGGAGGCGGTGGCCCCGGCTCTGGAGGCAGCGCTCTCCGGCGTTGGCGTCGGCGGCGAGGCCTGGGCGGACCTGCTCGGCCCTGCCACCGTCGAGCAGCACGGCGACCTCGCTCTGCCGTGCCATCCGCTGGCCGGCGTACTGCGCCGCTCGCCGAAGGACATCGCCGACGAGGTTGCCTCAGTTCTGGCGCCTTCGCTCTCTGACGTCGCCGAGGTCTCCTCAGTCAGCGGCTTCGTCAACATGCGGGCCAAGCCCTCGTGGCTCGCTGCCCAGATGATGGGACTGCTGCCCGATGACAGGCTGGGCATAACCGTCGAGCGTACTAGGACCGTCGCAGTGGACTACTCGGCCCCCAATGTGGCCAAGGAGATGCACGTGGGGCACCTCCGCTCGACGGTAATCGGCGATGCGATCGTCCGGATGCTGGGGCACAAGGGCCACATCGTCTACCGCGAGAACCACGTGGGGGACTGGGGGACTCCGTTCGGCATGCTGATCGAGCACCTGCTCGACCTCAGCGAGGCCAATGCCGCCGCGGAGCTCAGCGTAGGCGACCTAGACGGTTTCTACAAGCAAGCCCGAGTCAAATTCAACTCCGACGAGACGTTCGTCGCGCGCTCTAGGAACCGCGTGGTGCTGCTGCAGAGCGGCGACGAGGAGACTCTGAGGCTGTGGCGGATCCTCGTCGACGAGTCGATGCGCTACTTCAACGAGGTCTACGGGATGCTGGGAGTGCTTCTGACCGACGGCGATATCATGGGCGAATCGAACTACCACCACCTCCTGCCAGTCGTCGTCGAGCGCCTGCGAGCACAGGGCATGCTCGAGGAGAGCGCGGGCGCGCAGGTGGTCTATCCCGGAGGCTGGGTGAATCGCGAAGGCGAGCCGATGCCGCTGATAATCGAGAAGGCTGACGGCGCCTACAACTACGCCACCACCGACCTAGCCTGCATCATCGACCGTGTGGAGAGGCTCGACTGCGACGACCTGCTGTACGTGGTCGGAACGCCCCAGTCCCAGCACTTCAAGATGGTATTCCAAGTCGCCGAGCAGGCCGGTTTCATGGGCGATGCGCACAACGCGGTGCACGTCAACTTCGGCTCTGTGATGGACTCTGACGGCAAGATACTGAAGAGCCGCGAGGGAGAGGTCATCAAACTGGTAGATTTGCTGCGCGAAGCCACTTCGAGGGCCGAGCAGGCAATCGCTGAGAAGAATCCAGAGCTGCAGGGCACCGAGCGCGAAGCCGTGGCTAGGATGATTGGAATCGGCTCCGTCAAGTACGCAGACCTATCCACTGAGAGGAGCAAAGACTACGTCTTCGACTGGGACCGGATGCTGGCCTTCGAGGGCAACACCTCCCCCTACCTGCAGTACGCCCACGCCAGGATATGCAGCATCTTCCGGCGTTCGGGCATCGAACGCTCGTCGGCCAGAGACGCCAGCATCACACTCGCTCAACCAGAGGAGGCCCTACTGGCACGACGACTCGTCAACTTCGCCGCCGTCACCGATGACACGCTGGCATCCTACTCCCCCCATACCCTGTGCACCTACCTGCACTCGCTGGCCTCGTCCTTCGCATCGTTCTACGAGGTCTGCCCCGTCATCGCGGCAGGAGACGATGCGACCAGAGACAGTCGTCTGGCGCTGTGTGACCTGACGGCCAGGACCATCTGCACGGGCCTCGAACT
Source organism: Candidatus Thalassarchaeum betae (assembly GCA_003193925.1). GTDB lineage: Archaea > Thermoplasmatota > Poseidoniia > Poseidoniales > Thalassarchaeaceae > Thalassarchaeum > Thalassarchaeum betae. Next base: position 36,652 of record PSPG01000011.1, read on the forward strand.
GCTTGGCATCGACTCGCCCGAGCGGATGTGATCAGCCGTTGGACTCTGCGAGCATCCGGCGCGCAGCGTCCAGACCCCCTCTGACCGAGCCGACTCGCTCGCTTCCGGCGTACAGCGCCCAGTAGGGCAGCACGTCGACCTCGTGAACCAACCATCTCAACTCGACCCGCAGGGGGAACCCAGTCGGGTCGTCGAGCATCAGGCGCCTGACCTCGGTGCCCTCTACAGCATCCCCCGAATCGGCCAACTCGTCCTCGACGGTGCCGCACCGCACGCACGTGGTGCGTGAGACTAGGATGAGAACGGAGTCCAGGCCCATGGCGCTGTCCCAGTCCTCTACGGTCACGATGTCCTCCATGTTACCACCTGAGGCCAGAGGGAGATTGTTGAAGGAGGGAACCCCTTGGAGTCCTCATGGTATCCGTAGGGGAGATGGCCCCGGACTTCACGCTGACGGCACACGACAAGTCGACTGTGACACTGAGCGAGATGCGGGGCGAGCGAGTCATCCTGGCATTCTACCCCGCCGCTTTCACCGGTGTATGCACCAAGGAGATGTGCACATTCACCGATGCGATGGCCGGCCTCGATGCCGCTGGCACCTCGGTGCTGGGCATCTCGGTCGACTCGCCTTTCTCCAACGGCGCCTTCGCCAGCGAGAACGGCATCGGATTCCCGCTGCTATCTGATGTTCACCGTGATGTGGTGAATGCCTACGGAGTCGCGCTCGACGACTTCGTCATCGCAGGCTACACCGTCGCCCAGCGTTCGGTCTTCGTGGTCGAGGCTGACGGCAGCATCGGTTTCGCCTGGGTAGCAGACAACCCGGGGCAGGAGCCCGACTACGAGGCCGCATTGGAACACTGTCAGTCGCCGTAGGCGAGGTACCTGACGAGAGAGCCGTAGATGATACCTGAGACCATCAGGCTCTCCTCGTTGAATCGCTCCATCGTGTCGAGGTACGTGTGGTACTCGGTGGAGCCGGAGCCGTAGCAGACAATGGCTCGGCCGTAGTACTTGTCCGGGCCGTCCTCGTCATCGAGGTTGTAGACGAAGGGAGCGTGGTCGGAATTGTAGGGCATGGCGGTGGAACTGTGCAAGTGGATGCTGATTGGGTACTTGTCCGCTAGTTCGGGATAGGCGCTCGAGAATACGCTCGCGACACCTCTGATGTGATCGACGTCGGCCTTGTTGTTGCCGAACATCGTCACCCCGGAGTTGCGCTCCGCATCGACGTGGTTCATGTCCAGGTTGATGTACAGCCTGAGGTTATCCACTAGCATGGTTCGATGCTTGTCGACCCACTCGGTCGAGCCCCACAGCCCCTCCTCCTCACCTCCCCAGGTGCAGAAGTAGATGGTGTGCTTCGGAGTCCCCAACTGCGACTCCAGAAGTCCGAACTGCCGGGCGATCTCCTGCAGGGTGGCGACTCCCGATGTGTCGTCGACCGCGCCCTGCCCGTTGTACACCGTATCGTGGTGCGCGCCGAAGATGATGAGAGAGTCCGTCTGCCCCTCGATTATCCCACAGGGCACGTATATGGTCGCAGTACCCTGGTTGTTGACATCCGTGATGAACTGCAGACGGGCGTCTCCGTTGATGACCTCGTCGACGATGGCCTGACCGACGCTCCTCGAGACCATGATGAACCCGAGGTCCTCGGGGATGGGGTCGATGGACGAGATTTCGACCGACTTGAAGTACGGCACGCAATCGTCTGAGACGAGCTCGTCGCAGTTCTGCCTGTCGTTGATGAGGATGAGTCCCGCGAGGTCGTTGTACGCGCCCCTCTGGAACAGCGCCGTGTTACCCTCGGTCTCCGGCTTCAGCCACACCAGGCCGACCTCGCTCGCCGCTGAGGCCCAGTCGGCCGACTCGTTGCCGGTTCCTAGGTCGATCACCGTTATATCGTCGACATACTGAATGGAGGAGGAGCCGCTGTAGCCCTGTATGACGTAGTCCTCTCGGTGCGTGAACTCGACGATGTCGCGGTTGACGTCAGCGATGCTGCAAGGTGTGGGGCCTCCGAAGATGTTCCCGATGCCACCGGGGGTACACATCGACAGGGCGGGGTCGTTGCCTATGACGAACATCGGCACATCGAAGTCCTCCAAGGTTGCGGGAATGCCCATCGAGGAGAAGTTGAATTTGATCGCTGCTGCTGCGTTCTCCTCCTCCAGTGTGCCAGAGAGCCTGCCCTCCCACTCGGGATGCCCCACGTCGACCAGCGACTGGGCGTAGATTCTGGCCTGTTCAGGGTCGAACTCTATCAGTTCATAGTCCGGCTCGCCCCTGATCCAGACCATGATGTCGTCGCCGTAGAGAATGGCTCCGCCCGAGCCTCCCACCAGTATCAGTGCGGCGACCGCGAGCACCGGCACCGGGAGAGCGCGGGCGCGCTCCACCATGTCGGATACGGACTTCGAAACCCTTCCGCCGCTAGGCGCTTCCTCGACCAGCTCGACGTCGATCACAGGAAACCCTCAGCAGCGTCGCGCCTTCGCCGGACTATTGAACTCACGCCAAATCAGTATCCGTGTTTCGCGGTTAGCCGCGCCCCACTTCCTCGCCGGTCCAGCGCTTGCCCAACGAGTGGTCGACCCCCATCTGGTCCAGAATCCGGGCGACCACGAAGTCGATTAACTCCTCAATCGTGTTCGGTGAGTGGTAGAACCCGGGGCTGGCGGGCAGTATGACGACTCCCCATGAGGACATCCTGGCCATCGCCTCGAGGTGGGGGGTCGATACCGGCGTCTCTCTGGGGACGACGATCACCTTGCGCCTCTCCTTCAGCGCGACTGAGGCGCTGCGTGTGGCGAGGTTGTCGGAGACACCGGCGGCGATCTTGCTGATTGTGGTGCCGCTGGCGGGGCAGAAGACGTATGCGTCGAAGCGGGCCGAGCCGGAGGCGGCGCGGGCTGCGAGGTTGTCATTGTCCTCGAGGGTGACCGAGTCGTGGATAGCCAGTTCCTCGGGGGGGATTCCGCACTCGAGGTCGAGGTTGATCGCGCCCGCGCTGGTGACGATGAGGTTGACCGACCAGCCGGCTTCGACCAGCTGGTCGACCAGACGGACGCCGTACCGGGCCCCGGAAGCGCCAGTGATGGCCACGACAGCCTCAGGCATGCTCAGCGCCCCCCCTCTCTCGTCCTTGAATTGTTGCCTTCGCTCATGCGCTGTCTCTGAGAGCGTCCGCGAGGTAGTGGTACTCGTCGATGTGGTTGTACAGATGGGCTGAGACGCGCAGGTACCTCCTGCCGTGATGGCTCCAGTTGAACACGGGGACTTGGATTCCGTAGTCATCGAGAAGGGATGTGTGAAGGAGGTCGCCGTCGAACACCGACGTCGCAACCGGACCTCCCTCCGGCATCAGCACCGTGCCAAGAGCGGCCAGCATCGAGTCGGGGCACGGAGGGGGTGTCCCGAGCGCCTCGGACAGAATCTCCCTCGCGGCCAGTGCGAGGCTGCGGTTCTGCTCCATGATAGCCGGCCAGCCGCCGTCGACGAGACCGCCGACATACTCGAGGGACTTGGGGATGCACAGCCACGGGCTCGGATCGCTCGTGCCCTGCCAGTCGAACTCGAGCCTGAAACTCTCCTCGACGCTGCCGGGCACGGAAGCCCCGTGACTGATGGTCAGCGGCCTTATGCGCTCCATCCGATCGCTTCGGACATGCAGGAAGGCCGATCCCTTGGGCGTGCAGATCCACTTGTGCAGGTTACCGGTGCAGTAGGCCGGTTGCAGTCGACCGAGGTCCAGTGGCACGATTCCCGGACCGTGGGCCGCGTCCAGCAGGACGTCGACGCCTCTCGACTGCAACTCCTCAACGAGCCGCTCGAATGGCATCCGCAGCCCGGTCGGACTGGTCACCGTGTCAATCATGGCTAGGCGGGTGCGCTCGGTGACGTGGCTCAGGACCGCCTCGACCACCTCGTCATCACTCTCCACCGGGAATGGTATCGGAACGACCACGGTCTTTGCGCCGGCGCGCCCAGTGACGAAGTCGACAGCGTTCCAGCAGGCTTGGTACGAGTGGTCGGGAACCAGTATCTCGTCGCCCCCGGAAAACTCCAGCGAGCGGAGGACGGTGTTCACGCCCCCGGTGGTGTTGGTTACGAAGGCCATGCCGGCGGGATCAGCGTTCAGGAAGCGGGACAGCACCTCTAGGGAGTTAGCCCAGAGCTCCTTCGAGACATCATCGAGGAACCTGACCGGGTCTGCCTCCATCTGGGCACGCAGGTCGCCTTGTAACTCGAGGACCGCTGTAGGTGTGGCTCCAAAGGAGCCATGGTTGAGGAACACCGTGTCCGGGTCGAGCGCCCAGTGGGGGGCCAGGTCACTCTTGCGGGGCAATGCGCTCATGCGACTACCTCGGCAGTCCACGGCTCAGGCCGCGTGGGTACTCTGCCGAGTATGTCCTCGCAGTTCACTAGCAGAGCCTCTTCGATGCGGGCCATGTCGATGGGCCTGCCTTCGAGATCGTGGGTGTAGCCGAGCTGGGCGAGGCTGGTGTGGACGCCCGGCCTCATGCCGCAGCCCTCGAGGTCCTCTACCCGGGTGCCAGGGGTCTGGATGTTGATCGACATGCCGTGGCGGCTGACCCAGTGCAGGAACGAGAGCCCGATCGAGCAGATCTTGTGGCCGTCGACCCAAGTGCCTTGCATCGACGGGTCCGTGTAGGCCTCGATGCCGCAGTCGGCGAACGCCTTGATTGCCCAGTCCTCCAGCCTGCCGATGATGGCCCGGACGCTCTGCTCCCCCAGCTCCCACTTCACTATCGGGTAGGCGACCAGTTGCCCGGGTCCGTGCCAGGTGATGCCTCCACCCCTGTCCGTGCGTACAGTCGGGTAGCCGTCGACCACAACGCCGTCTCTGACCGCTTTGGGCCCGATTGTGACGACTTCGGGGTGCTCGACGAGAATCAGCGTGTCAGGAATCTCGTCAGCGATCCTCTGCCGTTGCATCTCCTTCATCACCTCCGCCATTTCATGATGCTCCACGATGCCTGCCTGGAGGATTCTGATCTCCCTCATCTGCTCACCTCAGGTCAAGTGAATCGCGTGCCCCAGCGTCTTCAGCACGCTCTCGTGGAAGGCCTCGGCCATCGTCGGGTGCGCGTGCACGGTGCCTGCGACGTCCTCGAGTAGCGCGCCCATCTCGAGCGCCAATACGAACTCGCCGTGTAGTTCGGCGACGTGGCTACCCACGGCTTGGATGCCGAGAACGACGTGGTCGGACTCGCGCGCGGTCACGCGGATGAAGCCCCCGGTCTTCTCCGCCTCTATGGTCAGCGCGCGGCCGCTGGCGGCCAGAGGGAACTTACCGACGACGATTTGCTCGCCGCGCTCTGCCGCCTCGTCTGGCGAGAGCCCCACCGAGACGATCTCAGGTTCTGTGAAGATGATGGCTGGGATTGCTACCTTGTCGAACTCGCGCTCGAGGCCGGCGATGATCTCGGCGACCATCTCGCCTTGCGCGCTAGCCTTGTGGGCTAGCAAGGGCTCTCCTACCACGTCACCGATGGCATAGACGCCGGGAGACGAGGTCCGACATTGTCTGTCGATTCTGATGAAGCGACCGGAGACATCCATCCTGACGCCCATGTTCTCCAGCCCCCAGCCCTTGGTGTTAGGCCTGCGTCCAACGGTCACCAGCACCTTGTCGACCTTGATCGAGTGCTCCTCGCCGCCCTTCTCGAAGTTGAGTTGCACCTTCCTCGCAGCTCCCTTGCCTTTGACCTCAGCACCTCGCGCCAGCGCGTTAGTGTGGACTGTGACCCCGTGCCTCTTGAGCCAGATCTCCAACGGCCTGCGCAGCTCCTTGTCGACGATGGTGAGAATGCTGTCGAGACCCTCGACCACCGTCACCTCGGTTCCGAGCTTGGCAAGAGCGCATCCGAGTTCGAGTCCGATGTAGCCGCCACCCACTATAGCCGCGCTCTTGGGCAGCCTGTCGAGCTCCAGAGCGCCGGTCGAAGAGAGGATGAACTCCTCGTCGCACGGCATGAAGGGGAGATCGATGTGGCTCGAGCCTGTGGCGATGATGACGTTCTCCGCCTCAATCTCCATTGGGCCATCGGTGGTGTCGACCACGCAGTGCTTGGCGTCCTTGAAAGTGGCCCAGCCTTTGACGAGCTCCGCACCCGCGCCCTTCAGCAGTCCCTTGACCCCCTTGTTCAGACGCTCGACTATCGAATCCTTCCACGCTACCAACGCAGCCATGTCGACCACAGGCTCGCCAATGACTGAGAGGCCCATGTGGCCGCCGTCTGAAGCATGCTGCTGCAAGGCCTCGAAACGCTCTGCTGCATGGATAATCGCCTTGCTTGGTATGCAACCGCGAATCAGACAGGTTCCTCCTGCTCTGTCGGCCTCGATTATCACAGTGTCCAGACCGAGTTGGCCGGCCCTGATTGCGGCGACATAGCCGCCCGGTCCCGCGCCGACCACTAGGACCTGACATTTTCGGGATTCAGTCATCTTTCACCTCACATGAAGATCAGCGCGGGGTGCTCCAGCATTCTCTTCAGGTGCTGTATCAGTGCTGCACCATTGGCGCCATCCACGACTCGATGGTCGAATGAGCTTGAGAGGTTCATAATCCTGCGGACGACTACTTGGCCGTCTCTGACGACAGGCATCTCGCGTGCCTTGTGGACGCCGAGGATCGCTACCTCGGGATGGTTGATGATCGGGGTGGCCCCTAGTCCCCCGTCGCGGCCGAGGCTGGTGATGGTGAAGGTCGAGCCCGTCAGGTCGTCGAGGCTCGCTGTGCCGTCGCGAGCAGCGCCGGTGACTCTCTGCATCTCCCCGGCCACCTGCCAGGCGTCCATCGCCTCGACGTGCTTGACGACGGGCACGTACAGGCCACGCTCCGTCTGGGTGGCTATTCCGATGTGGACGGCGCCGTGGCGCATCACCACACCGGCTTGGTCATCATAGCGCGCGTTGCACTCGGGGTGGTCCGGCATTATCCTCGATAATGCCAGCATGATGAATGGGAGGTATGTCAGCTTTGGTTGGGCAACGTCGCGCGAGGCGTTGAGCATCTGCCTCAATGACTCGAGTTCGGTGACATCTGCCTCCTCGAAGTAGGAGAAGTGCGGAATACTCGTCTTGCTGATCGTCATCTGCTCTGCTATCTTCCTTCGCAGCCCGACGACCTTGACCTCAGTGATGTCGGTCCGCTTGGTGGAGTGAGCCGCCGGATCCGTTCCAGCCACCGAGCCATCCCCAGCGATGAACGCGTCGAGGTCGGCATGCCGGATCCTTCCCGATGGCCCGGAGCCTATGACTCGAACTAGGTCGACGCCGGCCTCTCTAGCGCGGCGTCGGATGGCCGGGCTCGCCAGAGCCTTGCCGGAAGGCGCCGCAGGCGCCGGCTCCGGCTGGGGACTAGGTTCGGCCTCCGGCTCCGGAGCAGTCTCGGGCTCGGCCACCGGTTCGGACTCCGGCACGGCCGCCGGCTCGGGCTCGGTGGGAGGCCCTGCGTCCTCGGAGTCGAACTCCACTAGGGCGGAGCCGACTGCAATCATGTCACCGACCTCACCGCTCAGGGAGCTGACTACGCCTCCGACGGGAGAGGGGATGGTAACCGTCGCCTTGTCGGTCATGACGTCGACTATCGGGTCGTCCTCCTTCACGGCGTCACCCACGCTTACGTGCCATTGGACGACTTCGCCCTCGACGACGCCCTCGCCGATGTCCGGCAGTCGGAACACGTGCGCCGCCATTCTCAGCCCTCCTGCGTCCTCTGTATTGCCGCGGCTATGCGAGCAGGTCCCGGCATGTAATCCCATTCTGTGGAGTGCGGGAACGGTGTGTCCCACCCAGTGACCCTCTGGATGGGGTTCTCAAGGTGGTAGAAGCAGCGTTCTTGGACCGAGGCAGCCATCTCTGCACCGAACCCACTGGTCTTGGGCGCCTCATGAACAATTACACATCTACCCGTCTTCACGACCGAGTTGACGACCGTGTCCCTATCCCATGGCACGAGGGTCTGCAGGTCAATGAGGTCACACGAGACGCCGCTGTCCCTGATCGCCTGCTCGCAGACGTGAACCATAGCCCCCCATGCGATTACTGTGCAGGCGCCTCCCTCCATCGCGAGGCGTGCCTCGCCCAGGGGTATCGAGTAGTGCGACTCGGGCACCTCGGCCTCCGGGTGGCCCTCCCAAGTGAGGACGTTGTGGGGATCGCCGTAGAACGGACCGCGATAGCATCTCTTGGGCTCGAAGAATATGATGGGGTCGTTGCACTCGATGGCGCTTATGAGGAGTCCCTTGGCGTTGAACGGGGTCGAGCAGTACACCACTTTCAGGCCCGGTGTGTGGGTGAATTGGGACTCTGGTGACTGTGAGTGGTGATGCCCGCCCCGGATTCCCCCTCCGGCCGGCGTGCGCACTGTGACAGGGGCCCAGTACTGGCCGCCCGAGCGATGCCTGACCTTGGCCAGCTCATTGACAATCTGGTCGTAGCCCGGGAAGATGTAGTCGGCGAACTGGATCTCGACCACCGGCCTGAGGCCGTTGATTCCCATGCCGAAGGCCGTCGCCATGATGCCGCCTTCCGAGAGCGGTGAGTCGAACACGCGGTGCGCACCGTGCTTCTCCTGCAGCCCGTCGGTGGTCCTGAATACGCCGCCGAAGTAGCCAACGTCCTGCCCATAGACGATGACGTCCTCGTCGCGCTCGAGCATGTTGTCGAGCGCGCTGTTGAGGGACTGGATTATGTTCATGTTCGGCATGCTCACTCCCCCATGGCCTCGTCACGCTGCTCCTTGAGGTGCCAAGGCATCTCCTCGTAGACCTCGGTGAAGATAGTTTCAACCTCCGGGTGGGGCCCGTTCGCGAGGTCTCCGAACTTCACCGCCTCCTTGTACGCGTCCATCACCTCGGCGTCGATACGCTTCTCGAGCTCGGTCTGTTGCCCCACGCTCCACTCGCCGATTGCGATGAGGTGATCCCTTAGCCTGTCGATGGGGTCGCCGCCCGGCCACTGCGCGTACTCATCGCCCGGGCGATAACGGCTCGGGTCATCGCTGCTGCTGTGCGCCCCGGCGCGGTAGGTGAGGACCTCGATGTGAGTGGCGCCGGCGCCGGAAGCAGCGCGCTCGCGCGCCCATTGGGTGACCGCATAGAGCGCCAGGAAGTCGTTGCCATCCACCCTTATCGAGACCAGCCCGTAGGGCAGGCCTCGTGAGGCGAACTCGTCGCCCCCCCTGGCGAAGCTCGCATGAGTGGATATCGCCCATTGGTTGTTGACGACGTTCAGGATGACGGGAGCATTGTAGACGCTGGCGAAGTTGAGTGCGTAGTGGTAGTCACCCTCTGCGGTGGCGCCGTCACCGATCCAAGTGATGGTGACTTCGTCGAGTCCCTTGTACTGGGATGCCATGGCGACTCCGACAGCTTGGCTGAACTGGGTCCCGACGGGACTGGAGACGGAGATGAACCGACCTTCCTTGTAGGTATAGTGAACGGGCATCTGCCGACCTTTGACGTTGTCCTCGGCGTTGCTTAGGCAGTGGCAGATCATGCTGACCATGTCGCGTCCACGGACGAACTGGGCGCCGGGCTGCCTGTAGGTGGGGAATATCCAGTCCTGCGTCTCGAGCGCCATCGTCTGGGCTATCGCGACGCATTCCTCACCGAAGGAACGAATGTAGAAGGAGAGCTTGCCCGTCCTCTGCATCTTCATCATACGGTCGTCGAAGATCCTGAGGCGGACCATGTGCTCGAGACCTTGGCGCAGCTCGTCCGCATTGATCTCGGGGTTCCAGTCTCCTGACGCTTTGTTGTCGTCACCGAGCACCCTGACGAGACCATGTGCGTGTTTGATCGTGTCATCCGCGCTGCACTTCTTAGGGTCGGGTCTGCCTAAGTCGCCGGGCTTCCAGGGCCACGATTCAAAGGTGGCCTCGTCGCCCGCCCGGAATGGCCCGGTTGGTACGTTGAGCGTCTTATCGCTCTTCTTCTTGCGCGCCATGACTACAACACCCTACCTTCGTTCAAGATGTTTGGCCCGCGGCCACAACCGGCTCGCCGCCCTGAGCCTCCTCCCAGAGCAATCCTGCCCTGTAACTGGAACGCACCAGCGGTCCACTGGCTACCGCCTTGAAACCCATCTCGCGAGCCTCGCGATCCCACTCGGCGAACTGCTTCGGCTCGGGAAACCCCTGTACAGGGAGATGACGGTCTCCGGGTTGCAGATACTGCCCGAGAGTGACCATCTCCACTCCGGACTCACGCAGCATGCGCATGGCCTCCGTGACCTCCTGATCACTCTCTCCGAGACCGACCATGATGCTGGATTTGATGCGTATGTCGGGGCGGAGCCGCCTCGCTTCCCTCAGGACCCTCAGAGACTGTTCAAACGAGGCTCTCGGGTCCCGAACCACTTCATCGAGGCGCGGCACGCACTCGACGTTGTGAGCGAAGACTCGCAGCGGCAGGTCATCCAACAGCATCGCCAGCGCCTCGAGGTTGCCGTCGAGATCGGAGCAGAGGAGCTCTAGCCCGACCTCGGGACTGCGCTGGTTGACAGCGACGATGCAGTCGCGATAGTGGCCTGCCCCGCCGTCGGGCAGGTCGTCGCGGTTGACTACGGTGATCACGGCGTGGCTCAGTCCCATTCTCTCGACCGCCTCGGCCAGTTCGGACGGCTCGTTCGCATCGAGCGGCGGAGGCGTCTTGACCGTGCCAACGGCGCAGAATCTGCAACCGCGCGTGCAGACCTCCCCGGCCACCATGAAAGTAGCAGTGCCCCTGCCCCAGCAGTCGTAGACGTTCGGACACCGAGCCTCCTCGCAGACGGTGTGCAGACCGTGCTCGTGGACGTTGGACTTGGTCTCGTTGTAGCGAATCTGTGCAGCACCTGTGGGAAGGGAGGTCCTGAACCAGTCGGGGAGGCGCTTGCGCATCGCTCTACGACGCCCTTGCCCCGTCCCTCTGGGTACACCGCCGCAACCGCCGCCGAGAGCGACTTCGGCTCCGACGGTAGGGAGGCGCGTTGCCATCGAGTGTGTCGGACGAACCCTCGCCGTTAACCATTCTCCTACGGAGAATCCCTTCTCTCGTCTGGATACAACGGTAATATCGGGAGCGGCCCTCGGATGCTCATGGCCCGGGGCACTGTGCTGGTCACAGGCGGAGCGAAGCGCATCGGCAGGGCGATCTCACTGCGTCTGGCGGCTGACGGCTACTCGGTAGTTGTTCACCACCGCGGTTCCGAGGAAGAGGCTGCCGAGGTCGTCGAGCGGATCCGCTCTGCGGGCGGCACGGCCGTCGCAGTCCAAGCCGACTTCTCCGACACCGAGGCAGCAGCGTCTCTGGTATCACAGGCCAGCAGCCTAGGTCCGCTGTGCGGCCTCGTCAACAACGCCTCCCTGTTCGTCCACGACGACATCGACACTATCGACTCCGAGGGCTGGGACGCTCACATGGACGTGAACGCCAAGTCGCCAGTGCTTCTGATCCGCTCTCTCAACCAGCACATCGGCGAGGATGGCAGGGCCTGCGTGGTCAACGTGCTCGACCAGAAGATCGCCGAGCCCAATCCGGACCACCTCTCGTACACGGCCTCGCGCTACGCCATGCTCGGCCTGACCGACGCCCTCGCTCGAGGACTCGCTCCCCGCATCAGGGTCAACGCTGTGGCACCAGGTCACACCCTACCCAGCGATGACCAGACCGAGTCGGGTTTCGCTCGAGCCCAGTCCGAGTCCCCGCTCGGTTACGGACCAGCCCCCGATGACATCGCCGAGGCCGTCTCCTACCTGATGGGAGCGGGCGCGGTCACCGGCCAGGTGCTGTTCGTGGACTCGGGTGAGAGGTTCCTCTCCCGCGCTAGGGACGTGCTGTTCGAGACGGAGTGATTCTATGACCAACCACAGCGAGGCATTGCTGCGGCTGCTCGAGTCCAGAGGCATGGGGGTCTCATCCCTGTTTCTAGAGAGCGCAGACCGCGAGGTCGACGTGGGGATTCACCCTCATGAGGTGGGCTCGCCACAGCGAATCAGATTCGACATCCACGTGGTGACCGGGGGTGCCGAGAAGCCCCCGGAAGACTCGATTGACCAGGTCCTAGACTACGAGTATCTGCCCGCCGCATTGGATAGGGTTCTGGCGATGGATCGCCCCGCTCTGCTCGAGACCCTCGCGACCAGACTGCTCGACGAGGTTCTCGCCCCCTCCGAGGCCGTAGCGGCCTCTGTCAGCATCACCAAGCTGGATGCCCTCGAGGACGGTGGCAGGCTAGGATGCTCAATGACCCGGTTGAAGTAGAGTGCAGGGGGCAGGATTCGAACCTGCGAAGGCCTTGCCACCGGAGTTTAAGTCCGGCCCCTTTGACCGCTCGGGCACCCCTGCACCCCCTCAGCAAGGCCATCATCACTTGAACCGAGCGCACGCAGCCCATGGATAATTGACTCGTCTCGTGCCCTTAAGGCACGAACGCTTTAACACCCCTCTGACGGCGGAGAAATCGTGCAGGCGAGCAGCACATCGAACAGGGGGATTGGACGAGCCAGACTTGCAGTCGCCCTTGCCGTGGTAATCATGGCCCCCGTCTACCTCTCTCTGGCACCTACTCCGGAACTTCGCGCTTCCGAGCCGATGTCCGCCGATGGCGACATCGAAATGAAGCTCTACACCCTGTACCTAGCCTCGCAGAATTCGTCTGCCGGGGGCGACGGCCACATCACTACCGAGGTCCCCGAGTCCGGCGGTCAGGACAGCGCCAGTGCCCTGGACAGCGAAGTCGAGTTCCGTTCCAGCGACATGCTCTCCTCCCTCATCGTCCAAGGAAGGCCCCAGCACGGCAGTAGCTCCGGCTCGTACTACATGCCACTGGACCTGTTCCTCAGAGCCACCGGGCCCAGCGGCTCTACTGTGGAGTGGACAATCACCCTCAGGGCCGGTGGCTCCCAGGTCGGGACGACGTCTTGGAGCACCGAAGCCTGCACTCAGAGCTTCACCAACAGCTGCAGTTTCGACCACGAGCAGTTCGACATAGACATGGGCCAGGACCAGTCGTTCACGCTCTCCAAGGACGAGAGGCTCGAAATCACCGTCAGTGCCGAGATGTCGGGCTGCGACGGTGGCACTATCCCCGGTGGCTCCAGCTGCGAGGCCGAGGTCGCTTGGAACGAGATCGACGACGAGAATGACAGGTTCTCCCAGCTCGGGGTCGAGGCCAACGCGATGGCCAACAGCCTAGTCCTGCTGCAGCGCGAAGGCGCCGAACTCGCCGAGGGCGCCGAGTTAGACTGGTACCCGAACGACATTCTCTCCGAGCGCACCATGCAGTTCTCCTTCGATGTCAAGAGCGCCTTCGGCCGCTACGACATCGAGTCTACCCGCCTCATCATGCGTGACCCCGGAGGCGTCTACAGGATCGACCACATCATCAACGAGGATGACGAGGACATCGAGGACACCAGCCAAGGCATCTTCGGCGAGTACATCTGGACCTACCCGAGCGGCCTGCCTGCCGGCGAGTACTCGGTCGAACTGGAGATCACCGACATCCAAGGCAACAACTTCCTGATCGACCACGACCCGGTCGAGATGCACCAGTGGGGTGTCTCAATCAACCACAGGCTAGACCGATTGACAGAGTACGTGGCTCCCGGTGAGACCACCGCCATACCGCTGCAGTTGGTCCACAAGGGGGACTCCACCAAGTCGATGGAGGTGGAACTCGAGGTCCTGACCAACCTAGGCAGTTCCTGGCAGATCGAGTTCGACTCGCCCGGCGGCTACACGCTCAACGCCGGCGGCGACATCCTCAACCCCATCCTGACTCTGACCGCGCCCGACGACCTGACCGGCACCCCGGATAGTATCGAGATCAGAGCGGTCGCCGAGGCCGAGGTCGATAGCGTCCTCCAAGTGGTGGACCAGGACATCCTGCAGCTCGATCTCGAGAAGATAGACGTCTACCAACCACCCGAGGTCTCGCTGTGGAACGAGGAGCACGACGTCCAGATAGCTAACTCCACCCGGCCCGGCGACTTCGATCAAGACGTCCCGAGATATGTCGAATACAACCAGTTCACCCCCTTCCTGCTTGAGATTTTCAACACCGGCTTCGACGCTGACACATTCAGGATAGACGTCCTCCGAAGGGCCAAGTCGATCATCCAGATCTACGACAACGACACCGGTGAGAGGATCCTCGAGGACGAGGGCGATGGGACCTTCCACACTGCTATCCTCGAGCGCCATTCGACCCAGATCCTGCTGCTCAATGTCAAACCGTCCTCCGACCGCGACGACCCCGACATAGGGGAGATCGAGATCGAGGTCATCAGCAACGGCAACTCCTCGCTCAGGGCCAACGTCAACTTCACGATACAGAGGACGTACGGGATCCACGCCGAGGTCTCGCACGACTGCGACGGCTCGCCGCTCGGTCACATGCGGGTGTCGCTGTGCTCGCCCGGCTCGGGCAGCGCGGTCGTCGACTTGAGAGTCAGGATAACCAACAGCATGAGCGGCGGCGAGTCCGCCAGCTGGTGGAGGATACAGAACCCCGCTTCGCTCCAGGAGAACATTGATCGAGACGCGGCATACGGACAGTGGCAGTTCATCATTCTCGACGAGTCCGGTGACGCGGTACCCAGAGTTTCCCTCGGTCCCGGGGACTTCACAGAGGTCTTCGTCACGGTGACTCTGACGAGCCAAGTCGTCGCCGGTAATCACACCGTCTACCTGCGCATCATTGATGATACCACCGACGACGATGCGCGGTACTTCGACCTGCCAATGGTGTTCGAGGTCGAAGCCGATGAGCCCAATCTCGAGATAGTACAGGTCTCGCCTAACAGGAAGTTGGTGCCCGGCGAGTCCTACTCGATTCAACTCAAGGTCAAGAACCAGGGCAACGGGCCTCTGACCGTGCTGCTCGATGCCGAGGTCGAGCAAGTCGGCTGGAGCGTCGACATCGACGGCCCTTCAGGCTCGCGACTTATCGAGTTAGAGGCGTTCGAGGAGGCTACCTTCAACCTCGATGTCAGCGTTCCCGGATCAGCCAACAACGGCGACCAGATCCCGGTCGTCGTCACCGCCACTCCCTTCGACACCGAGCAGAGCTGGCCCGACGAGTACACCGCGACGACAACGGTCACGATGACCGTGGGAATCTCATCGCTGATTGACATCCTGATCAATGAGATCACCCATCCGCGCCTCTCGACCATGGTGATTGCCGTGGTCGGCATCCTGCTCCTATTCGCCGGAATCCAGAGCAAGATGAACCGCCGTCGCTGGGCCACCCACCTCGCTTTTCTTGAGGCACTGGGAGGCGATGACGACGAAGGCGAAGGCGCCAGTGAGGACTCGGACCTGCCTGCTCCGGTGACCGCAGTCGAGGAAGAGGAGTCGGACGATTACGAGGACGACGAAATCGAACTAGTCTGAGGCTAGGCGAATCAGTGTCCGAACGGCGCTCCATTCTTCTTAAGACCCGTACTTTCCGCCGTAGGCGGCAGAAGGTGCACGAATGCAGGCCGTTTCTGCTGTGGATGTATACTCGCCCTTGTCTCGCAAGAGGCGTTCTGCCGTCGCCTTCAGCGCCATGCTCCTGCTGGCATCCTATGCCGCCTTCGAGTTCGGGATGTGGGAGGCTCTGGCCACCACCGATGCGGACGGCGACGGTCTGACCTACGGCTTGGAGTTCTACATCAACACCCAGCCCCAGGACTGGGACTCTGACGACGACGGCCTGCCAGACGGATGGGAGTGGCAGTACGGTCTCAACCCCCTTTCCGCTTCGGGCGACAACGGCTCCACCGGCGACCCCGACGGAGATGCCTTCACCAATCTCAACGAGTATCAGTACTCCATCCCGTCAGGATGGGACTCACCCTCGACTCCCTCTGTGCTCGACAACGGCGTCTGGTGGAACGGCACCGTGCCTACCAGGAACTGGGACGAGGAGAGCGCCATGCAGATCATCCAGGGCGCTGGCTCCGACGGCGCTGACGAGGATCCGATGGGCAATATCTGCAACGACCAGTTTGACAACGACCATGACGGTCTGGTCGACACCTTCGACCCCGACGGCGACGGTGACGCCGACTGCTCGAGCGATGACGACGACGGCGACGGCGCCATCGACGAGGACCCAGACGGTTGGGACACCGACGGCGACGGCATGCCCGATGGATGGGAGGTGGCCAACGGCCTCGACCCGACTTCCAACTCCAACATGGACGGCGCCAACGGCGACCCCGACGGCGACGGCCTCCCCAACCTCTGGGAGTACGTCAACCCGACATGGGGCACCCGGAACGGCTCGACCAACCCGCCTACCCAGTACTTCAGGCCGGGACCGTTCAACATGACGGCCACCGAGTCGCCGTGCAACCCGATCCTCGGACTCGGTCCCGGCGGCTGCGTGATATTCACCGCCGAGGTCGACGGCATTACCCGGACCGACCCGAACAACAACGACACTGACGGGGACGGTCTGAACGACTCCTACGAGGCCTTCATCCTGCTCACCGACCCGACCGCGGTCGACACCGACGGCGACGGCATCTGGGACGGTGTCGAGGTCAACGGCGCGTACGGCGACCCGCCGCTACCCACAGATCCCAGGAACAACAACACCGATGGCGACCAGTTCGACGACGGTGAGGAGGATGTGAACGGCAACGGCGTGGTCGATCCGGGAGAGACCGATCCGACGAGGATAGAGGATTCGGGCGATATCGACAACGACGGCCTCGACAACTGGGAGGAGAACATGACCTGCACCCTGTGGAACGTCACGGATACCGATGGAGGAGGGGTCAATGACGGAGACGAGCTGTCGTTCGCCCATTCCACTGATCCCTGCCTCTCTGTGGTGGAGATCGAGAAGCAGATAATCTCGTGGGACTCTGCCAACTCCATACTCGCTCTCAACTCGACGAGCGGATTGAATCCCAATCCGATCGACTGGAGGCAGCATGGCGCACCGATGGGGTACTATGTCTCGACAAACGGCAGTCGGACCCCATTCATGTACGAGTCTATTCAATTCGATACTCTGCGCAGTGTGGACGTTGCCAAACCGAATGATGCCTCAACCGTGGTCTTCCTCAATTTCTCGTGGTGCTGGAACGCTACCGCCGGGGCATTCAACGAGCCGCACTGCGACGATGACTATCCGGATACCGATGGCGACGGTCTGGCCGACTGGGAGGAGTTTTTGAGCACCTGGGGGTACCTGTCTCTGCCGAACATGTCCGACACCGACGGCGACGGTGTCGACGACCTGAATGAGATACTCAACCAGACAGATCCCAGCATCCCCTGTGACAATAATCTGGACAGTGACGGCGACGGCCTGAACAACTACTTCGAGAACACCACCGGATGCCCCCTGAATTTCGGCATGGGGGGCAACGGGACTCTAGATACGTACTACACCATGTGGAACGTCACCGACACCGACAACGGAGGGGTGGGTGACGGGCAGGAGTATGTCGACGGGACCAACCCGCAGAACAACTCCGCGGATGACCTCAACCCGTTGGACACCGATGGCGACGGCATCCCCGACACCATCGAGCAGCAGATTGGCACCGACTGGAGGGACCCCGACACCGATGGCGGAGGGGTTCCCGACGGACAGGAGTGCCCACCTGAGTACTGGGACATCGGATGCGTGGATGCAGACGGCAATCCGTGGGACCCGACCGACGACATAGACGACAATATGCTGTACTTCATCGCCGTGAACACATCGTCCGGCGTCGACCCGGCCCAGAGGCATTACTGGAGATGGCACACCTACGACAGCTACACCGGGGTGTCATGGGGCGTCAATATCACCTTGGTCGGCTATACCCAGATGTTCCCTGAGTGGTCGACCACACAGGGTGTCGCAGACTCGTTCTTCTGGAGTGGCTCCGAGGTCCTCGGGTGGACGATCGGTTACAAGTCGGACGGTATCATGGGGCCCGGAGAGGAGTTGATAGCCCCCTACAATGCGGTCAATTTCACCAGTTGGCTGGACAGCGGGGCCGGGTTGAATTTCTCCAACTTCACTCGTGACATCCTGATCGACCAGTCCGCCATCGACACCCTCTATGTCACCGCTCCTCAAGTCATCTTCGGACCTCAGATCACCGACAACTCCACAGCCTTCTCAGGCAGCAGTTACGCCTACGACCTGCCCGCTGACTTCCTGTTCAGGAGCAGTTCGTATGTCGACGCCGTCACCCAGACGGTGATCAACGAGTCAGGTGCGTTCTCCGCTTGGGACAAGGTATTGGCGTTACAGGATTACCTGATCAACGGCAACAGCAGCACCAAGTTCA
>PSPG01000012.1 GCA_003193925.1 Candidatus Thalassarchaeum betae
ATCCATTGTGTCCTATTACGCCAATACTATCGCCTTCGTCGATGCGTAAATTTACCCCCTCTAGAACTGTCAGTGGACCGAAGGCCCTGTGTACTTCTTCGAGGCGAATTAACTCTCTGACCACGCCTCTCCGCGAGAGCCCCCCCTACAAGTAACCGATTGACTGGGGGGCGACTCATTCGCTACCCATTGCAACGCGGGCGACTCATTGGGGTGGGCACTTACCCCTATGAGTCAGATACGTGTTGCGTGTTCTCATAACGATCTGCGATTCAATTCAGAGTTTAGCTTAGTTGGGATCTCACTTTCAACTCGTATCCTGTTCCCATTCGGATGTTCAAATTCAAGTGAAGACGCGTGTAAACACAATCTGTTCACACTAGCCTTACCTCGGCCATACCGAGTATCACCAGCAACCGGACAACCAATTTCACTCATGTGGAGTCTAATTTGAGATCTCCTCCCTGTGTCGATTTTTATTCTGATTAAACTATGAATCGGTGCAGTCTGCTCTATTCTCCAGTTAGTAATCGCTTCCTTACCAGCTCTCCTCCCCTTCGTTACTAAACGCATCCGTTTATCTTTCGTCTCCTGAATACGAGAGGTTACGACACCTGAATCGGAAGGAGGTTTTCCGAATACGACAGCATGATAGATTCGATTAATCGTACGATCTTTGAATTGTTTTTGCAGCATATTTCTCACTTCTGGAGACTTAGCGAGAAGCAAACAACCAGATGTTTCCCTATCAAGACGATGAACAAGATGTACTCGAGTTGAATGATTTCTTGAAACCCAATTCAGTGTCCGGTCAAACATTGTATCCAATTCCCCCCTCTGGGTTGCCACAGAAAGAAGACCTGCAGGTTTGTTGACGACAATTAATGAGTGATCATCGAATAGAATAATCGGATCTGGAATTCCATCAATTTTTACCCCGGGAGGACTATCTCCTTCAGAACGAGAGAGTGTTTCTACAATTGATCCGATGGAAACAATTTCCTTAGCACGAGTCGCCTTGTTACCATCTATCCGCACGCGTCCATGATCAATCATTCGCCGCAGTGAGTTTTTCTTTGCTTCAGGATGGAGGATTGATAGAACATCAATCAAATGCCCTTGTACCACTGCCTCAATCCTTTGGTTGGCCATGAATCTGGCAGAGGGAGGTCCCCATCAAGTTTGACGGGTGTATTCTTCTTCGTACGTAGATTATTGTGTGGATAATGGGTACTCCTAGAATCGGTGAATCCTCGTGGGTCCGAATCCACGAGGGTTCGGAAATACTCAAGACTCAGACATACAAGTCAGCATCGTGAATTCCAGTGAGTCGGGTTTCCCAACGAAGCTCGCCAGTGCGTTGGATGCCATTGGCAACACGCCGATAGTCAAACTCCAGAAGATCGTTCCCGAGGGCTGCGCTGACGTATATGTGAAGTTGGAGTCATTCAATCCTACCGGGTCGAAGAAGGACAGGATGGCCCTCTCCATGATAGAGGGCGCAGAGAGGAGGGGGGAGCTCCGCCCTGGAATGACGGTAGTCGAATACAGCGGCGGCAGCACGGGCTCTTCACTCGCTTTCATCTGCGCTGTCAAGGGCTACCATTTCCATGTCATCTCGGCCGACCCATTTGGTAAGGAAAAACTCGACACGATGCGAGCCTTCGGGGCTAATCTCGAGGTCATGGATAGCCCCGAGGGGGAGATCACGGCCGAGGTGGTCCGCGGTATGATTGCCCGTGCAGCCGAATTGGCCGAGGATGAGAATTACTTCTTCACTGACCAGCTGAACAATGACGACATCATCCTCGGATTTGAGAGGATGGGGGAGGAGATCATCGAGCAGATTGGTGGACCCATCGATGCCTTCTGCGATTCCGTCGGCACCGCCGGATCACTTCTCGGAGTCAGGGAGGCATTCCGTAAGGCGGGTCAGGACACGAGGATAGTCGCCCTCGAACCCGCTTCCTCTCCAATAATGACGGAGGGGCGAAAGGGGGGGCACAATGTCGAGGGCATTGGACTCGGATTCATCGTGCCTCATCTAGAGGGTGAGCCGTATGACGAGGCGCGAGCCGTCGAAGAGAGCGTGGCGCGTGAGACGGCAGTTCGCCTAGCTCGCGAGGAAGGCATCTTCGCCGGCACATCGAGTGGGATGAATGTCGCCGGCGCTCTGGAACTGGCTGCCGAACTAGGCCCGGGCAAGACTGTCGTGGCGATTGCTGTCGATACCGGTTTGAAGTATCTCTCAGAAGGGTTGTTCTCTTAGTGAACTTTTGTGAGTTCAGACTCACGAGGATTTGGAATCATTCGTCTTCACCCGAGAGGTTCGCACTGATCTGCTGGAGTATGTCCCTGATCTCGACGAGAACGTCGTTGGACGGCGACTCCTGACCGCTGATGCCCGGTGAGGTGGTCAACGAGTCGCGTTGCTTGAGGACCATGTCACGGAACTTGGGTCCGTCCTTGACGCCCGTGAGGCTGAATGGGGTCGAGCCCGCGGTCTCGAACGTCATCTTGACCACTCCGAGAGCGTTCAGGATTGGCCCCTCGTGTATGGATACGTCAGTGAGTTTGTCGAGCGGTATGTTCTGCTGCTTCTTGAACAGCCATCCCATGCGGATGTTGATTGAGCGGTCGGTCAGGGCGCATGCCAGGTGATCGTACTGCTTCCTGTGAACCAACCAACCGAAGGGCAACCAGATAATCAGCAGGGGTATGCCGACGAAGCTCACCGTCAGAGCAAACATTGCCGAAAGCCACCAGTATACTATCACCTTCCTGTCGAACTCCACTGAAACGATGTGGCCGCTGTCGGCGTAGCCCTCTGTCATGGAACCACGATTTCCCTTGTCTTCAATAATGTTGGTAATACCCTGACTAGGGCCAATCCTCGAGAATCCGCTCCTCTTCCAGAGGACGATGCTCGTGTCGGGAAACGAAGGAAAAATGGCTTCCGGCACGATGCGACTACGTCGAGGTCACCATTGGACCGAAAGGACTTGTTGGTGCCTCTTGGTTCGTCCGCCATGCGAGGAATGGACTGGCTCCCCCGACTCATGGCGGCGGGTTTCGCTGACCGGCCGAAAGCGGCGATGCTGCTGCTGCGGCTGGCGCTGGGGGTGACGCTGCTGCTGGCGCCGGGCAACCGCTCCGCCGAGCACCTGCTGCTGCACGAGGTGGCGGAGGATACCTGGGTTCCGCTGGGGCTGCTGGGGGGCGTCGAGACCGCCTTCCGGCTGGTGGACCTGCTGGAATACGGGCTCGGGCTGCTGCTGCTGACCGGCTGCTTCACCCGCTGGGCCGCACTGGCGGCCGCCGCGCTGTTCGCAGCCTTCATCGCCGGTATCGGGCTAGTCGAACTCAACCGCGATGTCGGGCTGCTGGCAGGATCCCTAGCGCTGGCGCTGCTGGACGATGGTGGCTGGAGCGTCGACCGGCTGCTGCAGCCCCGGTGGAGTTTCTCGGCCCGCGCCGGAGCGTGGCTGGAGGCGCGGCTGGCGCGCTTCCCGCCGAGCACGCCAGGGCTACTGCTGCGTGGAGGCCTCGCGTTCACTCTGATCGCCACCGGCGTGCTGCTCTTCCGGGGAGTCGCCAGCTTCGGCAGCCCCATCTTCCTCAATCCCGAACCTGCGCCGCTGATCGCTACGGCGGAGCTGGCGCTCGGACTGTGGCTGATCTCCGGCTGGCGCAGCCGCGCGGCGGGTGTGGTTGTGTGCGGATATTTCGTACTGGCGCATCTGCAGTTCGGTTTCGAGACCCAGATGCGATCGCTCATCCTGGCGGGCTGCGGCGGGGCTCTGGGCTGCCTCGGCAGCCCGGCGCTGTCGTGGGTCGATCTACGTGGGATCTGGAGCGACGGCTGGTCGCTTGCGCCCGCCGCGACGCGCACTGGGGCGGCCGGGCTGGCAGCGCTACTGCTACTGGCGCTGGCACCGGCGCTAGCCTGGGGGGCAGGGGCAGAGGACCATCACGAAATCTACTTCGAACTCTACACGGGCGAAATCGGCCCCTTCACCTATGATGCAGATGAGGGGCAGATGGCGAGCGGTGTGGAAACGCTCAGCGTCTTGAACCTAACCTACCTCTCATTCAGCCTGGCGGTGCAGGACTCCGACGGGAATCAGGATCAGGTCTCGATCGATGTCAGCAGTCCCGGTGGCGTCTCCCTCTCTGGGGCAACCTCCGAACAGCTGGAGCTGCTGTTCCAGCTGGGTGATCCCCCCCCGGAAGGCAACCTGCCGGAGGGGGCGGGCGCCCTGTACCAGCACACCAACGGGACCGGCCCCTGGAACATCGCCATGGAGTGCGAGGAGGCCCCGGGGACCGTGGTGCTGGGGCAGGACCTGGGCGATGACGGGGTGTGCGACTGGACGGTGGGCCTCATCTACCAGTTCTTCGAGAGCCACATCGTCGAACACGGCCACTGATTCTTCCCCGCCCCGGTACCAGCCGCTCTCGCAGCGCTCAGCGCAGTGAGATGTGGAAGGAGTCGTCCCATGACTGGTAGGCGTAGCAATTGTGCTTCCCGCTCATGAGGCATCTCTCCTTTCCTGAAGGAATGCGACCAAGGCATCGATATCCTGGAACTCGATGGTTACAACGCTGATGTGTTCGCAGTCCTGGCAGATGAAACGCTTGCCGGTCTCATACCCCATGTAGGGGGCGATGCGGAGTTCGAACAGACCTCAATCGTCTGGTTCCCCTTATCGCCGTCGGTGTCGGGCTGTTCATCGGAGCTCATTTCTCTCGTTCTCCTGCGGAACCGTCGGACTGAGCGCCATCGCTCACGACCCCCTGCGACGTCGACCCGGCTTCCACAGACTCGAGCCGTCGGCGCGAGTCTCGGCGTAACACCCGCGCCGGTTATGCCCGGTCCGGCCGCATCGACCGCACCGATACTCCCTCTCGGCGGGCTTGACCTCCGGCTCCTTCTCAAACCGCGTCTGGACCCTCGAGGCGGTGGTTTGGTCGTGGCACTTGCGGCAAATGTGAACGATGTTCCCCTGGCTCTTCATGAGCCACTCCTGGCTCGTCTTCTCGGCGCGGTCCTGGCTGGTGATGTGGTACGGGTCCAACTTGGCCACTCGCCCGCAAATCGGGCACTTTCCGCGGTTCTCGGTCCGGTCCCATTGCCGCCGCGCCATGCTCGACGAGGCGGGGCGGGGGACTTCAACATGGCCGCTTATCTCGATCTATATGGGAAAGCAACGGGAAATCATGTCACCGGTGATTCCATACACGGACGGGTGCGACTTCGCTCGTTATCTCCTGTTCACAGCCTGCAAAACCCCAAAATCACAGGGCCCCGTCCTGACTGCATGCAGAGGTGCGGCGTCGACGAGATCAGTGCCGCCTTCGACGCCGGCGAGGAGATTTCCCTTCTTCTGGTGCTCCGTGACTCCGAGGCCCCCGATGTGGCACGTCTGAGAGCCATCGCCGAGGAGCGGGGTATCCCCGTCAGGGAAGTCTCCAGTAGCGACGTCTGGAGGATGGCGAGGGACAACCGCGACGAGACTCCCGAGGTGCTCGCGCTGGTCGGCCGCGACCCCGGCGCGAGTCTCGAGGAGGTGCTTGAGCGAGGCGGGCTGGTCTGGATGCTTGCGGGGGCGCTCTACCCGGTCAACATCGGCTTCACCATCAGGACCGCAGAGGTCAGCGGCGCGGATGCGGTGCTCGTGGACTGCCAACTAAGCCACAGCGAGCGCAAGGCGGCTCTGCGCGCCTCGATGAAGGCCCACCGTTTCATGCCCGTTCACTGGGTCGACGGCTTGCAGGCCATCGATTCCGCCAAGGCCTCAGGGTTCAGGGTGATAGCCATCGAGGACACCGGCGAGGCCGGCCCGTGGGATGCCGACCTGACAGGCGATGTGATGCTGATTGTGGGCGGCGAGCACGACGGGATTCCTGACGAGATGCTCGCCGCCTCGGACCTCGTGGTCCGGATTCCGATGAGTGGCTTCGTCCCTTCCTACAACCTGCAGGCGCCGATGGCCGTGGTTGCAGTCGAGGCGCAGCGGCAGCGCTCCGGCGACGACTAGTAGCCGCGCTCGATCAGGCCCGCTGCGTCGGCTCCAATCAGGATCGCACCCAGAATCGCCGCACCCAGCAGGATGTGCTTGAGCGCTTGACGCCCGGTCTCTGGGTTGTGGATGTCCGGAAGTGTGTCCACGGTGGCCACGTAGAGGAAGGTGCCTGCGGCGAACAGCATGGCGAGCGCGACCGTTTGCTCTTCCACGTCTTGCAGGGCGTAGAACGAGACCACGATCATCACCGGGGTTGCGAGCGCGAACAGGAGGACGTCGCGGATGGCGTCCCTCCTCTGGTCGCGCTCGTGCAGGGCGAACACACCGAGGCTGAACGCGGCGGGCACCTTGTGGGACACGACTGCAAAGGCGACCAGCGCGGTCACCGCTTCGTTCGCTCCCGCCGCGGCTGAGCCGATTGCGAGCCCGTCAGCGGCCGAGTGCAGCGAGAGGCCCAGCACCAGCAGCCAGGGGGCGGACTGGTGGTGGATGTGGCCGTGACCGTGCTCCTCGGCGTGGTCGTGGTGCTCCTCATGGACGGCGTGGCCGATGCCCGAGCCCTCCAAGACGAGCATCAGCAGGAATCCGGCTAGTATCGCGCCGCCGAGCACCAGTGGCCCAAGCTCCCCCTCGCCCATAGCCAGCTCGAAGCCCTCGGGTATGACCACCAGCATCGCCGAGGCCAGCAGGATGCCGGCGGCGATTCCCGTCAGGCGCCTCAGCGCCTCTTCGTTGTCCTTGATGCTGCCTAGGATTGGGATCATGCCCCCGACGAAGGCCAGAACGAAGGTCAGGACGGCAATCTCGATGGGCACCTCGGCAATCGCCACGCCACTGCCACCCAGCAACTCGATTTGAAACGAACGGATTCGATAATACGATTGCGTTGTATTGAAGGTGGCCGCCATACGGGGGTCAGGTGTGGACATCCCAGATGGCCTACGCTCGATGCTCGAGGGCGAGCTCGGCCCGACCAAGCAGAAGGCTGCTCGCCTAGTCGTCGATCTGGCGTCTACTGCGGGAGCCAGCGAGTTCGTGTGCGTGGAGCACGCGCACGTCTCGGGGGTGAGCGTGCTCACCGGCGGTCACGGCCTTCGCCGCTTCCTCTCCGACCTGGCCGGTGACCCCGAGGGCAGGGTCGCGATTCCGACTACTCTGAACTCCGCGGGCTGTGACCACGAGCGGATGGAGGAAATGGGCATAGACCACCCGGACTTCCTCGAGCAGCAGTTCGAGATCGTGCACGCGTACTCCGAGCTTGGCATCGACGCGATCCTCTCGTGCACGCCCTACGACCGCGGTATCGACGCAGGGGACGGCATAGGCTCGTGGGCCGAGTCCAACGCCGTCTGCTTCTCCAACTCCTACACCTCGCTGATCACCAATCGCGAGTCCGGGCTCTCCGCCCTCGCGACCGCCCTCACCGGCTGGGCGCCCTACTGGGGTCTGCACGTTGTTGAGAACCGCGTTCCTAACATCCTCGTCAGCGTCGAGTGCGAGATGTCTGACGCTACCGACTGGAGCGTGCTGGGCGACTGGATAGGCAAGCAGGTACGACCCGACTGGAATCTGCCTTGGGGACCGATGCCTCGTATCATCGGTCTGCCGTGGGCCAGTTTCGAGATGCGCAAGGCGCTGAGCGCGGCGGCTGCCAACTACGGCTGCCCGATGCTGTGGGCTGACGGCCTCACTGCCGATGCACCCGCTGTCGACGGCTACCAGGGTGAGCTCACCTTCACCGAGGCGGACCTCGTCGAGCGCTACCGCGAACTCGCCCCGAGGGGGCAGGTCGACCTCGTGGTCATCGGCTGCCCACAAGCCAGCGTCGGCGAGGCGCGCGCTACCGCGGCGGCCGTCCGCGTGCGGATGGAGCTGGGAGAGGCGATCCCGAACCAGCGGCTCTGGGTCTTCATGAGCGGGCACAACCACGACCTCATCGCCGCCGACGGCACTCTGGACGTGCTGGAAGAAGCCGGGGCGCTGGTGCTGCGTGACACCTGCCCCGAGGTTACGCCCTACAACCGCTCGCGCTACAACCACCTGCTGACGAACTCGCTCAAGGCCGAGCACTACCTGACCAGTGGACTGAACCGCATGCCGACAAGCGTGGCCCCCCTCGAGCAGTGCGTCGCCCACGCCTTCGACCCGACGCTGGTCGAGGGCCCGAGCCCGGTACTCAGAGCCGAGGGAGCCAAGTCGATGGCCTCTGCCAAGTCTCACCGCGGCGGCAAGCACGAATCAGCGGGCAGGGGTATCCCGAGCCAGAGTGAGTGGAGCATCACCGGCAAGGCGCTCGTCACCGACGTGCCGATCACCTACCTCGGCTACGTCAACCGGGACACCGGCACCATCGAGGAGCCCGGCCACCCTCTCAACGGGACTGCAATCGAGGGCACCGTGCTGATCTATCCGAAGGGCTCGGGCTCGACGGTGGCGCCATTCGTGCTGATGGGGCTGATCTACACCGGCAAGGGACCCGCGGCCATTGTCAACCGCGACGTCTGCCCGCTCACCCTTCCCGCGGCCTCCCTACTGGGCCTTCCATACGCCCACAGTTTCGATTCAGACCCGACGCTGGAGGTCAACACCGGAGATCAGGTCGAATTGACTCTGGCCGGCGGAAACGCGAATCTCAGGGTCGTCGCCCGTGTAAGCGAGGATTGATGGCTTCCGGTGTTCGCGCCGGTTCCGTGTCTGTGCGCCCTGACCCCGAGCCCTGCCGAGCGCAGGACCTAGGCCTGTTCGAGGTAGTCACCCGTGACGGCGCTGCTAGAATCGGGCGTCTGCACACCCTCCACGGTTCTATCAACACCCCGATGCTGCTCCCGGTAGTCAACCCCAACCTGCGCACCATCGAGCCCCGGGAGATGTGGGACAGGTACGGCGTCGAGGCGCTCATCACCAACTCCTACGTGATCTGGAAGCACGACGAGCTGCGCGGGCAGGCGCTGGCCGACGGCATCCACGCCCTGCTCGACTTCCCCGGAGTCGTGGTGTCCGACTCCGGCACCTTCCAATCCTATGTCTACGGCGACGTCGAGGTCGGAGCCGAGGAGATCGTCGCCTTCCAGCGCGACATCGGCGTCGACATCGGTACCATGCTCGATGTCTTCGGCCGACCCGACATGAGCCGAGCCGAGCTCGAGCACTCGGTCGAGGAGACCGCTGCGAGAGCCGAGCAGTCGCTCGATACCGCCGGCGATGGGCTCCTGCTCAACGGTCCGGTACAAGGCGGCCTGTACGACGATCTGAGGGCGGCGGCGGGCAGTCTGATGAGCTCTGCATCTGGCGAGCACCGCGGCTTTGCAGTCCACCCCATCGGAGGCATCGTCCCGCTGATGGAGAGGCAGCGCTACCGGGCGCTGTTCCGCATCCTGCTCGCCGCGAGATCGACCATCCCCCCCGACCGCCCCATCCACCTGTTCGGCTGCGGCCACCCGCTGCTGTTCCCGATGGCCATCGCATTGGGTGCCGATCTGTTCGACAGCGCGGCCTACGCAATCTTCGCCCGCGACGACCGTCTGCTCACCCCGACGGGCACGGTCAAGTTGGCCGATGTCCGCGAGTGGCCGGCCCACAGCGCCGCGCTGTTCGGCCACACCCCCCACGAGGTCATGGCCATGGACTCCGATGAGCGCTCGACGCTGCTCGCGCACCACAACCTCGAGGTCACCCAGGCCGAGCTGGCTCGCTGCCGCGAGGCGATCCGCAACGGTACCATCTGGCAGCTTGCCGAGCAGCGCAGCCACTCCTCGCCGCAGTTGCGCGACGCCTTCCTTTGGGTGCTCGAGCAGCTGTACGAACTGGCCGATGACCCGGTAGGTGTGACGACACTCAACCTCATGGCCTCGACCAACCCGGTCAGGAGCGGCGGCGAGCACCTCAGCGACGATGTCGGCATGAGGCCGCACATACTGCATCTCCACGCCCTGCTGTCAATGCGCTGGAGGGTACCCGGTTCGTGGTGGGACGGCTCCGAGGAGGGCCCTGTGAGAGTCGTCCTAGTCGAAGGCGCAGCGCCGCCGTGGCGCGATTCCGCTCTAGGTGCTGTTGTCTCGGCACTCGTCGAGGAGCCGAGGAGCGTGGTGATGGTCTCGACCCCGCTCGGACCCATCCCGTTCAGTCTCGAGGATCTCTCTCCGTGGTGCCACCTCGAGGGGCCCGACGACATCTGGATGGAGGCCTACGACAATGACGAGATCACCGAGGGTCTCGAGGGGCTTGGCCTCGATGGACTCCCTCTCGTCCGCATCGCCCCCTCGTCCGACTCCGAGCACGAGCAGACCACAACGGTCCGTGCCTGGCTTGACCGCTGCGCGGTGGTCGACAAACTGGCCGTGCTCTGCGGCGTCAGCCCGATTGACGGCTGCATGCTGACCGACGGCATGAGCAGCCGCCGCTCACGCACCGACCGGATGGTCAACGTCCACTCGGGCGGCGAGCACATCCTCTCTCCGCGCCTCACAGACGGCGGCCTCACCCTTGCGCTCGACGGTGCGCGACGGCTCAACGCGCTGGATCCGAACCCCCCCACTGCTTTCGACGAGCCGATTGACGACGAAGGCTCGGACCACCCGGGAATCCCCCGTGTGTGGCTGCTCGACGACGCCATCCCGTTCGTCGGACAGGGCCGCAACGTCATGCAGGGCTACGTGCTCGGCGCAGACCCCCACCTGACTTGCGGGCAGCCCTGCCTCGTGGTCGACGGAAACGGCGGACTAGTCGCCCACGGCATAGCGGTCACCACCGCACTGGAGATGGCGCACCTCAAGAAGGGAATAGCGGTGAGGGTCCGTGACGGGGCCCTGAAGGACCCCTGAGGCTCACCTCCTCGCCCCGACCGGGGATTAGTTCAAGTGGCGCACTTACTAGTGGAGTTCGACTCCCCTCAGGGAGTCGAGGTTGTAAAATGGGCCGAGAATGGGACGGCGGACCGGTCATCACGGCGCGCAATCTGCGCAAGATGTACGGCCCCCACCTCGCCCTGGACGACATCAACCTCGAGATTCCTCCGGGAGCAGTCGGCATCCTCGGTCCGAATGGCGCCGGCAAGTCGACCCTGTTCAAGTGCCTTCTCGGTCTGATTAAGACGACCTCGGGCGATGGCACCGTCCTCGGTTACGACATCAGGACCGAGGGCGACATGATCCGCTCCCGGATCGGCTACATGCCGGAGTACGACGCCCTCGACCCCGGGCTGGCCGCTGTCGACCAGGTCCGCTACGCCGGCGAGCTGCTTGGGATGAACCCGGCCCACGCCACACGCAGGGCCCATGAGGTCCTCGAGTATGTCGGGCTGAAGGACCAGCGCTACAGGAAGATAGAGACCTTCAGCACCGGTATGAAGCAGGCCACCAAGCTGGCCTGCGCCCTAATCCACGACCCTGAGATCCTGATTTGCGACGAGCCGACCAACGGCCTCGACCAGAGGGCCCGCGAGTTCATGCTCCAGACTCTGAGGCGCACTGTCTCCGAGGGAGGGCGCTCGGTCCTGATGAGCAGCCACGTCATGGACGACATCCAGGACGTCTGTGACCGCATCGTGATGATCCACAAGGGCAAGATCGTGGTACAGCGACGTATCGAGGACCTCGCCAAGCAGGTCGAGCGCGAAATCGAGATATCGGTCTGGGGAGGCGCCAGCCGAATGCAGGCGGCGCTCGAGGGCCGCGGCTTCGAGGTCCGCAGGCTCGGCCGGGTGCTGCGCGTCGACCGCGTCGACGACAGCACCACCTTCTCCATCCTCGAGGCTGCCGTCGAGGCCGGTGTCCAAGTCAGGCAGATGCAGGAGTACGAGCCCGACCTCGAGGACATCTTCCTGCTGATCATGGACAGGCTCGGGGCCAAGGTCAGGGGGACCTCGGAGCTGATGACCGAGGAACACACCGGAGGTGGGCCGCTTGAGTGACGACGGAATCGACATCGGCGGCGGCAAGACCCGCATGGAGGTCGCGTACGGCTCCGGTGACGGCGACGAGGAGGCTCAGGCCACCGTCGCGAAGAGGGAGGCCACGCTCGGGGCGATCTTCGAGCAGTCCTACCGGCCCTGGGAAGGCGAGTTGGGTCCGAGGTGGGTGCGGAACTACGCCATCTTCAGGCATCACGTCTACGGCCTCTTCCGAGGCACCGGACACCGGCACTACCACCCGATGGTGAAGCTGATCATCCTCGTCATACTGCTGTTCTCGCTAATGCCCATACTGATGCTCTTCCTCGCCTCGCTCTCCGGCGGGGGGGAGATGGCCGACTTCTTCGGCAGGATGTGGGGGATAAACCGCTACAACCTGTGGGGCCAAGTGCTCGGGTACTTCCCTAGGAACCTGTGTTGCTGGCCCCTTCTGACGGCCTTGGTGGTCGGCGGGATGATCTCCGACGACCGCAGGAACGGCACCAGCGCCATCTACTTCTCGAGGCCGGTGACGAGACTCGACTACACCGCGATGAAGTACCTCAGCGTCGCTGTCGTGCTGGGCTTCGTCATCGTGCTCTCGTACTTCGCCTACTACACCTCGGCCATCATCTTCAACGCCGAGGGATGGGCCTACCTAATCGACACCCTGCCCATCTTCCTAGGAGGATTGTTTGCAGGCATCCTCGTGGTCATCACCTACACCTCGATCGGACTCGCCCTGTCGAGCATCAGCCAGAGCCGCTTCTTCGCAGCCATTGCCTTCCTCAGCCTGATCTACGGCACCAAGCTGCTCGCTCTGCTGGTCGACACCCAGTTTGATTCCTCTATCCTGTACATCCTCAGCCCCTACGACTGCCTCGCCCACATCGGGCAGTGGCTGCTCGGCATAGAGTCGAACTACGAACATCCGCTATCCTTCTCGATAGTATCGATACTGGCGGTGAACGCCGCCTCCATCGGGCTGCTCGCAGCACGCGTAAGCTCTCTGGAGGTGACTAGGGAATGAGCGAGGCGAAGACGCCCGCCGTCTTGGTCGACCAAGTCTCTAAGTGGTACGGACAGGTCATCGGTCTCAACGACGTCTCTCTCGCCATCGATGGCGGCGTGACTGGTGTGCTCGGCCCCAACGGAGCCGGCAAATCGACCCTGTTCAAGCTCCTGATGGGCCGGCTGAGGCCGAGCCAGGGCAGCGTCCGGCTGTTCGGCATCGACCCGTGGTCCAACGCCGCCCCATATCGCAGGGTCGGCTACGTCAGCGAGTCCGAGAGGATGTACGACTGGATGACCGGGCTCGACTTCGTCACCACTCTGGCAAGGCTCCACGGCATGACTCGCGAGGAGGCCACGGCCAGAGCCGAGCACGTGCTCGACTTCGTCGGCCTCGCCGATGTCCAGAACAAGGAGCTAGGCAAGTACAGCAAGGGCATGAGGCAGCGCGTCAAGATAGCCCACGCACTAGTCCACGACCCCGATCTCATCATCCTCGACGAGCCGCTGCAAGGCTGCGATCCGATAGCCCGGACCAGCATCATGAGCGTCATCCGCGAGCTTGGCTCGCAGGGCAAGACCGTGCTGATCTCGAGCCACATCCTCGAGGAGATAGAGCGCATCACCGAGCAGATCGTCATACTGCACAACGGTAGGCTGCTCGCCCTCGGGAACCTGCATGCCATCAGGGGACTGCTCGACAAGCACCCCCATAGGATACTGCTGACATGCGATGACCCTCGCAGACTCGCCTCCGAGTTCATCGCCGAGGACCCGGTCTACGGTGTGAGCTTCCCTGAAGAGGGCCAGTTGGAGATCCAGACCAACAACCTCTCTGAGGCTCATTCCATCCTGCCCCGTGTCATTGTCAATTCAGGGACCAACGTGACCTCGATTGAGAACCCTGACGACAACCTCGAGTCCCTGCTGGGCTACCTCGTGGGAGGTGATTCGTGATGGATGAGAAGGGTCGGGCGCTGAGCGAGACGGTGTGGACCCGCCTCGACCGCAAGGCCGGAGCGATAACAGAATTCACCGTCAGGCAGCTCAGGCACCGCATCTCGACATGGGTGGTGCTCTCCGTCGGCGTCCTCGTGATGGCACTGCTGCTGGCTTTCTACATCGACGGCATCAGGGATGGCTTCGAGCCGTTCGACAACGACGGCGATTCAGAAGACTGGGACAAAGACGGATACCCTAGAGGCCAGGAGGATAAGTTCGGAACCAGTGACTGGGACGGCACCGAGTACCCCGGCTCCGGCTACTACGAGGTAGACGGCGATATAGACTGGAACGACGAGGCAAGATTCCACTCTGGCAACCACACTTGGCAGGGTGAGGGCTACTTCGAGGCCGATTGGCTAGACACCGACTACTCCGGCAGCCGCTGGTCGGGCATCGTCGACTGGGGGGACGTGGAGCCTTGCCCCGAAGGGCAAATCTTCGACGAGTGGTGGCCGAATTGGGGCGAGGCCTGCACCTACGACGATGGCTCCTACTTCGTCAGTGGGAAATTCAAGGCCTCCGGGTCCGTAAACGTCCCCGAGAACTACTACATGGAGTGGGGGCACATCACCGACGAGTACTACGTCGAACCGGACCCGGCTTCGATGTACATCGACGAGGATGGCATCCTGTGGGACGGCAGGGACGTCTCCGAGATCGGCACCGAGATCGACGACGACGGCGACTGCTTGCTGTTGATGAATGACGACAACAACAACGGCATCCCTTGCGACGTCATATGGGTGCTAGACGCGGATGGCGATGAGATTGTCGAGATCAGAGCCGACTACCTTGTGAATGAGGACCCCGCGGAGAGCGAGTACGTCGGCGAGTCGTCGCACAGGACCTTCATCATCGGGACCGGCAAGATGGCTTTCGTGATGCTGCTCGGAATCTTTATCCCGCTGTTCCTCGCTCTTGGCCTCGTCAGGGACGAGACCGAGAACGGTACGCTGCACTACCTGCTCTCGAAGCCGATCCACCGTGCCGAGTTCATCCTCTACCGGTTACTCGGCTACTTACTGCTGGCAGGCACCTACATCCTCGTATTGGTGCTACTGATGGCGCTGATAACCTCGCTCATAGGACCGGGCGAGAGCCTGATCCGGCTGTCCGACTTCCCCGTGTGGCTGGGCATTGGCCTGGCTACCGTGCTCGTCTTAGCCGCTTACGGGGCGCTGTACAACACATTGGGCATGGTATTCCCCAAGTACGGCGTCTACATGTGCATAGTGATCGGCGTCTGGGAGTTCGTCATGGGGATGTTCACGATGACTCTGCCTTCGGCAACGGTGCCGATGCTCTCGATATCCCACTGGGCCTTGCAGATGATCGATGCCATCGTTCTCATCGCGTGGCCCAACACCCTGCAGTACTCGCAGATGGCCGAGGCCTTCGGCTTCGACTCCCCTCTCCCGTTCTTCTGGCAGCCTCCGGTCCACACGCTCGAGACCCAGAGCCCGGTGGTGGCCCTCATCGTCAGCATGGTAGTCCTGATGGCAGTCACCCTAGGCATGATAGTCATCGGTCAGTCCAGTTTCAAGAATCGGGAGATAATGTGAGGGCCGCTCCGTGAAGAACTTCCTAGGTGACCTGTCTTCGCTCTGGCGGCTCGACACATTGCCGGCCATCCCCCGCCTGTCTTGGTGGTGGTACTGGGCCATCATGTACGTGCCTGACCCGGACAACCCGGCGCGCTCGCGCCAGCTGATGATCCTGTGGTCGACCAAGGAGACGTCAGCGATTCGCGTCAGCGGGCACTGGTGGAGGCCCGGCTCGCGCATGTCCACCGACGAGCACGGTGGGCTCGTCGTCCCCGGGATGGTCTGCGCGTGGTGGTACGACGGCAAGCGCATGTTCGAGCCCCTTGTGCTCAAGGAGTGCAGGATGGCCGTTGTGGACGACAACCACCCCCTCTGGCCCGGCGAGGGCACTGGCACGGGCGCGGGCGCGCTGGTTCCGTTACTCGACGAGGACTTCTCGTTGGGGATGCGCCCGGGCAACGAGAGCATCTGGCTGTGCCTGACGAGCGATGCCGAGGCTCGCGCCGAGGGTGCTCCCATGTCCTTCGAGGCTGAGCTCACCCCTTGGTGGGGTCCACCCAGCACCCTGACCTACAAGAACAACGTCTACGGCTACGGGATGGGATACGACATCCTCAGGCTGCAGGGCACCAAACTCAAGCTCAAGGTTGACGACGAGGAGTTCGAGGGCACCGCATACTTCCAGAAGGTCCAGGTGCAGGCCCCCTCCTTCCCATGGTACTGGGGCATGCTGCACTTCGACGACGGCTCCTACCTCGACTGGTTCATGCCACACAGCACCCCTGAAATGACCTCGATGGACGACACCCCTTGGCGTCGTCGCCACTTCTTCCGCACCCCTTCGATAGGGACCGGCATCTTCCACGACGCGATGCGCGGCAGGACGGAGAACTTCGCGCGTTGCGAGGTCGAGGTGGCCGAGCCTGACGGCGAGGAGCCACTGAGGGACAATCAGGGCAACGCCCTGCCGAACTTCAGAATCAGGGTGTGGAACGGCCGCACGCAGATATCGATCGAGGCCCGGGCTTGCAGCCGGGCCCGCTGGACCTTCGACCAGCCCACGCGCGCGGGCATGGTCAGCCATCTGACGTACAACGAGTACCCACTGGAGATCGAGCGCATCGCGATACTAGACGAGCAGGGCCTGCGCACCGCTGACGACTACGGGTGGATACACGGCAATGCCGAGCACACGTGGGGCATCCTTCATTGAGTCCGAAGCGAGCCCTGAGAGCCCGATCTCCGCACCGTTCTTAACGGTGGGGCCACCGAACGCGTCATCGAGGGAATGGAATGAGCGAGGAGGACTTAGTCACCAGAGCAGCCCAGAATATCACACAGGGGGATTTCATGGGGGCGATGGCGCTTTTCGAGACCCATGTCGAGGCCAATCCGGACGATCCCGCGGGATACCACGGTTGGGCTGAGTCGGCGCTTTTCGAGATTCAGCAGAACGGCAACATCGACGACAGCGGGAAGGATCGGATCAACGAGGGACAGGTGGCCGCCTACTTCCGCAAGGCCTCGGGCCTGGCGCCCGACAACGCCGAGTACTTGGCCGCGTACGCCAGCGCACTGCTCGAGTTCGACCGCATTCCGATGGCTGTGCGCGAGTTCCAGAAGCTGCGCGACCTCGGCGCCTCAACCGAGGAGGTCGACGTCTCCTTCCACCTGTACGAGGCGGCTCGCGTGCTGATAGACGCCGTCGACCTCAAGACCGACCTCGACAGAAGTCACCCCTTCGCCAAGCAGTATGTCCCGGTGGCCATCGAATTCGCCTTGCTCGGCCTTGGATTCCCATCGGCTGACGAGGCCGTTGAATACCTCGCCAAAGAGGAGTGAACGGGGGGCCGTCCTTGGACAGCGTCCGCGTAGTGGTCGCTTTCGGTTACCATGGCGATGCTTTCCACGGCTCACAGGTCCAGCCCGGAATCAGGACCGTCGAAGGCTCCCTGAGACGGGCCTTGGAGAGGCTCGGATGGTGGAGCGAGGGCTGCTTGGAGATGTCCAGTCGCACCGATGCCGGTGTAAGCGTCAGGATGAACCTCGCCCGCATCGACCTACCCAGCTCGGTCTCCGAGTCGATCGAGGGTGGAAATCTGCTCAGGGCGGTGAACAACAACCTGCCTATCGGGATAGTGGTTTGGAAGGCGAGGATGGTCTCGCGGGGTACACGCATCCGACACTCTTACTCTAGGCACTACCTGTACCGCACGGAGGTCATTTCGGATTGGCCGCAGGAAGTGGATGTGAATCTGTTAAGCGAAGCCTGCTCTCTACTAGAGGGCCATCACGACTTCACCAACCTGTGCAGATTGGAGGAGGGGAAGGACCCGGTTAGGACCGTCGACGTGTGCGAGCCCTGGCTGTCTTCTGACGGTAGGGTGATCGGCATCTCGGTCAAGTCGCAGGCATTCCTCTGGAACCAAGTCCGCAGGATAGCCAGTGCCGTCTCCGGGGTGGCCTCAGGGAGGAACACGCTGGATGACATCCGCTCGGCCCTCGAGAAGCCCGAGGTCCCGCTCGACCTCGGGCGCGCGCCCTCGGACGGGCTTATGCTGTGGTCGATAGAGAACGAGGAGTCCGAGGGCATGACCGATGGCGCGATGCCGGATACCAGTTGGTTCTCATTACCACCGAGAGACTCGCGCGAGCACACGCGATGGCTCGCTCTCGCGCGACTCGAAATGGCGACGCTGCTAGAGCGCGAGTGGCTGAAGCGACTCAACTGAGGCGAATCACGGCCTCGTCGCCGTCCTCGCAGGGCAGCGCCTCGCGCAGGAACGCTGGAGAAATCACCTCGGCGGTCTCGGTGTGGCGTGTCAGGTCCGGTATGAGGACGGCGCACTCAATCCACTCGTCTCCGCCTCTGGTTATCTCGGCCTTGAACGCGGTCGCGCCGCCGAACGAGCGCCCGTCCCGCTCGAAGCCGCGGATGCGGAGCGGCTCCGCGCCCTCTATCCTCTCCCCCTCGTCGAGACCAGACAAGACTCTCAGGCTTCTATAGTCAGCGAGGTTGTCTCCGTACAACTCGATGTTGAGCGTGCCAGGCCAGGCACCTGCTCCTAGCACGGCCTTGAACTGGTTCTGGTAGTGAGGCTGGGCCATGAACACATGAGCACGTCCAAGACCGCTCGATACCACTCCGCGCAAGTGCACGGGACTGCCCTGCGACGAACCCTCATAATGTTCGGCATTGTGAATCAGAGCGCAAAGTGTTGCCCCTGTTTGCCCACCTGCCACCCTAGGTCAGAGACCTCATCGACCTGGTTCGAGCCCGACTCGAGTAGCGGGTTGGAGTGGTTCAGGTGGATGAAGTGGATCTCAGGGTCCTCCTCGACCCTCTCACCCAGTCTAGCGATGCTCTCGGTGACCGTTGGATGGGGTATCTGCGACATGTCGCGCCCGGGCAGCTCGTCGGAGTCCCAGAACGAGCCGTCGACGAGCGCGACGTCGATGCCGAGATCGGACAGCCACTGGCGTATCGAGTTCGCGCCGTGTCTGGCCAGTGTCTGCCCCCAGTCGTCGTGATCCGGCAAGAACAGCAGGGAGCGCGCCGGCCCCCTGATGACGATGGCGTGGGTGTCGGCGAGCTCATCCCTGTGGGGGACGGGCACGAACTCCAGTTCGAAGCCGCAGCCGGTGCACGGCTGGAATCCCTCCATCGAGGCGACCTCAGATGGACTGAAGGGCGATAGCGAGCCCCTGCTACCCAGTTCCTCAATCACAGAACGGCTCGCGAAAAGAGGCAAGCCGGAGCAGCCCATAACCTCGTCGCCGAATTGCCTGAGTCCGTCGACGTGACCGCAGTGGACGTGCGTCAGGCTGACCGTGTCGGGCCGAGCCACGCCGTCTACTCCGAGGGCCTCGGCCCACAGTCTCATCTGGTCAGACAGCGCTCGGCTCGCTTCGATCAGGTGCAGGCTGCCGTCGCTGCCCCGCACCCCACAGGCGACCGGGTGCCTGCGGAGCGAATGGTCCGCGTGCGCGGCCATGCATCTGGGGCACGAGCACCCAGCATGGGGCACGCCCCCGTCCTGCGCTGTACCTAGCAGGACCAGCGACACTCCGGCGTCTGGCATCGCTTGGCGG
This sequence comes from Candidatus Thalassarchaeum betae, assembly GCA_003193925.1. Taxonomy (GTDB): domain Archaea; phylum Thermoplasmatota; class Poseidoniia; order Poseidoniales; family Thalassarchaeaceae; genus Thalassarchaeum; species Thalassarchaeum betae. Next base: position 19,566 of record PSPG01000012.1, read on the forward strand.
TGAACAACATCGGAAATGAAGCAGTCGGGTGCCGAAATCGAGCGTGTTGTTCCGATGGAGCCATGAACCGGACCGGTATTTGCGGGTCATGGCGGCCGACCTGTCGTGGATGCGGGAGCGCTACGAGCAACTGCGCTCGCAGGGACTCGACTGGAACCCTCCGACGCTGCAATCGGCCAGCGAGCCGCGTTGCATCATAGACGGTCAGGAGATGATCATGCTCTCGGCTAACAATTACCTTAATCTCGCGACTCACCCCAAGGTGGTCGAGGCCTCGATCGAGGCCACTAGGAAGTACGGGGTGGGCTCGGGCTCGGTCAGGGCCATCGCGGGAACCCTCGAGCTCCACTTGGAGGCGGAGCGCGTCTGCGCCCTGTTCAAGGAGGTCGAGGCGGCGTTGATCTACTCGTCTGGATACACGGCGAACGTCGGACTCATTCCCACGCTGGTGCGTGGCGCCGAGGACGTCATCATCTCCGACGAACTCAACCACGGCTCCATCATCGACGGCGTCCGCCTGACCAAGGCCTCGCGAGCCGTCTACCAGCACAACGACATGGCTGCGCTCGAGCATGTACTCAAGGAGCACAATGGCAGCGAGAGGAAACTGATCATCAGCGACGGCGTGTTCAGCATGGACGGCGACATCGCACCGCTCGTCGAGATCACCGAGCTCGCCGAGGAACACGACGCGATGATATTCGTCGACGACTGCCACGGCGAGGGTGTCCTCGGCGACGGCCGCGGCATCGTCGCGCATTTCGGCCTGCAGGGCCGCGTGACCTTCGAGATCGGTTCCTACTCCAAGGCCCTAGGCGTGCAGGGCGGCATCGTCGCAGGCAGCGAGGATGTCCGCACGCACGCGCTTAACCACAGCCGCTCCTGGCTGCTCTCGGGAAGCCAGCCGCCTGGCGTCGCCGCCGCCCAGAAGGCGGCTGTCGAAGTGCTGATGTCAGAGCCCGAGCACGTTCAGAGGCTGTGGGAGAACACTGATTACTTCCGCGGCGAACTCGACTCTCTGGGCTTCGACACCGGAGTGAGCGAGACGCCCATCATCCCCGTGATGTGCGGCGAGAGCCGGCTGGCGCAGGACCTCTCGGCAGAACTGCGAAAGGTAGGTGTCATGGTCGGCGCCATCGTGTTCCCGATGGTGGCGCGCGACAAGGCTCGAGTCAGGACGCAGATGTCCGCGGGACTGACCCGCGAGGACATCGACGACGTCTTGGGCAAATTCGAGTCTTGCGGGCGCGTGTTGGGACTAATCTGAGGTACGGGCATGGCAGATGGGCAAGACGGACTCGGTCGCTGGCCGATCAGCTGCGAACTGCCGGTCCAGTGGGGCGAGATGGACGCCCTGAAACACGTCAATCACACCGTCTTCGCCCGATGGATGGAGACGACCAGGATGTACTACTTCATCGCCTGCGGCTTCGTCGACCTGTTTGAGAAGGAAGGCGTCGGCCCCATCCTCGCCGGACTCAAGGTGGACTACCTCGCCCCGGTCAGATTCCCCGACAAAGTCACCGTGCACACAACGATCACCAAAATCGGCTCTTCCTCGTTTGAGATGGACTACAGGATAACGAGCGCCGCTATGGGCGGCGAGACGGTAGCCACGGCCACCGTCTCGGGCGTCGTCTTCGACTACAATGCCAACCGCAGCACGCCTATGCCCGACAGCCTGCGAGCCAAGATATTGAAACTCGAGGCGAGCGGCAGCGGCTAACTCGAGGCTTCGACCACTTCGTCGAGCTCCTCGTCGTCAGCCTCGGCGGCATCGTCAGCGGGAGCCTCGTCTATCGTCTTGCGCATGCCTTCGAAGGGCATCAGGCCGCGGTCCAGCCTGTCCAGTATCCTCCATCTGGGAGCGTACGACAGATGGATGTAGAGAGGCCCGGGGAAGACGAAGAAGAACCACCCGAGCCAAGTGGCGTACTCGGGTATCTCGTTCATCATCGAGACCGAGAGTATGACCAGTCCGACGAAGGGGAACGGGAACAGGTACCTGCGGCGGTTCTCAAGGCGAATCGGAGGGCGCTTGACGGCCGAGACAACGAGGGACGAGAAACCTCCGAGAAAAGCGGTCATCGTCACCAGGATGAGCGTCTGCAGCCCCCATTCTCGGATTATCTCTCCCAGCTCATTCCCTTCCGCATTCCCTTGGTATCCGTATGGAAGCAGAAGGGTCAGCCCGATCAGCAGACCGTAGAAACCACCTACGAACACCGGGTGGGAGGTGGTCAGGGGGTAACGCAGGAACATCCGGCTCAGCGAGCCGCCCTCCAGCATGTGCCTATGGGCAGGGTCGAGTTCGTCGAGCTTGTCACGCCAGCCAGACACGACCATGCGCGCAGACGCTTCAACTATCATCATTGCGGGCGCAAACCGTCGTTTTTCGACCCTCAGACTGAATTCCAACCACCACTTAGTTTGACGGAGTCGGTCGGCAGACCCCACTTTGGTTCGTCGGCGGCAGCGTCTCTGATGAAAGGCGCCAATTCGACTCGCAGTCTAGCGATGTCGACCCCCCAGATTCCGTGCTCGACTCCACCGAGCCTCCTAATCAGCTTCGAAGCCATGTTCACGACGCCTCGGACCTTGCTGCGCTCGTAGTTGTACAATAACGCCGCGCACTGTATCATGCCTTGGACGGCGTCGATCTCCGCTCTGCACTCGCGAGGCTTGAGTCCCTTCCAGAGATCCTCCCAAGATTCGTGCGCGTGCCAGAACTCAGCCTGGTCGAAGAGCTCGCAGCCTTCGATGAACAGCCCTTGCTCCTCCTCGGACAACTCACTCCAGTCAAGCAGTGTCGAGTCGTGTGGCACGGGTGCACTCATTCCGCCTCGCCTCTCACTGATTCTATTGTCGGAGAAGTTATCACGTGTTCCCCTCTAGGTGCAATGGTTGGAGCATTAACATGGGTGAGGAGGACACGCTCTACACAATAACAGAGGCCGATCTGGACTCCGGCCTGAGAGGAGTTCCGGTAGGAACCTGCAGGACTTCCTACGTCGACCCGATTGAGGGCGTCCACTACGTCGGCTATCCTGTGGGAGACCTAGCCAACCTCGAGGAGGAGGACGTGATTTACCTCCTGATGCACAAGCATCTGCCCACACCAGAGGAGTCCAAGGCGTTCCACGCTGAACTCGCACAAAGGGCCGAGGGGATTCCTACCGGTGCGCTGCGCGTGCTAGAGTCGCTGACCCCGGGCAGCGGCCACCCGATGGACTGGCTCGCAATCGGGATCATGGCACTAGGCGCCGCTGACACTCATGCCCGAAGGCCCGGAAACGCACGGGCCGACTCGATGAACCTCATCTCTAGGATGCCCGAGCTGATGGCCCGGATCTTCCTGCTCCGAGGAGGCAGGCCAGGGGAACTCAGGCCACGCAAGCCCGAGCTCGGCCTGGTCGAGAACTTCGTCCATATGCTGGGCGTCGAGGGCGCCGAGGCCGAGCGGATGGAGCGTATGCTTCGATTCTTCTTCATTCTGCACATGGACCACGGTGGCGGCAACCTCTCGACCTTCTCCGGGAAGGCCGTGGCCAGCGGCCGTGCCTCGATCTACGTTTCTATCGCCAGCGCGATGAACGCACTGTCGGGGCCTCTGCACGGCCGCGCCAACCAGGCTTGCCTCGAGTTCGTACAGAGGATAGGGACCTCGGATCCCGATGAGATCGAGGCCTTCGTGCGCTCGGAACTGGCAGCCCGACGACCGATCTATGGCTTCGGGCACGGCGTGCTACGCGCCGAGGATCCCCGCGCCAGGCTCCTGTTCGAGCTCGGAGAGGAGATATGCCCTGATGATGAGAACTTCCGGATCGTCACCGCGCTCCGAGAGGTCGTCCCCCCTATCCTCAAGGAGATACCCAAGATCAGCAACCCGTACCCGAATGTCGACCTAGCCAGCGGCAGCCTGCTGCACTCCGTGGGATTCCACAAGCCCGACTACTATACGACCTTCTTCGGCTGGGCCCGAGTCGCTGGGATCTGCGCGCAGATACTCGACGAGCGCAGCGCGCGCGACGGCCGCGGCACCCCGATCTACAGGCCGAAGTACATCCCGAGGGAGCAGCCGCACCGACGCCTAGAGTGATCAGTCGGTGACACCCGCCCCGCGGTGCCCGATCAGCCTCGGACTGCCCCATGGAAGGCCCCCCTCGGCCTCTGCAGCCCATTTGTCCTCCGAGCCTGTCCAGAACATGCGCCGCCCCTGCTCGACGACTATGCCCCTCCTCCGCGAGACTCCCGATTCGGACCAAGTGGGCAGGGATTCGCCGGCCTCCTTGATGAGGTCGGCACGTTCCGAGTCCGCAGCAGCATCGAGGCGCTCTCGCCACTCCTCGTCGAGCGGCTGGCTGGCAGGCCTCGACCAGCGCGCCCCGCCGTCCGGCAACGAGACGACGCGCGGGTCCATGTTGTCGGATATGAGCGAGAATCCCGCTTCCAGCATCGAAGCCTCGAGTTCCAGCGGTGCGGGCCAGACATGCAGCCCCATCCCGGCTCGAGCCCTGTTGAGGCGCTCGAGGCCGCCACCACGGATTGCCATCGGCGTTCCGAGGTGTAGGAAGCGCTCCCACCCTTGCAGGTACTGGAGGGCCATCGCTAGAGCCGGCATCCCCTCCTTGCGGTGCTGTTTAATCAGGCCAGTGACCGTGCTGCGCATGAAGTTCGGAGTCCCGACGAGTCGCTTGATCCGATTGCTGCCCCAAGGTCTGAGGTAGGGGGATAGTCGAGTCACCGGAAACTCGAATCCGACTGACTTGGCGACAGGTCCGATCCTCGGGCTGAAGCTGTAAACCAGCGCGGACCTGTCGGGGAGATCGAATGGCCCCAACTTCTCCTCAAGGAGCCTCATCATGGCTCTCAGATAACCATCGACATCGTCTATCTGAGCGGCTGGGTGCGGCACTTTGAACTCGATGTTCGCAGTCTTGCCACCGGCCTGCCAGGCATCTGTGAACGGCCTCTGTGAGAGCAACCCGTCGAATGTCACGATGCCATGCGAGCGTAGTTCGTCCGTCCCCATCCTCTCTATGCTCCTCTCAGATTTGGGCCCCTCCCCGGGAACCAGCTCGTTGTGGTAGACCACGAAATCGCCGTCGCTGCTGAGACGAAGGTCGAACTCGACTCCGTCTGCGAACTGCATGCCATGCAGCAGGGCATCGATGGAATTCTCCTTGGGTTGGTTCCAGGCAGTCATGCCAACACCCCACGCGTGCAGTGACTAGTCCAAGAATGCAATGACGGGTCATGTTCGGGCTTTCCCCAATGCTCAAACCCTCGAACCTCCAGCGCCGCCTAGGTAATACCATGTCGGACACAGTTGAACTAGACCGCACCTCAGACCCCCGAGCAGTACGCGGATACGCATTCTACGATTGGGCTAAGTCGTCCTTCGAGACCAGCGTCACCACCGCTGTGCTGCCTGGATGGTTCGCTTACATCTTCCTGAAGGCGAATGGGCTGGAGGCCACTGTCCTCGGGGTAGGAATTACCAGCGACGCAATCTGGTCCTACGGGGTGGCGTTTGCCGCTATCTTCGTCGCCATACTCGCTCCCTCCTTCGGCGTCATCGCCGACCGGCGCGCCATCAAGATGTGGTGGCTGAGGGTCCTGACCTATCTGGGGGCCGGGTCAACCTTCCTGCTCGCCTTCGCCCCGATGTTCGGAGTATCCCAACAGTGGGTCTGGCTGATGGTGATGTTCCTCATGGCGAACGTCGGCCTGAACGGCGCGGGGGTGTTCTATAACGCAATCCTGCCCCATTTGGGCACCGACGACGAGATGGACGCCATCTCGAATAGGGCGTACGCCTATGGCTACCTCGGGGGCGGACTCCTGCTCGCGGTCCACCTTGTCTTGTTTAGCACAATCACCGGCGACTGGGTCATCCCGTTCATCATGGCCTCGTCCGGGGTGTGGTGGCTGGGATTCGCCTGCCTGACCTTCGCTTGGGTGCCTGAGCCGCCGATTGAGAACGAGATGGAGAGCCTCGGGGTCGCTGACTCCGCGAAACTGGCTATCAGCGAGTTGAAGAAGACCTTCGGCCAAGTCACGCGCTTCCGCACGCTATTCATCTACATGCTCGCCTACTTCTTCTTCATCGATGGCATCAACAGCGTCTCCGCCCTAGCTGGAATCTACGGAATCACCGTACTCGGCCTGACCATCGGGAATTTAATCGTCATCATCCTGATCATCCAGTTCGTGGCCGCGCCCTGTGCAATCGGCTTCACTATGCTCTCAAAGAGGACCTCCACGCACTACGCGCTCTCATTCTCACTGGTCATGTGGGTTGTCGTCATTGTCGGCGCGTTGGCCTTCGCTCCACTGGCTCTCGATTCGCATGACGAGTACGACATCCAGTTCGACTGGGATATGGACGGTGATGGGATTACAGATGCGGACGACGACGATACCGACGGCGACTGGTACAGCAACGCGGCAGAGACAGAGGCAGGCACTGACCCGCTGGATCCTGCCAGCACTCCCAACCCCAATCCATCACGATGGCTGCAGGAACGTCTGGCCGTAGCGGGGGGGTATGTGGTATCCGTCGGTGACAGCACCTACGATCGCGGCCTGTCTCAGAGCAATGAGGAACAGGCTTGGGCGTCCGAGTGGTCGAATCTCCTCCCCTTGCACCTCGTCGAGAACGAAGCCGGGGATACGATCTACGAATTCGACGACCCCAGTGGTCCAGCGACAGCGGTCTTGGATGCCAGCGGAATCTCCGGTTTCACCGCTACCTTCGACGAGGACAGCCGCTTCAGCATGAGCGTGCGAGGAGGGGATTTGGACGGCACCATTGCTCTGGGCGATGATCACCCCACGAGCCTGGGCGATGGCCCTCTGGATTTCGTATCAGATGCCGTTCGTGACGCTGCCTGGGAGCCCCTTGGCATAGGCGTTTTCGGGCAGTTCCTGATGCTGGGCTGCATGGCAGGGGCTCTGCTGGGTGGCTCGCAGGGACTCGCACGCAGCATCTTCGGGCAGATGGTGCCCGAGACCCGCAGCGCCGAGTTCTTCGGCTTCTTCGGCTTCTTCGGCAGAGTGGCGGCGATCCTCGGGCCACTTCTGTACGGCACTCTCACAGTGATATACGACAGCAGAGTCGGGATAGCCAGCATCTGCGTCCTGATCATCATCGGCTCGGTGATGATGAGGTGGGTCGATGTCGACGACGGTCGCCGTGCGGCTAGGGAAGAGGATGCCCGCAACCGCGGCATCAGCCTTGAGTCCGAGTGAGCCGGTCGATGACCAGTGCGAATTCGAGCAGGACCAGCATAGGCCCGCCGACCAGAAAGAGCGAGAGCGGGTCGGGCGGTGAGAGCAGCGCGCCCAGGAGCAGGGCGGAGAACCAGAGGACACGGCGGTTTTCAGTGATAGCAGAGCGCTCGATGACATCGTAACGCAGCAGCAGTAAGGTCGCAAGCGGGACTTGGAATCCCAGAACGGAGGCGAAGTACAACCCGATGATGAAGCCGATCCATGATTGCAATTGCCAAGTCGACTCGAGCCCGGCGGCAGCCGCGTCTTCGGCGAGGTACTGCAGCAGCATCGGGATCAGTATCTCGTGTGCGTACATCGCCCCCAGAGTTGCGAGAGCAAAGGAGCCGAGAATGACGAACAGCAGCCCACCGAGGCCACCCCCGGTCGGCACGAACTTCCTCCGGTGCGCCTCGGAGATGATCGCGCGCCCGTTCCATCCGAGGTCGCACATCAGGGTGAGCACGACCAGAGCCATCCCCAGATTGGCTGCGATCCTCAGTCTGAGGAGGACGACCTCCATCGGCTGGAGTATGATGATTTGGACGCCGTCGGGCAGGTAGCCATCGGCTTGCAGCAGCCACCCGATGGCGTCTCCGGCGGCTGGATACCCACCGATGAAAGCCGCGAAGAACACCGCGACGAGCAGGTAGAGCCTGCGATACAGGTGCCCTACTAGACCGCGCAGCGCAGCTCGAGGGAGGATATCGACAGAGCCTTCGGCCATGTTGTGGCGTGGATGTCCTGTTCGTGAATACATCGCAACGGCAACTCGCCTGGGCGCATCATTTCCTGATGATGACGGTGAGCAGATCCTCGTCCTTGAGCAGGTGGTCCAGCCCGACGCGCTGCCAGTCGAACTTGGCACTAGGTCCCTTGACCCTGGCGTAGCGAAACTTGCGAACGAAATCGCGATGCAGCTTGGCACAGACGTCGCGCACGGTGGAGGTGTCCTTGACTATCAGAGGCTCGACGAGGTCGGCTTCCTGACCTTGCGGCTTGAGGTAGATCGACATGAAGTGCAGATTGTCGAAGATGAAGTCCTTCATGTGCTCGATGCCCTCTCCCGTCTTAGCTGAGACCTCGAGGACCGGCCAGCCCTCAGGCAGCACCGCCCTCGCCCTCTCGAGGTCCTTCTCGGTGGCGAGGTCGATCTTGTTCAGGATGATGACTGCGCGGCTGTAGACCCTGCTGCCCGCCAACGTGTCGACGATGTGGTCGTCTGTGACGTCTGTACGCAGGGTCACGGTAGCCGATACTATGCCGAAACTGCGCACGATGCCCCGTATCTCCTCCTCTGTCAGGTTGCTCTGCTCGAGGGTCGAGCGGACTACGATGCCTCCCCTCTTGGTCCTCGTGATGAACACCTGTGGGGGATTCTGATTGAGTCTCATTCCGGACTTCCAGAGCTCACGGTCGAGGATATCGAAGTGGGACTTCTGGAACGGTTCGATGACATACAGCACCATGTCCGTGCTGCGAATGACGTTGAGGATCTCGTGGCCCCGGCCCTTGCCGTCCGCAGCCCCCTTGATGAGGCCGGGCAGGTCGAGAATCTGGATCTTGCCCCCGCGGTGCTCCATCACCCCGGGTATGCAGGTCAGTGTGGTGAAAGCGTAGTCACCGATGTTGGAGTCGGCCTCTGTCAGCTGGGCGATGAGGCTGGATTTCCCCACGCTCGGGAAGCCGACCAGTGAGACTGAGGCATCACCCGACTTCTTAACCTCGAAACCGGGGCCACCGCCGCTGGCCTTGGCATGGGCCCGAGCCTTCTCCCTGCGGGCCTTGAGTGCAGCGATCTTGCCCTTGAGCTTGCCAATGTGGCCCTGAGTGGCCTTGTTGTACTTGGTCTTGGAAATCTCCTCCTCGAGGGACTTGATCTGCTCCTCTATAGTTGCCAGGACGCTCCCTCCAGTGCCTTCTCGGGCGTCATCCACGCCCCGCCCCGGGTTCTTGAATCCGGTGGCGTTCTAACGCTCGCCATAGGCGAGCGAGGGTTCTTTGCGTACCACCGAGTGGTCTGTTCGGGACGAGTGCCATGGTTGATGTGATGCTTCTTCTGGTCGAGCGGGAGGCCTTCGATGGGTTGTGCTCTATGCCCCTCGGAGAGCTGCTCGATGGCATGCAGCGACGGGCTCTCAGAGACCGGCGTCCCGAATCAGACCAGCGCTTCCACCGAGCCTTCGACGTCGACCTCGAGGGTGATGTCCTGGAGTGGTCTGATGGGGCCGAGGGAACCGACCCGTCAAGGTCGCTGCGCGAACAGCGGATTTCTCCTGCGTCGGCCTGCGGACTGGCCCTCGCCCTCACCCGCTGGTGCTCGGTCGGTGAATGGCGGTGCTGGGACGCCCGACTGTACCTCTACATCGAGCCACTACTGGGCAGGGGCGTCTCCGCTGAGGAGTTCCTCCGGCCGGAGATGTGGGCGGAGTTCTCCGACGCCCTCGCCAAGACCGACCGGTTGTCTTACTCTGAGTCGGTCGTGCTTGACTGGATGTCGCGCAGGCAGGACCTCGGAGAGACGATGGAGCCGTCGGAGGACCCGCGCATCCTGCCTACGATGGAGGCTCACCGCACTGCCAGTGACTCACTGCACATCTTCCTAGAGAGAGCTCGACGCGAGGGACTGTCTCTGTTGATTGGCCGAGAGTACCTCGACCCAGGCCTGTGGAAACTCGACTCGGAATCACTCGACTCGGCGTTGGGGGTGGGGGCCTGACTGAGCTTCCAATGCATCCAGAGCCGCCCGCCTCGCCCCCTGCCCCGGGAGTCGTCGTCCTAGGCCGCTTCCAGCCCGTCCACCACGGACACACTCTGATGATAGCCGCCGCCGAGAGGTGGCGCCTGTCGATCGCGCCCGAGCTTCCTATGATCATCGCCATCGGTTCTTCCAACCGCCCCGAGTCGATGGAGAACCCGTGGAGCACAGAGGAGCGTGAGGAGATGCTGCGGGCCTGGTTGGAGGACAAGGGCGGCTTCGAGCATGCTCTCATCGTGGCGATCCCTGACATCGAGGACCCACCCAACTGGGTTGCTCACGCAGAGCAGTATCACGGTCCTGCTGGAGTCTTCTTCACTAGCGACCTGCCTTCGGCAGGACTCTACGAGAGCGCTGGATGGCAGGTCGTGATAACCCCCTTCGAGCAGCGCGAGCGGTTCGAGGGCTGGCGGGTGAGAGCCACGGCTCAGATGATGTCCACGATAGATGACGACGAGGCGGTCCGAACAGTCCTCTCGCCCGCCATGCCTATATCGGTCGTGAACTACCTCATCGAGGCGCAGGGGCTACGCCGTCTCGCCTTCCTAGGCGAGGGCGGCGAGCCAGTCGGCTGATCACCAGATGCCTTCGAAGGTGCACGACCCGTCGCATGTGTCACTAATCACTCCGGTGTCGAGGAAGTCGAATGCCATGGTATAGGCCGCTGGTTGGGGTATGACTTGCCCATGTGCGTTGGAGTGATAGTCTAGGGATCCAGCGAGATTGCCAGTGGGAACCTCGGGGAAATTTCCGTCGAAGTATGCGACTCCCGAGCCCGTGATAGGCCCATTTACTACCTCCACGCCCCATGGATGCCAGGCGGAAGCTTCCAGATTTGCAAGGCCGGCTGTCCTGACGGCCCTGTCACAACTCAAAGTCGCTACTTGGAAGTCGTTCATCGAGGTGATGTAGACCATCTGGAAGGGTTGAATCAGCCCATCCAGACCATTCTCGTGGTATGGCAGGAAGGTTTCCGCATCAGTTGAGTCCCAGAGGGATTGCATCGCAGCTATCATGATCCCCCTGTCGTTCCTGGAGGGGTATGCTATGCTCTCGGCGAAAAGCAAATCGAAGGTAGTGTAGTGGGTAGACCTCTCGATTTGGTGAGTGAAAGAGGATCCTCCTACCCACAGCACTCCGCGGTCCACCTCGGGAACCATGCTCATCAATGCAGGTCCACGGAGACCTCCGAAGGATACTCCCCAGTAGTTCACATCCGAGACATCAACCAGATTGGTGCCTTCGTGTTGGAACTCCGGGAGATCCGCGCACACGCCGGTGAATGTCCGCATCATAGCGAGGTTGTTGACAATTGACTGCATGTGTCGCTCTTGCTGGTGCTGGAAGTACTCGACGTTGATCAGGGAATAGGTCAGAGCATCAAAATCGCCATCAGAGCTCCATCCCTTCCAATCGGTCCCAATCATCACTCTGCCAGTCATGTTTGCGAACACCCGGTTGCCCCGTACCATGCCATCCCCGTCGCCCATGAAGCCATGGCCGAGAATTGTCATCGATCCAGAGCGACCTTCCTCGGCCAGAATCTGTGGGATGAGGATGGCGAAGACCACTTCTCGGAATTCGATGAATTCAGGAGATCCGCTCGCATCCCTGCGCATCGCTGCAGGCGGGAAGTCAGATTCCATGTACTGAGGGGTGCTGAACGTGCCCCGAATCAGGCGAAAAGTCGTATTGTCCTCCCCGTAGTCTTCCACGACCTCGGTGACGTCGCAGCCTACCCCGTCGTCTCCCAGCCTTTGCGATGCATCGTCGCGCATGGCCACCATGTCCTGCAGGATGGAAGCTGTCGAGGCGGTGTGGAAGAACCAGGCTGCCTGCAGCGTGGACCTGTCGACCCCAGCCTCCCCGAGGGAAGTGAACAGTCCCTCGTAATCGGCGCGCTGCGCCTCGATCTGAGGCGAGTCGGTGGATTGGCCGTCGCGCAGCGCGGCAAAGGCGGCCGAAGGCTCGACTGCGTTGCCCCCGGTGTCGACCAGATTGCGGTAAGCGACTCCGTAGGATGCATCGTGCTCGAGGCCGCGAACTGTGCGGATGTAGACGAAGGTCGGCTCGTCCTCCTGGCTGCGCACGTCGATCTCCACCCAGTGCGGAAGTCGCTCGTCGGTATCGAGGTTGATCAGTACGGTTGCGTGCCCGGGGTCGAGTGAGTCGCCGATGCTGTACTGGTCGGCCAGGCCTGATACGTCGGGGGTCGACTCGAAGGTGGTGAATATCTGGGTGGAGGGGCTGTACCCGTCCAGTCTGTTGATCATGTGGAACGCTTCGGACGGGCCTGAACCGGAATCCGGTATCGCCTCAGCCGTGATGTGCAACCTGTAACCCGTGGCCGTGGTTTCATCATCTACGAGGAAAGCAGGAGCCGGGAAGGGCAGCATGCAGTGGTGCGGGTTCACGTCGTCGCAGAACTCGGACTGCGAGGTTAGCCTTACATCTGGCTCCGGCTCCGGTTCGGGCTCCGGTTCGGGATAGGTGCAGGACCTGTCGGATACGGTGGCATCGGGATTGTAGTTGCTTGCGGTCTCATCCATGCAACCAGGCACCTCGTCCAACGGATCTTCCACGACCTCGCCGGTGCAACCCGACAGCAGCATGGAAATAACAAGCAGAATGCCTATCCTAGTCTTGGCATCGTGACTCATGGAGTCCCTGATGGCCCGAGCGGTTATCAAATGCCCGTCAGGATGCAAGCATCCTGTGGAAGTGGTGAACTCCTGCTTCCTTGGTTGGAGAGTAGCGACCTCTGTCGTAAGCACCGGCAGCAACACCCCTCTGCACGGCTTCGACGATCCCTTGGTCCTCAGCCTCGACCTTATCGAGGTCCCTACCTGCTCCTTTGCCTAACATCGAGGAGTCCCAGACATAGCCGTGGTACACGATTCTAGTACGGTCCACCGACAGGGGCACGACGAGGTTAACTGACAGGCCCCAGGGGTAGAAGTTGAACATCATTCCGGGGTACAGCCAGTAGTAGTACGCGGCCACCCTTTGACCGTAATCGGGAGAAGTCTCTGGCAAGTTGAAGCAGATCTCATTCCCACGGGCTATCCCGATCTGCAGGACCCCTCCCTCGAACAACTCGGTCCTGTACGAGTCGTAGTCCAACTCCTCATGCAGACCACCGTGTACGTAGGGTATGTGGAAGCCCTCTAGGTAGTTGTCGACGTAGAGAGCCCAGTTCGCTTCGATGTCATAGGAGCGGTGGCGCGATGGGTCGTGCTCGAAGGACTCGATCGGCATCCAACCCAAGCGCGACTCCAACTCGTCGAGGCAACCCCCGAACCCGTTCGGCTCAGTGCCTGCGAACAGCAGCCCCTTCCAGCGCTTGAGCGCGAAGGGAGCTAGATCGTCGGCAGGGCTGGGAAAACCCTCCACCCCCTCGAACTCGGGCATGTTCCGGAAGCACCCGTCGAGCCCGAAGGTCCGCCCGTGGTAGCCACAGCGCAGCGTGGAGGCGCTGCACGGCTCGGTCGCGACCAGCATCCCGCGGTGGGTGCAGACGTTGGAAACGCAGCGGACGACATCATCGCGAGTCAGCAGCATCGGCTCGCCGACGAGGCTCTCCATGTGCTCCAGCGGCAGCACGTTGTGCTCGGCCAACTGGCTCTCGTGTGCTGCGAAGTGCCAGCATCCGCAGAATTCCGAGACGATCCCGGCGAAGACGCCCTCGTCGGTGTAGTAGCGGGAAGGCAGTGTGTGCGCCTTCCTGATATCCGGGTCGATGAGCTGCTGTTCCGACATCACTCACCCTCGGCCACTATTACTCTAGCGGCGCGAAGGACGCGGTCATGGTACATGTAACCGACCTCGACGACCTCGATGACGCTCCCTGGCTCGCAGCCCTCGGGGGCTGGGACCGTGGCGATAGCCTCCATGTTCGTCGGGTCGAATGTGGAATCCACCTCTATCTGGGTGACTCCCTCAGCCTTCAAGGCGGCCTTGGCGCCCTCCAGAGTCAGTCTGACTCCCTCTCGCAGAGCGTCGGACTCGTCACCGTTGGAAGACTCCAGCGCCTTCTCGAGGCTGTCTACCAGAGGGAGCATCCTGAGGGCCATCGACATACCGCCGTAGCGCATCCCCTCCGAGCGCTCCCGCCTCGCCCGCTGGCGCACGTTGACCATCTCGGCGGCGGAGTACTGGAGTTTCTTCTCAAGGTCTGCGACCCTTGCCTCGAGCGCCTCTACAGGATTGGCCTCGGCCTCCTCCTCGACGGCTTCTGCGACCTCGTCCTCGACCTCATCGGGCACGTTGCGCCGTCCGAGACCTCATTCAAGAATCCAATGGTTCGCGTCACTCCGCGTAGAAGTATTCGCCACTCGCCTTCTGCTCGCGGTCCTTGACGCTCCCGGGCTTGTTTATCCGAGGCCTGTGCGAGTCGTGGTCGCGCCTGAACGTCACGCCTACATCCGAGAGGAAGCGGTTCATGCCCTTGCGCAGGCTCAGCGGCCCTACGGCGTTGCCATTGCTGCCTCCCTCGCCGTCGAAGACCAGCAGGGAGTCGCTTACGATATCGATGAAATAGATGTCGTGGTCGATCACCATCGCCGCCTTCTCGTTGCTCTCCATCGTCCTGCGGATGGCCTTGGCCGCTTCCATCCTCGCGTTGGCGTCCAGATAGGCGCTCGGCTCGTCGAGCAGGTAGAGGTCGGCCTCCTTGCCCAGGCAGATGGTGATGCTGACAGCCTGCAGCTCGCCACCGGACAGATTCTTGGCCTGTAACTCGAGCATCTTGTCCACCTGTAGCGTGCGCACCACCTGAGTGTGGAACTCCCCCGCTCGCCACTTATTGCCCAATTCGGTGTCCAGCCAGTCCTGGACAGTGCCCTCGAAGTCGGCGCTGACGTGCTGCGGCTTGTAGGAGACCTTGGCGTCCATCGTGCACCAGCCTTCGTCGGGGTCCATCTGGCCGGCGATGATCCTAGCCATCGTCGTCTTACCAGTGGCGTTGGGCCCGACCACTCCCACGACCTCGGCCGACTTGACCTCGCCCTGTCCGGTCTTGAGGTGGAAGTCTCCAAGCGTCTTCTCGATGTCACCCCACTTCAGGATGGGCATTCCGACCCCCTCTCCGCGGGTGCGCCCGCGCAGGAACTGGATTGGCTTCTCGCGAATCCTGATGTTCTCCTCCGCTAGGAAGCCGTCGAGGTAGGCGTTGATCGCCTTGCGAGTCGAGCGCGGCGGGGTGAAGACGCCGTACGCCCCCCTCTCGCCGTAGACGACGTGCAACAGGTCGCACAGCACGTCGAGTATCGCGAGGTCGTGCTCGACCACCAAGACGCGCTTGCCGCGTTTGGTCAGGTCCTGTATGATGCGCACCATGCGCAACCTCTCATAGATGTCGAGGTATGATGAGGGCTCGTCGAAGAAGTAGACCTCGGCTTCCTTGAGCAGCGTCGCGCAGATGGCGACGCGCTGCAACTCTCCGCCCGAGAGCGCACCCAACTTCCGCTCGAGGACGTGCTCGATGGAGAGTAGTTCGGCGTACTTGGGGAGCTCTGCACGGTCGTCGACCCTCTCGAGCAGCTCACGGACCTCGCCATCGAAGATCTTCGGCAGTTTGTCGATGTACTGCGGCTTCACAGCGACTGCAACGTCCTCGTTTGCGACCATTCCCAGATAGTCGCGCAGTTCCCCTCGTGGGAACGACTCGAGAATCTCGCCCCAATCGCGCGAGTTGACAGTCCAGTCGCCGAGGTTAGGCTGAATGGTCCCGGCCAGGAGATTCACCGCGGTGGACTTGCCCATCCCGTTTGGACCCAAGATGCCGACGACCTGCTGCTCGCGAGGAGTTGGCAGCCGGAACAGGCGGAAGCCGTTCTCGCCGTAGCGATGCGTCATCTCGCCTTTCAGCTCCTCGGGCAGGTTGGTGATGATGAGGGCGTCGAACGGGCACACGTTGACGCAGATCCCGCAGCCGATGCACAGCGCCTCGGAGACCAGGGGCTTACCGCTCGAGTCATCGAGCACTATGCACTCGATGCCGTTTCGCACGGGAGGGCAGAAGGCCCAGCACTCTGCGTTGCACTTCTTGGGTTGGCAGCGGTCCTCCAGCAGTACTGCCACCCGCATGCTCCTTCCCCCGTTGCGATTCGTTCTATACTTCTTCTGTGTGGCTTGCCAGAGGCAGCCGCTTCTGCTCAGAGCGCAAGGAAGCGGTAGCGCACGTACACGTACGCGGCGAGAAACATCTTCTCGGTCTTGCTGAGTTGTATCCTCTCGGTGAAGACGTCACCGTCCTTCCTCTGTATCTTATTGAGTATCGACTGGTAGAAGGTCGCCATCGCGGCGGGTGAGTACCGAGACGACCTGTCGAGAAGACCGAACAGCTTGAACGCCTTTTCGCGGTACCCGTCGCACCTCTCGATGTACTCATCCACGAAGGGCTTCCATCCGGGGTGATTGAGCAGCTCCTTGCCGCTCTTGACGTCGTCCTCGGTGATGCCGAAGCGAGCGAGGTCGTCCAGAGGCAGGTAGATCCTGTCACGCTCGGCGTCCTCGGCGACGTCGCGCAGGATGTTCGTGAGTTGCATGAAGACGCCCCATGACTCGGCGTACTCGCGCGCCCTCGGGTCGTCGTAGCCGTAGATCTCGATGCAGACGAGCCCGACGGTGGAAGCCACCCTGTAGCAGTAGGAGTATAGGTCCTCGAAGGTCTGGTATCGGTTGCGGTGGAAGTCGTCCTCCATCCCGCTGACCATGTCGTCGAGCATCTGGCGCGGGATTCCGAAAGTCTCGACCGTGTCCTTCATCGCCATGAAGATCGGGTCGGTCGAGGTGACGTCGCTGTAGGCGGTGGAGAGCTTCTTCCTGTAATAGAACAACTGCGACATCTTGTCATTGTAGGCAGAGCGGTCGACGACTGGCCTGCCGGCGCTGAGAAGCTCGATCTTAGACCTGTAGTCGACCGCTTCGGGTTCGTCCGACGAGCCACCGGGGAAGATGTCGACATAGTCACCGTCGGCGATGTCGTCGGCGCGCCGGCAGAACGCGTAGTAGGCCATGATGGCGCGGCGCTCGAGGTCAGGCAGATACTTGAACGAGTGGTAGAAGTTGCCAGCCTCCCTTCTGGTGAGCTCCTCGCAGTAGTCGTATGCGGTCTCAGTCATGCGCTCAGGGACATCCGGCTCGGACCAGATTGCAGCATCGATGTGGCTGAACGGGTTGACCAACTCGCCCCTGCTTCCAATCACACCCATGAAGACCGCACCTTCGCGAACCGCCTCAAGTGCGGTGATGCTGATTACGCGAGCCGCTTCCTTGGTCAGATTGACCGCAGAGCGGACCCTCTCGATGCCTCGGGGCTCCTCATCGGCATCGTACAGGGATATGGTCCGCTCGAGGCCTAATTTGGCACCGGTGGCCAAATCTGAATCCTGACGCTGAGCCATGCTACTCCCGAATCGGGCACCGCAACCTGCCTTTGAACCTCTCCCTCGTGCGCGCGGGTCCCGCGTCACGCGGTACCGCGGAGCACTATCCCTAGAGCGTTGCGTCAGGCACTGCGATTGACGTCGAGTAGCTTCTGACTTCGACGGCCTGAGAGCAGGGCAAGCATGGTTTTGGACTTCAGTTGCTTAATCTCAGGCCGCAGGACTTTGATGCGGTTCTCGGCGTCCAGAACGTTCTGAGTGCGCAGCAGCGTCAGCGTCCGTTGGCCGATGAGGACCGGCAACATGCACGCGCCGCGCAGCCGAAACTGGCTGTGAGGCAACAGGCCGATGTACTCGACCGCGGCGTCCAGGTGCGCGGCGGCCTTGTCGATGTAGCCGTCGAACAGCGGACGGAAACGGCCGATGTTTTCCGGTTCAAGCAGGTCGCGTGGCTCCAAGTCGTGTTCGGTCAACACTGCGCTCGGAATGTAGCATCGGCCCATGCGCAGGTCCTCTGGCAGATCGCGCAGGATGTTGATCAGTTGCAGCGCCTTGCCGAACCGCACGCCAGTCTCGAACAGCCGTGCCTCGACCGCAGCATCGGCCTCGAACAAGTGTTCGAGCGACATGTACGTCCAGAACTCGCCGACGCTACCGGCCACGCGGTAGGTGTAATCGTCGAGTTCCTCCTCCTTGGCGAGAGGAATGATCGTGTCGTCCGTGGCGTCTGCAAACCGTTGCAAGTCCAGGCTCTGTCCGCTGATGATGATGTCAAGGCACTGCCGGATTCGCTGCTGATCGATGGTGGAAAATTGCTCGAGGCAGGCAACAGACGAAGCGGCGTTTTCCAGCAATTTCGCCTCGGCGGGGTTGCTTTGGAGGCTGGTCAGGCTGGCGAGGTCTGGCAGCGTGCTGGCGCGACCCTGGACCCGTTCGTTGTAATGCTCGAGTGCCTGTAGTCGCTGGTCAGTCGAGCCGCCTTTCGAATCGGCGATGGTGTCGGACGAGCGTGCTAGGAGATAAAGCAAGCTGACCTGAGGCCGGATGCCGGACGGCAACGCCCGGAGGGTGAGATAGAATGAGCGTGAGGTTTCCTTGAGCAGCGAGTCGATTTCTTGGTTGATCAGTTTGGACATGAACCGCTTTCCTCCACCATGCTCGATACCTCACTCTCCTAAGACCCTCGCTCAGTTCGTGAGGGAGCAAACTCACCTCAGTCCGGCTTCCCTCAGGGCCTCTAGTAGCGCCTCGCCTATCTTGGATGGGTCCCTGGCTATGTGGATGCCAGCCGCCTCGAAAGCGGCGAACTTCTCCTCAGCCGTGCCCTTGCCGCCCGAGATGATGGCACCGGCGTGACCCATCCTCTTGCCTGGCGGTGCGGTGGCCCCAGCCACGAAGCCGACGAGGGGCTTGGTGAAGTTCTCAGTGACCCATTCGGCCGCATCCTCCTCGGCTGTCCCGCCGATCTCACCGATCAACACCACGGCCTCGGTCTCAGGGTCCTCCTCGAAAGCGGCGAGGCAGTCGATGAAACCGGTCCCGCTGACTGGATCACCGCCGATGCCGATGCAGGTGCTCTGACCCTCGCCCACGCCCATCGTCTGGGCTACCGCCTCGTAGGTGAGAGTGCCCGACCTCGAGATGACCCCGATGCGCCCCTTGGCGTGGATGTACCCGGGCATGATGCCAACCTTGCAGCCACCGCTCTCTCCGGGGGTGATTATTCCCGGGCAGTTCGGCCCGATGAGCCTCACTCTCGGCCTCTGGCCGATGTGAGCGACCACGCGCACCATGTCCAGAATGGGGATACCCTCACTGATGCAGACGATTAGCCCGCCGCCGTTGAGCTCGTGGAAGGCGTCGGCAGCCTCCATTATCGCCGAGGCTGCGAACCTCGCGGGTACGTAGATGACACTGGCTTCCGCACCGGTCTCCAAGACCGCCTCGGCCATGGTGTCGTAGACAGGGACCGAGCGACCCGGTAGGCCGACTGTCTGGCCACCCTTCCCGGGTGTGACGCCGCCGACGATGTCAGTGCCGTATGCCACCATCCTGGTCGCGTGAAACATCCCCTGGCTGCCTGTGATTCCCTGTACCAGTATCTTGCTGCCTTCGTGGATCCAGATGCTCATGAGAAGTCACCTCCGATGAGCTTGACGATAGCCTCTCCGGCCTCCGCGAGAGTACTGGTTGTGAGCACATCCAAGTCGCTAGCGTCGAGTACCTCCTTGCCCTCCTCGTGGTTGGTGCCCGAGAAACGGACGACCAGCGGGACCTCGAGCCCGACCTCCTCGGAAGCCTCGATGATGCTGCGAGCGACCATGTCGCATCGGATGATGCCGCCGAAGACATTGACGAGGACCCCCCTCAGATGGGGGTCCTCGAGGATGATTCCGAAAGCGGCGGTGATCGACTCGCGGTCCGCCGCCCCGCCAATGTCGAGGAAGTTCGCCGGCTCGCCGCCGCAGAGCTTGATGACGTCCATCGTGGCCATTGCGAGGCCGGCGCCGTTGACCAGACAGCCTATGTCGCCGTCCAGATCGACGTACGAGAGTCCGTGCCCGCGCGCTCGGACCTCGATGTCAGACTCCTCGGAGAGATCGCGCAACTCAGCCCGCCACTGGTGCCGGAACGCGGCGTTGTCGTCGAAGCTGATCTTCGCGTCGAGCGCCACCATCGTGGCGCCTTCGGTCCTGACCAGCGGGTTGACCTCGATCATCGAGCAGTCCCTGTCGACGAACATCGATGCCAGCGCGCCGATCATGTCGAGGAAGGAGTCGTGCGCCGAGCCCGAGAGGCCCAGCGAGTCGGCCAGCGAGCTCTTCTGCGAGTCCTGCAGACCCTCTATAGGGTCAACCCAGACCTTGTGGATGGCCTCGGGAGTGTTCTCCGCGACCTCCTCGATGTCCACGCCTCCTTCGGTGGAGGCCATGATAAGCACGGAGTTCGCCTCGCGGTCGATGAGCAGTGCGAGGTAGTACTCGTGCGCGATGGCGCAGCCTGCCTCGACGTAGAGGTTGTTGACGAGCTTGCCCGAGGGGCCGGTCTGCTTGGTGATCAGTGTGTGTCCGAGGATATTCGAGGCGTACTCCCCCACATCCTCGCGGGAGAATGCGATCTTCACCCCGCCCTGCATGACGAGGTCGCCCGAGTCGGGGCGGTACAGCTTGCCCTTGCCGCGCCCGCCGGCGTGGATCTGGCTCTTGACAGCGACCACTTCCGAGCCCAGCGTCTCGTAGGCTGCCAGCGCCTGCTCGACGCTCGTGCAGTGAACTCCGTCCTGGACTGCGACCCCGGCTTCCCTGAGCAGGGCCTTGGCCTGGTACTCGTGAATGTTCATAGTGCCCGGGCCGCGATTCGCGCACCGTCTTTCAACGATGCGCATACGCACCCCGCGTGGCGCGGACGCGAAGCGCTCAAACGGGGTCGCACGCCCGACCCGCCATGGATGTCATAGTTTTGGCCGGTGGCTTCGGCACCCGCTTGCGTCCGTGGACCGACGGCCGCGCCAAGCCGCTGCTGCCGCTGCTCGACAAGACCCTGCTCGAGAGGGTCGTGGAGGCGGTGCCCACCGACATGATCGACAGGGTCGTGGTCGCAGCCGGCTACGGCATCGAGGAGATGGAGGCCTACTTCATGGGCGCGAGTCTGCCTTACGAGGCAGTCCTCTCAGTCGAGGAGGAAGCGCTCGGTACCGGTGGCGCGGTGGCACTCGCGCGGCCTTACCTGAACGGCGACGGACCGGTTCTGGTGCTCAATGGCGACCTCGTCTCCAGCGTCGACGTCGCCGCTCTGGCCGCGCACCACGATGCTACCGGTGCCACCGCGACACTGTCGCTCTGGGAGGTCGAGGACCCGAGTCGCTTCGGCGTCTGCGAGCTCGACGATGCTGGCTTCATTCGCCGCTTTCAGGAGAAGCCCGAGCCCGGGACCGAGTTCTCCAACCTGATCAATGCAGGCTGCTACCTGATCGAGCGCGACGTGCTGGCCGGCCTTGCCAGCGAGCCTCACAGCATGGAGCGCGAGGTCTTCCCGGGAATAGCCGAGGCCGGCGAGATGGCCGGACTCGTGTTCACTGGGTACTTCGTCGACGCGGGAACCCCCGACTCGTTCATCGAGGCAGCACAGGTTTGCATTGCCAACGGCCGCTATGGCAGCGGGCAGGTAACCGACGACTCCTGGCTCGGCGACGGCTCGCACTGCGAGGGAGATGTCTCGGGGAGCGCCATCGGAGCGGCCTCAAACGTGGGAGCCGACGCCTCGCTGACCGACTGCGTGGTTCTGGACGGCGCAAACATCGGAGCCGGAGCGACCCTCCACCGCTGTCTGGTGGGCGAGGGCGCTGACGTGGCTGCGGGAGCAGAGCTCTCGGATACCATCGTAGGACACCACGCTCACGTCGAGTGAGTCCGTCAGCGTCAAAGCAGGCCGGCTTCTCGCCCGGAGCGTGAGCGACTGCCTGATCGTTGTCAATTTCAAGACCTACCAGACCGCCCATGGCGCGTCTGCAGAGGAGTTGGCTCGCGCCATGGCGAGCATCGAGACCGAGGCACGACTCGTCGCCGCGGTCTCGGCCCTCGACCTCTCTGCGGTCGTCTCAGCAGCCCCGGACCTCGAGGTCTGGTGCCAACACCTCGACCCGATCAACTCCGGCTCCAACACCGGTTGGCTCCATCCCGACACCGCGGTCGAGCGCGGTGCGACTGGCTCACTCATCAACCACGCCGAGCACAAGGTCAGCATCGAGCACGTCGCCATGCTGCTTGACCAGGTTCCTGAGGACTTCCGCGTGTGCGCGTGCGCGTCCGACGTCGACGAGGCGCAGGCGCTCGCCGCACTCAGACCGACCTACGTGGCAGTCGAGCCGCCCGAGCTCATCGGTGGCAACGTCTCGGTGACTTCGGCCGACCCGGGCATCGTCAGTGGCACAGTCGCTGCGGTACGAGAGGTGACCGACGAGGTAGGAATCCTCTGTGGTGCTGGCGTGAAGACCGGGGCGGACGTGGCCACGGCGATTGAGCTAGGCACGATCGGAGTCCTCCTAGCCAGTGGCGTGACCAAGGCTGACAATCCGCGAGCCGCGCTCGAGGACTTAGTCTCAAAACTCTGAACCGTCATTGCTTGGCGCGCTTGCGCGAGGCCTTTCTGCGTCGTAGTTTCTTCTTGCGCCACTTCCAGCGCTGCTTCCCGTGCTTCTTCCACGCACGGGAGCCTCTCTTCATGCGCGTTGCCGACCTGCTCTCCCTATTTGAGCGATTCGCGGGGGCTCGCGAGGGATGGTGGGCGATACAGGATTCGAACCCGTGTCACCGGCTTAGAAGGCCGGCATGATATCCAGACTACACCAATCGCCCTGATGTCCCCGCAGGACTCTCGCTCAAGAACCCTGCACATCGTCTGAGATGTCATCGAGCAGCTCTCCGATCGCTTCCTCGACCGCTTCCTGAATCTCCTCGGCGTCAGCGTCGGCGCTGTAGTTCAGCGAGCCGTCGTCCTTGGTGTCCGCACGCACGTCATCGACGCTCCTGCCCACCGCCTGCGCTATCTCGCCCTGCATCTTCCTGCGCCGCTTGCGCTTGCGGCGGACCCTCCTGATGGTGCTGGTGATTCTCAGCAGGATCTCAAGTATGGCCAGCAGCACGAGGCTGCTGAAGAAGGACCTGGCCAGCTCGGGCAGGTTGTCCATCAGGGCCTCGAACTCGTTCCACTGGACCGAGGTCGAGCCGACTAGGAAGACACCGAGGACGGCGAACGGAAGCATCTTGGCGACATCCCTCGAGAGGTCCTCGGTCCAGTAAGCCAGTATGCGCACGGCGCCGACCACCGAGGTCGCGATGAGCGCGTTCCTCGCATGGTCCGAACTGTCCGAGAGCAAAGTGAGGATGACCGCGAGGACGAGTGTCCAGAAGGCGATGAGGATGGGTATGACCAGGATGTACTGAACGACGAAGAGGATGCTCCTGAGGTACTTCTTCACCTTGCCACCGAAGTCGTCGGCGTACTTGCTCAGGTCGAGCGTGAGCAGGTCCTTCTTGGCCAGCACCCGGTAGAACATGAACACGAATCCCGAGTACACGGCGATGGCGATTATCGCCATCAGCGTCGGGTAGGTCTCCCTGCCGAAGTCCTGTATCAGGGCGAGGAGCTCATCGCTCGTCCGAGGTATCTCCACAGAGCCCACACGCCGGTGCGACTCAAGGTAGTTGCGCCCTACTGTGGGCTGAATGGCCGGGCGCATTTGGGGCACCTGGTAGGCGCGCTGACCCTGACTCTCTGCCAGGTGTGCCCGCAGTTGCCGCAGATCCACTGCCTCTCCGGCAGGCTGTCGAGGACCTCACGCCGCATCCTCCTCAGCACCGGCGACCGAGCCAGGCTGGGTGCCGGCGCGATCTGCTTGACCAGCTCGGCGTGGTTACCGCCGTGCGCGATCAACCCGGCAGCGTGCAGCAGTTCGTGCACGAGGGTGTGCCGGAACAGCACCTCGTCCTCAGCCAGGATCCGGTTGAGGCCGATTGTGACCGAGCCTGGTGCGACCCTCAGCCGGCGCCGCCGGAACAGTTCGTGGTGGTCGTACTCGAAGCGGGTCATCCCCAGGCGGCTTTCGTCTGCGGGCAGCCACTCGAGCCTCAGGTGCTTGCCGAGGTGACGCAGGAACGGAGCCTCGTCCTTGCTCAGCACGGCCTTGAGATCATCGAGCAGGCCGTCGGGCATCTCGGGGCCTCCCAGCACCCCGCCTCCATCGCTCCCCGCGGTCATGGCCCAGCGTGCCCCCATTCTCCTTAAATGGCCGTCGTCGGTGGCCCGCTCACTGGGCGTGTGGCGCAGCATGGAAGCGCGCTTCCTTGGCATGGAAGAGGCCCCGAGTTCAAATCTCGGCACGTCCACTTTCTCTTCCTAGGATGCCGTCATGCGTAGGCTCGCAACCCCGCGATTCTGGTTAATGGGAAAGTCAATGGGGTCACCACCCCCCCAAACTGCACTACGGTGCGCATTCTACATTGATACTAAATAGTCTATACTTGCGCGCACGACGTATGAAGTCTAAGCTAACAGCAACACTTCTTTGCACGCTAATGATTGTATCAACTCTTGCCGGTTGTCTCGGCGGGGATGATGGAGACGACGACCCAGACCCAACGATGGTCATGGGATGTACCTACGCGGACGCGACCAACTACAACGCCGACGCTACGATGGACGACGGATCATGTGAGTATGCGCCCGGTGAGGAGCCAGTTCTTGGCTGCACCAACGCGGGCGCTACGAACTACGATTCCGCCGCCACTCGTGACGACGGCTCGTGTACCTACGCTGAAACCGTGATGGGCTGCATGGACCCGGCTGCTAACAACCATAACGCAGATGCCGAAGACGATGACGGTTCTTGCGACTATGGTATGGCTCAGGGAGACATTATGGCAGCCTACTCGGCTGGCGACATGTCCTTCGAGGAGGCTCTGTACGAGCTCGAGAAGTCGAGAAAGTGCCGTGAGCAGGGTTCCAACAACCCCTGTGAGATAGTCGAGATGTCGATTGGCGACGCCTCGACAATCGACCCCCACGATGCGTACGACTCGGCATCCGGAGACGTCATTGAGCAGGTCTACGACACGCTCTACCGCTATGCGGGTGACGGAAGCGGAAACGCCATCATCGAGCCCCGCCTCGCCACCGGCTATTCAGTCAGCGCCGACGGTCTGACCTACACGTTTGATCTACGAGATGACGTGTACTTCAGCAACGGTGACCTGATGGAGGCCTCTGACGTTGTGTACTCATGGTGCCGCGTACTTGGCTACGGCTCGCCCGACAGCCACGTGGGCTGGATCCTAGAGCAGAGCTTCGACTGCAACGACGCTGATGGTAACCACAGCGACACTGGCGGCGAAAGTCTCACTGTCAACAGCGCGACCTCTTTCTCGGTCACACTGTTCGCTGAATCCTCGGCGTTCATCTCGACGATCGCCTACACGGTCGGCGCTGTGATCAACGCCGAGCTGTGCGAGGCCAACCGCGTCGATGCGGGCGGTGATGGCGACGACTACTGCCACGAGTGGATGGACGAGGCTCCGTTCGGAGCTGGGACCAACGCTTATCTGGTACAGTCTTGGGTCCGTGAGGACCGACTCGTCCTCGTGCCGAACTGGATGTACTGGGAGAGCGGTGATTACAACATCAACCGCCACACCGTGTCCATAGTTACCGAGGCCACGACAAGGCTGCTCGCCTTCACCGACGGTGAGGTCGACTTCGGCAGCATCAACATCGAGGATCTGGTGAACTTCTGCGACAACCTGGAAGACAAGCCTAACGTACAGTCCAAGGCAGGATACATCTGCAGTTACAGGGAGACCTTCACTACGACCCTGTCGGCCTTCAACCTACACCCGAAGGCCCTTGATGCAGGAGAGGACAACACCAACACTGGTGCTAACTCGTCCCTCATCCTCAACCACGACTGCAGCGGCGACGGCACCAACGACTGCAGCGTCATGGAGGTAGGAGCGGTCCGAGCGGCCATCTCCTACGCGTTCGACTACGAGACCCACCGAAGGGACACGTACGACAACTCGCTGGCACCGCAGTACGGCCCGATCCCGACTGGCTTCCTGTATGCGGATACCCAGTACGAGGTCTTCACCTACGACCTGGCCTACGCTGAGCAGCTCCTAGAGGACGCTGGCTTCATCCGCCAGTACGACTGCTCCTCGCTGAGCCGCAGCGGTGCGGCAGACGTGGTCGCTGAGGCAGACAGAGACGGCACCGAGTGCCGCCTGCCGAACATCCTGGGCGTAATGGCCAACGAGGGCAACGACTACCGAATCGCCATGGCCGGCCAGCTCGCTGAGGCCCTGGGGACCATCGGAGTCGCCACCGCCGGAGATGCCAAGCCATGGGCAGAGTACCTGACCATGTACTACACCAGGACATGGGACATCAGGTTCAGCGGATGGGCCCCTGACTACCTCGACCCCGACAACTACTGGTCGCCGTTCGCCGGCGGTTACTCCATCGGCGGCGACGCCTATGGTACGGGTTACGAGAACGCGGACGTCAACGCCGCCCTGCTCATTGGCAGGACCTCGCAGGACGACGCTACGCGCGAGCAGGCGTACGTCGATGCCTTCGAGGCCTGGATCCTAGATCCCAACATGATCATCATTGGACAGTACAACGGCGTAGGTGTCAAGCACGACGACATCTGCAGCCCGGACTGGGTCGCCATTGGGTCCGCCCACTGGTTCGACTACGACAAGCTGCCAATGGTCAAGTCGGCTCCTGCTGATTAACGCCGTGAAGACGTAAGGCCGACGGCAGCCGCCCTCGGGCGGCTGCCGTCGTACCGTCAATCGACTTTCTCCTGCCTGCCTATGGCAGGCAGGAGGCAACTGTGATAGAGCAGTCTCAGCATGGTCTTCGCGGGGGGTCACGATGAAGCTGCACGAGTTCGTAGCTCGCCGCCTGCTCCTGCTGATCCCTGTGATGGTGGGAGTCACGGTCCTGACATTCACCATCTCTCATCTCATCCCCGCAGATGCCGCCGCCGCACAGTGTGGCGACAAGTGTGGCGTCGTCGTTGATTACACCGAAGATGGTGATCCCATAACCGCTTATGCGGCCAACAGGGAAAGGCTGGGGATGAACGAACCGCTCACCACGCAGTTCAGGCTCTACGTGACCCATCTCTTACAAGGCGACTGGGGGGAATCGAGCACCTATCACCGTCCCGTCGCAGATGTGGTGAAAGACGCGGCCCCGATCACCTTGGAGATGTCCTTCTTCGCTCTACTCATAGCCTATCCCCTGGGGATCTCCCTCGGCATCCTCAGCGCTGTTCGGCAGGACCGGATGTTCGATCACATCTCGCGATTCTTCGCCATAGCGTTCGTCAGCCTGCCGATATTCTGGTTCGCGATGGTCCTGCAACTATTGTTCGCTACCCAAGCCCCCGAATCAGGAGTTGGAGGTATCTGCGACCCGCTCACGAAGTGGCTCCCGCTCGTCCCCGACACGGATGGAGGCTGCTTCCCTATCTACGGGAGGCACGACCCCAGCCTCACGTACCCCGAAGACGGATTCGCCTCTTTCTACCCTGCAGGAGGGACCGGGTTCCACCTGATCGACAGCTGGTTCGTGACCGACGGGAAGCTGGCCACACTGCCGGCCAAGTTTGGCTCCAACCGGCTGCTCTTCAAGGACACCCTGTTGCACCTAGCACTGCCCTGCGCATGCCTGGGCATCGCCTCCTCCGGTTCCCTGCTGAGGTACATGCGCGCCAGCCTCCTCGAGGTCCTACACGAGGACTACGTGAGGACTGCCCGCGCTAAGGGACTCTCTGAGTTCAGGGTGGTCATAGTACATGCATGCAGGAACGCTCTGGTCCCGATAGTCACCATCCTCGGATTCTCAATCGGCGGAGCGATAGGCGGCGCTGTACTGACTGAGACAATTTTCGCCTTCAACGGCATGGGCCGGGTGGCTGTCAAGTCAATCCAGTACCTCGATTTCCCCGTCATAATGGGTGTGACGCTGATTACTGCGGCCATCTTCCTGCTGTCCAACCTCGTTGTGGACATATTGTATGCAATCATAGATCCAAGGGTGAGGCTTGAATGAGGGGCTGGGACGAAGGCAAAGAGGATCGCAAGGAAAGCCTGAGGAGGCTTGTCGAGGCTCTATCTCAATCCAGGAGCGACATTTCGCGGAGCTGGAGGATATACCGCCGGTCCCTGCTTGCAGTAGTAGGGCTCATGCTGGTAATGTCCGTCGTCACGGTCTCGATTTTCGCCGACGATATAGCAGTCGAGCACCCCTACCGGAACCTGCAGGACACGGAGGACCTCTGGACCATCGACTACGAGCCCCGGAGGGCCCACCCGTTCTCCGAGGAGTGCGACTGGCACGAACAGTCTATCACCGTGGACACCAGATCCCCCCTCTTCTCGGAGACCGTAGTCGCCGTGTCAGACAACAAGGTAGGAGACGACAACAAGTACTACCGCGACACCCTCTCTGTAATCGAGCTCCTCAGCCTGAAGGATGACCTGGGCTACGGCCTCAACATCTCATTGATTAGCATAGACCCGAACAACTCCTCTATCCTCATCGTGTCCGAGGAGCTCTACAACAACTCGTCAATGACAGGCAAGGTCTGGCTCACCTACGAGTTCGAAAACGAGGCCATGCACATCTGGTGGATGCCGGAGGGCTACGAACATTGCATCTTCGGAACCAACGATCAGGGGCAGGACATGTTCAGCAAGGTCCTGTACGGATCCCGTGTCTCTCTGAAGATCGGAATCACCGTTGCCATGCTCACAGTGACCATAGGGACCATCGTCGGCAGTGTGAGCGGCTACTTCGGCGGCAGGGTGGACGAGGTAATCATGAGGATCTGTGACGTCTTCTTCGCAATACCCGGGCTGATCCTCGCCATGGCCTTCGTCACGGCGATGTCTGCGATGACGAGCCTCACTATGCCAATGTGGTTGGGGATCCTGATTCCGATATTATTCCTGGCCGTGGTTTTCAGGTCATACCTGGCATCAACCATCGCAGGAGACCGAATCAGCGACCAAGTGATGGGGTCATTAATGCGAAACCGGAACATATTCCTAGGTTTATTCTTACTCTTCTTCTTCGTTGGCTTGTTCCCCGGTGCTTCGTGGTCAGACCTCTTTGGAATCTCAGACAGCCAGGGATGGAGAATCGGTGCTGCCACGGGTATAATCCTCATCCTCGGAATGTTAGCGCTAGCAGACAAGCGCTTCATCGAGAAGACAAGCTTCGATGGCGCCGGGGAGCGTCTGAGCAAATCCCTCGATTGGACAAACCCGTGGAGGTACCTCACACTGAGGACCGTGGCGATCTTCGTTGCTGCAGTAGTCATCTATCGCTTCTCAGGTAGCCCCGGGGATGAGATAGTCGTGATCAAGGACTTCGACCGACTCTGGAAGATACAGGCCGCCCTGATTTTCACCGGATGGCCAGGCTATGCCAGGCTGATCAGGGGACAGGTTCTGTATGTCAAGGAGATGACATTCGTCGAGGCAGCTAGGAGCGTGGGCGCTCCTTCGGGGAGGATAATGTTCAGGCACATCCTTCCCAATGCTTGGGCCCCGCTCCTCGTCGCCTTCACTCTCGACATCGGAGGGACCATTCTGACAGCGTCCGGGCTGTCGTTCATCGGACTGGGGGCTGCCCCGGGCACAGCGGAGTGGGGCATCCTTGTATCGGAGAGCAGGCGGTACTTCGTCCCCGACCCACACCTGATGCTCTTCCCCGGACTCGCTATCGCAGTCACCACTCTCGGTTTCAATCTGCTCGGTGACGGGATCAGGGACGTAGTGGACCCCAAGAACAGGAGGTGAGAAGGTGTCGGATAACTTGCTCGAGATCGAGGGTCTCAGAGTCCACTTCGACACTCTGGACGGGCCAATTGAGGCTCTCCACTCCGTAGACCTGAAGGTCAAGCAGGGCCAGATAATGGGGCTGGTCGGTGAGTCGGGGTGCGGGAAGTCAGTCACTTCACTGGTGACGATTGGTCTGGCTACCTGTGATGTCGACGAGGGCAGCGTGAAGTACGAAGGCGAGGAAATGCTGTTCAGTGTTTCAGAGCACGACAAGAAAATCCAAGACGTCTCAGGACGGATAACCGTGCTCGGGGTATTGGCATCGATAGTAGCGGTTTTCTGGACGATTCTGATAAACCCCATTCAGGGCATTACCCTCCTTGTCATATTCTTGTTCGTGGCAATAGTCTCGTGGATTTTTGGGTTTATCGCTAAGAGCGAATACCGACGCCATCAGAAGTTCATGCAATCGGTGCGCGGCAACAAGATCAGCATGATCTTCCAGGAGCCCATGACGGCCCTCAACCCGCTTTACACGGTGGAGAAGCAGATCTCCGAGGTGATGCGCGTGCACGACAGGCTTGTCGAGGCCGAGACTCCGCGTTACGTCAGAGTCGGTCAGGCACTTGTCAGCCCTGCCACCCTCATCCGCGACGCCTTTTCCTCACGGCCACAAGCGTCGATTGCCACCTCCTCCGTTCTCGCCTTTGTCCTCGTCGCCCATCTGTCTGGCTTCGCCGACTCCGCTGCAGAGGCAGTCACCGCTCCCTTCGTCTTCGTCTTCAAGGATCTCTTCTGGGTCCTCATCGTCCTCCTTAGCGGATATCTTGTGAATTCACGGGCACAAATCGAGGCGTTGAACGCCTTGTACCGGCCTCTAAAGTACGCCGCCCCTCAGGTTCCTCTTGTCTCCGCCGTGGCTTTGGTCATCTTCCTGATGCTCTGGATGCCGCTCTCCGCTTTCCTCGGGATGGCTGTAATCAGCACTCTCCTGGCCCTGCCGGCGATCATAGTCCTGGACTATCTGAGACTTGACCCCGCGCACACCCGACAGGTCATCGGACTCCTCGAGGAGGTCAGGATTCCGGATCCGAGCGCAGTTGTGAAGATGTACCCGCACGAACTCTCCGGAGGGATGCGTCAGAGGGTGATGATCGCCATGATGATGGCTTGCGAGCCCAAACTGCTCATCGCCGACGAGCCGACAACCGCCCTCGACGTTACAATTCAGGCCCAGATTCTACAGTTGATGCGAGACCTGCGCGACGAGAAGGACACGGCTATCCTGCTTATCACACACGACTTGGGGGTTATCGCCGAGATGTGCGACGCAGTCACCGTGATGTACGCCGGGGCGGTGGTCGAGACAGGCAGTATCGAGGATGTTCTTTCTAAACCTCGGATGCCCTACTCAATCGGCTTGCTTCACAGCATTCCAACGATCGATGAAGAGGCTGGTCGCAGGGAGGTACTGCCTATCATCCCGGGCCAAGTCCCGGATCCCAACCTACACTTCGATGGTTGTAGGTTCCACCCTCGCTGCCCGTTCGCGGACGCAACATGCATCTCAACTCCGCCACCGATGAAGGAGGTCGAACCCGGTCACTTCGCAGCCTGCCACCACACCAATAGGACGGAGAACGTTGCAGACGTGCAGGCCTCATTCGACGTTTTCGCAGCCGAGTACGATTTGGAAGGAGTTGCCTGAGATGCCAGATGACAGCAAGACCGACGAGGTCCTCATAGAGGTCGAGGGAATGAGGAAGTGGTTCCCGATCAAGAGCGGTATGCTGACTACGGTGAAGAGCCACGTCCGCGCAGTTGACGGGGTCGATCTGCAGGTAATGCGAGGTGAGACCCTCGGGATCGTCGGCGAGTCGGGTTGCGGTAAGACCACGCTGGGACGAGTCATACTGGGACTCACCCATATGACCGAGGGGTCGGTCCACTACGCCGGAGAGGACATCCGGATGATGACAAACAGAGACCTCAGGAGGAGGCTCCAGATTGTGTTCCAGGACCCCGGAGGCTCGATGAACCCGAGGATGTCGGTGCGATCCATAGTGGGGGAGCCACTCCAGGTGAATGGAATGGCCCAGGGTGCCGAGTTGACGCAGAGGGTAGCTGATTTGCTTGATTCCGTGGGCCTCAAGCGCGAGCACATGAACAGATTCCCCCACGAGTTCTCCGGTGGACAGAAGCAGAGGATCGCCCTAGCGAGGGCACTATCTCTGGACCCTGAGTTCATTCTCCTCGACGAGCCAACCAGCGCATTGGACGTGTCCGTTCAGGCCCAGGTTCTGAATCTGCTCGAGGAGATAAAGGCGAAGCACGGCCTCACTTTAGTCTTCATCACTCACGCACTCAACGTCGTCAACCACATTTGCGACAGAGTCGCAGTGATGTACCTCGGAAAGATCGTCGAGATTGCCAATACGAACGACCTGTTCAGTAAGCCAGCCCACCCATACACGCATGCTCTGATGTCGGCTATCCCAGAGCCCTCACTAGAAAAGGCCGCTAGGAGGAGGGTAGTTCTGAGTGGTGACGTACCCAGTCCCACAGACCCTCCTCCGGGATGCAGGTTCCACACCCGTTGCCCCATCGCTGAGGAGGGGCTCTGCGATGTCGAGGAGCCGAAACTTGAGTCCATCGGTGAAGGCCATGAGGTCGCGTGCCACTTCCCACTGGGTCCCGGGATGAAACTCCCAATGCTAGACGATGCCGAGAACCCCTCTGAGGAAGACCACGGGCCGAAGACGATCGTATTCTGAGGGACACCAATGGCTGAGAAGGAATCCGACACAGACGGAACCGAGGCCACTCCCCCTCCGATGCACGACAAGAAAGAGGAGGCAGAGGCCGCCTTCTGGAGACTGAAGAAGGCCTCTGACAAGAGCAGAGAGGAGCGAGTCAAGCGAGTTCTGGCTCAGGAGGGGGAAGGGCTTCTGACTACACTCGGCAGAGTGGTGTACATTTCGGCGTGCATAGTGTTCGATGGCGTGGTGCTGCTGCAAGTTCCAGCCGGCATGGGCAGGACCTTAGCCGCCTGGTCCCTGTATGTGGTCTTGCTAGTAGTCGCCATCAAGCTACAGCACGACCTCTACGAGAAGTGGTTCGATGTCGACATCAGTCCGATCGACTTTGATCGGCAGTGATCGGGAAGCGCTCAGTGGCGATTCGCTCGAAGCGCCTGAACGAAGGCACGACGATACCGATTATCGTGGCGGCGACCATGATCGACACCGCCACAACAAAGGCCGCCTCGAGCCCCAATCTCTCGATCATCATCCCGCCGAGGACCATAGCGGGTGGAATCAGGATGAAGGAGCCGATTGCATCGATAGAGTTGACCCGGCCACGCAGATGCTGCTCTACGCTGTCCCCTATCGTCGTGTTCCAGATGACTCCCAACACCCCCACGAGGAGGCCTTGGAACAGCGAGATCAGCAGAATGAGCGCGAACCAGGGCACGAACACGAACAGCAGGTCCAACCAAGCGGCGAAGCCGACGGTGACGTAGAATACCGTCCCACGTGAGCTCTTCGGAATCGGATTACTGCCTGCATAAAGGGCACCCACGGCGGCTCCGATCGGGAAGACGGCGCCCCAGATTCCGTAATAGAAACCATTCCAGCCGTTATTCAAGGCGATGGAGGGGATGCCGACATCTACTATCGCAGCACCAACGTGGAATGCCATGAACACGAGGATTCCGACGAACAGCCAAGGCTGGCTGCGAGTGAAAGACAGAGCATGACTCATCTCCGACTTGAAGTCGGAATCCTCTTCCTCATCCCTGACGATTGGGACCTCCTCCATGTTGTACAGCACATACGCACTGACGAGGAAGGTGACCATGTCGATGAAGAGCGCGACTTCGATGCTTGAATAGGTGATTATTGCACCACCGATCAGACCACCGAGCGACCACGAGATAGTACGAATGGAATTGAGCAAACCGGTCGCAGAGGCCAGGATCTCCTCGTCTACTAGGTCTGGCACAAGGGCCTGAGTCGCGGGTATCGAGAAAGCTGTAGACGCTCCCATCATCACGGCGGCGAAGAGCAACACCTTCAGCACGGGGAGGCCGATGAGGAGGAGGCTGATGAAAAGGAGAGCGAAGCTTGCCTGTACATAGTCGGTGTACAGCGCGACGGTCCGCCTGGGTATTCGGTCGACCACCATCCCGCCAACTGTCAGAAGGGGCAGGTGAGCGACGAAATATGCGACTCCGAACCACGCGAACCACACCGGTCCGGCTAGCTCATTCACACGCCATCCTGCCGCGACCATGAAGCCGGCTCGGCCGACCTTGCTAACGCCGTCCCCAATCAGGAAACGCCGCAGGTCGCGGACTTCCCAAGCCTCTCGGAGACCCATTGCCAACATCGCGGGAACAGGCGCATTTCAAGATGTCTTGAGGGCAATCTGAGCAATCCTCGGAGTACAGTGAATGGACAGATGAACGAAGGCAGTAATATTGATATTTCAATTGTTCTCATTTGAACATATTATTCTACGAGAATTGTACAAACGTACAATAATCATCTAATTGAGTGAATATTCTGCTAGTATCAACGTCATGTGATGTTCATTCGACCGAATGATTATAGCACTCTCTCGCACGCATGCGCGCGTTCGGGGGAGTAAGATGTTTGAGTCAGCGGCGCAGGTAGGCCTGGAATCCCAAGACGGCCCGTTGACACTCGACAGATTCGGGGCCGAATCGGCGCGAATCGGTAGGGAGGTCGCAGACCGCTACCACCGCTATCGCATCGAGACCGAGGAGGTCGACGACGCCCAGCCGCTGCCTCACAGGTTCCTTGTCAAGGTCGGTAAGGTCGGTCTCGCGAAGTTCATCGCCAAGGAGATGCTGATGTACTTCGGACAGTTCGATGTCATCCTCTCCAGGCCGTGCACCTATGGTGTATTCTCAGGGCCGGTGGGCGGCTTCGCTCCTAGGCCCAAACTGTGTGTTGGATGCCTGCGCTGCTGCGTCCAGCACCCGGATTTCGTCAAGGTCCTGCCAAACCCAGATCTTCTGGCCCTGGGAGACTCGTACACCACGCACGGGCACATCACCGCCATCGACGAGGAGGCGAGGAAGGGCATGGTCCCGGTTCGCGGCCAGGGCTATAGGGGGCGCTTCGGCGGACCTGGCTTCGATGGGATGCTGACCGACATGTCCGAGATCGTCCGCCCGAGCAGGGATGGCATCCACGGACGCGAACTCATCGGCACCTCCGTGGACGTCGGCAGCAAGCCGATGCACCTCTCGTTCGACTCCAGCGGCAACCTCTCCGGAAGCACCCCCGAGATGTTCACCATTCAGGTTCCGTTCGTCTTCGACCTGCCCCCTGGCAACCTCGGCTCGACCGGCCTAGTCAAGGTGGTCGACACAACGAGCAGGCGCATCGACACCCTCGCGTGCCTCGATGCGCACACCGTCGTACGGCTCAGAATGGACGCGCCTCACATCGTCCCGGTGCTCGATACCGCTGAGGCCGCGCACGCATCCGAGTTCCCAGCCGCGAGGCTGGTCGAGCTCGATGGTTGGGACGCTGACGCTTTCGAGGCGGCAAACGAGGCTACCGATGCCATGGTCGGAGTGCGCCTGCACTTCGAGGAGGGCTGGCAGGAGCGCTTGAACGCCGCAGTGGACGCCGGCGCCAAGGTCATCCACCTGCTCGCCGACCTGCACGCACGAGGCACTGACGGGACCTTTGTCTCTGAGTTGTTCAAGGAGGCACACATGATGCTCATTGAGCAGGGCAGACGCGACACGGTCACCCTGTTCGGAGGGGGTGGCATAGTCGGCGCTGACCACGTCCCCAAGGCGATTATCAGCGGACTTGACGCAGTTGCGCTGGACCTGGCTGTGCTGTTCGCACTGCAAGGGCGTTCGCACGGCTCTCTGGAGAAGCGGGATAGGGTCTCAGGTACCCTGCCTAGGATGCTCGACCACGGGTGGGCCGAGCAGAGGCTCGCCAACCTGTGCGGCTCGTGGAGAGACCAACTGCTGGAGATTCTCGGCGCGATGGGCATCCGCGAGGTGCGCCGCCTGAGGGGCGAGTTCGGTCGTTCGATGATAGTCAAGCACCTCGAGGACGAGGCCTTCGAGGGAATAGCGGGCTACACCGGAGGTGGTGCTTGATGACGATAGTCAAGCCCAGCGACGCGCTGATCCACAAGACGACCCACCTGATGCAGGAGGGGATGAACGCGAGGGCGTTCGGGGAGTACGAGATGCCGGAGGCCCTCGGCGATGCGCGCTGGACCGACGAACTGATCCTCTCGACATGGTACATGGCCGAGACCGGCGAGGTCCCGGACGATATGAACTTCAAGACCGGCAAGAGCGACGGCGGCTTCGACAGGCTGCGCTTCCGGTTCTTGGCGGAGGGCGAGTGGCTGGATCACTCGGAGGACATCGACACCAGCCTGCCTCTGAACCGCCGTGACGATGGGAAGAACGAGATCGAGATCGACATCCCCTGGTACGGCGGCGGGATGTCCTATGGCTCGGTATCGATCAACGTGATGATGTCCAGGGCCAAGACCGCGAAACTCTGGAACACCTTCATGTCAACTGGCGAGGGCGGCTATCCGACGGAGCTTTACGAGGTCAAGGAGAACATCATCACCCAGGTCGCCACCGGGTACTTCGGCGTCGAGGAGGAGACCATCCAAGCCGCGCCCATTGTCGAGCTCAAGTACGCTCAGGGCGCGAAGCCCGGCCTCGGCGGGCACCTGCTCGCAGCCAAAGCCGGCGAGGAGGTCGCCAAAATACGCGGCTCTGTGCCCTTCGTCAGCCTGTTCAGCCCGTTCCCATTCCACTCCACCTATTCGGTCGAGGACCACTCGAAGCACCTCGACTGGATTGAGATCATCAACCCCACAGCACTGCTCGCGGTCAAGGTAAGCACACCCCACGACGTCGACATGGTCGCCGTCGGCTCGTACTACGCCGGCGCTCACATCATACACATGGACGGTGGCTACGGCGGTACCGGAGCGGCTCCTGAGATAGCCAAGAAGAACATCGCGATGCCAATCGAGCTCGCCATCCCGAAGGTGCACAAGTTCCTGCAGAAGGAGGGCGTCCGCGACGAGGTCACACTGATTGCAAGCGGCGGCGTTCGCACCGCCGACGATATCGCCAAGGCCATCGCCTTGGGTGCGGACGGCTGCGTGCTGGGAACCACCGACCTCGTTGGGATGGGGTGCACCAGGTGCGCCAATTGCGAGGGAGGCCCGTCCGGCCGCGGTTGCCCATGGGGCCTGACGACAACCGACATCGAACTGCAGGAATGGCTCCAGCAGGACTGGGGCGTCAAGAGACTCGACAACCTGTACACCGCCATGCAGTGGAGGCTGCGCGATATTCTGCGCAAACTCGGCCTGAACAGCGTTCAGGAGCTCACGGGCCGTACGGACCTGCTGAGGTACATCGGCAAGGAGGACGGCGAATGATTGACCCCGAGGTGATTATACGGGCTCGCCGTGAGATGACGGCCAGCCATCCGAGGTTCGAGCGCCGCGAGGATGACGCTGCCGAGGGCGGATGCGGGGTGATCGGACTCGCCTCAGAGGTGCCTGTGGCAGGTCGCCACCTATTCGACTCCCTCGGCCAGATGAGGAACAGAGGCAATGGCAAGGGCGGCGGCGTCGCGATGGTCGGACTCGATCCGGAGCAGTTCGGAGTCGACGCCGCGACCCTCTCAGGCTCATACATCTATACCGTGGCATATCTCGACTCGAGCAATCGCGATGCGGTCGAGGAGGTCTGCATACATCCGAATTTCCACGTCGACCACGTGCACGAGATGCCGGCTCTGTCGACTTGGCAGACCGATCTACCGGCACTCGACACACAGCCCCCCGACGTGGTCTGCTACTTCGTCAGACCACGCGAGGAGGAGCTGGACCGGTTCATCGCCGAGAAGCTCGACGACGTCATTGACCCGAATGACAGGGCGGCAGCCTCGGAGGAGTTCGTCTTCCACATCACCCACGCGCTCAACGTCGAGTTCTACGCCAAGGACGGGCGAACCGACGCCTTCGTGCTGAGCCACGGACGCGACATCCTGATCCTCAAGATAGTCGGCTACGCCGAGGACGTCATCCGCTACTACAGCCTCGAAGAGATGACCGCCCACGTCTGGATCGGCCACCACCGATACCCTACCCGGGGCAGGGTGACGCACCCGGGAGGGGCTCATCCGTTCGGTCAGGGGATAGACTCTGCTCTGGTCCACAACGGAGACTTCTCGAACTATGTCTCAGTCACCGATTACCTCGCCCAGAGGGGGATGGAGCCGTTGTTCTTCACCGACACCGAGGTCGGCGCCTTGGCCTTCGATCTGCACCGCCGGGTCTACGGCTACAAGATGGAGTACGTCATCGAGAGCCTGGCCCCGACCAGCGAGCTCGACTACGTCATGCTCCCCGAGGACAAGCAGGAGGTGTACTCCGCCATCCAGAGGACACACATCCACGGCAGCCCCGACGGACCCTGGTTCTTCATCATCGCACAGTCCGAGGGTCCGACCCACCGACTGATTGGAATCACCGACACCAGCATGCTGCGCCCGCAGGTGTTCGCCTACCAGCGCGGCGAGGTCGCGATTGCGTTCTGCGGCTCCGAGAAGCAGGTCATCGACGCGGTGCTGGAGAGCCTCGCATCCGAGGACAAGCGGTTCTGGCGCCGCGCCGACGAGTACTGGAACGCCAGAGGTGGCTCGTACACCGACGGCGGCGCCTTCCTGTTCGACGTCAAGCCCACCGAGGACGGCGGCAAGGAACTGGTCATGACCAACAAGTTCGGTGATGTGGTCGACACCCACCCCCGCGGCGACTGCAAGCTGGTCCCAGCCGCAGACCATTCTCCAGTCGAAGTTACCAAGATGGGCTCCAACCTGGCCTACTTCGCCGTCCTCGAGGCACTGCCTCACATGGGTTGGGCCGAGGCCTTGGCCACGCTCGAAGCCATAGAGGCCCACTCTGCCATGGCCGGGCGCGAGTGGGCTTGGGACCTGCTCACCCGATTGCTCGACAGGAGGTACGACACCGGGGGGCTGCGTCGCAGTTTGTGGCTCGACTTTGTCGGGGCAGCACTCAATCGAACCCTCGCCTCAGCGACCCACGAGCCCTGCGACGGCTTCGTCGGACAGCGCACCGTCGGTCACCGGCCTCAGCCTGCCTCGCATTCGCAGAGGATCGTGGTTGATGCTAGGCCATACTCATCCGAGGGCACGGAATCGCTCGCCCTCGAGCTCGTCGCTCTGTATCGGGAGGGCTGGAAGCGGTTCGTCCTCCTGCACTGCCGTGGTCACCGATTCATCGGCAACGGCTTCGGGCCGGGTACGTCTGGCGTCAGCATAGATGTCTTCGGCGCCATCGGCGACTACCTCGGAAGCGGCAGCGACGGCATGGAGATCCACATGCACGGGAACGCGCAGGACCAAGTCGCCCAGATACACAAGGCGGGCGAGCTGGTCGTCCACGGCGATGTCGGCCAGTGCTACGGTTACGGCGCCAAGGGGGGACGCCTGTTCGTGCTCGGCAACGCTGCCGGTAGGCCGATGATCAACGCCGTCGGTAGCCCCAAGGTGGTCATCAACGGGACAGCTCTCGACTACCTCGCGGAGTCGTTCATGGCCGGCGACCCGCTGGACGGCGGTGGTTTCATCATCATCAACGGGATGCGGTTCGACGAGCGCGGAGAACTCGAACCGCTGGAGACACCCTATCCCGGGGGGAACCTGTTCTCTCTAGCCAGCGGTGGTGCGATTTACGTCCGCGACCCGTACCAGCGACTCTCCGACTCGCAGCTCAACGGCGGGGCTTTTACCGATATGACCGAGGCAGACTGGGCAGTCGTCGAGCCGATGCTTCAGCGCAACGAGAAGCACTTCGGAATCTCCCTTCAGAGGCTGCTGACAGTCGACGGTGAGCTAACGAGCCCAGCCGAGGTATACCGCAAGGTCATCCCGGTGAAGTCGAAGATCCTGCACGCCGAAATCGCTTGGGGCGGGCATCACGACTGAGCGACGAGGCGAGCTACCTCGTCTGCGCACCCCCAAGACAGCGTGACACCGGCTCCGCCGTGGCCGTAGTTGTGTATCACAGGCCTTCCTGAGATCGTCTCGGCCACGAGCCGGACCTCGGTACGGGAAGGTCGCAAACCGACGGCGCTGCCGACAATCTTCGAGCGGTCGAGGTCGGGCCACAGAGCCTCGACCTTCTGTAGTATGGCCTCGGTGTCCTCAGCCCTGATGTCCAGCCCCCAGTCGCCAATCTGAGAAGTTCCTCCTAGAACGGTGACGTCACTGCGGGGAATTGTGTAGGTCAGGCTCTCCGGCTGCTGGTCGAAGTGCCCGATACCCGGGTCCTGGTCGAGCAAGATGACCTGGCCGCGAGAGGGGCGGATCTCCTCGTCTCCGCACAATTCCCGCGCCCCCAGTCCGACGCAGTTGATCACGATGTCACCCGGGACCTCGGAAAGGTCGCTGACGAAGGCCTGCCTGAATGAACCGCCCATCGACTCGACCTTGGAGCGAAGCCAAGGCATGTATCGATGCATTTCAATCACTGGCGCCCTGAACTCCCAGCCGAACACGTAACCCTGTGGAATCTCAACGGCTTCGAGGACTCGGAACAAAGCGATATCGTCCTTCCACGAGGGTAGTTCGACTACTTCCCTGAGGTACTCTCTGCCATCTCTCATCACGACGCCCGAATCCGGTGCCTCGCGAGCCAGCCTCTCCAACTCGGAGTACGTGACCGTGGCCCAGGCTTCGACCCTCTTCGCCGGTGCGGTGAGGAATGGATACCAGATTGCTGCAGCAACATCGGACACGGTGTCCGGGCTGAATCTGTCCGAGACGACTTCGACCTCGTGCCCCTCCTCTAACAGCCTCGCTGCGCAGCTCAATCCCGAGACGCCGGCGCCGACTACCGTGCAACGCATGCTCCGCGATGGCCGTACTCTTCATGATAACGTCGGCTGACGTGTTCGCCTCTCGGGGTGAACCTCTTGAGTGACGGCCTCCCCCGGGTACACGGTGGAGTCTTGCCGAAGGTGAAGCGACCGAAGAAGGGCTGGTTCAGGCCCGACAAGAAGAAGCCCCGCATGGGCACTCGTGTCAAGCCGAGCGAGAAGGGCCTGCCTCCGTGCCCGGCCTGCGGCCAGTGGAGCATGCAGAGGGACAACGCGAAGAGCGAGTTGTACTGCGGCTCGTGCGGCGCGATACTGTGAGCGAGTAAACCCAATACGCGACCGCCCTCCCGTCCATCTCGCCGCAGTGATGAGGAACCGCACCGGGCGCTTCGGGCGCCGCGAGTGATGGGCGATCTGAGCGGCACTACAGATAGGTCCAGACTAGAGCAAGCATATTCCACATCATGTGACAAGCAATAGATGGCAATAGACTGCCAGTCCTCATTCTAATCCATCCCCACAGGATTCCGCCAATGAAGATCGCACCCACAGAAAAAGGATCGACATGAACCAAACCAAACAGTATAGCGCTCCAAATAATGGCGGTCCAATCACTGTGTTTCCTATTGATTGCGTCAAGAACATATCCGCGGAAAAATAGCTCCTCTGCGATCGGAGTTACGATTGCGATTGAAAGAAACAAGAAAGCGATATCGATCGAACTTGACTCCCAATCGGTTCCCAAGTCAATATTGGTAGAAGGCTCACCAAATATTCCAAACCACGCAATACCGTAAATCGTAGTAAGAACGAAATTGATTATGGTGACGACGATTGGGATTGCTAAGACTAGAATTAGAGCTCTCTTCACTGAACCGAATTTCAGCATCTCCTTAATCCTGTCCAAACTGCCATCGACATAGATGTACAGGAGTACGAGAGGAATCAGAATGATTTCTATCAATAGTGCGGATATTGAAAATGCCAAACCATCAGACAGACCTGCCCAATAAAGGGCAAACCAAAGTGCCAAGATACCAATAATCGTCAGTAGCCACCATCCTATGAGGAATGTGATGATGATTAGCCACGAGACCCATGTTTTGTCACTAGCACCGACGGACTTTTGTTCGACAGATAAGTCAGCTGGAACTCCTTCAAATGCCTCTCTAAGTGAGCCCTTTCCAGATAGGTCCCAGACCTGCCCAACTGCTGATTTACCATATCCATGCAGCAACCTGCCGATATCCCCCATAGCCAAGTGATCCGGGTCCTTTGTAATCCGGGAGAGTTTTTTTTCCCGTTCCACTCCGATTCTTGAATTGAAATGCGGTTCGATGTAATTGTAGCAGAAATATATCGCCAAATATATCGATAAGATAGACATTAGCAGGAAGGATAGCCAGCCCCCTGCTATCCAAGCATCCACCAAGATTGCAAGGGCGATGATCGACAGAGTCCCTTTAGTGGGGAAATCTCCAATGAATGCCCTTCCAAACGGCCCCAAAACCTCTTGATTCTCGCCTTGAGGAACGAGTTGAAAATCCTGGTTCACGGAGATCTATTCCTCTGAAGAATCACCAATTATCTGCTGCTTCCTCAACTCAGCTTGAAGGGTAACCAGCTCAAGATAAGAAGTTCTAGCCTCGAGGTACTTCTTCATCTCATCCAAGTAGGACTGCTTCTCGG
Source organism: Candidatus Thalassarchaeum betae (assembly GCA_003193925.1). Lineage (GTDB taxonomy): Archaea > Thermoplasmatota > Poseidoniia > Poseidoniales > Thalassarchaeaceae > Thalassarchaeum > Thalassarchaeum betae. Next base: position 61,974 of record PSPG01000012.1, read on the forward strand.
CGGCGTAAAGACTCCCGTCCCTAGCGTTTGCGTCCATCTTGTACAGTATGGTGAAGAAGAAAAGAGTGAGGACTAGGGGCCCCAGGAGCATGAGGTAATTATCATCCAGATTGTAGGTGCTACCCTTCACTTCGGTACCGGACCCTAGGATGATGGAAATAATCACTACACTAGGCCATAGGATCAGATTCGCGAGCAGCAGGACCCACTCGTAGAGCTCATACTCAGATCTCCTACTGGGTCTGCGTGGTTTGGTAACCGGGGCCTGTTCCATGCGACTATCTAACTCGCCCACATGGGGGGTGAGATATGAGGATTCTGCACCATCGTCGGCCGAATCAATGAGTAGAGAGGTATCGATTTCAGAGTCCCTCTTGGGACCCTTCACTCTATCCCTGTAAAGTGGTATGGAAACAGCAGAGAAGAAACCGAACAGACCTACCGCCGAGGAAACAATAACTGTCCAATCGTAGGAATATTCTCCTACGTCCACCATCCTGAGGACGAAAGATCCAATGAATACCAATGATAGGTAGTACAACGACTGAAATTTCTTCAGTAGGTAAAGCACAGAGGATAGGAGCAGAAGAACGACCATCACATCGACGACGCCAGAATGCAATGAGAGCGCGTCAAAGGCCTGGTGAGAATCGAAATCTAACGAAATCAGTTTGGCCCCGATTAAGCCGAAGATGGAAATCAGAATCGCAACGTCCTGGCCGGTTTCACCTAATCCCTCAACCATTGAGGAAACAAGACCATGCGAGACTGAGCCCTCGGAGAGATACGCCAGCCAGAGCGCAGTTTGGAATATCACGGTGGCAGGGATGATGTAAGGAAGGTGAGTACCTACTGCCTTCAAGCCGGATACGATCTTTTTCCCAGCACCCCTCATCCAGTCCCCCAATCCCGAGGCTTTCTCCGGGATATTGGCATTCTCTACCGAAGACGTGATCCTGCTGCCGAACTTCTCAATCCCCTCCTGGGTCCTCACCAGAAGAGACTCGGTGTCGGATGAGTCGGAAGCCCCCTCCTCTTCTCCGAAACCTCCCCCTTCTGGTTTCGGGTCCTTGCTGAACTTCTCCCTTATCGAATCCTCCAGTTTTCTGGAAGCCGCATCCACGGTGTCCAATGCCTTCTTCACCCTAGACTCAAATGAGTCGTCATTGGACTCATCCGCCATGTCCGGTGCAACGCATCGCAACCCTTGAATCTCTCGTCGCCTTGGAATCATCATGCAGGACATCGCGAGTGAAGTACCAGCATCGAGTGGCGATTCAACGAAAGTGAAGCAAAGGGACCTAGGGGCAGTGGTGCATATCGTTTCTGCCTTACTGATGCCTTTTAGACTTGGAATCGCGATACTAATTCCAGCATTCCTCTACTTCTATCATAATCGCGAATACGGGGGTGACCAGAGGGACGAATTCATGATCGGACACTTCAGAGAGGCCCTAAACGCAAACGTCACCTTCCTATTGGCAGCAGTCATCCATGCGATCCTGACCTTGGTGTTGGTCGGTTTCCTGACTGCGATTGTTCACTGGATAGCTCTACTTTCTTGGTCCTTCAGCGCCCAGTCAGCTCTGAAGTCAGAACGGCCCTATCGGTACCCCCTGACTCTAAGGATATTCTGAATCTCTCTCGCCATTGGATCATTCCGTTCCGTCAGGAACGGACTTCCTCAAGGGGAATCCTTCATGACCGCCCCATCAGGCAGCGTAGAGCGAGACAGAATGGTGGATGCATCGGCCTACCTAACCGACGACCAGATGATTTCACTGGGCCTGGTGGCAGCCCTGCTGCTGATATCCAAGTTGCGCGACATGCTGGACTCGAGCGGCCTTCTGGCAGCTATGGCGGTGGGCCTCACTGTCTCTCTCCTGGGTCACTGGACCTGGCTGATTATTCTCATCGTTTTCTTCGTAGTGGGCTCATTTGCCACGAAGTGGCGCTTCGAGGAGAAGCAGGCTCTTGCGATCCAGGAGGCCAACGAGGGAGTCAGAGGCTGGCGCAACGTGATGGCGAACGGCGCCGTGGCATCGATGATCGCCATTTTCAGCTGGTACTTCGGCGAGGGGGACTGGTACTACATCGCCGCGGCCTCTTGTATCGCTGTGGCAGCATCGGACACACTCGCCTCGGAGATAGGCAGCATCGATCCGAGGACTCGCAGCATCATCAACCTCGAGGCCGTCCCCCCTGGGACGAACGGGGGAATGTCCCCCACTGGGACTGCTGCGGCCCTGTTCGGCGCTTCCCTCATCGCAGTGATTGCTGTGCTCCTGGCCCCCACAGCAGGCGAACCGACCGATTCCTTTACCCTACTTGCGATTATCACGACGATCGGCTGGCTCGGTTGCCAAGTCGATTCGGTGCTAGGGGCCCTGCTGGAGAACAAGGGGTACATCGGCAAGCACACTGTGAATTTCCTGGCCACCCTGTCCGGGGCTGTCATGGCGGTCTATGTGGCATTCAGATTCCTTTGAACCGGAGAGCGTGAGGTTTGTACTGTACGAAAAGAGGGAGTTGACATGGCAGAGGGCTTCAGCACACCTAGGACGAGCGTGCTGACCCTCATGCTCATGCTCCTGATGGCTGTCACGGCGAGTTCGATAACGTATGCACAGGACGCCGATGATTCGGCAGGCCCCGGAATCACATGGGATATGCCCGAGCATCACATGCTCTACCTCAAGGGCACGGAGGCGGCGCCCTTCCTAGACAGGAACTGGACCACTAACACCGGCGAGCCCCTAGGCAAGGCGGAGTTCACCAAGACCAGTTCGGCGCTGTCACCCACTCTGTTGGACATACAATCCGCCCCGCTCGCCGAGTCCTTCCACTTCGAAGGCAACATCACAGTCAGGCTGTTCGCCTCGCTCGAGTCGAGCAATGACGGCTGCAGGTTCACCAACATCGTCCCCGGATCGCCGGCGGGGGCTGAGACCCAGTTCGAAGTCACGCTGTCTCTGGGCAGCACGACCGTTCTGTCCCAAGCTCCGACCAACGCGGTCGTCATGGAGGAGTCTTACCTGTCGGCACATGTGTTCACCGTCCAGGCTATCGACGTGAATGCCACCATGAGCCAAGGCGACTTGGTCTCTCTGAGGGTGGACGCCCAGCATAACTGCTTCCTGACAGGAGTGTTGTGGTGGGGTACATACGACGCTACTTCGGGCATTATTCTGAACGGTGACGTCGTCGACCCTCTGTTGGATTACAGCATCGACTCGAATAGGATGGTGAGGGTGGAGTTCACCCCCATCTCGCCGTGGGGCCCTGATGACTTCCACCAACAGGTTCTGGAGATTGTCGGTCCTATGGATTGGGACGGGATGTTGCACGGCTTCGGCAAGGAGGATCAGCGCCTCGAGCACTTCGAGGCGCCGCACGGAACCCGGGTCGGAGAGGCCAATAGGACGATCCTCACATGGTCCTCGGAGAACCCGTTGCAACCTGGGAGGTACATGGTCGACGCTTGTTTCACCGTCACCGATCAGGATCCAGGGCAGTTGTGCGATGTGATTGCGGTGCTGCGTTTCGAAGTACCCGAGGACCCGAGGCCGATGGTGGTAGCAATGTGGGCCGCGGTCATCGTCCCTCTGGGGATGATCGTGTGGATCGGAGCTTCGATGCGAGAGGCTATGCTGCCTATCCAGACGTACGGCGTCATACTCCTGCTGGCACTCGCCGCACTCGGGCCGGCCCTGCATCTCCCCGACATCGATGCCAACGCCCCCCGGAGCGATGGTGCTGCGCCCTCATTCGCGCTCCTCTCTCACGGCGGAGGTGACCTGGTCAAACTGTCTGACCTGCTCTCTGATTCCGATGCTGTCGTCGTCGGCCTATTCCGGACGAGCTCGCCAAACGCAGAGCGTCAGCACAAAGACTTCGAAGGCGCCGCCATCATGATCGATGCTGACATAGCCTTTGTGCAGATAGCGACCGGAGAGGGGGTCCAATCAGTAGATCTGGACACCTACGCCCTGTCGCTGAACGAGTTATGGCCCCTGTTGATGGACGAGGCTGACGCTTCGGTAGGAGAGGCGTTCCCCAGTGGCGCGACAGACGCTGTGATCGTGATCGATTCCGCGGGTTTCATCACGCACTGGCAACCGGGGACCATGTCCGCCTTGGAGATTGAGAAGGCAGTCTCATCAGCATCCAAGGGCTCTGGGAACAACCCCTTGGCCCTGTTCTCGATGATTCTCAGCACGGCTGTACTGCCTCTAGTGGTGCTGGCTATGCCCCGAGAGAGAGAGATTGTGCTGCCCGAAGGGCCGCTCTTCCCCGCCGCAGGCTCCCTAATGACAGCCGCCGCTGCGGCTCTCGGGTTCGGCATGTGGGCGCTTCCGGTGGCCCTGATGGCCGCCCTTGGCCTGGGTTCGGTGTGGATTTGGATTGAACTGCTGCTGGCCGCAGTGCTGGTCTATCACGGTCTCTCGGTCCTGCTGCGTGGCAGGATAGCCGAGGTCGAGACACTTGCGACCAAGGCGTATTCGCGCCTGCCCGCGGGATACCGCGCTTGGCGCGACTCAGCCAGTTTCAGCGAGGACGTGTATCTCGGGCTCTGGCTCGCATGGTTGCTCTGGCTGCGAAACCCCTCCATGATCCCCCAAGGCGTGGGCGCCGTGGCGCGCTCGGACCTGATTGGCATCCCCCTCTCGATTCTGGCCATGCTGGGGTTCCTATTCGCTGCCGGTATCATAGTCATCCTAGCCCGATCCCTGGCCATGGCTCCCGGAGGGGTATCGCGCGTTTTCGGATGGCTCAGCGTCGGTATGCGCCCGCGCGCGTGGGGACTGGCCTCAGCCACGCTCGGCGCTTGGGTCTTCCTCAGCCTGCTCGTAGGCCCGGTTCTCGGCTCCCTCTGATGGCCTGTATTCGCCCGACCGAGAGCATCATAAGAGTGAGGCCCTAGGGCAAAGCACTCCTCCGGGGGTATAGTATAACCTGGTAGTACCGCGGGCTCCAGTTGCACGGGAATGACGACGAGAGGGTTTCTGATGGCTTTGATGACCAACTGGAGCACCGACCTGTCGCAACCCGAGAGCGTGCGCAATCCAGGTGCACGCTAAGTGGAAGACACCCGCTGATCTGGGTTCAAATCCCAGTGCCCCCACCATCTCCGGTCTCAGCGTTCAGCATGTCGCGCTGCTCCCTTAAAGGTTGGATTGAAAGACTACGCGCAGTTCGCGTGGTCGATGGATGCCAAGATGATTAACGCGCTCCTGTGCGCCTTCCTGGTGATTCCGCTCGCTGGAAGCATAGCCCCGCCTCCGATGGTGACGATGGACGAGCACGGCTTGCAACTGATTGGGGAGGGGCAGACGACTCTCGTGCCAGCACAAGCGCCGGTGACGTGGGCGAACCCGGGCCCATGGTGGTCATGGACATCGCTTGACGCGGACCGCAACGGCATCCACGACTCCCTGCAACTCGCGACCGGACCAGTCAACGTCGGACTCTCATATCATCGCGCCATCACCGGTTCCGACAGGACCGCTCTCGCTCAGCTCGGACACCAGATTCACCTCGAGCTACCAGTTGTCGACGCGTTGCTGATCGGCGCTGTCGACGCCTCCGAGGTGCCTGTGCTCGCCCAATTGGACGGCGTCGTGATGGTCGAGCGCTACGGCTCGCTGGTGTTCTACGGCGATGTCCAGACGCCCGCGGTCAAGGCTCGCAACTCGACCGAGTATCCAATCGGTGCATGGGACCTCGGAGTCAGTGGTCACGGAGTAAACATCGCCGTGACCGACACTGGGGTCGACAACGAGCACCCCGGTCTTTCGGGCAAGTTCGTCGCCGGCTACGATGCCGTGTGCTACATGCACACCGATCCTCAGTGCCTGCTAGCGGGAGGGCGCGAGGAGGACGGCTCCTTCGACCCTGACGACGGCAATCAGCACGGCACCGCTTGCATGGGGATGGCCAGCGCCACCGGGCTCGAGGCTGACGGCAGCCAGTCCGAATATTACGGCTCGGCGCCGAATGCATCCCTAATCGATGTGCGCATCGGCACCGACGTCGGCGCCGGCCCCTTCGAGAACTACCTCCTCGAGCAGGAGTTCTACGAGTCTGCCATGAACGGCCTGCAGTGGATCATCGACCACAGGGACGATGCTTGGCCGGGAGTCGACGAAGCCAGCCACGGCATCGACATCATCTCCCTTTCATGGGGCATCACCAGCCACGAGAACGGCGGCTCGGACGGCACCGATATGCACAGCAGGATCCTCGACGAGGCAATGGAGATGGGAGTGACGGTCTCGAACGCCGCCGGCAACGACGGGCCTGACAACGACGGCCTCTCTGGCATGAGTGCCTCATCTCTCTCGATAACCGTCGCAGCCACGGACGACCACAACACCGTCGACCGCTCCGACGACACCATCGCATCCTACTCGTCTCGCGGCCAGCGCAGGGACAACGGGGACGGCAACCCAGTGAACGAGCTCATCCCCGAGATTAGCGCACCCGGGACCAACATCATCCAAGCAGAGGGATGCGTCACCAGCGGTGGCTGCAACAACTTCCTCGGCGGGGACGCTTCTGGTAACACCTACACGGGTAGGGGGAGCGGAACCTCGTACGCCACCCCGGCGGTAAGTGGGGTTGCAGCACTGGTCATCGAGGCGAACGGGAACCTGACGCCGCTGCAGGTCAAGGAGGTCCTCAAGCAGACTGCCGAGCGCCGCGGCGAGCCGAGCGCTCCCGAGGTCGACCCATACTGGAACCAAGACTTCGGTTACGGCTACGTCGACGCACACGCCGCGGTTACGCTCGCACTGTATCTGGCGGCCAGCGGCCAGTCCGAGTCCATCGACACGAGCCTGCAGAACCACCTGTTGAGCGTCATCGACGCCAACGGCACCATCAACATCACGGGCCACGCTTGGGGCCAACTCAGCAGTGTCGAGCGCGTGGAGTACCGAATCGACGGCAGTGACTGGAATGAGGCGACCTACTCGTCCGAGCCTAGCGAGATAGGCGCACTGACCCCGTTCACGTGGCATGTCATCCTGAACCCGGAAAAGCTCAGCGAGGGTGCTCACGAGATCGAGGCGAGGGCAGTCTCCGGCGAGGGCAACTCCTTGCCCGTCTTGGCAACCGTACACGGCTCGGGCAGCGAAGGTGACGGATTCTCAGTCCCTCCGCTGTTGATCTTGGTGATTGTTGTGGTGTTCGCCATCTGGGTAGCATCACTGGGCTTGGTGAGGTTCCGCTCCGACGGTGAGATAGACATCATGCTGTCCACTCTGCGCAGGAAGGAGGAGGAATCCGCCGTCGAAGGGGTACTGGATGCGGAAATCGTCGAAGAAGGGTCATCAGACTAACGAATCCGCAGGATTCGAGGCACCGTGTTCAAAGCCTAGAGCACTCGTCCGCAGGCCATGGTGAGGTTCTCCGAACGAGCGAACAGCATCCGTCCGACCGGGGTGCGCAGGATGTTCGACATGGCGTTCGATATGGCCGGCGACGACGCGGTGCAGTTCGGGCTCGGCGAGCCCGACTTCCAACCCCCATCAGTCGCCATCGAGGCCTTCACCAGAGCCATGAATGAGGGCAAGAACAAGTACACCACGACCGCAGGCCTGCCTGCTCTCAGGCAGAAGATAGCCGAGACATGGCATCACCGCATTCCGGACTTGGATGAGTCCAACGTCTGCATAACGATGAGCGGCACCAACGGGCTCCTCGACATCTTCCTCGCCTTGGTAGGACCGGGTGACAATGTACTGATTCCCGAACCCTACTTCCCTCTCTATCCTCCAGACGTCGTGATCTGCGGGGGCGACCCGAATCTCTACCCATGCACCTTCGAGAACGACTTCGTCCCGACCATCGACGACCTCGAGTCGAGAGTCGACGACAACACCGTGGCGATCCTGTACAACTTCCCGAGCAACCCAACGGGTGGCAACGTGACCGAGGCCCAGCGGGACGAACTGATCGCCTTCGCTAGTGACCACGACCTTTGGCTGATCACTGACGAGGTCTACGACCGCATCGTCTACGACGGCCCTCACGTGTCCTTCCTCGGCGCTGGCTACGACAAGGTGATCATGGTCCAGTCATTCTCCAAGACCTTCGCCATGACCGGCTGGAGGATCGGCTACATTCTCTCCCCGGACATGGATGCCATGGCCCAATTGACCAAGATGCAGTACTACGTCACGGCGTGCAGCAACGATGCGATGCAGTACGCCGTGCTAGAGGCGCTCGAGAGGGCGCCGGAGTACCCCGAGGAGATGTGTGCCGAGTTCAAGGCCCGGCGTAATCTGATATGCGAGCGCCTCAATGCGATGCCAGGAGTCTCTTGCCACGTGCCTACGGGCGCGTTCTACGTGTTCCCCAAGGTGGACGTACCCGGCATGAACAGCGAGGAGATTGCGATGGCTCTGCTCGAGGGTGGTGTCTTGTGCTCGCCGGGAACCTCCTTCGGCGCCGCCGGGGAGGGACATCTGCGCTTCGCTTACACCATCGGGCGGGAGGACATCGCGAGAGGCATGGACCGAGTCGAGGCCGTGCTAGCCGGGCTGAGAGGGGACTGAGTCGCCAATGAGCCCGTCCGCCTCCCTCGCAACCTGCATCCTGTCGCTGCTCGTCGGATGGTACCTCTCCCAACTGAGGCCGAAGCATTATCCTGCGATCATACTCTGCCTCTCACTCGCTTGGCTCTGGTTCACCGGGCCCAGTGCGTCCGGCTTCGGACTGAGCATAGGCTCTGGATGGGTTCTGCTGAACCAGGCCGTCGACCAACTCGTTCCTGTGGATTGAGCTAGTCGTCGAACAGCCTGAAGGGCAGGTCGATCATCCTGCTGCCTTCCTCGTCCGACTCGTCCCCATCATCCTCTCCGTCTTCCTCAGGCTCCTCGGGCTCCGAGAACTCAGAAGAGGCGAAAGGGGACGACTCGTCCTCAGCCCCAGAGTCCTCCTGCGGGGCGTCCAGCAACTCCATCTGCAAGTTCTCCAGACCGTGCTCCTGCCCCTTCATCCAGTCTGGCATGTCGTGTGATCCACCCAGTACTGACAGGGTGGTGAAGGTGGCCATCGGAAGCACTGACATCGCCACTAGGAAGTCGATGACAGCGGTATCCGGGATAACCGCGTCAGGCACGATGGCGTGCAGGATGACGGTCTCCAGTTGCACCTCGTTCCACTGCGTCACGTCGACTTCGAGCCAGCTCAGAGAGGCCGCTAGGAAGGTCCTCGCTATGAGCCAGAACAACAGGATGGGGAGCACCCACGAGAAGCGCGAGACGCGCCATAGTACTGTTCGGAACATAGCCGCGTAGCCCACTAGCCTCCATGAGATGACGGGCTGTATCCTCACTGCTATCCACAATGCGATCAAGTATCCCGCCATTCCCAACTCGAAAGCCCGGTCCGGTTGTATGATTCCCTCGGGCACGCCCTCCATGATCAGCAGCGGGACTGCAATCAGCAGGACCTGCATCGGCACCGCGAGGAGGTGCAGCCCGCCATGCACTGAAATGAGGTCGTACTCGTCATCCGAAGTCTTGCTGTGGACCAGCCGAGCCATCCTTCCGTACGGGCTGCCGTGGAGGGAGAGCCTTGCCCGATCTATCAGCTCCGGGTCACTCTTCCTCCCGCTGAGTCCGAGGACCGGCAACCAGCCACCTCGGTCGGCTACCGCCGTCGGCTGGAACCCCCCGAAGAAGAGCGCGAGCACTAGCGAGAGCACTCCGTACAGAAGCCCGGCGACGATTATCCAGTGCACCAGCTCGGTGCGGACCGCCATCGAGAAGTTCTCCTTGTCTATCTCCAGCAGGTAGGTCAGCGAGAATCCGACTATGGGGATCAGGGTAACCTGCAGGACAACCACCGTGTACAGCATGAACCTCTGGAGCGGATTCTGGCTCGCCATGGGAGCCACGCCTCATCAAGCGACCATAAGCCCTTCATTGCGCTTCCAGCCCCATTGCGCGGTTAGCCTACTGGAATCAAACCGCCAATTGCACGGGCCTGCCGCCCTACGGGCGGCGAACGCGTCAACCGAACCTTGATACATGGTTTAGAGCCCCCCGAATTCGTTCGTCATGCGTAGCTTGACACCATTCCTCCTGGTCTCCCTCATGCTCATGATGAGTATGGCACCCCTAGCTGTCAACTCTATGATGGACGGGCCTGCGCCCGACCGTTCGGCGACCCCCAAGGCGCTCATCGATTTCGAAGTGACCTCGATTGAGGTAGGTGAATGGTGGAACTTGGCCGAGCAATGGACCCAGCCGGACAACTCGACAGCGGATTACGTGATACGGGATGAGCTCATCCAAGTCAATGTCACATTCACCCAAGCCGGCACCTCCAGCCAGCCCGCGTACGCAGAGGGGTGGATGCAGGTGTGGCACCCCGTAGGTTTCCTCATCGAGCAGCATCCCGTCAACATGACCCTGTCGGGGCTCCAATCGGTCACGGAGTCCTTCTACTGGACTCCCGATGCCGCTCACAGCGCCATTGACGATGACGGCTACCTGTACGGCGGGATAATCCTGCGCGGCACCATCGACGGCGGCCTCGCTGATGACAACGGGGACAACGACGTGCTCGACAGGGAAGTTCCGGTAGCCGTCTGGGACGATCCCATGGAGAATGGCTTCTGCGGTGATGTGGACGGCGACCAGATCGTCGACTGCCCCAATATACTCAGCGCCAACGAGCCCACTTGGGCCGGCGCCGGTTACAATTTAGACGGAACCCTCTCCTCGAACCCCAACCACTACGGGCACTGGAGGATGGACAACGCTTCGAGCAGCGAGGGCGACATGCATTGGCGAGTGTCCAAGCCTGGTGACAACTACGCCAGCAACAGGCATGACAGGCTGTGGTGGGGCTGGTTCACTACCCTCGGCACCTGCGAGGATCCGGGCCACGGGCTCAACTTCGGCACTCTCGACTCATCCGTCTCGTCGGTCTACGGGAACGACTTCTGCAAGATCAGAATCAGGTCGTTCGACTTCATCTCGATGCAATTGGTCACCAACGCTTGGGGCGAGATGGCTGCCGGCGACAACATCCGTATTGAGGCGGACGCGGGCGGGGCGCTGGAGTACTACGACTACTCCGCACAGAACATCTCGAAGAACCAAGGTGACTGGACCAAGCTGGTCTGGAACATGACCGACATCCATCCCAATGGCGACTACACCCTGGCTTTCCGCTTCGATTCGAACAGCTCGTTCGCGAATCAGGGCATCCACCTCGACTCGTTCCTGCTGTTCGGCTTCGAGAAGGTGGCCGAATATACACTCGACGTCGACTGCAACGACCCCCTGCCGAATGCGTACATGGTAGTCCCCGACGACTCCTGGCCACCCTCGCTCTTCTGTCGCATCAAGAACAACGGATACGTCGACATCACCCTGCGTCTCTACACCGAGGTCTCGAACAGTACCTGGATGAACGGATACCCACTGAGAATCGACTCCAACAACCAGTTCGACCACGACAACTACGTCGTCACAGAGGTCATCCACGCACTCGAATCGATGGACACCTGGTTCAACCTCAGCATCCCAGCAGGCGCCAGTGTCCAGGAGCTGGACTGGTTCGTCTGGATCAACGACGGGATCACCAACCTCTCCAAGGTCTTCTTGGAGCTGCCCGTATCGGTCATTGCCGCATACTCGGCCAAACTGGAGCAGAAGACCCTCGCCAATCCCGCTGCGGTACTCTATCCCGGAACCTCCGACAGCGTAGCCATGACGCTGAGGAACACGGGAAATCAAATTGCTACTTGGAACCTCGGCGCGACCTTCGGTGACAACCGCTGGGGCGCCGAGAATCTGGTGTGGTACGATTCGAACGGCACGGTGATCACAAGTCTGGAGATGAACATCACCGATGACATCGAGCTGACCGCAGGCCTGACCGCCCCGGATGAGATCACACCGGGAACTTACTCGATTACGCTCCTGGCCAACGGCAGGCCTCCGGCGAACTTCGTGGCGGACTGGACCATCTACATCGAGGTACCTGTCTCCCACGACCTCGAGTTGGAGCCCGAGATCACTCATATCATGGCACCAGCCGACGGCTTCCTCAGGCTCATCGAGATCAGGATGGTGAACAACGGCAACTCGGAGGAGGCCTTCGGCCTCTCCATACTGGCGGACTGGAAGCTTGGCCTCTCTCTCAACGCGGAGCAGAGCCTCGGCATCGACCCGTTCGGAGGCGATGCCACGGTCATGCTGCTGCTGCCGATGCCCTACGGCATCGCCAACGAGACCTATGAGATATTCGTGCTGGCATCGAGCCTAGACGGATCCGGATACTGGTCCAGCGTGCGGATTCTGCTCACTGTGCCGGTCACGAACCTCGTCGAGGTGGAGGATCTCGACATGCTCCAGGAGGTCTTCAGAGGTGGAGACGATGCTAGGACGGTAAACTGGGAGATCACGAACAACGGCAATGTGAACGATGCCTTCACCATAGGTTTCGAAACCAGTCACCCCGATGTCTGGGTGCAGGCCGCCAGCCTGTCGAACGGCAGGACCCCCTACATCGCACCCGGCTCGTCGCACAACCTGACGGTGCTCTACTCGTTCGGCGACACTGCGTTCGGGGACCGCGACATCACCCTCATAGCGACCAGCGTAGGAGCAGCCGATGAGGGCCTTGTTGTTACCGGCAGCGGCACTGCTGAGTTCCGGGTCGGAAATCAGGGCTGGATTGGACTGGTTCCAACCAATTCACCCCTGACAATCACCGAGAGCGGCGACGACTACGCATTGGTCTTCACCGTGATGAACCGCCATCCGACCGACGACCAGCTGCTCCGAGCTGACATCAATCGCAATTCTGACATCTTCTTCAACATTTTCGACGCGCGCGTGCACCAGGACGACAGGAACTTCGTCCTGCCCTCGCAGGAGTCCAGGACGATCACGGTGTTCCTCACCGTGACCGATGACAATCTAATGAACCTCGCCGAGAATGAGATGTCGTTCGACATCACCCTCGAAGTGGACAGTGACGTGGACAAGGCCTCGAGCAACGCCACGATAGTGATGGTCAAACCGGAACCCGTGAACACCGGGCCCGACGTCGAGGAGTACGCTTGGCTGACCGGCAACATCCTGTTCCTGCTGATTGGCCTTGGGGTGATTACCGCCGTCCTCGTCGTATCGTTCAGGATTTTCAAGACCGCGACCGCCCCGATGGAAGAGATATCGACGCTCGACACGTACGAGATGACGGTCGATGGAAGCGGTTGGGGCGGGCCCGAGGGGGAGATCCCGGAGGCCCCGATGCTACCGGCCGACGACGAAGTGGCGAATTCGATGTACGGCGGTGCTCAGGAGATCTTTGAGCAGTCCCCGGAGATGCCGTCTCCGCCGCCGATGCCCGAGCCGGAGCCTGAGCCCGAGCCGGAGCCCGAGCCCGAGCCAGAGGGGCCAGAGCTGCCGCCTGGCGTCCCGCCGATACCAGATGATGGCCTTCCTGAGGGCTGGAGCACCGAGCAGTGGATTCACTACGGTCAGCGTTGGCTGGACCAGCAGAATCGTGAATAAGAGCGTGATGCAGCTTGCCTGCGCCCATGCGAGGGCTTATGACCCCCCATCGGTCGCCGGATTCCGGAGCGTGATTTCCGATGTACAGCGGTCAACAGCCGATTTTCATCCTCAAGGAGGGCACTGACAGGACCACTGGCCGCTCGGCGCAGAGCAACAACATCGCGGCTGCCAAGGCCGTGGCCGACTCGGTTCGTTCGACTCTGGGCCCCAAGGGAATGGACAAGATGCTGGTTGACAGCATGGGCGACGTGGTGATAACAAACGACGGCGCTACCATCCTCAAGGAGATGGACATCGAGCACCCGGCTGCCAAGATGATTATCGAGATCGCCAAGACTCAAGAGCAGTACTGCTACGACGGCACGACCAGCGCTGTCGTCATCGCTGGCGAACTTCTCAAGCGCAGCGAGGACCTGATCGAGCAGAACGTTCACCCGACTGTCATCTGCGAGGGTTTCAGGCTGGCTGCTGACAAGGCTTCCGAGATAATTGACTCGCACTCCTTAGCCGTCGATAAGTCGATGCTCGAGGAGGTCGCCAAGACCGCACTCACCGGTAAGAGCGCAGGGCCCGTGAAGGAGTTCCTCGCCGACATCAGCGTGCGCGCCGTGCTCTCAGTCGCCCAGGAGGTCGACGGCGAGACCGTCGTGGACCTCGACGACATCAAGGTCCATAAGAAGCAAGGCGGCTCAATCCGAGACAGCAACCTCGTCGATGGCATAGTCCTCGACAAGGAGCGCGTGCACAGTGGGATGCCTCGCAGCGTCTCCGACGCCAAGATAGCGCTCATCAACTCGGCCATCGAGGTCAAGAAGACCGAGGTCGATGCGAAGATCCAGATCACCGACCCGGGCATGCTCTCGCAGTTCCTCGACGAGGAGGAGCAGTTCCTCAGGTCCCTCGTCGACAAGATGCAGGCCTCAGGTGCCAATGTGGTCATCTGCCAGAAGGGGATAGACGACCTGGCCCAGCACTACATGGCCAAGGCCGGTGTCTTCGCCATCCGTCGCGCCAAGAAGAGCGACATGGAGGCGCTGTCCAAGGCCACTGGCGGGCGGATAGTGACTAACATCGACGATCTCTCCTCGGATGATTTGGGCGCAGCCTCGAAGGTCGAGGAGCGCAAGATCGGCGAGTCCGACATGGTCTTCGTCACCGGCTGTCCCGAGGCAAAGAGCGTCTCGGTGCTTCTGAGAGGGGGCACGGAGCACGTGGTCGACGAGATTCGAAGGGCCTTCACCGACGCCATGGGCGTCGTCGCGGTCGCTCTCGAGGACGGCGAGGTCCTGACTGGTGGCGGTTCTGTGGTAGCTGCGATCAGCCGTGACCTGCGCTCGTACGCAGAGGGGATTGGCGGCAGGGAGCAGATGGCCATCGAAGCCTTCTCCGGTGCCCTCGAGGTCATCCCCCGCACTCTCGCCGAGAACGCAGGACTCGATCCGATTAACACCATCATCGACCTGAGGAAGGCGCACTCTGAGGGCAAGTCGCACTACGGGGTCAACGTCTATGATGGCGGCGTGACCGACATGAAAAAGGAGAGGGTCTTCGAGCCGAGCAGGGTGGTCGAGCAGGCCATCCTGAGCGCTTCGGAGACCGCAGTGATGATTCTGAGGATCGACGACGTCATCTCCAGCCGAAGCACCACGCCCGCTCCCGATG
Source organism: Candidatus Thalassarchaeum betae (assembly GCA_003193925.1). Lineage (GTDB taxonomy): Archaea > Thermoplasmatota > Poseidoniia > Poseidoniales > Thalassarchaeaceae > Thalassarchaeum > Thalassarchaeum betae. The sequence continues at coordinate 77,183 of PSPG01000012.1, forward strand.
GCACTGACTTCGACGGCCTCGGCATGTGAGGCTGCCAAATCCCGATTCAGGTGGAATACGGCCTGTGGCCGTGGACTTGAGATGCACTAGATTCAATAATCGTGTTCCGGTGCCAGAAGCGCCGATAGGCAGGAGTTGTTGGCATGACCATATTCAGCGTTTACATCGATGACGGCTGCATCGTCTGCGATGCCTGTGAGGAAACGGCTCCGGATGTCTTCGAAGTGACCGAGGATACCTGCTTCATCAAGCCGGACGTCAGACTCGACGGCGGCTACGACCGGAACGTGGGCAAGGCAGGCCTGAAGGACGATGTCATCTCCGCCCTCTCAGACGACATCCTCGACGCTGCAGACGGCTGCCCAGTAGACGTCATCATCGTGGTCGAAGAGGGCGCCGTCGAGGAGCCCCCCGAGCCGGAAGAGGCTGCGGCCCCAGAGCCAGAGGGGGTAGTGGTCGAGGAGGTCGCCGCAGAGCCAGTGGAGATGAGCGGTATTACGGCCGCGGTGATCCAAGCCGAGATCAGCATATTCCGCTATGACCCGGTCACGGCCACCACTGGCAGGGACACCTGGATCTGCGCGCTCCCCGGCCACATGTCCGTCTTGGAGGCGCTCAGGGTGCTCAAGGCGACCCACGACGGGAGCCTGACCTTCAGGGACGGTCCTTGCGACGACCCGACCACTGCAATCTCGGTGAACGGCAGGCTGGTCCTGCCGGGCAACGTCCGACTCGACTCGGTCGCCCCGAACCGCGAGGGCGGGCTCCGACTCCGCATCGAACCGCTTCCAGCGTTCGATGTACTGCGCGACCTCACAGTCGACCACTGGTCGCTGGAGCGCAAGCGTGAGTCGGCAAAGCCATGGATGGTGGCAGCGACCCGTGAGGGGGCTGACACCGCACAGGGGGTCATGGGGACCATGGACCCCGTCAAGGCGACTGGGCTGCACTCGATGACCGACTTCGCGAGCGCCCCCCTCCTGCACGCCTGCTCTGATGCCACGCCCTACTCCGACGATTACCTCGGGCCGTCCGTGTTGGCAGGCTGCTGGGCTAGGATCAACGACCCGCGGACGGCCGACTCGAGCCGCGCCGCGCTGCAGGCGGTGCTGGACTCCCGGAGCGGCATCAAGGCCGAGACTGACTTAGCATCGATCCGCCGTCAGAACGGCTCCTCGAGGGCCGTGGCCGAGGCCTTGCTGGTTGCACGCACATCGACCCTGTCGAGAGACGCGTTCAACGGCAGGCACGGCAAGCACGTCTGGTGGTACTGCTGGACGGTCAAGAGCAGCGGCAGGGTCAATGACACAGTCATCTACAGGCAGGTGCTCGGCCCTGTGGGGCTGATGGGCAACCTGTTCTCCGGTGTCACCGCGCGCATGGTCTTCGGATTCACCCGGACCGGTGGCAGGATGTTCAACGACATGCTCGGCATGTTCGCTCCCCCGGCCGGCATAGGCAAGATGCCCAAGCAGTTCAATTCCTCAGTCAACAATCATCACGAGGTGGTCGCGATATTCAACGAAGTGGACGGTAGGTTCTGATGGCTGTCAAGTACGCTTACCACCCTGGCAACGTGGCCCACAGCAGCGCTATCGAGGTGGCCGAGACGATGCCCCCAGTCGCAGATTCCCTAGGTATCGAGCTGGTGCCCCTCAAGGGTGCGACGAGTTGCGGTGCCGGCATCATCCGACAAGCCGGCAGGCGCCTTCAGCTCACCCTCAACGCGCGTACCTTTGCGATGGCCGAGGGACTCGGCCTCGACATCATCACCCCCTGCGCCGCCACCGCTGGGAACCTGCACGAGGACCTGACGGTGCTGAAGGAGGACCCAAATCTGCTGGCCGAAATCAACGTGGTGCTGCAGAAGACCTGCGGCATGACCTTCTCCGGCGAGACCAACGTCCATCACCTTCTGCACGTCATCGTCGACGAAATCGGCCTCGAGAAGCTCGAGGCCGTGGCCAAGAACCCGATTGACTTCAACGTCGCCGGTTTCTACGGCCCGAACATCCAGCAGTCGGGCGCCTGCGGAGGCGACGATGTGTACGACCCCAGCTACCTCGAGCAGGTCATAAAGATCCTCGGCGGTACTCCGGTCGAGTGGGAGAGCCGGACCCAGAGCGTCGGAGTCCCCGGTTTGTTCTCTGAGGAGCCGACGGTACTGCGTCAGTCCGCCGCTGTCCTGTCCGAGGCCAAGTGCGAAGGGGCTGATCTGATTGTCAGTGCCTGCACCCTCTCGCACTCCATCCTCGACGTCTACCAGGGAAAGGCCTCGCGCACCACGGGGCTTGCGACCAACATACCGGTCATCCACCTGACTGAAATGCTGTCTTACTCGATGGGCCACCACAACTCCAGGCTGGCTCAGTTGCGCACACGGATCGCAATCATCGGCGACTGATCACGGGTTAATCTGCTCGCCGCTGCGGAAGGTCCGACATATCTCACGAACCTGGTCTTCCGAGATTCCATCGATCTCGCGCAACTCGCCTTCTTCCGCCCATGCGAGAGCTGCGATCGTACCGAACCTGTCCAGCAGACACGCAGCCAGCTCATCGTCTACGCTGGGTATGGCCTCCAGCAGTGCTCGTGCGGCGGCTCTGTGATCATCGTGCCGCTGCCGCAACTCCTTCGCACCAGCGGCCGCCTGAGTGACCGGGTCGTTCCAGAACTCTGGTCTGACAGCCTCCAACCGCTCGCGCGCGGACTCGCTCAGCCCATCGAGCATCGACTCCTCCCTGCGCGCGGCCACGGTGAGGAATCTGGCGGTCTCGGACCCGTCCTTCGTGGTGACCACGGGTATCCCGAAGTCAAGGGTCAGGGTGGTGAGCGCACCCATCAGGGCATGAGGGTGGACCCTCGAGTTCTGGAACAGCCCCTCGCCCTCGATTAGGATCAGCGTTCTGGGGGCGGCTCCGACGAGGCGCGACGCCTGCTCGAGGAGCCGACCGTCGACCAATGAGTCGACGAAGTCTCTGACAGTCTTCCTCTCGACCAGGATCCTCTCACCGATGCAGAAGTCGCCGGTCTTCAAGCGCTCAATCACCACGTCAGAGCCCAAGGCCCTCAAACGGGCTATTACGGCGCTGTTCAACTCACGGTCATCGGCAGTGATGGTAGAGCCGGGAACATCGGGCGGCCCAATCTCCTCCAAGGCGATTAGGTCTCTTGCGATCGATATCGGGGAGTGGGTCTCCTCGACCTCCTCCTTGGGTTCGGGAGGCTCCCCGACGAACTGCTCGAGCCCGGTCTGACCGCGCGCCCTGAAGGTCTGCGGGGAGAGGGGGTCAGGGGGACCTCTGACCTCCTTGGACTCGCTGGAATCGACCTCTGAGATCTCCGTTCGGTGGAGTCCTCGCTCCTCGCGGACGAACTGCTCTGCCGCGACAGTCGATGCGTCTCCGCGGACTTCGAACTCACCGAGGTTGGATAGGTCGACGTGCGGACTGCGAGGGAGCCTCCTGCGAACGCGGTGAACAGCGCGCTGCATGAACTCCTCCTTCCTCTCAGCAGCCGCTCTAGCCCCTTCGTCACGGGTGTCCTCGGCGATCAACACGACTACCTCGCCCTCGCGGTGCCTCCCAGTCCTCCCCCGTCTCTGGATCGTGCGAATCTCACTGGGCACTGGCTCGTAGAAGACGACGAGGTCCGCCCTCGGGATGTCGAGCCCCTCCTCACCCACCGAGGTGGCGATGAGGACATTGGCCGAGCCGGACCTGAACTCGTCCAGCCTCTCTACCTGCTGCTTCGGGCTCAGCCCGTCTCTGCCGCCCCGACTCGATTGGCCGACGAACTGTATCGGACGCGCCCCCTCGACCCCCCCCAACGCCTTCTCAATCGCAGCGACGGTGTCGCGGTAGGTGGCGAAGACGATGATGCGGGAATCAGCGTCGCGGCGCAGCCTCTCGCGAATTAGCCTCCTGACTGCTCCGACCTTGGTGTGGACCTCTCTCATCTTCTCCAGGCTCCTGAGCAGACTGGACACCCGTTGGTCCCTCAGGAAGTTCCGAGTCGACTTGGTCCCCGACTGCTCGCCCCGAGACATGCGCTTGAGGAACTGGCTGGAAGCGGCGATGCCCTGGCACAGCAGGTGGTTGATCAGATGGTGCAGCCTCATCGCCGTAGCGATCCGTGAGACGGACTGGTAAGCGCTGGACTCGCCCCTGGATATCGCCGTCTGGGCGCGCTCCATCGCGTTGGAGAGCCCAGCATGGCTGATGAGTCCGGGCATGACGTACCTGCCCAGCCTCTTCTCCCGGTCTACAATCCCGCTCTGCCACATGACCAGAGGCTCTGCGAGCTCCCTGATCTGGTCCGGCACCCTGACTCTCACCTCCTGTATCTTGAGGCCAGCTAGATGCTTGGACAGCATGGCCTCGCTGGCGGCCCTCAGGTGAATCCTCCCGATACCGAGTCTGGAGCAGATCTCCTCGACCTGGTCGGTCTTGGAGCCCGGGCTCGCCGTGGTGGCGAGGATGAGTGGCTGCGAGGCCTGGGACAGGTATAGGTCACCGACTTGTGCCATCGCGTGGTTACCCGTCGCGTGATGGGCTTCGTCGACTACCAGCAGTGAGCAGTCAGAGAGGTCGAGAACGCCTCTGAGAACGTCGTTCCTGACGACCTGTGGAGTGGCGACGACCAGTCTGGACGAGCCCCACATGCCGAGGCGCTTCTTGGCCACGTTCTGCCCGGTAATCGAAATCGGGTTGACAGCCGCGCTGTCGGCGAGGACAGGTTCGATACCGCGCAGGTGCTGGTCCACTAGAGCTACGGTAGGGGCGACTATCAGGATCCAGCCATCATCGGTCGCGAGCCTATCGGCGATGACCATCCACGCGACCACTGTCTTTCCAGCCGCAGTGGGCAGTACCAGCATCATCGATCCAGACAGCGCCTCATCGGCCGCTTCGAGTTGGTAAGCACGAGCCTCGATGACCTCTGATGAGAGGCCCGGATGGCATACCGTACGCTGCATGGACACGTGACTTGAGAGTCAGGGTTCAAAATCGTTGCACAGACCCATCTGTTCACTTACACCCCGTAGGGGTGCTGCGGCTCCTACCCCGATTCGTTCAAATAGGGTATGTCAGTCGCAAGTCCGCTCACTACGTGAGGAACCAGACACCATAAGGCACTGCAGCAGCATCCTGTACACTGGGTCCGCGCTCGCGGACCGGGTTCGGTGTCACGGTTCCTCCCTAACGCAGTGGCCCGGCAGAACGCCGCTGTGCGGCGTGATGACGGTAAACGCATGGAGGACCCAAGATGGCCTACCCCAGCAAGCCCCGCCGTGGTAGCATGGGCTATAGCCCCCGTAAGAGGGCATCTCGCCAATACGGTCGAATCACCTCCTGGCGCGACTCGAATTCCTCGGAGGTCAGAGTCCAAGGCTTCGCTGGCTGGAAGGCGGGGATGACCCACGTCCTGATTCGCGACAACAACCCCCACTCCTCCTCCGCCCGTCAGGAGGTCCGCAAGGCTGTCACAGTCGTCGAGACCCCTCCGATGAGCGTCCTCGCCATCCGTGGCTACAGGATGACCCCCTACGGCGTGCAGACCGCCGGCGAGGCGTGGTCTGACTCTGACAGCGGCCCCGACGGCCTGATGCCTCGCTTAGCCAACCAGAGCCGAGGTGAGCGCGACATCGAGGAGGGCCGCAAGCCCTCCATGCGCGGCGGCCGCATCCCGTCTCGCAGCGACAGCTCGTCGGACGCCGCCCTAGAGGCTCTGCGCAACGCGGACCTGTGCGAGGTCCGACTGATCGTATCCACTCAGCCGGCCCTCGTGAAGAGCGTGACCAGCAAGACCCCCGAGATCATGGAGGTCGCGCTGGCTGGCGGCGACAACGGCGCCAAGCTGGAGTGGGCCATTGAGAGGCTCGGTGGCACCATCTCCCTCGACGATGTCTACCAGACTGGTCAGGAGATCGACGTCGTCGGCGTCACCAAGGGCAAGGGCTGGCAGGGCTCCATCAAGCGTTGGGGCATCAAGCTCCTGTCGCACAAGAACAGCAAGCGCCGACGCCAAGGCGGCAACATGGGCGACTTCGGGACTGGCTACGTCCGCAAGACCATCCGCCAGGCCGGCCAAGTCGGTTACCACCAGCGCACCGAGCTGAACAAGCGCATCCTGAGGGTCTCGAACCCCGAGGAGTCTGACATCACTCCCGCGGGCGGCTTCCTGAACTACGGCGAAGTCACTAACCCATACATGATCATCCAAGGCAGTCTGCCCGGCCCGGCCAAGCGCATGCTCCGGTTCCGCGACGCCATTCGACCGAGACCGTCCAAGCCAAAGGACGACATCACCTACGTGAGTACATCGAGCAAGCAGGGAGTGTGATTACATGAAGACGAAGACTTACAACCTGGTCAATTTGGTCGAGCAGGAGGAGCTCGACGCGGGTCTTCTGGCTGAGTATTACATCGTCGAGGCCAGCGACGGCAAGAGCATAACGCTGCCCGACGCCTTTTCTTCCGAAGTCCGCGAAGACGTAATTCGCGCGGCGGTCCTCGCCTCGCGCGCCAACCGCCGCCAGCCATACGGCCATCGCGAGCACGACGGCAAGCGAGCCCCCCAGCCCGGCATGAAGCACTCCGTGGAGTGGTGGGGCAAGGGCCGGGGCGTCTCGAGGATCATGCGCAAGACCGGACAGCGCACCGGTGCCCAGAACCCACACACCCGCGGCGGTCGCAGGGCGCACGGCCCGTTGGTCGCCAAGGACTGGTCGCAGAAGCTCAACACGAAGCAGCGTAGGCTGGCCCGCGACTCCGCCATCGCCGCTACCGCCGTTGCCGAGATGGTCTCCACACGCGGGCACCGCTTCGAGGATGGCGTTCGGTTCCCAATCGTCATCGACGGCTACGTCGAGTCGCGTGACGGCTCCGACGAGAAGTACGAGGTCGAGTCGCTGCCCCCGCAGTACTCGACCCGCAAGTTCGTCGCGATGATGGAGGGACTCGGACTCGGAGCGGACCTCGACCGAGCCAAGGGCGGCAGGAACATCCGCGCCGGCAAGGGGAAGATGCGAGGCCGCAGATACAGGACCCCGAAGAGCATTCTAGTCGTAGTCTCCAATCGAGACGGCCTGCACAAGGCCGCTCGCAACGTCCCCGGTGTCGACGTCGTCGTCGCCAAGGACCTGAGCGCAGAGGATTTGGCGCCCGGCGGTGACGCTGGCCGCCTGACAGTCTGGACGAAGCCGGCGATAGAGGAACTGGAGTGATTTAGATGGTAGACCCGTATGACATCATCCTGATGCCTTGGATCACGGAGAAGACCCTAGAGGCACGCAGGGTGGCCGACGAGGACAGCGGCTACAGGGAGAACAACAACAGGATCGAGTTCATCGTCCGCCGAGAGGCGACGAAGAAGCAGATCCGCGAGTCGGTCGAGCAGATGTTCGACGTCAAGGTCGTCAAGGTCAACACAAGGATCACCATCACCGGCAAGCACGCCAGCGTCCGCCTTGCCGACGGTTACGACGCAGAGGATGCCGCGCTCAAGCTGGGCGCGTTCTGATGAGGTGAGGAGATTGGGTAAGCGCACACGTTCACAACGCCGCGGATCGAGCCCCAAGAACAGGGTCTCGAGCCACCGCTTCCCCGCGTCAAACAGGATTCCTCGCGTCAACGGCGTAACCGGCCAGGTCATCGACCTCATCCACAGCCCAGTTCACACCGCCCCCTTGGCTAAGGTCAAGTTCGACGACGGCACTGTGGGTCACATCGCCGCTCCCGAGGGCATCTCGATCGGTCAGAGTATCTCCTTCGGTGACAACGTCTCTCTGAGGCCGGGCAACGTCACCACGCTCGAGCAGATTCCCGAGGGCACCCCGATCTGCAACGTTGAGGCTCGCCCCGGCGACGGCGGCAAGTTCGCCCGCGCCGGTGGCAACTCCGCTACTCTGGAGGCCCGCATGGACGACAAGGTGCGAGTCCGCCTGCCCAGTGGCAAGCACAAGGACCTCCCCGCGAAGTGCCGCGCCACAATCGGAGTCCTGTCCGGTCACGGGCGTGCTGAGATGCCTATGATGAAGGCCGGTGCCGCACACCACCGCGCCAAGGCGCGAGGCAAGCCCTATCCGACCGTCAGCGGCGTGGCGATGAACCCCGTCGACCACCCGCACGGCGGCGGCAACCACCAGGCGGTCCACGGGCCGAGCTCGGTCAGCCGCAACGCGCCCCCGGGCCAGAAGGTAGGAAACATCGCTCCCAAGCGAACCGGCCGAGGAAGGTCAAGGCAACAGGAGGGGACCTGAGATGGCCCGTCGTAGGTCGAAGAAGATGTTCCGCTCGCCCAAGCTGGCGAGGCGCCAGGCTCGCAAGCGACGCTCAATGATCAGCGAGCGCCGCAAGAAGGAGTTCCTTTGGCGCGGCTACACGCTGGACCAGCTCCACGAGCTTCCGCTCTATCCCCCGGAGGACGACCCGGAGGCTGCGTGCATCGCCACGCTGATGCCGGCTCGGGCCAAGCGCTCGCTGTCGCGCGGCCTCAGCTCGGAATGCCAGAAGTTCCTCGATCGAGTACGCTCGAACAACGACGGAGTCGTCAAGACGCACTGCCGAGGCATGTACGTCCTCCCGGAGATGATCGGCACCACCGTCGGAATCCACAACGGCAAGGGCTTCGTCAATGTCGAGATAGTCCCCGAGATGATCGGCCACGCACTGGGCGAGTTCGCTCGGACCCGCAAGTCCGTGACTCACACTGGACCTGGTGTCGGCGCTACCCGCTCGTCCCAGCACGTGGCACTGAAGTGAGGTGAGAAGAATGAGCAGGATACCAGGAAAGCCGCAGTCTGGATACACCCAGCTTCTGGAAGGCTCGAACCTGGTCACCGCTCGCACTGTCGACGTCGACTGCCACCACAAGCACTGCTACCACATCGCCAAGGCGATTCGCGGCATGAACGCGACCGCCGCCGTGGAGTACCTCGAGGAAGTCATCGCCAAGAAGAGAGCGATACCCTACACCCGACGCTCTCGCAGAGGCCGCGGCGGCAACACCATGGCGGGGCACCGCAAGGGCAAGATGGGCCCCGGGAGATACCCGAGCAAGGCCTCGAAGGAATTCGTCAAACTCATCAACAGCGCGATGGACAACGCCCGCCAGCGCTTCGACACCCTCGATGCCGAGGACATGACGATCACTCACGTGGCCGCCCACCGCGGGCAGGTCGCGACCAACTGGCGTCCCCGTGCCATGGGCCGCGCCACGCCGAGCAACCACTACCAAGTCAATCTCGAGATCTTCCTCGAGCACTTCGGCGAGGGAGAGGGAGAGGACGAATTCTGAGGTGAGTGCATGAAGCAGCATAACACAATCCGGGCATTCATCCACCGCAATGTCGAGCGCCAGCTCGTCCGCGAGTACCTGCTCAGGGAGACCGAGCGCGCCGGCTTCGGCGGCCTGAGTTTCAACCGTACCCCGGAGGGCACCAAGGTGACTCTGCGGGCCGAGCAGGTCGGTCGCGTGATAGGCCGCCGCGGCAAGATCATCCACGAGCTGCAACGGCGCCTCAAGAACGATTTCTTCCTCGAGAACCCGCATCTGGATGTTGAGGAGGTCACCGAGTCTCGCCTCAACGCGCAGATCATGGCCAGCCGCCTCGCGAGCTCGCTCGAGCGCGGCTGGTTCTTCCGCCGTGCCGGTCACAGCACCGCTCAGAACGTCATGGACGCAGGCGCCCGCGGCTGTCTGGTCATCCTGAGCGGCAAGATCACGGGCGCTCGCCACCGCGTTGAGAAGTTCCAGCAGGGACACATCAAGTTCTGTGGCGAGACCGCTCTCGAGTTCATGGACTGCGGCTTCTCGACCGCTGTCAAGAAGCTCGGAACAGTCGGCTGTACCGTCAGGATCATGCGACCGGGGGTCAAGCTACCGCACGAGATCATGATCGTCGAGCGCGCGGACTCCGGCCTGCCTTCTTTGGCAGAGGTCGTGATGATCGAGGCCTCGGACGAGGAGACCGTCGAGGAGATGCCCGTTCTCTCCGAGGAGCCCGAGGCCGACGCAGAGGACGAGGTCGACCCGGTCGTCGAGAAGACGGCGGGCATCGAGGACCAGACACAGGAGGAGGAGTGAATGGCGCACGTCAGGTCGAGGGACATCGAGACGATGAGCCCCGAGCAGCGCCAGGACACGCTGGAAGAGCTTCGGGAGGAGCTCCTCCAACTGCGAGCACAGCAGGCGCTGGGAGGCTCGGCATCAAACTCAGGAGCATACAAGCAGACGCGCAGGAGCATAGCTCGCTTGCTCACCAGGATGAACCATGGGACGAAGGAGTAGAGTGGATGGCTGGGATTTGCAATCTGTGTGGACTGCCCGATGAACTTTGCATATGTCAGGAGATAGCGAAGGAGCAGCAGAAGGCGACGATCTCGATTGTTAGAAGGAGGTACGGCAAGATGGTTACGATAGTAGAGGGAATTGACGACTCGGCCATCGATCTGGGCCAGCTCGCCAAGATTCTCAAGGGCGCCTGCGCCAGCGGAGGCACCGTCAAGGGACGGACCATCGAACTGCAGGGGAACCACAAGAAGAGGGCCGCCAAGGTGCTCGAGCAGAACGGCTACCAGGTGGAGGTGCGCTAGATGAGCGACGCGATTCACATGACTTGGCTGGCCCGCACAATCACCGTCGTGGACTCGTCCGACCCCACCTTGGTTGGGCTGAGCGGCACTGTGCTCGACGAGACCCGACGCACCATCCACGTTCAGACCGACGACGGCGAGGTCCGGCTGGCGAAGAACGTGATCACATTCACCATCGACTCGGGAGACGCAATCGTCGGTTCTACCGTCACCCAGCGCCCCGAGGACCGCATCAACCGCAGGTACAGGAGGGGGTGAGATGAGGGACATAGGCGTTGACGTCAAGACCCCTGTGGGGGAGTGGGACGGCAGCGACAGTTGCCCGTTCTACGGCAGTCTGAGGCTCCGCGGACAGATTATCGGGGGCACTGTATCCTCTTCCGGAATGACCGACTCTATCGTCGTCGAGCGCGAGACTTCTCGCTACATGAAGAAGTACGAGCGCTACGAGAAGCGCACCCGACGCTACGCTGCCCACCTGCCTTCGTGCATCGGCGGCGTCAGCCCGGGCGACAGGGTCCGCATCATGGAATGCCGACCGCTCTCGAAGACCATCAAGTTCTGCGTGATTGAGAAGGAGGCGGCCGAATGAAGGGGATAGCAGGCCGTGTGACGGCAGGACTGCCGACTCAGGCTCGCCTGGTCTGCGTGGACAACACCGGCGCCAAGGTCGTGCAGCTGATCACCGTCCTGAAGAAGGGCGGGGTCCATCGCCGCTATCCCGCAGCCGGGGTCGGCGACATGATTCGCGTGACAGTGCGCCGCGGCACCCCCGAGACCCGACGCCAGATTTTCACCGCCGTGATCGTCCGCCAAGCGCGCCCCTTCAGGCGCGTCGACGGCACGTGGGTGCAGTTCGAGGACAACGCCTGCGTCATAACGAACGACCGCGGCGAGGTGCAGGGCTCGGACATCAAGGGCCCAGTCAGCCGAGAGGCCGCCGAGCGCTGGCCGCGCATCGCAGCCACGGCGAAGCAGATAGTGTGAGGTGAGAGGATGGCAAGCAAGAGCCCTGGAAAGCAGCGTCGAACCAACAGCAAGGCGGCTCTGCACGTCCAGCGCAAGCGACTTCGCGCGCGCCTCGTCACCGACGACCCCGAGTTGCAGGCGATTCGCTCCGTGACGGTGCGCACGGGCGACGAGGTCGAGGTCCTTCGTGGAGACTTCGGCAACCCCAACAGCGTCAAGACAGACTCCCGAGGCAAGCGTCTGGGCCAGTCGAGAGGTCGCGCCGGGGTCAAGGCAAAGGTCGCGCGAGTCGACACCAACAGGGGCATGATCTACGTCGATGGGCTCACTATCTCCACCGCTGACGGCAAGGAGGAGGGAGTGCCCATCAGGCCCTCCAACCTCGTAGTGACCAACCTGTATGATGGCGACCCGCTGCGAATCAAGAGACTCATGGAGAGATCAGAGGGAGGTGAGATCGATGAGTAGTAGTCACATCAAGCGTCTGGTGATGCCACGAAGCTGGGCCCTGCCCAGGAAGACCTCGATCTGGGTCCAGAAGCCCAACCCGGGCGGCCACAGCATCGAGAACTGCATGCCTCTGGCGCTGATTCTGCGCGACGTCCTCGGCGTTGCTCACACCCGGCGCGAGGCCAAGCGGATACTACACTCGCGACAGGTCATGGTGGATGGCATGACCGAGACCGACGGAGGCCGCGGAGTCGGCCTGATGGACATCCTAACCGTAGGCGAGAACAACTACCGATGCGTGCTCGACACCAACGGCAAGCTGCGATACCGCCTCATCCATGTGAGGGACTCGGGCAGCAAGACCTGCCGCGTCATGGGCAAGACCACCCTCCGCGGCGGAAAGACCCAGCTTCACCTGCACGACGGCAGGAACCTGCTCATGGACGACACCTCGACGTACAAGAGTGGCGACTCCGTCGTCATCTCGCTGCCCGAGCAGCAGATCTCCTCCCACTACCCATTCAGGGAAGGGGCTCTAGCCTACCTCACCGGAGGCAGCCACATCGGCGAGACCGCTGCGGTCCGCGGACGTGACGTCAAGCGTTCCTCCAAGCCGAACGAGGTCCAGTTCGAGGAGTTCCACACCATTGCCGACTACGTATTCTTGATTGGCAGCGAGTCAGACATACCGGGGGCTGAGTCATGAGCACGGAGGCGAACGCTATGCTCGCGCCTGCCATCACCAAGGTCACCGTGAACATCGGAGTCGGCGAGGGCGGCCAGCGCCTGCAGCTCGCCGAGAGGGTACTCGAACTGCTGACCGACATGAAGCCGGTGCGAACGCTGGCCACCCAGACCAACCGCGACCTCGGCACCCGCAGGGGGGCCCCCATCGGCTGCAAGGTCACGATTCGCGAGCAGGACGCCATCCAGTCGTTCCTCAAGGATGCCTTCTGGGTCCGCCAGAACACCCTTCCTGCGTACAACTTTGACTCACAGGGCAACCTGTCGTTTGGAATCTCGGACTACACCGACTTCCCGAAGCAGAAGTACGACCCGGACATCGGCATCTACGGGATGGATGTCAACATCGTTCTCGAGAGGCCGGGTCACCGCGTATCACGCCGACGCCAGCGCAGTTCCAGGGTTGCACTCAGCCACCGTGTCAGCCGCGACGAGTGCAAGCAGTGGTTCGCGGAGCGTTACGAGCTCGAGATCGTGGAGGAGTGAGAGGAATGGCACATACTCACGGAAAGGACATCGGGCGATCCGACGGCTGCCGCCGCTGCGGCCGCAAGAGGGGCATGATTCGACGTCACGGCCTGAGGCTGTGCCGGCAGTGCTTCCGCGAAGTAGCTCCCGATATAGGATTCAAGAAGTACTCATGAGGTGAAATATATGCAGTTCGACCCCCTAAGTGACGCATTTACACAGATATTCAACGCTGAGCAAGCAGGACACTACGAAGTGACCGTCAACCCGGCCAGCAAGATGCTGGGAAGCATGCTCTCCATAATGCAGACCTCCGGTTACGTCGGGGAGTACGAGAGGATCGACAACGGACGCGGTGGGGCCTACCGCATCGAACTCATCGGAGCCATCAACCGCTGCGGGGTCATCAAGCCGCGACACTCCGTCAAGCGCGCCGAGTTCGACAAGTGGGAGTCCAGGTACCTGCCTGCCCGCGACTTCGGCCTGCTCATCCTAACCACCAATCAAGGCGTCATGAACCACTACGACGCCAAGAAGGAGAGAGTCGGCGGACGACTTCTCGCTTACATTTTCTGAAGGAGGGAGCAAGTTGCCTAAGCTAGACCACATCTCGCACTCCATCGCACTCCCCGAGGGCGCGAGCGCGAGCATCGACGACGACGTCGTGACCATCTCGAAGGACGGCGAGTCGCTGTCCCGAGAGTTCCGCCACCACAGGGTGGAGATCAGGTCCGCCGAGGGCGGCCTGGAGGTCTTCGTCAACCTGCCTCGCCGCTCCGACAAGGCACTGGCGGGAACCTGGGCAGCCCATCTGCGCAACATGGCTCGCGGCGTCGACGAGGGCTTCGAGTACCGCCTCAAGGCCGTCTTCAGTCACTTCCCGATGAGCCTCAAGGTGGAGAGCAAGCAGTTCACCATCAGCAACCTGTTCGGGGAGAAGGTCCCTCGGGTCGCCAAGCTGCCCTGGACACCTGCCGAGGTCGAGGTGCGCGTCGAGAACAAGACCGATGTCGTAGTGAAGGGCGCGGACCGCGAGAAGGTCGGACAGACCGCCGCCAACATCGAGCGCGCGTGCAGAATCAAGAAGCGAGACAGGCGCGTCTTCCAGGACGGCGTCTACATCGTCTCGAAGGGAGCATGAGGAGGAAGTGAGATGACGGAATACGAGGAAATGACCGTCGCCCAACTGAAGGACGTGCTCCGCGAGCGTGGCCTGCCCGTCTCAGGCAGGAAGGCCGAACTCATCGAGAGGCTCCAGGAGGCACCTGAGGAGGAGGCCCCTGAGGCCACCGACGAGGACGTCGATGACTTCGACGAAGACTTCGATGCCGACGACGAGTTCTTCGACGACGAGTGGGACGACTTCCACGTCGCTCGCCAAAAGCCGGTCCTAGACGAATCCACGATCTCCGACATCGAGATCCTCAACGCCCAGAAGAAGAAGCAACCCGCCTTCCGCAGACAGGAGTGGTTCCGCTACAGGAGACTCTCCAAGACCGGCTGGAGGAAGCCGAAGGGCATGCACTCCAAGCAGCGCACCAACCGCAAGTACCGCTCGCCCGTTGTCCGCATCGGCTACAGGAAGATAGCCTCGGTCAGAGGCCTGCACCCATCCGGCTTCGAGGAGGTGCTCATCCACAAGCCCGGCGAGCTCGAAGGCATCGACCCGGAGCGCCAGGCCGTTCGAATCGGTTCCAGGGTGGGCAACAGGAAGAGGATGCAGATCCACGACCGCGCTGACGACCTCGGCCTCAGGATCCTCAACCGCAGGCGCATAGAGCGCAGGGGGGACTTGCTGTGAATATTACGAACCAGAAGCGCATGGCCGCCGCGATCCTCTCTCAGAGGCAGGGTCGCGAAGTCGGCGTCCACCGCGTCTGGATACACCCGGACTACCTCGACGAGGTTTCTGGCGCGGTCCAGAAGGACGACGTCCGCAATCTCATCGAAGAGGGTCTGATCAAGGCCAAGCCGATTCAGGGGACGAGCCGCTCCCGCGCCCGCAAGGCAGCAGCACAGAGGGCCAAGGGGCGCCGCAAGGGGCACGGCTCGCGCAAGGGCAGCGCCAACTCTCGCAATCCCAGGAAGGCGCGCTGGATGAGCCTCATCCGGGCGCAGCGCAGGGAGCTCAAGGAGTTGCGCGCCGACGAGTCGCTCAATCCCTCGCAGTACAGGTACTACTACCGCAAGTCGAAGGGCGGCTCATACCGCTCCATCGGGCACATGCGCTCTAACATCGAACTCGATGGGATCAAGCTGGGAGGCGGGAAGTGATGGCACACGGCAAGAGCCAGAGGCTCCGCTTCAAGCGCCGACGCAACGGCAAGACCGACTACCGCCGCCGCATGAGGATGCTCAGGGGCGGAGTCCCCAGGGCAGTCGTGCGATTGTCCAACACACAAGTGACCTGCCAACTGGTCGAGTTCGGCATGGAAGGGGACAGGATCCTCGCTTCGGTCAACGGCAAGAGCCTCGCCAAGTACGGTTGGCCGGCCGGCGCTTCGAGGAAGTCCGTGCCCGCCTGCTACGTCGCGGGCTACGCTCTGGCCAAGTCGGCCACGGCCGACGGCCACGGCGAGGCCATTCTTGACATCGGACTCGCCGCATCGTCACCCGGTAGTCGGGTCTTCGCAGCCCTCAGGGGCATGGTCGACGCCGGTCTCGACATCCCTCACGGCGAGGGCGTCCTGCCAGATGACGACAGGATCAACGGCACGCACATCGACGAATCGATAGCCGCCGCAGTCGAGGCGGCCAGGAAAGCGATAGAGGAGGCTTAGTGATGAGTGAAGAGGAGATGACTGAAGCCACTGCCACTGAGGAGGCAAAGCCCCCCCTGGCACCCGGCCTCGAAATGGCCCTTGCTCCTCCGGAGGAGCAGGAGGGCGATGCGCGACGCCGACGCGGCCCGGACCCGCTGGCCGGTCTGAGGGTATGGCAGCCACGCACCCGTCTGGGCCGGATGGTGAGGAACGGGCAGGTCTACACCTACGAGCAGGCCATCGACACCGGTCTGCCGATACGCGAGGTCGAGATCGTCGACGCGCTGCTCCCCGAACTGACCGACGACGTGCTCTCGGTCAACATGATCCAGAGGATGACCGACTCGGGCCGCAGGGTCCGGTTCAACGTCCTCTGCGTCGTCGGCAACGGCGACGGCTACGTCGGACTCTCCGTATGCAAGGGCAAGGAGGTCGCAAGCACCATCCGCAAGGCCATCGACAGGGCCAAGCTCAATCTGATTCCAGTGATGCGAGGAAACGGCTCATGGGAGTCCTCAGAGGGTCCCGGCAACAGCGTCCCGTTCAAGGTGACCGGGCGCTCGGGCTCCACCCGCGTCACCCTGATGCCCTCCCCTATGGGGAAGGGTCTGGTCATCGGTGACTACGGCCGCCGCGTCCTGAACCTCGCGGGAATCACCGATGTATGGTCGCGCACTGCCGGCCAGACCCGGACAACCATCAACTTCGCTCGCGCGACCTTCAACGCGCTCATCGAGCTGAACCTCACTCGAATCACCGACGAGGACCGACGTCGGCTGAACATCACCAAGGGGAGGACGATGAGATGACTTTCCTGGTGATACGCGTACGAAGCGACCGCGGCGTCAGGCCGAAGATCCGCGATACCATGTCGATGCTGAACCTCACTCGCGTCAACCACGCCGTGCTGGTTCCCGACACCCCTGCCTACGCCGGGATGCTCCGCAAGGCCAAGGACTACGTCACTTGGGGGGAGATCGAGGCCGGCACCATCGCCAACCTGCTTTCGGAGCGTGGCCGGATGACCGGCGACAAGCCCGTCAACGATGCGGTGATCAAAGCAGGCAGCGAATACTCCACCATCAAGGCGCTCGCCGAGGCGATTGCTTCTGGTGAGGCCAAGACGGGCGACGTCGACGGGCTCAAACCGGTCTTCCGCCTGCACCCGCCCAGGGGCCCCAAGGGCTGGGGTGGCATCAAGCGCAGCTTCTCCGTCGGCGGCGCCCTCGGCTTCCGGGGCGAGGCCATCGCCGACTTGGCCGGAAGAATGATCTGAGGTTCTCACATGGTTTCACGCACTAACAAGTTCCGGGGACGCAGCCGCTACCACGGCCGCGGCAAGAAGGCCGGCCGGGGCGCTGGCAAGCGCGGCGGCCGAGGCAACGCGGGGATCAACAAGCACCGATTGATGACCCGTCTGAAGTACATGCCAGGACACTTGGGCATGTTCGGCTTCAACCGACACCCCAGCCTGCGCAGCATCAACGTCTCGATCAACGTCCAGGAGGTCCAGAACCTAGCAGATGGCGACTCCATCGATCTCGGGGAGGCTGGCTATGACAAGCTCCTCGGCAAGGGTCGGATCGACCGCGCCGTCCACATCACCGTGGCCGAGGCGAGCGCACGTGCAATCGAGAAGGTCGAGGCTGCGGGCGGCTCGGTGAGCATCGGGGACGACGATAATGACCGGGGCGAGTGGGAAGAGGAGTGAGCCCGATGGTTGAGCGCCGACCGAATGCGATTGGCCTCGCAATCGTGGCCACCGTTTACTGGGGAGCTCTGTTCTACTGGCTGAGGGATGATCTCCTCGATGGGGCTGCGGACGAGCAGACCCGCGCGCTCAAGATGTTCCTCGTCTCGTTCCCTTACGTCGGTTACATCATGTGGAGCTCGATGACCGACCTGCCTGAGAACATCCGGGAGATCCCATACATCGGCAGGGCGCTGAAGCCAGTGCTTTGGCTCCTATTCGTCATCGTACTCGCCTACTGGGGCTGGGTCGACGAGGCAGCGGTCGGCTTCCTGCTGGTCGGTGTCGCTCTGCTCGGACTGGGCGCAGCGCTCGCGCTGACGTGCCTGCTGTACACAGGAACCGAGTCGAGCCGACTCTACGGTATGTCGCGCTTGGTCGACGTCTACCCCAGCATCACCAAACCCGAGGGGCACGTCCGATTCAACCAGAAACTGTGGACCACCATTCTCGTCCTGATCATCTACTTCATGATGACCAACGTGATGATCTACGGTGTATCCGAATCGACCCTCGACATCTTCTCGTCGTTCCGAGCCATCATGGCGGGAGCCGCGGGTTCGATCATGCACCTAGGAATCGGGCCGATCGTCACCGGCTCGATCATCATGCAGCTGTTCGCCGGTGCGAAGATCATCAATCTCGACATGCAGGACTCCGGCGACAAGCAGCTGTACCAAGGGGTCCAGAAACTGCTCGTGCTGTTCATGATCCCAATCGAGTCGATCCCGCAGGTCTACGGCTTCCTCGATCCGAGCGAGTCCCTCATACTCGGGTTCGGCATAGGATGGGCAAACGCCATCATCGTCGCCCAGTTGTTCCTAGGCTCGTATCTCGTGTTCCTGCTGGACGAGCTGGTGAGCAAGTGGGGGATCGGCAGCGGTATCTCGCTGTTCATCGCCGCAGGCGTCGCCCAGTCGACCTTCGTCGGCACCCTGTCCCCCCTGCCCACCGTCAAGGGCGTTCCCCTGTCTTTCGACAACCCGCCTTCCGGCGTCCTGCCGATGATCTTCTACACGCTGCGCACTGCGACCAACTCGCAACTGGTCTCGCAGAACGGCTTTGAGCTGATTCTGCTCAATCACGCCAACCCGGTAGCAGCGCTTGTCTCCTCGATCATCGTGTTCCTAGTGGTAGCGTTCGCTGAATCGAGCAAGCTCGAGCTGCCGCTCACTCACGGCAAGGTCCGCGGGCACAGGGGGCAGTACCCGATTCGCCTCGTCTACGCGAGCAACATTCCAGTGATTCTGATGGCCGCTCTGCTGGCCAACGTCAACATGTTCACTCTCCTGTTCTGGAGCCACCCCGTCCTGTCCACCGTTCCGATATTAGGTCGGAACGGCGCTTGGAGCAAGGCGCACTGGTTCGGTGCCTACGAGGTCGGAGCGACCACTCCCTCGGACGGCTTCGCCTGGTACTCCTCCATGGTCAACGGCGTGGGCGACTGGCTCATACCGCTGCTGAACCAGACAGGCGACGCCTACGGTCATAGCCTAAGCCAGATCATGATCCACGTCTTCGTCTACGTCTTCTTCATGACCGCCGGCTCCACCGTCTTCGCCAAGTTCTGGATCGAGACCACGAACATGGGCGCCAAGGACGTCGCCAAGCAGATCGAGAGGACCGGTATGCAGATTCCCGGGTTCCGCAAGAACCCGGTCGTGCTCGAGCGCATCCTCGAGCGCTACATCCCGCCTGTGACCCTGTTCTCCGGTGCCTTCGTGGGGCTGCTCGCATCCGGCGCTGACCTGCTCGGGACGGTGGGCAACGCGACCGGCACCGGACTGCTGCTGGCCGTAGGCATAATCCTGCGAACCTACGAGCAGATCCAGAAGGAGCAGGCCATGGAGATGCACCCGGTTCTGCGAG
The DNA here is from genome assembly GCA_003193925.1 of Candidatus Thalassarchaeum betae. Lineage (GTDB taxonomy): Archaea > Thermoplasmatota > Poseidoniia > Poseidoniales > Thalassarchaeaceae > Thalassarchaeum > Thalassarchaeum betae. The sequence continues at coordinate 96,793 of PSPG01000012.1, forward strand.
AGTTCTTCGGTGCAGACTGAAGGGGATAATCGACGTACTTCTCCGCTTCCAGTATGCGAGCGCGCCTCGTCATGTTGAAATACCGTAGGAAGGTCGGCGAAACGCTGCGTCAAACCGGCGTTGGAGATTGAGCACCTGGTGCGATGATATCCTCCTTCAGGTAGGACGCTGCCGAGGAAGTGCGGCCACGAACCTTTCGTGGTTGAGGAGGTTAACCACAATTATGACTTGACCCCCGTTTCAGGGGGTGCAAGAAGCAGATAATTACATTCAATCAATTGAAGGTGCATCTGCGCCAATAACCAATTAGTGACAACTTGTGATAAACAGACTCTGAAGGGATCGGTGATTCCGCTCACGCGAAATCCGGTTGATCCTGCCGGAGGCTACCGCTATTGGAGTTCGATTAAGCCATGCGAGTCGTGAGTCTTAGGGACGCTCAGTAACACGTGGGTAACCTGCCCTATGCTGGGGAATAACCTCGGGAAACTGAGAACAATGCCCCATAGTTCACCACGCCTGGAACGGTGGGTGGATCAAAGCCCCGGCGGCATAGGATGGGCCTGCGGCGTATCAGGTTGTAGGGGGTGTAAAGTACCCTCTAGCCCTCTACGCGTACGGGTGTTGGGAGACATAGCCCGGAGATGGATTCTGAGACACGAATCCAGACCCTACGGGGTGCAGCAGGCGCGAAAACTTGGCAATGCGAGCAATCGTGACCAGGGAACTCCAAGTGCATCGGGTAAGACCGATGCTTTTCTTGACTCTTCAAAGGTCTTGGAATAAGGGGTGGGTAAGGACGGTGCCAGCCGCCGCGGTAATACCGGCGCCTCAAGTGGTAGTCGCTTTTATTGGGCCTAAAACGTCCGTAGCCGGTTTGGTACATTCGTGGGTAAATCAAGGTGCTCAACGCCTTGAATTCTGCGAGCACGGCCAGACTTGGGACCGGGAGAGGTGTGGGGTACTCTCAGGGTAGGGGTAAAATCCTGTCATCCTGAGGGGACCACCTGTTGCGAAGGCGCCACACTAGAACGGATCCGACGGTCAGGGACGAAGCCTAGGGGCACGAACCGGATTAGATACCCGGGTAGTGTGGACTTGATGTTGGGAGTGCTCCGAGCACCCTCAGTGTCGAAGCGAAGGTGATAAGTCCACTGCCTGGGGAGTACGGTCGCAAGGCTGAAACTTAAAGGAATTGGCGGGGGAGCACCGCAACCTGAGGATTGTGCGGTTTAATTGGATTCAACGCCGGAAAACTCACCACCGACGGACATATGAAGGCCAGCGTAACGAGCTTGCTGGATTGTTCGAGAGGTAGTGCATGGCCGTCGTCAGTTCGTACCGCAAGGCGTTCTGTTAAGTCAGATAACGAACGAGACCCTCATCCCTATTTGCTAACCCGATCTCCGGATCAGGCGCACTATAGGGAGACCGCTGGCGCGAAGTCAGAGGAAGGCGAGGGCAACGGTAGGTCAGTATGCTCCGAATGCTATGGGCTACACGCGCAATACAAAGGACGGGACAATGGGCTGCAACTCCGAGAGGAACGACGCTATCCCGAAACCCGTTCGTAGTTCGGATTGAGGGCTGTAACTCGCCCTCATGAAGCTGGATTAGGTAGTAATCGCGTCTCAAAAAGGCG